>JAKVBK010000021.1 GCA_022447275.1 Oceanicola sp. | reverse complement strand
GCTTGTTTGTATAAACAAATGCTGCACGCTTAGAGGACGTGTCAGCCAATCAATTAGGCGCTGCAAAACTCCGAAATCGTTAGCCCTGATAGAAAGCGATGTAGCTAGTACTGGTCCAAAGAAGTATTTTTGCGGCCCACAGTGCGGGCTTGGTGTGACTGCGGTTCACTCACATTGGTTTCAGGCTGGGTTCGCCACGGCCTCTTCAGCGTGCACCAACAAACGTCGGGCATGGAAATCAATGACATCTGAAAAGGGCATGCCCTTCGCAACCTGCACATTTGCGTCTGCATATCGCTGGGCGCTGGGCAAATCTTCCAAAACGCGGCGCATCGCTTCCGCAAGGCTTGCAGCATTTGATGCTTCATAGTGCTCGCCTTCGAGCCCTTCATCCCGACAGAGATCAACGAAGTCCCCAATTCTCGGAAACACAGGCACAACCCCATAGCTCGCAGCCTGATGCAGCACACCAGAGCTGCCGGTTGTCGCCGTGTAGTCAAACACACTCAATCGAGCAGTAGAAAAGAACGCTGCAACGTCTTCTTCTGCGACATATCCATGGAACAATACGCCTGAATCCCCTTCGCGTTGCGCTTTCAGGTTTGCCATGTATCCGGGTGTGCTCGGGTGATCAGTCCCCCCGATAATCAATTCATAGTCCTGGTACTGGGGGTCGGAGCGCAGAATGTCGAACGCCTCAAGCAGGGTATCAAGACGTTTGTACGTGCCAAACTTGCCCATGGTGACAATCCGCTTCGGACGTTCCGCCAGGGCGCACAAATCGCTGCACGCTGCATCAAATGTACCGTGGGGAACGAGGTGGATATCAGCGTCCGGGTAGGTCTCGCGAATGTGCTCATAGTACCCCTGCAGGGTGACTGTGGTATAGTTCGCTGCCAACATAGCCCGACAAGCGAGGCTCGCGCCCAGCCGCACGATCGCTTGGCGCATTTTCTGACCCCGAAGTTGCGTCTTTTCGAGATCGATACCTGCGATGATGTTGTGCGCAATCACCCCACTTTGAAAGCCTAAGGCCCTTGCAAGCGGTGGTGCAAAATGGCCCAGCGCGGCTGGGATTTCCCGATCTCCGAAGGTGGCCGTCTGAAGGTTCCACAACGCCGCGGTAACCTTGTGTTTAATCAAGGCGTTGTTAATTCTGAGAGCAGAGAACGGATCATTGAAACGCCAGACGCGATCAACGCGGACCTTGGGCCCAAGGTCAAGTTCGGGGGCGGGTTGGTCCAAAACATCTGCAAGTACAACGACTTCATCAACATCAGAGCGGTCCGCAAGGCCTTTTGCCAGATGAAGCCCATACTCGTTGAGGCTTTTCTGACCAGGGGGGAAGGCGCTCACCAGTGCGATACGTTGTTCCATCAAAATGCTCTTTCACTCGGTTACCCACTCCACCCTCCATGGTATAAATCAACGCCTTGAATGCTTCGGTTCCGCAAAAGGATCGCGCCAAATCAAGAGGCATAAGCCCCCTATGCCAAAGGCCAGTTATTGACCCTGTGCGAACGTATTGCGGAAGACATCTGCCGCAGGTTTCTCACGCCCCTTGGCATCCAGAAGGCCGAACTTGGTCTCGAGCCTGCGCCGCCAGGGCGAGCGGCCAATTGCAGCGGCGTCGTGCCTGACGAAATCATGCAGCGTCCAGATGTAGACACCGTCTGCGCCCCGCAGAGCGTCCAGATGCTGCGCCAGCTTATCTGCCTGACGGCGCGGCGAACTTGGGAGGCCGAAAAGCACGGTGTAGGCGCTGTAGCCGATCTCTGTCACGGCCACAGGTTTACCGGCGGCAGCGGCTTTTACAGCTTGAAAGCGGATGCCTGCCTCGTCGACATTGGCGTAGTCATGGTACGTAACAACATCCAATTCACGGACCAGAAGCGGCGCAGATGCCGCGTTTGACCAACCTACAGTTGCCGCCAATTCGGGGGCGCGGTCGCGCATATACGCCAACATTGTTTTTAACCATGTCAGCGTTTTGGCTTTTCCATGGGCTTTAAAATCAAGATCAGACTCGTTCTTCAAATCCACATAGATGACCGAAGCCGCCTCTGAGACAATCGGCAATACGACGTCAAGATATGCAGCATCATTCACCCAAGTGACCGGAGAGAAATCAGACTTGAGGTCGAACAGCGTGGGCACAACACTCAGACCATTCTTTTCCGCCGTCGCAAGGAGATGGCGAAGACGTTCCACCGATTGCTCTGATGTCTCAGGGTCAAGGAACGCGTCATAGGTTAGGAAAATCCTGATCGAGTCTGCCCCTAGATTGCGGATCCGGGCAAAGTCAGCTTCGATAATTGCAGGCTCATAAGCGCTCCAGAACAAGGTCCAGGGTGTTGCTGCCGGGTAATAGTTAAAGCCCGCACGCCCTGCCCTTGGCGCTGCCACGCCAAGGGCTTGGGCAGGCTCATTTCCGATGCGTCTGAGATTTGAAATCCGCCAGCCGTAGCCCCCATTGAGCAGCGTTACAATATTTCGGTCTCGTGTCAGGGAATGGTGCTCTACGCGGTCTTCGGTCAACAATGCCCGGACCGCAAAAGTGTCCACCTCCAACTGCAGAAGCGACGCATCCTTGTGAAAGAAAACGGGGCGCGCGGTGGAACTTAGGACGGAGATGAGGCCCCCATGTTGATGGGCTTCGGCTACGGCTTGCTCTGCCCGCGCATAGGCAACCCCCGTAAAACTGTCTCTCAGCACAGCGCTGTCGCCAGTGATTTGCGCCAAGGTTAAAGCCGACCAAGCCTTGTCTATAATCTTTTCAACCTGCTCCTCATCCGCATAGGTAATAGGCCGGTCCAAGGGTCGGTCAGGCGGTAGCCACGTGACACGGCTTGGATAGATCAGCCGCTGGTCCAATGCGTCCGAAATATAGCGATAGGTCACGGCATTTTCTGACAGTCGCGCGTAGAACCCAGCCGCCAACCAGATCAGCCAAAGAACCAAGCCGAGGAAAACTGCCAGTTTGAACAGGGCAGTCGTCATTGCAGGCGCTCCACCGGCTCGTTGACAGGCTCAACGCCTGTGAAGTCAAAGCGTACCGCTTGCGTCTCAACGGTGACAGAGAAGGGGGAAAGACGGGGGTCCAAGGTGATAAATGTGGCGTAGACCCCATCGCGCACCCAACCGGAGTGCCGCCGGATATTTCCAGCGCGGTCCTCCACAGAAACAAACACCTCAGACCCATCGGTAAGCTGATGGCCCGCAGCCGTCTGGAAAGGCCCTGCCTTGAGGAGCAGCGCGCGCAGGTCAGGCTGGATCTGCAGCTGGACAGGCAAGTCTGCCTCCAGTTCGATGGGCACCGCGTTAACGGGCTGTGTTGGGGAGCGCTTCCCGGCAATGCTTACCTGCGCCTCGGCGCTGGGCGGCACATCGCGTACGAGGAAGTATGTCCCGGCACTGCCCCGCAACGTATGGGTTGGCAGCAGGGTGAAGCGATTGGGGCCATGATATAGCACGATGCGAGCTGCCGTGCCCTCATCAACCACGTTGCCGAAACGGTCAAGAATGGCACCGGTTTCGATCGTGGTAACTTTCTCAAAAGACGTGGCCTCAACTTGCGGCAGCAGCTCCGCCGTGAGCGAGGCAACATCGGGTGTAATACGGTAGGTGGCGCGCTGGCTTTGATTGCCTAGGGATACGGCCCCCACCGCAAAACTATCCGCAGCGATACCGGCCTCCAGCGGCAGGCTGGCGATCCCATTGCGGGTTGCAACGGCTCCGATCTCGACGCCTTCACGGAAGAACGCCACCCGCGTTCCATCCCGGACCATTGTGCCCGTCTCATCCATAACCACGGCTGTCGCCTGACCAGAAGCCCCCCCCGCCGCGAGGCTTTTGGGGGCAACATAGAGTGATAGGATCGGCCCTTGATCCGAGGCCTCTTGCGGCAGGCCGCTATCCCATCTGCTGCGATTATCCGAAACTGCATAATGAGGGATAATCCCAAAAGCATCGGTATAAACATCCTCAGCCAACCCTACCTTGGGCGTGAAACCTGTCAGCGCGGCGACAACCACAAAGGCGCAGGGGAAACGGGAATATACTTCAGAAAATCGGGTCATAGGTCATCGTAGAAACGTGGAAGGAAATTGCGGAATACCCTTCGATACCTTGCAGGGCGATGGCACCTGATGGCACCTGATCTTTGGGTGAAACGGTCAACTGCGTGCTGCCATTGACGATCTTTGCCCGTTCGGCGAGGTCCGCTATCACCCGAATCTCAGATCGGGCAGGCAGGTCCAGATGGAAGTGTGCGCTTTGACCGGGGTAGATGTTTGCTTCGACAAAGCCCGCCTCGGCCCATATCGGCCGCCCTTCCTCATCGTATAGAAGCGCTGTCAGACGGATAATCGTCGCGGTCTCCGTACCCGTGTTCACAGCCAGACCAGTCACGCTGAGCAGCCCGTCGCTTTGCGATACCTCTAGCCCGTTAAAGCCCACACCTCGGTACAGATCACGCCCGTGCACGACGGCCCGCGCCTCCAGAACAGCAGCATCCGGGGGCACTTCCAGTTCGGGTGGAATAAACATCGTAGGATCAAAACCGCCCCGCATTTCTGCATCATCCAACGAGAGCACACCTTCAAAATCAATCCTGAAGCCCGATGCTTCCTGCGGCAGCAGCCGCTGCCCCATAACTTCGGCAATGGATTGTCGCACCATCATGGTGTCGCCCCCCTCCAAAAGCCCAAAAAGGCTGACAAAGGCGGGGTCGGCGTCAATGTTCCGAATATGCCCGACCAAACTGTACTTTCCCCCACGCTCCACAAGACGACCATCGCTGATATGCAATTCAGGGCGGTCAACGAGGTCGCGATGCAAATCGGTTTCCAAGCGGGGTTGCCGCCGCCCAACCACATTGAAGGCGACCTCTGCGTCGCGCTGTAAGCGCACGGGGGTCTGGACAGGGCGCAGGCCTATGGGGGTAATGTACCAACGCCCGTCTCGATAGGCTGTGCGCACTTCGATCGTTTGTTTGCGCAGATCAAGCGCGGTCAACCATTCGAGATCCACCCGCCAATCGACCAGTCCGCCCGCCTGACGGATCTTTGTAATCTCGGTGCCCGTCAGCTTGCCATAGGATGCGACAAGACCTCCATTCCAACGCCAGTTGAACAGAACTGATTCCTTGTCTGGCCGGGTAACCGGATCCAACCGCCCGTAGGCACTGTCAAAGCGGCGGAAATCCAAATCGTCGAAGTAGCGCTCAATCACCCTTTCCGGTTTCAGGGGTCGTCTGATTTCCCCCACGATCAGGCTTGCTACCAAGCTGCTCGCAAGGACAGTGGACCACCCCAACCCAAGGACGATCCGGCGCACCTTCTGCGGATTAGAATACGTGACCCGCTGCTCGATCAGCGGCCTGAGATCGGCAGAGCGAATGCCAAAATTGCGGCGCAGAGCCGAGGCGGCAAAAATGCACCCGGCAAATGTCAGAGCGATCGGAGGCAACAGGCCCCACATCAATGACTGGATGATCGGTATGTCCCTGCGTGGTAGCAGGGATGGCAATGGCGTCACATCGGGCTTTTCCCAGATTGTCACGCCATTGGGCAAACGGTTGAGCCGTGTCCAGCCCGTAAAGTGGAGCACCGGATCATAGAACTCGTCATTACAGAACAGATATTTCAGGTGATAAGCGTCGGCGTTGACAAGAAATTGGCGTAGCGATCCCAGACCCGGAACACCAAGATATTTCGAATTCTCTAGCCGCTCCACAGAGAAACGCGTCAGGTCTGGCAGCCGCCGGGCGGAATGATAATTCCCATCGACGGAGAGCGCATTCGTCTGCGCGGCCAGATAGGCAAACTGATCGCCGAACCCAAGCGTAAGATAGCGCCAGCGCGCATGATCGTCGCTTTGCAGAAACTGCGTGATCGGCTCCGGGTCGATAAACCTTGGCTGTGTTGGTTTTACCGTCGGCAGAATGGCCGCAAATACAGCTACGAAGCTGTAGCAGAGGAAAATGCCCCCCAGAAGGATGCGCTGAATTCCCCGGCCAAAGCTTGCTCTTAGCATGGCGCCAGATCGCCCGTTCAAAAGACCTTCCAGCATGTGACCTATAAACGGGAGGATCAGGATCGTGGCCCAAAACGTGAACCTGTCGAGGGTCAGGACGTCAAAAGCGTCTCCAAGAACGATCCGGCCGATCGGCGTGGTGCCGCCCAAGCCCAGCAAGGTGCTAAGCAGAAGTGAAGCACCCAGAGGCCAAAGCCTGCTGGTGAAGGTTTTGTAGATGGCATAGGGCAGAAACAGGAGCGACACGCCCCAGGGCAGGACGAAAAAAATAAATCCAAGATCAAACCGCTCAAGAAAGTTTTCCCGGCTGCCATGGGGGATGGGCACCTGTGTAATCGGATCATTGATGGACCAGATCCAGTAGGGAAGAACCGTCAGAAACATAGCCGCCAGCATAAAAATGCCGAGCAGAAGCCCCCTGCCAAGGGGAACGCCAAAGCGTGTAAACATATGCAGCAAGCTGTCCGCCGGTCTGAACTCGGCATAGGCCTTCATGGCATGCAGCCCGAGGGGCAGAACGAACAATACCCCGCCAAAAAGGGTTGTGACATGGTGCGCGGCCGTCGTTGCTGCGGCAAAAATGACGGCGACGAAGAAATCCTTGGCCCGTCCAAACACCAACCAGCGATACACGTAGGGAAGCCCGTTCAAGAAAATGCCGAGCGAAAAGATGGTCGGCAATTGGCCGAAGAGGTGGATCGTTTCTGCGACCGACGAAGAAAGCACCAGAACAATTGCTGCAAATCCGGCCGCACGCGGCGCAACCCAAAGCAACGAAAATCGATAGACCCCAACAGTCAGCAAAAGCACGCCAACCAGTTGCACAACGACAAATGCGCTGCGTATCGGCAGGATATGCATCAAGCCCGCAATCGCCATGTGCGTGCCGGGCGGGTATGACGTTGTTGCAAAGCCCGTATACCAGCGCGGCTCCCAATGATCGAACCAACTCCGATAGTAGCTGTCCGCAAAAAACATATGGACGAACGCGTCGTAGGTATTGCCATGGGTGAAGGGCAGCAGCCCGCCGTGAAAGAGCACGGCGCCGGCAAGCGCAATCAAAAGAAGGCGCAGGCCAGCGCTTTCTTCTGATCGTTCGACAAGGGCGGAGCTGCTCTGTGACATGGGTGCGGCGAGGGCGGCCTGCGCGCCGTAATTGTGCCTAAATTCCTTACCTTAGATCGTTTTCGCTTGGTGCTGAATGCGCTTGAAATCATTCCTAGCAGACGCACGTTAAACGAGAAATATATCCGGAAGGTTATACCATGCGCTGCCGCAGCGCGGGATTGGCGCAGTTTTTTGCAAGGCAGCAAAGCAAACGCAGTTCCGCCACAGAAGCGTAGGAGAGGTCTCAATAGGCTGAACCGATGGGGAATTGCCTCACCCAGTCATGGCCCCCCATTTTTGCCCAAGCTGTTTAAGGCGCGCGCCGACCTTAACCCGGCATCCCCTCCCGGCCAGCCAATCCCTCCAGAATGGGGCAGTCCGGACGATTGTCCCCATGACAGCGCGTCACAAGTGTTTCGAGCGTTGATTTGAGGGCCTGCAATTCTTCAATTTTGTCTGCGATGCGCTCAAGGTGCTCTGCCGCGACGGCTTTCACATCCGCGCTGGCCCGGTCTCGATCTTCGTAAAGAGAAAGCAGCGTGCGGCACTCCTCAATCGAAAACCCCAAGGAGCGCGCGCGTCCCAGGAACGATAGTTTATGGGCGTCCTGCGCGCTGAAATCACGATACCCGTTATCGCCGCGCGCCGGGCACACAAGGCCGATATCCTCATAGTACCTGATCGTTTTTGCGGGCAGCCCGCTGACGCGGGACACATCTGAGATATTCATCCGCCTGCGGCCTCCCAACCCCTTGCCTGCGACAGGTTCGCCGCATGGGCTTTCATAGCACATCTTGCCCTTGACCTTCCAGTAACTGGAAACCTTATGTCCAGAATGAAAATTCACGCCCGCTGACTGGAACCGCGCGCTATGCCTGCCACCCCTGCACCCTCTCTTGCCCTCAGCCTGCCCGTTGCAGGCATGAACTGCGCCAGTTGCGCAGGGCGTATCGAGCGCAGTTTGCGGGCCATCCCCGGGGTCACTGAGGCCAGCGTAAACCTGGCCACGGAACGCGCGGGTATTGAATTTGATCAGGGGGTTGCACCGAGCGCGCTGGTCGCAGCCATAGAAAGCGCAGGCTATAGTGTGCCCCTGCCCTCAACCCGACTGGCCATAGACGGCATGAAATGCGCAGGCTGTGTGTCCGGGGTGGAGCGTGCCCTGTTGGCTGTGCCCGGCGTTACCGCAGCCGACGTGAACCTCGCCACCGAGAGGGCCACCATTATCGGTGTGGCGCCCACAGAGGCGCTGATTGCCGCCGTTGAGAGTAAGGGAAAGACAGCACGCGCTCTGTCCGCAGATGGGCCAGCCATCGACCCATCCAGTCGCAAGGCGGCCGAGGCACAGGCGCTGAGGCAGCGCGTCATCTTCGCTGCCCTTCTGACGCTTCCCGTTGTGATCCTCGAGATGGGCAGCCACATGGTGCCGGGCATCCATCATCTGATCCTGCAAACGTTGGGCCTGCAGGGCAGTTGGTTGATCCAATGCGCCCTGACAACCGCCGTCTTGCTGGGCCCCGGCCGCGCTTTCTATGCCGAAGGGGTACCCGCCCTTGTTCGCGGCGCCCCCGATATGAACAGCCTCGTTGCTGTGGGCACGGCCGCGGCCTTTGGCTTCTCCCTTGTGGCAACTTTTGCGCCCGGGCTGCTGCCGGATGGGACAGTCAATGTCTACTACGAGGCCGCCGCCGTGATCGTGACGCTGATCCTCGTTGGCCGTTGGATGGAGGCGCGCGCCAAGGGCCGCACCTCTCAAGCCATACAACGCCTTTTGCGTCTTGCACCCAAGACAGCCCATGTTTGGCGCAGCGGTGTTCTTGTTGAGGTCGATGTGGACAGCATCCGAGTGGATGAGCGTGTCGAGGTGCGCCCCGGCGAACGCATCCCCATGGACGGCGTGGTGCAGGGCGGCAGCAGCTACATTGACGAGAGCATGATCACCGGAGAACCCATGCCCGTCCCCAAGACCTCTGGCACGACGGTGATCGGCGGAACGGTCAACCAGACCGGCACCCTCACCCTGCAGGCCACCGCGATTGGGCAGGATACGATGCTGGCGCAGATCATAAGGATGGTCGAAGACGCGCAGGCCGGAAAACTGCCAATTCAGGCGATGGTGGACAGGATCACGCATTATTTCGTCCCCGCTGTTATCGGCTTGGCTGTGCTGACATTCTGCGCATGGTTTTTCTTCGGCCCAGAGCCAGCGCTTTCCTTTGGCCTCGTGAACATGGTGGCCGTTCTGATCATAGCCTGCCCCTGCGCGATGGGCCTTGCCACACCCACATCCATCATGGTCGGGACAGGGCGCGGTGCGGAAATGGGTGTTTTGTTCCGCAAGGGCGATGCGCTCCAGCGCCTGCAAGAGGCCCAAGTGATCGCATTCGATAAGACTGGCACACTTACCGAGGGCGCGCCGCGCCTCACCAATCTTCAGGTGGCAGCGGGCTTCAAGCACCAACAAGTCCTGTCGCTCATCGCATCGGTTGAGGAAAGATCCGAGCATCCCATTGCCCGTGCGATCGTCAAAGCTGCACAGGCCGAAGGCATCGATCTGGCCCCCGCAACAGAGTTCCAGAGCCTGACCGGGCTGGGCGTGCAGGCGCATGTAGGTGACAAGACTGTCGCCATCGGCGCAGACCGGTTCATGGTGCAGCTTGGCCATAATGTAGAGCAATTTGCCGCCGCCAGCGCCAAACTTTCCTCTGAAGGCAAAACCCCAATCTATGCCGCAATCGATGGCAGCTTGGCCGCCATCATCGCGGTCTCTGACCCGATCAAACCGACAACGCCAGCAGCCCTCGCTGCCTTGCGCAAGCTGGGGCTGGAAGTAGCGATGATCACCGGCGACAATCATCGCACGGCACATGTCATCGCCGGGCAATTGGGCATCGAAACCGTCATCTCGGAGGTGCTGCCAGATGGCAAACTGGCCGCCGTAAAGGAATTGCGCGCCCGTCATGGCCCAGTGGCCTTTGTGGGGGATGGGATCAACGATGCGCCCGCTTTGGCAGAGGCTGACATCGGCCTTGCGATCGGCTCTGGCACGGATGTTGCCATCGAGGCAGCAGATGTTGTGCTCATGTCCCGATCCCTTACCGGGGTTGGCAATGCCGTCGCCCTGTCGCGCGCCACGATCCGCAACATTCAGCAAAACCTGTTCTGGGCCTTTGCCTACAACACGGCACTCATCCCGGTTGCTGCGGGTGTGCTCTATCCCGGATTTGGTATCCTGATGTCACCAATGGTTGCGGCCGCAGCCATGGCGCTCAGCTCCGTGTTTGTCTTGGCAAATGCGCTGCGTCTGCGCCGCTGGAAGCCCGCCGATACCGATGTTGGCAACCACCGCACGAATTCTGTGGGCGTCACACTGTCCCCAGCAGGCTGACGCCATTTGGCAGACCTGGCGGCAAAGGCGCGCTGCGCGCGTTCCATCATGCACGATCCAGAGCAGGCCAATTTGCTTCGAGGCCAATCCAGACTCTCATCATTGCGGCAGTGGGGATGGTCCAACGGCGGGCGGCACCTATACTTCTTGCGCAGCGACCATCACAGGTTGTGCACAACGACACGGCCAGCACGCCGGCAAGTATCTCAGAAAGACACGCCCCCATGTCCACGCCCCAACGCGACACATCACGCCACTCAACCCCTGATGTGGCCATCGTCGGCGCGGGCGCTGCGGGCTTGGCGGCCGCGCGCCGATTGCAGAAGGCCGGCTACACTGTGCAGATCCTCGAAGCCGCTGGGCGGATCGGGGGGCGCGCCTGGACCGACACATCCGCGTTTGGCGTGCCTGTCGACATGGGCTGTTCGTGGATGTCGGGGGCAAACAAGAACTCATTGGTCAAACATGCTCGGGCGCTTGGCTACCAGTTGATCAACCATACCGAGGCGCCATCACAGCTATTCGTGGAGGGCCGCCCGGCCACAGATGCCGAAGAAGAGGCATTCGAAGCGGCCCGCGCCGCGCTGGACGACACCTTGAAGACAGCAGGGCGCAAGGGGTTTGACGGCCCGGCGGCGGATGTGTTGCCCAAAGATCTGCCCTTTTCCGGCACGGCTCAGTCGTGGCTGGGGCCGATGGATTACGGCGTCGACTTCAAGGACCTGTCCCCGATCGACCATTGGGATCAGGCAGATGATCAGCCCAGCTATCTCGTCAAGGAAGGCTACGGAAGCGTTGTGGCCAGTTTGGGCACAGGGCTGCCCGTGGCCTTGAACACAACGGTGAAGCGCATCGACTGGAGCGGGTCTGACGTTCAGATCGACACAGATCAGGGCACGCTGCGCGCGCGGGCTTGCCTTGTCACCGTATCGACGGGCGTTCTCGCCTCTGGCGCGATCACATTCGTGCCCGAGATGCCCATACGGCAACAGGAGGCGCTGCATGGCGTGCCGATGGGCCTGCTTGTCAAAGTGCCCATGTTGTTTGATGGCGCAAAACTCGGCCTGAAAGACAATGCATGGGTCACCTATAAGGTACCGGAGGACATGCCTGCGCGGGCCTGCTTCTTCATCGGCTGGCCCTGCGGGCACGACTACCTGTTTGGCAATATTGGCGGTGATCTGGGATGGGAGCTGTCACGAGCTGGGGCCGATGAGACAGTTGATTTCGCGCTGGGCGAACTGGTCGGGATGGTCGGCTCGGATGCCAGAAAGCACTTTCGCAAAGGCTTGATGACCGACTGGGCAACAAACCCGCTCACCCTTGGGGCCTATGCGGTTGAACGGCCCGGCCATAAAGGGGCGCGCAAGGCATTGGGGAAATCCTTGGGCAAGAAGGTATTCTTCGCAGGGGAGGCTGTTGCCGGGGAGCGGGCTGCCCTCGCAAACGGCGCCTATGACAATGGCCGAAAGCTCGCCAAGAAGATCATCAAAACCCTTGGTTGAAGGGGGCATGCGCCCTGCGCGCCTCCCCCTTCAAAACTGTCAGGCCGTATACGCCGCGAGGATCAGCCGTGTGCCAGCGGCAATCTTCCAATCCGGTTTTGCGTTGGCAAGTAGCTGAAAGCTGTCACCCTTCGCAAATTGATGTCCTTCGATTTCTACCGACCCCTCGAGAACTGTCACCAGGCACTCTCCCGCCATGGGAACAGGGCCTTCGACTGCGTGATGGAAATCGATGCGCTGGACACCCATGCGCCCGTCCGCGCTCAGAAAAACCTGCTCGTGGGAAGAGACAGCGCCTTCAGACGGGGATGACAGGGGCGCAAAGCTTGGGACTGTCACCCGTGCATGCGAGGGGTTGCTGGAGGCGGCACGACCATCGCCCTCTACAATCATGAAAATCTTGCGCACGTATCCCGGCATCTTCCACTGGCAGTCCAGCCCACGCGGCAAAACAAAGGCATCCCCGGCATTGATGACGGTTTCCGTGCCATCTGGCTGGGCCATAATCACGCTGCCCTCAAGCAGCACCATGTACTCATCGACCGGATAGGGGCCGGGCGCATCGTCAAATGCTGTGCAATCCCAGACCCCCATCGAATAACCGCTCTCTTCATTCAGCCCGTAGAAATGGCCCCTCTGAACAGGCTCTCCCGAGGCAAGAGTTGCGGGATCAAGTTTCTCCCACTCTGTGAGGCCGACACCGGCGGGCCCGTCATGCTCGATTCGAACAACCGAAAACGGATCGGCCCCGGCTTTTTGTTCAGCGAACGGTGAATTTTCAGTCATGTGCTTTCCCCTCGTGCTGTACTGCGCGCCATTGCCCCCAAAGAAGTCGCCTTATTTCAGGGCACAGGCAGATTCTTTCCTGCCTGCGACAAAAACGCTTGACGGGTGAGTTCGTCAATAACATTCTTGAATGAACGGTCATTCAGTGAGGGGGCCGTGTACAGAAAGAACTTCAGTACCGGAAAGGGGAGAAGATCATGGATGTCGTCGACAATTTAAATGCAGTCAGAAACGGGGAACTTTCGCGGAGGGCTTTCACGCGATCGCTGCTCGCGGCGGGCGTGGGCCTCATGACAGCGCCACTGCTGCCCCGGCGCGCAATGGCATCCAATCCCGACGAAGCCACGATTTTCACCTGGGGCGGATATGACATCGCCGATTTCTATCCCTCCTACATTGAGAAGAACGGCGTTCCGCCAAACTTCTCCATCTTCGGCGGCACCGAGGAAGCCCTGACCAAAATGCGCGGCGGCTTCGTGGTTGATGCCGCCCATCCCTGCAATGCCGGGCTGAAGCGCTGGAAGCAGTCTGGCCTGTTCCAGCCAATTGACACGTCACGCCTGTCAAACTGGGGCGATGTGATGCCCGAACTGGTCAACATGGCTGAGAATGTCGACGATCAGGGCACTTGGATGGCCCCGTTTGACTGGGGCGGCACGTCAATCACCTACCGGACGGACCTGTTCGAGCTGGAAGGCGAGGAAAGCTGGGATATGCTCTGGGATCAGCGCTACGGCGGTCGCCTTGGCTCGCTCGGTTCAGGCGGCGACGCCTGGTGGTGCGGGGCGATCAAGGCCGGCGTACCGTTCAAGGACATCGCCACCGATGATGCCTTCGAGCGCATCTCTGCCGTGATGCGCGAACAGCGCCCGCTGATCCGCCTGTACTCCGATGACACCACGACCCTCGAGCAGGCGCTGGCCTCCGGCGAGATGGTCGCGGCAATGACATGGAACAGCTCTGCTGTAGCCTTGCAGTATGACGAAGTGCCCGTGAAATTTGCCAAGCCCAAGGAAGGACAGTTGACATGGGTGTGCGGGATCATGCTCCACAAGGATGCGCCCAATGTGGACAAAGCCTATGAGATGATCGACGCCATGCTGAGCCCGGCAGCCGGCCAGTTCATGATTGGCGAATATGGCTATGGCCACTCCAACGCCCGCGCCTTCGACGAATTCGATGACGAAACCCTTGTCGGCCTTGGCCTGTCGAAGAACCCTGCAGATATCCTCGGCGCTGGTCACTTCATGATCCCACAGGATCAAAACTGGGAGTCCCGGATGAACGAGACGTTCGAGATGATCAAGGCGGGCTTCTGAGCCTTTCTTGACCTGAACGGAGCCCCGGGGCGCCCCTGTGCCGCGCCCCGGGCACAATCGTACCCGGAGGCCTAAATGGCAGATGTCCAGATGAGTTCGGCGCCCAGTGCGCGCAGCCAGCGCCCGTCGGGCCTGCGCTCCATGTTGTACAAGAGCGAAACGGCGCGCGGCTATCTACTTCTGTCTCCGGCTTTGCTGGTCATGGTTGTCGGGATGCTGATCCCCTTCACGATCCTCATCGCCATGAGCTTCTGGACCCGGGACGGCTTTGACTTCGACACGACGATGTCGATGGCCAACTACCAGACAGCCATGGACGTGCCGATCTACAATGCCTTCCTTGCAAGGTCCTTCTGGATTTCGGGGATTACCACGGTGGCCACAGTTCTCCTGTGCTACCCGATGGCCTACTACGTCGCGTTTCACGTCCATCGCAACAAGATGCTTTGGATCATATTGATGACGCTGCCATTCTGGACATCCTATCTGCTGCGGGTGTTCTCGTGGAAGGTGATCCTCGGCTACGAGGGCGTGATCAACTCTGGCTTGTTGGGTTTGGGGCTGATCGATGCGCCCCTAGAGTTCCTGCTGTACAGCCAGACAGCCGTGATTATCACGCTGGCCCATGCCTGGGCCGCCTTTGCGATCCTTCCGATGTATGTCTCCTTGGAGAAGATCGATCGCTCTTTGCTTGAAGCGGCCGCCGATCTGGGGGACGGGCCCGCGCGCCGGTTTTTCCGGATCACCTTGCCGCTGTCGATCCCCGGCGTGATCTCGGCCACGTTCCTGATCTTTATCCCCACCACGGGTGACTACATCACGCCCGCGCTTGTCGGTGGACCGAACAGCCCGATGATCGGAAATCTCATTCAGCTGCAGTTTGGCGCCGTGAACAATTGGCCCATGGGGGCGGCGCTGTCGGTGATCCTCACCCTCTGGATCGCAGCGGTGGGACTGGTGTTCCTGTTCGTGACGCGCAAATCGCAGGAGTCCGTGGTATGAGCGAACTTTCCTATATCAAGCGCCCGAACCGCGGCCTGAAAATCTACGCTGCCGCCTTCCTGACAGTGCTCTATGTGCCGATCCTGTTCATCCCGCTGTTCAGCTTCAATGACAGCCTCTATGTGAAATTCCCCCTCAGCGGCTTCACCTTCCAATGGTACATAGAACTGTGGGAGCGGTCCGCAGTATGGGACTCGCTCGGCAACAGCATGCGGGTGGGGGTTGCGGTGTCGATCATCTCGACGATCCTGGGCACGCTGGCCGCCCGGGCCATCACACGTTCGCGCCTGCCGGGCCAGAATGCCATCGTGGCGTTCGTAATGCTGCCCCTTGTCATTCCAGGCATCATCTTCGGGGTGTCGCTATTGATTTTGCTGAGCAGATTGGGCGTCTCGCTGTCGCTTTACACAGTCACGCTTGGACATCTGGTGGTGTGCCTGCCCTTTGCAGTTGCAACATTGCTGCCCCGCTTCGAAGGCTTTGACAAATCCATGGAAGAGGCCTCAGCCGATCTTGGCGAGAATGGTTGGTTCACCTTCTGGCGCGTGACATTCCCGCTGGTCTTGCCCGGGGTTATCGCCAGCCTGCTGCTGACCTTCACCATCTCGTTTGACGAATTCATCATGGCCTTCTTCCTGACCGGAACGGACGCGACGCTGCCCATGTTCATCTGGACCCAGCTGCGATTCCCTCAGAATTTCCCGTCTGTTCTGGCACTGGCCTCCATCATCCTTCTTGTGTCCTTCCTGCTGGTGTTTGTTGCGCTGTGGGTCGGGCGACTGGGCCTAATCGAGCCCGAAGAATCCCAAAGCTAAGGAATGCCGCGCATGTCTTCTGACGGTTTCATCTCCATCCGCAATGTCGGCAAGTCCTTCGGCAGTTTCCGCGCCATCGAGAGCATTTCGATGGATATCCAGCAGGGCGAGTTCTTCTCGCTGCTCGGTGCATCGGGCTGTGGCAAAACCACTCTTCTGCGCATGCTTGCGGGATTTGAGACGCCCAGCCAGGGCGAGATCTTCATCGACGGGCAACCCATGTCAGACGTGCCGCCCTTTGAGCGGCCGGTCAACATGGTGTTTCAGAACTATGCGATCTTCCCCCACCTGAACGTGCGCGACAACATCGCCTACGGGCTGCGCAAGCAGCGCCTGCCCAAGGCCAAGCGCAATGCAATGGTCGATGAGATGCTCGATCTGGTGCAACTCGCCGGCTACGGCGATCGCAAGGCGGATGAACTTTCCGGCGGTCAACGGCAGCGCGTCGCGCTTGCGCGGGCGCTGATCCTGAAGCCGAAGGTGCTGCTGCTGGACGAACCCTTGGGCGCACTGGACAAGCAACTGCGCGAACAGATGCAGCTTGAACTGCGGCGGTTGCAGCGTTCCGTTGGGATCACCTTCGTCTTCGTGACCCATGACCAGGAAGAAGCGCTGACGCTGTCAGACCGTATCGCTGTCATGCAGGGGGGCGATGTTTTGCAGGTGGATACCCCCAATGCTCTCTATGAACAGCCGCGCACACGGGATGTGGCCAGCTTCATCGGCACGATGAACTTCCTCGATGGTAGGGTGCTGTCCCGCGTCAACGGACATACCAAGCTGGATATCGATGCCGTGGGCGAGATCGACATTCCCACGCCACACCCTGCCATTGTCGAAGGGGATCGGCTGAGCCTCGCCATTCGGCCTGAGAAGATCGTTTTGCATCGCGCAGCACCGGACGGGCCCGCCATGCAGGGCAATCTGGAGATGACAAGCTATCTGGGCGAACGGTCCCATTTTCATATCCGCGTGCCCGGCTGTGTTGAGCCGATGGCCGTGTCCGCGCAGAATGCCGATCTTGGTGAAATCCGGGCGCTTGAGGAAGGCGCCCCCGTTTGGCTCAGCTGGCACGACGACGCTCTGATCGTGCTGGATGGCAAATGAAAGATGTTTGAAACATGAATGTAGAGATCCAACAGAAGGTCCGCAGAACGGCCCCAAAGGAAGTCCGACAGCAGCAGCTGATCGAGGCGACACTCGACGCCATTGCCGAGCGGGGCATTTCCGGCACGACCACAGCGCAGGTTGCAAAGCGCGCGGGCCTGTCCGTGGGCACGGTGATGTTGCATTTCGACAGCAAGGAAAACCTGTTGAAATCCACGCTCAACTTCCTTGCCGAGGAGCTGCGCGACCGGTGGTCTGCCGTACAAGCCCAGCCCGATCTCAGTGACGCAGAGCGCCTATGGGGCATCATCGAGGCGAATTTCCACGAGGACATCCTGACCGATACCAAGCTTCGGGTTTGGTTCGCATTTTTCGGCGAAGCGCAGTACCGCGCCTACTACCGCGAGATGGTCGAGGAGTTTGACACCGAACGGGGTCTGGCGCTGGAAACCTTACTGGAGGCCTTGGCAAAGACCAGCCCGCAGCAGGAAATCGATCCGTTCGGCCTGACGCAATCGATTGAAAGCATGGCAGACGGGCTGTGGCTGGGGATCATGCTCTATCCAGACTGGCTGACCGTTGACGATGCCAAGGCACGGCTCTGGTCGCTGCTCAGTCACAATCTGCCAGAGCATTTCAAGGCCGGCGCAACGCCGGAAACGGCATCGATCAAATGACAATTGAAGCACAGAAGAAAACTGGGTTCACACGGAGGGCGTTCATGAGCGGAGCGATGGGAGCAGTGGCATTTGGCGGCATGGCGAGCGCCTTGCCCACCAATCCCGATGTGGTGATTGTCGGCGCAGGCTCTGCAGGGATTGGGGCGGCGCGCAAATTGATGGCCGAAGGCCGCAGCGTGCTGGTCGTGGAGGCCTCCAATCGCATCGGTGGCCGGGCCTACACGGAATCCGATACATTCGGCGTGCCTTACGATCAGGGCTGCGCGTGGCTGCAGGGCCCCAGAAATCTGCCCCATGTCTCCTTGGCCCAAGACCTTGGGTTCAAACTGGTGGATCACAATTCAGCTTCTGATTCATTCCGCATCGATGGTGCCCCAGCCCCCCGCAAGGAAAAGGCGAAATATGACCGCGCCTTCGAGACCCTTTATGAGGAAGTCTGGCAGGCGGACGATGTGTCGATTGCCAGCGTGTTGCCCGAGGGCATGCCCTATTCCGCCGAAGCCCAGACATGGACCACGATGGGATATGGCATGGACATGGCCAATGTCTCGACGGCGGATATGAACGCCTATGCGGAGTACCAGGTGAACTACCTTGTGCGCGAAGGCTTGGGCACGCTTGTGGCAACGCTTGGCCGCGATGTGCCGGTGAAGCTCAATACCGCAGTTGAGGCCATTGATTGGTCCGGCGATGGCGTGAAGATCATCACCTCCGACGGCACCATTTCAGCCCAGACTTGCATCGTGACAGTGTCACCCGGTGTGCTCGCCGCCGGGGGCATCCGGTTCACCCCGGAGTTGCCCGTCGCGAAACAGCAGGCCGTGCAGGATCTGCCCATGGGCCTTCTGACAAAGGTCGCCCTGCAGTTTGATGGTGAACGCTTCGGGCTGACCCCGAACAACTGGCTGAGCTACGCCCTGCCCAGCCAGCAAGTGCCTGCTGAAGCCTGCTATTTCGTGACATTCCCGACCGGGCTTGACCTTGCCGTTGGCTTCCTTGGCGGAGACTTCGCCTGGGACATGTCGGCCAAGGGAGCCGATGTGGCAATTGACTTCGCCCTGGAAGAGTTTGCCAAGGCCGTTGGCAGTGACGCGCGCAAGCATTTCATCAAGGGCCACATGAGCGACTGGCACGCCAACCCGTTCACCCGGGGGGCCTATGCCGCTGCCAAACCGGGGCGGTTTGGCGCGCGCCAAGACCTTAAAGACCCCCTTGGCGACCGCGTCTTCTTTGCGGGCGAGGCCGTGGGCGTGCCCCTCGCCGCGCTCTGCTCAGGCGCACATCTGAGCGGTGAAAACGCAGCGCAGATGGCGCTTGCCTCAATGGAGAGCGGGGCCTGCTCGTCGTGCGATGCACGCGGCGCCGCAAAGCAAAAGCTACAGAAAGCGATTAGCGAATGACCCGCGTTGAAACCGACTTCGTGCCCTCCAAGCGCGATCCGCGCTACGACATCCTGTTCGAGCCTGTTCAGATCGGGCCTGTGGCCACGAAGAACCGGTTCTATCAGGTGCCCCATTGCAACGGGATGGGGCACCAGTTCCCCTCCTCCATGGCAGAGATGCGGGGCATCAAGGCCGAAGGCGGCTGGGGCGTGGTCTGCACCGAACAGGTTGAGATTCACCACAGCTCCGAACTCACCCCAGTGATCGAGGGCCGCTTCTGGGATGATCGGGACATCCCCGTGATGGCCAAGATGTGCGACAAGATCCACGCCCATGGCGGGCTTGCGGGGATCGAGCCCTGCTATGACGGCTTGCACACAGCAAACCGCTATAGCCGCGAGATCCCGATGACGGTGTCGGCCCGGCCGGTCAGTTACCGCGAGCCGATCCAGGCACGCGCGATGGATCTGCAGGATATCCGAGATGTCCGCCGCTACCACGTAGAGGCCGCAATCCGGGCCAAGAAGGCGGGCTTTGACATCATCTATGTCTATGCCGGCCATGATCTCAGCGTGATCTCTCATTTCCTGTCGCGCCGCTACAATGATCGCAGCGATGCTTATGGCGGCAGCCTCGAAAACCGGGTCCGTCTCTACCGGGAAATTCTGTCCGATGTGAAAGACGCAGTGGGCGACCGCTGCGCTATCGCCACCCGGTTTGCCGTGGATGAACTGATGGGATCGGCGGGCCTGACCAGCGAAGGCGAAGGCCGCGATGTCGTCGAGATGCTGGCAGAATATCCTGACCTCTGGGATGTGAATGTTTCCGACTGGGACAATGACTCCATGACCTCGCGCTTTGCGCAGTCGGGCTTTCAGGACAGCTACGTGTCCTTCGTCAAGAAGGTGACCTCGAAACCCGTGGTGGGGGTTGGCCGCTACACCTCGCCAGATGCGATGGTGTCCCTGATCAAGTCCGGCGCGCTGGATCTGATCGGGGCGGCACGGCCCTCTATCGCCGATCCTTTCCTGCCCAAGAAGGTGGAAGAAGGCCGGCTCGAGGACATCCGCGAATGTATCGGGTGCAATATCTGCGTTTCGGCAGATTTCCACTCTGTGCCCCTGCGCTGCACCCAAAACCCGACCATGGGCGAGGAATGGCGCAAAGGCTGGCACCCGGAGCGGATTGCAAAGGCCCATGCCGAGGAAAGCGTGCTGATCGTCGGGGGCGGGCCTTCCGGGCTGGAAGCTGCGCGGGCCTTGGGGCAACGCGGCTACCACGTGACACTGGCGGATGCCGCCTCTGAATTGGGCGGGCGTTTGAACCGGGAAGGCCGCTTGCCGGGCCTCGGTGAATGGCGCCGCGTGATCGATTACCGCAAGTATCAAATCAGCCAGATGGCCAATGTGGATACCTATCTGGAAAGCACGCTGAGCGCGGATCAGTTGCTTGAGTTTGGCGCAGATCACATTGTGATTGCCACCGGGGCAAAATGGGTCTCCACGGGCGTTGGGCGGGCACTTTATGCGCCGATTGAAACGGATGCCAACGCCCATGTCCTGACGCCGGATCAACTGATGGATGGGGCAGAGGCGTCGGGCCCTGTCGTGATCTATGATGACGAACACTATTACATGGGCAGCGTTCTGGCCGAGAAGCTGCGTGCCGAAGGCCACGCGGTCACACTGGTCACACCCGCTGCAGATGTTTCAACCTGGACCCACAACACCCTCGAACAGCACCGAATTCAATCGCGACTGATGAAGATGGGGGTTCAGATTGTTCCCAATCACAGCGTTGCGGCCTGCCGCAAAGACCACGTCTCACTGACCTGCGGTTATACGGGGCAGACTTATACTCTTGCCTGCGAGACATTCGTACCAGTGACCATGCGGCTGCCGGATGAGGCGCTATACCTGCAGGCCGCAGACATTATCGCCGGGCGCTCCGACGTGCCCTCACTCCGCAAAATCGGTGACTGCATCGCCCCCGGCACCATCGCAGCAGCAGTCTATTCAGGCCACCGCTACGCCCGCGAATTGGGCGAACCTGCCAGCGACGGCGTCCCCTTCCGGCGCGAGTTGCCCGCGCTGTCAGCCGACTAGACCAAAGGAGCGCAGCCATGAGCAGAGACCCTCGCTACGACATCCTCTTCGAGCCGGTTCAGATCGGTCCCGTAACCGCCAAGAACCGCTTCTTCCAGGTGCCCCACTGCACGGGCATGGGGCATTTGCGCCCCCGGACGCTGGCCGCCATGCGCGGGGTCAAGGGGGAAGGCGGCTGGAGTGTGGTCTGCACCGAGTATAACTCGATCCACCCCAGTTCTGACGATCTGCCCCATGTGTCGGCCTCTTTGTGGGATGACAGCGACATCCGCGCCCATTCCTTGATGACGGATGCGCTGCATGAACATGGCGCTTTGGCCGGCGCAGAACTGTGGTATTCCGGCGCACGCTCACCCAATCTCTATACCCGCGAAGTGCCCATGGACGTGGCCAGCCTGCCCAATCTGGCGGGCCATCCATTCCAGACACGCGCGATGGACAAGACCGATATTCGCAACTTGCGGCGCTGGCACCGCAAGGCTGCCATCCGGGCCCGCGATGCCGGCTTCGATGTGGTTTATGTGTACGCCACGCATGGCTATCTGCTGGCCAATTTCCTCGATCCCCGCAGCAACACGCGCTCCGATGAATATGGCGGCAGCCTGGAAAACCGGGTCCGCCTCGTGCGCGAGTTGATCGAGGACACCAAAGATGCCGTGGGCGATCGATGCGGAGTGGCCGTTCGGTTCAAGGCCGATGAAACCATCGGAGAGGATGGCGTGCCGCAATGGGGCGAACGGCATGACATGTTTGCGATGCTGGCCGAACTGCCTGACCTGTGGGACATCAACATCGCCGACTACTCTTTGGAAATGGCTGTGTCGCGCTTTGCCAAGGAAGGCCCGCTCGAGCCCTATATGAGCTGGGTCAAAACCCAGACGAGCAAACCTGTTGTGACCGTGGGCCGCTATACGTCGCCCGACAGCATGGTGTCTCTGGTCAAGCGCGGCATCGTGGATTTCGTCGGCGCGGCCCGCCCGTCGATCGCTGATCCGTTCCTGCCCCGAAAGATCGAAGAAGGCCGGCTGGAAGACATCCGCGAATGCATCGGATGCAACATTTGCTACTCGGGCGACAGCACCGGCACCCCCATCCGCTGCACCCAGAACCCCACCATGGGCGAGGAGTGGCGCAAGGGCTGGCATCCCGAAAAGGTACCCGCCGCGACCTCCGATGCGAAAGTCCTGATCGTGGGCGCAGGCCCCGCCGGGCTTGAAGCGGCCCGCGCCTTGGGGGCGCGCGGCTATTCCGTGATGCTGGCCGACGCCCGCAAGGAAATCGGTGGGCGCGTCACACGGGAAGCGGCCCTGCCCGGCATGAGCGAATATATCCGCGTGCGGGATTACCGACAGCAGCAGCTTTGGAAAATGCCGAATGTGGAGGTCTATCCTGACAGCCCGATGACAGCGCAGGACATCCTCGATGTGGGCGCCGATCACGTGGGCATTGCCACTGGGGCCGAATGGCGGCGCGATCGCTTTGACGGCAAGGCCTATGTCGATGTCGCAACAGCGGATACCCGTGTCTACACCCCCGATGACATCATGGATGGTGACGTGCCAAACGGCCCCACCGTGATCTTCGACACCGACAATTACTACATGGCCTCAGTTCTGGCCGAAAAGATCCGCGCCGAAGGCCACCCTGTGACATATGTCACTGAAGAAGACAGCGTATCCGCGTGGGCCGGCAAGACCTCCGAGCGCTGGCGCATTCGCACACGGCTGATGGAAGTTGGCGTCGACATTGTTACGGCCCATGCGGTCACGGTGTTTGATGGCAAAGCAGCCATATTGGAATGCCAGTATACCGGGGCCCTCAGGGCGGTCGCCGCGTCTGCCTGTGTGCTGGTCACCCAGCGCGCGCCCAAAGATGCGCTCTACCGCGATCTGCTGGCCACGGTGGATGGCGACATCGACAAGCTGCCCTTCACCTTGCGCCGCCTCGGCGATTGCGATGCCCCCGCGATCATCGCCGCCGCTACCTACGCCGGGCATCGCTTTGCCGTGGAGACCGATGAGATCATCGATATCGACCAGCCTTTGAAGCATGACCGCATCGATGTGGGCGCGACCCTACCCGACACGCAGGCCCCAGGCACACAGGCCCCCAGCAAGGCCTATCTCGAGACCCTGCTTGCCTATTACGAAGAAGAGATCGAGGGCGAGGCCTGGTATCACGCCTTGGCAGATATCGTCGAGCCGGGGCCCCGCGCCGACAAGATGCGCATGCTGGCCGAGGTTGAACGCCACTGCGCCGCCATCGTCCAACCTTTGATCGACCGCTACGGGCTCACGCCACGGCCCACGGCTGAGTTGCAGGCCTCCGGGCGGGCCTATGCCTCGGAAGGGCCGCAGGATTGGGACGGGCTGATCACCTATATGCATGACAGCTTTCCCGCCTACATGCCGGCCTTTGAGGCACTTGAAGCCATGGCCCCCGAGGCCGATCGCCCTCTGCTGGCCCGCATGACCGAGCATGAGGCCGTTGCCATTGCATTCCTCAAGGCCGAACTGGCGGGCGAGGCGCACACAACTGAGCCGCTGGAGCGTTATTTGGCCAGCCCCGTGGAGACCAAGGCAGCCGCATGAATCAGGTAGCCCGCATCCCTCACGAGCGCGCGCCGCTCTCGGCCAGCCTCTGGGCGGCAACGGCCAATGCCGCGCCCGAACGGCCTGCGCTGACCGGCGCGGCAGAGGCCGAGACTGTGGTGATCGGCGCGGGCTTCACTGGCCTCTCTGCCGCGCTGCACCTTGCCGAAGAGGGTCACCGGGTCATCGTGTTGGAGGCAGAGACCCCGGGCTGGGGCGCATCGGGCCGCAATGGCGGCCAGGTCAATCCCGGCCTGAAGGATGATCCATACGTTTTGGAGGCCAAATACGGCGCGCTTGGGCATCGCATGTGCGAACGCGCCGCCGGGGGCGGGGCGCTGGTCTTTGATCTGATCAAGAAGCACGGGATCCAATGCGATGCGGCGAATGTTGGCTGGGTCCGCTCTGCCACCAATGAACGCACGATGCGCAAGCTGCAGGAAACCGGGCGCCAATGGCGCAAGACCGGCCATGCGGTGGATGAAATCGATGCCGCTGAAATGGCGCGCATTCTGGGCTATTCGGGCTATGTTGGCGGCCTGATCGACCGGCGCGGCGGCAATTTGCATCCGCTGAACTACGCGCTCGGCCTTGCGGCCGCAGCAGAGAAAGCCGGTGCAAAAATCCATGGCGACAGCCGGGTTCTGGATCTCAAATCGGAAGGCGAAACAGTCACGGTCAGCACGGCGCAGGGCAAGGTCACGGCCGCCCGGGCCCTGATCTGCACCAACGCCTATACCGGCCCCCTGGCCAATCCGCTGGGCCGTTCGGTTGTTCCGGTGACATCGGTTCAGGTGGCCACAGAGCCGCTGTCGGACAATGTGGCCCGTTCGATCCTGCCAGAGGGGCACTCCCCCACAGATACGCGTCGGCTGATCCTCTACTTCCGCAAGGATGCGCAGGGGCGGTTCATCATGGGCGGGCGCGGCGCCATGAAAGACGCCGATGTTCTCAAGCGCCAGCAAGCCCTGCGGGAAATCTCAGAGCAGCTTTACCCACAGCTCAAAGGGGTGGCCTGGCAACATGCCTGGGGCGGCAACGTCGCCATGACGCGCAACCATGAGCCCGGGATGCATCTGATTGCCCCGAACGTGATGGCGGGCATTGGCTTCAACGGGCGCGGCGTCGGCATGGCGACAGTCATGGGCACCCTGCTTGCGGATTGGGCCAGCGGTTGCCCACAAGACGAACTTGATTTTCCGGTCTCCAAGGCCCGCCCCATCCCCTTTCACCGCTTTCGCCACTTGGGCGTCGGCGCCACGGTCGCCTGGTTCCGTGTGCTCGACCGCCTCGGCCTCTGATCAAGGAAAACGACGAGATGACTGCACTTCCCCCCTCTGCCCGCGTCGTCATCATAGGTGGCGGTGTGTCTGGCTGCTCGGTTGCCTACCATCTGGCGAAACTGGGTTGGACGGATGTCGTGCTGCTGGAACGCAAGCAGCTGACCAGCGGCACCACCTGGCATGCGGCGGGGCTGGTCGGTCAGTTGCGCGGCAGCCAGAACATGACGCGTCTGGCTAAGTATTCCACCGATCTCTACGCCGAGTTGGAGCGGGAAACCGGGATGCATACCGGCTTCCGACAGACCGGCTCGATCACTGTGGCGCTGACAGAACACCGCAAAGAAGAGATTCTGCGCTCTGCTGCGCTGGCCCGGGTTTATGGGATCGAGGTTGAGGAAATGTCCCCCCATGAGGTGCTGGACCGTTACCCCCATGTGAACATCGAGGGCGTGACGGCCGGCGTCTGGTTGCCCAATGACGGCCAGATTGATCCCGGCAATGTCGCCCATGCCCTGGCCAAGGGCGCGCGCAATCGCGGCGTGCAGATCGCAGAGGGCGTGAAGGTCACGGCGGTCACGCAGGATGGGGGCCGGGTCACCGGCGTCGACTGGGAGCTGGACGGGGAACAGGGGCATATCCAGGCGGATCTGGTGGTCAATTGCGCGGGCATGTGGGCCCGTGATCTGGCCAACATGTCGGGCGTGTCGCTGCCGTTGCACGCCTGCGAGCATTTCTACATCGTGACCGAGGGCATAGACGGCCTGCCCCAACTGCCTGTTCTGCGCGTGCCAGATGAATGCGCCTATTATAAAGAAGATGCCGGCAAGATGCTGCTGGGCGCCTTTGAACCCCGCGCCAAGCCCTGGGGCATGAACGGCATCCCGGAAGATTTCGAGTTCGATCAACTGCCCGAGGATTTCGACCATTTCGAGCCCATTCTGGAGGCGGCCGTAAACCGCTTCCCGATGTTGGCCGAGGCAGGCATCCATACCTTCTTCAATGGCCCTGAAAGCTTTACCCCCGATGATCGCTACTACCTCGGAGAGGCACCTGAACTGGGCGGCTACTGGGTTGCGGCCGGATACAACTCGATCGGGATTGTCTCCTCGGGTGGGGCGGGGATGGCGCTGGCGCAGTGGATGCATGATGGCGAGCCTCCCTTCGATCTGTGGGAGGTCGACATCCGCAGGGTGCAGCCCTTCCAGCGCAACCGCAGCTACCTCAAGGAGCGCGTGACCGAAACGCTGGGGCTGCTCTACGCCGATCACTACCCGTTCCGCCAACCTGAAACCGCGCGCGGCGTGCGCCGCTCGCCATTGCACAATCACCTGCTGGAACACGGGGCCGTCTTTGGCGAAACCGCCGGCTGGGAACGGGCAAACTGGTTCGCCAACGAGGGGCAGGAGCGGGAATACCGCTATGATTGGGGCGGCCAGAACTGGTTTGAAAACCAGCGCGCCGAGCATTTGGCCCTGCGCGATGGCGTGGGCCTTCTGGATATGTCGTCCTTCGGCAAGATCCGCGTTGAAGGGCCGGATGCCTGCGCCTTCCTTCAGCATGTCTGCGGCGCGGATATGGATGTCGCGGCAGGGCGCATCGTCTACACGCAGATGCTCAACAACAGGGGCGGGATCGAAAGCGATCTGACCGTCACCCGCCTGTCAGAAACCGCCTATTTCCTTGTTGTGCCCGGTGCAACGCTGCAGCGCGATCTGGCCTGGCTGCGCAAACATCTTGGCACATGGTTTGCCGTGATCACCGATGTGACCGCGGGCGAAGCCGTGCTGCCGCTGATGGGTCCGCGGGCGCGCGACGTGCTGGCGGCAGTCTCGCCAAATGATTTCTCCAATGCCGCGCACCCGTTCGGTGTCGCCAAAGAGATCGAGATCGGCATGGGCTTGGCCCGCGCCCACCGGGTGACCTATGTGGGCGAATTGGGATGGGAGCTGTACGTGCCAGCCGATCAGGCAGCGCATGTGTTCGAGGAGATCCTCGCTGCAGGTGCCGATCACGGGCTCAAACTGTGTGGGCTGCACGCCATGGACAGTTGCCGGATCGAGAAAGGCTTTCGCCATTTCGGCCACGACATCACCGACGAAGACCACGTTCTGGAGGCCGGGCTCGGCTTCGCAGTGAAGACCGAAAAGCTGGGCGGGGCAGATTTCCTTGGCCGGGAGGCCGTGCTGCGCAAGAAAGAGGCCGGGCTTGAGCGGCGCATGATGCAGTTCTGCCTGACCGATCCAAGCGCACATCTGCACCACAATGAACCGATCCTGCGCGACGGCAAGATCGTCAGCTATGTGACGTCGGCCAATTACGGCCACGCCATCGGCGGCTCTGTCGGGATGGGCTACGTGCCCTGCGCGGCCACCGGTGAAAAGCCCGCCGATATGCTGTCCAGCCGTTACCAGATCGAGATCGCAGGCCGTCTCTACGATGCCACGGCCAGCCTCAAACCCATGTACGACCCCAAATCGCTGCGCCCCAAGGCCGGCACTGACACCGATGAAGGAGCACCCGATGAACGCGCACAGCGAAATCATGACAAAACTCAAGCTGCCTGACGGGATCCTGATCGACGGAACCTTCCAGCCGGCCGCTTCGGGGGCAACCTTTGAAACCAAAAACCCTTTCGATGGCGAGGTGATCGCCGCGCTGCCCTCCTGCGGGCAGGCGGATGTGGACGCGGCAGTCGCCTCTGCCAAGGCCGCCTTCGAAAGCGGGGTTTGGTCAGGGTTGCACCCCTCTGAGCGCAAAGCCGTGCTGCACAAGTTGGCCGATCTGATCATGGACAATGTCGAGGAACTGGCCGCCATGGAGGCGCTGGATGCCGGCAAACCGATTGCCGATTGCCTCGAGATCGACGTGCCCGAAACCGCCTCCTGCATTCGTTGGCACGGCGAGGCGCAAGACAAGCTCTATGACCAGATTGCCCCCTCTTCCCCGGATGCGGTGGGCCTGATTGTCCGCGAACCGATCGGTGTGGTGGCTGCGGTGCTGCCCTGGAATTTCCCGCTGATGATGATGGCTTGGAAAATTGGCCCCGCCTTGGCGACCGGCAACTCGATCGTTGTGAAACCCGCCGAAGACACCAGCCTGACCTCTCTGCGCCTTGCCGAACTGGCGTTGGAGGCCGGCGTCCCGCCCGGCGTGATGAATGTGGTGACAGGTTTTGGCCCCGAAGTGGGCGAACCTCTGGGCCGTCACATGGATGTGGACGCGCTGACCTTCACCGGCTCGACGGAAACCGGACGCCGCTTCCTGGAATATGCAGCCCAGTCCAACATGAAGGAAGTGTGCCTTGAAATGGGGGGCAAGTCGGCGGCCGTGGTGCTGTCTGATGCCACCGACATCGCGCGCATCGCGGAAATTCAGGCAAACGCGATCTTCTGGAACATGGGTGAGAATTGCACCGCCAACAGCCGCATCATCGCGCATAAGGATGTCTACGACGACCTCGTCGCTGCTCTCGCAAAGACAGTTGGCGAGTGGAAGCTGGGGGACCAGATGGACCCCGAAACCCGAAACGGTCCCCTTGTCAGCGAAGAACACTACGGAAAGGTGTCGGGCCTCGTGGATACGGGCAAGGCGCAGGGCGCACGTGTCGTCACCGGCGGAAACGGCGCGGGGGGCTTGCTCTTTGAGCCGACCATTTTTGCGGATGTCACCGCCGAAATGGACATCTTCCAGAAAGAGATCTTTGGCCCCGTTGTTGGTGTCACCAAAGCAGACAGCGACGAGGAAGCCATCGCACTGGCCAATGGCACCGAATACGGCCTGTGCGCCACGCTTTACACCAAGGATATATCCAAGGCCCACCGCTATGCCCGGATGCTGAAAGCCGGCACCGTGGGCGTCAACGCCTATTCAGAAGGAGAAATCAGCACGCCGTTCGGGGGCTTCAAGGCATCCGGCTTCGGCGGGCGCGACAATGGCATCCATGCCCATGAGCAATATACGGAACTGAAAACCATCTGGATCGACCTGACGGCCTGATCCGGATCAACCGCAATGCGGTGTGCGCGCCCAACTGTCCAGGCCAAGCGCGCACACCCTCCGCAGAGTGTGCTTACCCATAACGGAGATAGAGGGGAAAAATGAGACCAATTACGAAAACTGCAATAGCAGCCTTGCTTGTCACGGCCGCGCCAATTGCCGCATCGGCCCAGAACGTAGCCATAGCCTATGGGCTGTCGTTCTCAACCGAGTATGTGTCCCAAGGTTTTGAACTGTCAGATGGTGCAAGTTTGGGGGCCTACGTTGAGGCCGCAGCATCAGGCGCTTATGCGGGCGTTTATGCCCAAACCGGTGATCCGGACCTTCTTGGTGCGAGCACCGAATTCGGCGCCTATATCGGATACGGAAATACCATCGGCAGCTTCAGCTACGACATCAACTATAACTACTACTGGTACGATGACTCCGATGACGACTTCACAGAAATCGTCGCAACCGGAACATACGCGCTGACCGACGCTATCTATGCGTCTTTGTCTTATGGAAAGTATCTGACCACGTATGAGCAGAGCAGTATTTCTGCGACGGTCGACTACTACACCGACTATCCGGGCCTCACGATCTCGGGCACCTACGGTCAGGTGGAAAGCGATTTTGGATTCACGGATTACAATGCTGAGTGGAATTATTGGTCACTCGGTGCAAGCTACACCGTTTCCGACAACGTGACCATCGACCTCACTTATTATGACGCCGATGACGGCGAAGAAGGTCTTGGTGTCACCGAAGGCATCGCAGTGGTCAGCGTGATGATCGACTTCTAAAGCCCTGCCGCCCGGGCCGCGTTGTGCTGTGCCCGGGCGCTTTCACTTCATAGACAAAGGAAAGATCATGATGACGTTCTGCAATCGCATGCTGGTCGCCGCTTCCCTTGTGACGCTCGCAGGGACAGCAGCTCAGGCCGCGCAACTCAGCGGCGATGAATTCGTCGCCACCCATGCTGGCAAGTGTTTTACCTACACGGGCCCAAGCTCGGGTAAGGAATGCTACAATACCGATGGCACCGCCACCTACGATGATGCCTCCTATGGCAAGAACAATGGCAGTTGGAGCATCCGGGGGGATCAAGTGTGCACCCGGTATCGCGGCGAAGGCCTGTCATGTGGCCCGATTACCCGGGTCAATGGCAACACCTACACCGATGGCGAATACACCTGGACAATCAATTAAGGGTGGTCTTCTTACATCGCACAAAGCGTTGAAAAGGCGTGCTGTTTCCCGGCGCGCCTTTTTGTTGTTTGCCCGGCTGCCGTGCAGTTGCCGGGCGCAGGTTGGCGGGGCACACAGCCCTTTGATACCACCTGCGGCCGATCCGGATGCGCTCTGGAACCGAGAATTTTCCCGCGTGGCAAATCAATCGGTTTGAATGCTGGCACGCCCTGCGTAAAAGTGGCGCTCACTCGCTGAGCAGGGACAGGACTCCACGGATGACAACAACGCATACGCGCCTTGGCGTCGATATCGGCGGCACATTCACAGACGTGGTTCTGGAACACGGGGACGCGTCGTACTCCACCAAGGTGCTGACAACCTACGCCGCCCCCGAAGAGGCCATCATCGAAGGGATGGGGCGCGTCTGCGCGCAGGCTGGCATCACGCCCCAAGCGATCGCGCAGATTATCCACGGCACAACGCTGGCGACAAATGCCCTGATCGAACGACGCGGTGCCAAAACCGCCCTGATCACAACCGAAGGGTTCCGCGATGTCATCGAGATGCGGACCGAAAGCCGGTTTGAACAGTATGATCTGAACCTCAACCTGCCCGAGCCTCTGCTGCCACGGCACATGCGGTTCACAGTGCCGGGGCGTGTGGATGCCACAGGCAAAATCCTCGTCGATCTTGAGCGCGCCGAGATCGAGCGCACCGTCGCCCAGATTGCAGAGGGCGGCTACACATCGGTGGCGGTCGGGCTGATCCATTCCTATCTGAACCCGCGCCACGAAGAGCTGGTGCGCGCCGTTCTGGCCGAAAAACTGCCTGACATATCGGTGTCCATCTCCTCCGAGGTCAGCCCGCAAATGCGGGAATACGAGCGCTTCAACACCGTTGTGGCCAATGCCTATATCAAGCCCTTGATGGCCTCCTATCTGGGGCGGCTGCGGGACAGGCTGCGGGCGGAAGGCGCCGATTGTCCTGTCTTTCTGATGCATTCAGGCGGCGGCATCATCTCGCTTGAGAATGCGGCCATGTTCCCGGTGCGGCTTGTCGAATCCGGCCCTGCGGGAGGCGCCGTGTTCGCGGCTCATATTGCTGCGCGACACGGCTTGAAGAAGGTTTTGTCTTTTGACATGGGCGGCACCACCGCCAAAATCTGCCTGATCAAAAACCAGACGCCCAAGACATCGCGGGTGTTTGAAGTGGCCCGGACTTACCGTTTCAAGAAAGGCTCTGGGATGCCGATCTCGATCCCGGTGATTGACATGGTCGAGATCGGGGCGGGCGGTGGTTCACTGGCCCATGTGGATGCGCTGCGCCAGATCCGTGTCGGCCCGCAAAGTGCAGGTTCCGAGCCGGGCCCCGCCTGCTATGGGCGCGGCGGTGACAAGCCCGCGGTCACGGATGCTGACCTCATGCTGGGAAAGCTGGATCCCGACAATTTCGCCGGTGGCTCGATCCCTCTGCACGCGGATGCCGCACAGGCCGCGCTGTCGGCCCATGTGGGCACACCCCTCGAAATGGACAGTGTGGACGCCGCTTTTGGCGTGGCTGAAATGGTCGATGAGAACATGGCGAATGCGGCGCGGGTGCACGCAGTTGAAAACGGCGAAGATCTCTCCGATTACACCATGATCGCCTTTGGCGGCGCCGCCCCGCTGCACGCGGCAAGGCTGTGCGAAAAGCTTGGGATTGCACGATGCCTGGTGCCGCCCGGTGCGGGTGTCGGCTCGGCCATCGGGTTTTTGCGGGCCCCGTTCAGCTTTGAGGCAAACCGGTCCGTCTACATGAAGACCAGCGCCTTCGACCCGCCCCGCATCAAGACGCTGTTGTCAGAGTTGCGCGCGGAGGCCACGGCCTTTGTGCGCACATGCGATGCCGAAAGCCCGATTGAAGCCGAATACAAGGTCTACATGCGCTACACAGGACAGGGCTGGGAAATTCCAGTCTCGCTGACCAGCGAACAGGCCATGGCGCCCGATCGTGCCCTGTTTGAAAGCCGTTTCGAGGAAGACTACGCCCGCCTGTTCGGGCGTCCGGTTGCCGGGCTCGACATTGAGATCACCGTCTGGTCCGTCAATGCGACCACGCCGATGCCAGCGGTCACCCCGGTTGCCGCCCTGCCGCCGGCGCAGCACAGCAAGCCGCAAGGACAGCGCAGCATATTCGACGCCGCACAGGCCGGCTTCGTCACGGCGGACATCCATGCCCGGGACGGGCTCGCGGCAGGGGCGCTGCAAGCCGGGCCCGCTGCCATCGTCGAGGATGAGACGACCATCATCATCCCGGTCAGCCGCAACGCGTTACAACAGCCCGACGGGTGTATCGATATCATCAGGAAGGACGGCGCAGCATGAGCGGGAACCTGTCGAATGTCGCCTTGCAAGTTATGTGGAACCGCCTGATTTCCGTTGTGGAAGAGCAGGCTCAAGCCCTTGTGCGCACAGCGTTTTCTACGTCTGTGCGCGAGGCGGGCGACCTGTCCGCTGGGGTCTATGATCCCCATGGCAACATGCTGGCACAGGCTGTCACGGGCACCCCGGGGCACGTGAATGCCATGGCCGATGCCGTGGCGCATTTCATCCGTCGGATCGGGCCGGACAATATCTGCGAAGGCGATGTCTATATCACCAACGATCCTTGGGAAGGCACCGGCCACCTCCATGACATCACCATGGTTACCCCGTCGTTCTACCAAGGGGCGCTTGTCGGCTTTTTTGCCTGCACGGCCCATGTGGTGGATATTGGCGGGCGCGGGTTCGGCGCAGATGCGCACAGCGTGTACGAAGAGGGCCTCTACCTGCCAATCATGAAGTTTGCCGAGCGCGGCACGGTCGATCAGACGCTGCTGCGGATCGTGCGCGGCAATGTCCGGGAACCGGACCAGTTGATTGGCGATCTCTACGCGCTGGCAAACTGCAACGACATCGGTCACCGCAGGCTCTGCACCATGATGGACGAGTTTGGCCTGCGCACGTTGGACGATATCGCGACCTTTATCCTCGACAATTCGCGCCGCGCCACGCTGGAACGGATTGCGGCTCTGCCGCGCAGCATGGCCGAGGGTGCAATGACGGTGGATGGGTTCGACGAACCCATCACGCTGAAGGTAAAAATCACCGTGGAGTCCGATCGGATCATGGTCGATTTCGCGGGCTCCTCCCCGGTCGATAAGAAGGGGATCAATTGCCCCCTCGTCTACGCGAAGGCCTATGCCTGCTATGCGCTGAAAGTGGCCATCGCACCGGAGATCCCCAACAATGCCGCCTCGCTTGCGCCTTTCGAGGTAACTGCGCCCGAGAACACCATCGTCAACGCACTGCATCCCGCGCCGGTGGCTCTGCGCCACATCGTCGGGCATTTCGTACCAGACGCCGTCTATGACGCATTCGACAAGATCGTGCCCGGCCTTGTGCCCGCTGAGGGCGCGGGCTGCCTGTGCAACTTTCAGCTGTCCCTGCGCCCGCATACTGGCGAAGGCGAGGCCGCAGGGGGCCAAAGGGCGGAAGTGCTGACATTCAATTCCGGTGGATCCGGCGCCCGCCCAGAGCATGACGGCCTGAATGCCACGGCCTTTCCCTCTGGCGTGATGACAATGCCCATTGAGGCAACGGAACATGCCGGACCCGTGGTGATCTGGCGCAAGGAACTGCGCCCTGACAGCGGGGGGCCGGGCCGCACCCGTGGTGGGCTGGGCCAGTATATGGAAGTCGGCGCGCGCGATGGCTACGAGTTCGATCTGCAGGCCATGTTTGACCGGGGCGCGCACCCGGCCCGCGGGCGGCGCGGTGGTCAGGATGGGGCGCCCACACACATTGCCCGCGATGACGGCGACCCGATGCGGCTGAAGGGCAAGCAATTCGTCCCTCAGGGGCACCGGGTGGCAATGGCGTTTCCCGGCGGTGCCGGCTACGGCCCAGCGGCCGAGCGGCCCCACGCCCAGATCCGCCGGGATCTTGCGCGCGGCTATATCTCAGCCGAAGCCGCCGCGCGGGATTACGGATTGTCCGACACCGACATTGAGGATGTGCTCCAAGCGGCCCGCCGCGGAGAGCCTCTTTAGGGCAGCAGATGCTCTGACCCGGTGCGGGCAGGATGGCTAGCCTGGGCCGCAGGGGATGTTGGGCCGCAGACTGCCGTCAGAAAACAGCCTGTTGCAGCACCGACATGGCCCCCATAGCCATGCCTCAAATGAAAACGCCCCGCCGAGGAGGCGGGGCGTTTTATGTCTGTATGCTTTCGAGTGACTTAGAAGTGCACCGAATGCGAGGCCATCGGACGCATGTCCTTCGGCGGCGCGAACTTCGTCAGGTCGATGCCTTTGACAGCGGTCTTGTACTCTTCCAGCGTGGGTGTCCGCCCCAGAATGGCCGAGAGCACGACAACCGGGGTCGATCCGAGAAGGCTTTCGCCCTTCTTGGTTTCACTATCGGCCACGACGCGGCCCTGGAACAGGCGGGTCGAGGTGGCCAGAACCGTATCGCCCTTGGCAGCCTTTTCCTGGTTGCCCATGCACAGGTTACACCCAGGGCGCTCCAGATAGAGGATGTTGTCATACTCTGTGCGCGCTTGGGTTTTGGGCGCCAGATCGTCGAACTCGAAGCCCGAGTATTTCTGGAGCACTTCCCAGTCGCCCTCTTCCTTCAACTCATCGATGATGTTGTAGGTGGGGGCGGTCACCACGAGCGGGGCCTTGAAAGACACGCTGCCTTCCGCCTCTTCGAGGTTGCGCAACATCTGGGCGACGATCTTGATGTCCCCCTTGTGGACCATGCAGGAGCCCACAAAGCCAAGATCCACCTTCTTCTCTGCATTGTAGTAAGAGATCGGGCGGATCGTGTCGTGGGTGTAGCGCTTGGACACGTCCGCGTTATTCACGTCCGGGTCTGCGATCATCGGCTCGTTGATCGCGTCCAGATCCACCACCACTTCGGCAAAGTACTTGGCGTTGTCATCGGGGCGCAGGGCCGGTGCCGCGCCAGACTGGATCTCGGCGATGCGGGCATCGGCCTTGTCGATCAGGCTCTGCAGCATGCCGTTCTCATGCTCCATCCCCTTGTCGATCATGATCTGGATGCGGGATTTCGCCAGCTCCAGAGAGCCGATCAGCGTGGCATCGTCAGAGATACAAACAGAGGCCTTGGCTTTCATCTCGGCCGTCCAGTCCGTGAAGGTGAAGGCCTGGTCTGCAAGCAAGGTTCCGATATGCACTTCGATCACGCGGCCCTGGAAGACGTTGTCACCGTGTTGCTCCAGCATCTGCGCCTGGGTGGCGTGGACCACGTCGCGGAAATCCATGTGATCCGCCATCTGGCCCTTGAACGTCACCTTGACGGATTCCGGGATGGGCATGGAGGATTCACCGGTGGCCAGTGCCAGCGCCACGGTGCCCGAGTCTGCGCCAAAGGCCACGCCCTTGGACATCCGGGTGTGGCTGTCGCCGCCGATGATGATGTCCCAGTCGCTCACGGTGATGTCGTTGAGGACTTTGTGGATCACGTCTGTCATCGCGTGATAGACGCCTTTGGGATCACGGCCGGTGACCAATCCGAAGTCATTCATGAACTTCATCAGTCGCGGCGTGTTCGCCTGAGCTTTGAGATCCCAAACCGACGCTGTGTGGCAGCCAGACTGGTAGGCACCGTCCACGCTGGGCGACACGACAGTCGCCGCCATGGCTTCAAGTTCCTGCATCGTCATCAGGCCGGTGGTGTCTTGCGATCCCACGATGTTGACCTGCACGCGCACGTCCGAGCCCGCATGCAGCACTTTGCCCGGCGTGTTGCCCCGTGCATTGCGGTTGAAAATCTTCTCAACCGCCGTCAGGCCCTGGCCTTCGTGCGAGATTTCCTTTGAAGGGGCAAACGCTGATTTCAGCGGAATGTCCAACGCCTCGCAGGCAAAGGTCTGCAGCTTTTTGCCGAAGACGATCGCATACGACCCGCCTGCCTTCATGAACTCCATCTTCTGGGGCGTGAAGGATGCGGACAGGTCTACCAGTTCTTCACCGGTCTCGGAGGCATAGAGCTTTTTCGTTTTCGAATTGATGGTGAGCACGGTGCCGGTCTCGACAGAATATTTCTGCTCGAGGATCGGGTTGCCGTCATTGTTGAGGATCGGCTTGCCATCATCGCCCAGCTTCTTGACCCAGTTCTTGAGGTCGACACCGATGCCCCCGGTCACACCGACCGTGGTCAGGAAGATCGGCGAGATGCCGTTGGTGCCGGCAACGATTGGTGCGTAGTTCACGAAAGGCACGTAGGGGCTGGCCTGCTTGCCCGTCCAAAGCGCCACGTTGTTCACGCCGGACATCCGCGAGGAGCCAACGCCCATGGTGCCCTTCTCGGCAATCAGCATCACGCGCTTATCGGGATGCTGCAGCTTGAGCTCCTCGATATGCTTTTGGGCTGCCTCGGAGATCAAGCACTTGCCGTGCAATTCCCGGTCGGCGCGCGAGTGGGCCTGGTTGCCGGGCGACAGCAGGTCTGTCGAGATATCGCCCTCAGCGGCGATGTAGGTGACGACACCAATCTCTTCCTCGACATCGGGCAGCTTGGTGAAGAATTCCGCATCCGAGTAGCTTTCAAGAATGTCGCGCGCCACGGCATTGCCCGCGTCCAGCGCTTGCTTGAGGCGCTCGGTGTCGGCCTCATAGAGGAACACTTGTGTTTTCAGCACTTCGCCTGCCTGCGCAGCGATCTGTGCATTGTCCCCCAGTGCCAGATCCAGCAGCACGCGCACGGACGGCCCGCCCTTCATGTGGCTGAGCAGTTCAAAGGCGAAATCCGGGGTGATTTCTGCCACGTCCTGCGCGCCCTCGATGATCTGCTTGAGGAAGACAGCTTTCTCACCAGCCGCGCTCGTGGTGCCGGGCAGGGTATTGTAGATGAAGAAATTCAAGGCTTCGGCGCGGTCAGCATTGCCGGTATCCTTGATGATTTCGATGATCTCGGCAGTCAGCGGGCCGCCATCGATTGGCTTCGGGCTCAACCCTTGCTCTGCGCGTTGTTGAATTTCGTCAAGATATTCGGAGTACAGGCTCATGGGTAATTTCCCCGATTTGGCTAGTAACTGAAGGCAGGCATAGCGAATCAGAGGCCAGAAACTGGCTTGGTCCTACTATTTGTATACGGATGTATACCGGCCCTCGTATGACTTCAAGATGCAGGTCCGCGGCATTTTGATCGATCTCCAGTTATCCAGAAAACCGGGGCGCCCTGCGCGGCGCTCACTTAGCTGCAATCCCGCCACGCGTGCAACAGAAGACACAACGCAAACAGGCCCCGATGGGGGCCTGCTGCTTTATAGAGCGCGCGGCACTGGCTCAGGATTTGCCCTTCCAGGGCACCAACACCCGCTCTGCCCAGCGCATCAGCATGTCGATGCCAAAGCCGATGATGCCGATCAGGATGATGCCCATGATCACGATGTCGGTCAGCGTGAACTTCGAGGCCACCATGATCATCATCCCCGCCCCCTGGCTGGCAGCGACAAGCTCTGCCGCCACAACGGTGCCCCAGCACACGCCCATCGCCACCCGCGCACCGGTGAAGATATCAGGCAACGAGTTGGGGATGATCACATACCGCATGATCTGCCATTTGCTGGCGCCCAGGGAATAGGCCGCATGCACCTTGGTGATCCGCACGCCAGACACCCCCGAACGCGCTGCAATCGCCATGATCCAAAGCGCGGCAAGAAAGAGCAGGATGATCTTCCCGGTTTCCCCGATCCCGAACCAGATGATCACCAGCGGGATCAGCGCCAGAGGCGGCACCGGGCGCATGAACTCGACAATCGGATCAAACCAGCCCCGGAACCAGCCATTCAGGCCCATCGCGTAGCCAAGGGGAATGCCAAGCAGCGCTCCGAAGAAAAAGCCGCCGATCACCCGGAAGAGCGAGTAACCGAGATGTTCCCAAAGGGTGAAGCTGCGATACCCTTCGGTCGCGATTTCAGACAGGCGATCCACCACGGCCTCGGGGGGCGGCAGGTAGATCGGATCCATCTGCAGCCCGGCCGGGGGGGAGTAGCTGATCGCCCCCTTGTCGGTGAGGGCGAAGCGGCCTTTGTCTGTAATGACAGGGGCCCCGATCGCGATCGGCTGGCCCTCAATGGCGACGATTTTAGCGCCTTCCTTGCGCTTGGCATCGTCATTCTTGTCAAACAGCAGGGTCTTGGCGCGCGAGGCATTCATCGACAGGCTGTCATCCTTGGCAATGCCTTCGCCCGGCGCCACGTCGAAGTTCTGCACCTCTTCCCCAAAGTCGACAACGCGGACAAACACAGTGGCGTCATCGCGATTTCCCTCGGCATCTTCCAAGGTGTAGACGAAAGACGTTTCGCCGGTGAACGGGGCCGGGGCCTGCAGAAAATCGGGCACCCATTTGGAGCCTGTGAACGCCCCCCAGATCATGAAGATCGTCAAGATCGAGATGATCGAGGCCCAGCGACTAGAAACAACCGCGCTTTCATCGCCAAAGGTCACGGTTTTCAACGACGTGAAGTCGCTGCGGGCCTTGCCGGCGAAAAACTTGATCACGAAAAAGGCGCCCGTGAAGATCGCGATATATATGAGGAGGATCATCAAACCGGTCATGACGTTGCCTCCGTGCGGCCCATGATTTCTTCTTCCATATCCCAGATCATGGCGAGGATTTCCTCGCGGGTCGTTGCATAGTCAGGGTGCTTTTTCACTTCGCGCAGATCCTGTCCGACGCCGAGATCCGCAAAAGGCAGACGGTATTCCTTGTGAATGCGGCCCGGACGGGGGGCCATGACCAGCAAGCGCTCGCCCAAAAGCAGCGCTTCTTCCACCGAGTGGGTAATCAGGATGATCGTCTTTCCGGTTTCTTTCCACAGCTTCAGCACAAGGCTTTGCATCTTCTCCCGGGTCAGCGCATCGAGCGCGCCGAGGGGTTCATCCATCAAGATCACGTCTGGATCATTGGCAAGGCAGCGGGCCAGCGCCACGCGCTGCTGCATCCCCCCAGACAGCTCATAGGTTGCCTTCTCCTTGAAATCCCCAAGCCCGACAATATCGAGCAGATGATCCACATTCTCGCTATATTCTGCGGGCTTCTGCCCCTTCATCCGCGGCCCAAAGCTGACGTTGTCGCGCACATTCATCCACTCGAACAGCGCCCCCTGCTGGAACACCATGCCGCGCTCGGCATCCGGCCCGACAACGCGATGCCCGTTCAATGTTACCTGCCCCTCAGTGGGGGCAAGAAAGCCGGCCACGATATTCAACAACGTGGTTTTGCCACAGCCCGATGGGCCAAGAACGCTCATCAATTCGCCCGGGGCAAGTTTCAGCGTCACATTCTGCAATGCCTGCACCGATCCACCGTTTGGCAGGTCGAACCGCATAGAGACATTTTCTATCCCAAGTCCGCTCATCATTCCCCCGTGAGCCTCGTAAAAAAATGGGCCGGGCAAAGCGCATTTGCTCTGCCCGGCCCAATCGGCAGTCCGGATCAGTTGGCAGCAGCCAGCGGACCGGTGTTCACAGCAGCTTCATAGCTGTCGAGTGCAGAATCGATGGAGCCAGCGCCCACGAAGACGTCAGCCACGCCTTTCATGAAGGTCTGTGCGTTGCCGCCCAGCCAACCGCCGCTCAGCTGCTCTTCGACCGTGGGGAAAGTGAAGGTCGCGATGGTGGCCATCGTGGCTTCCTCGTCCATGCCGGCATCCTTGGCGATGACAGGCAGCATCTTCGCATGGTTGGCTTCATCCGCCCACATGGCGTTGGCGTCTGCCGTCACCTTCAGGAAGGTCGCAACCATGTCGCCATTCTCGGCAATCCAGTCTGCCGGGCCAGAGGTGACGTCAAAGACGAGGATACCCAGCTCTGTCTTTTCGTCGCCGGTCAACAGCACGTTGCCAAACTCCGTGGCACGGCGCAGCGCACCGCCCCAGCCGCAGAACATATCAACAGCGCCCTGCTCAAGGGCAACAGCGCCTTCCGCAGGGGCCATATCGACGATTTCCATGCCAGAGGGATCAACCCCGAAATGCGCCATCTGCTTGAGGAAGCCGTAATGGGCAGCAGTGCCCAGCGGCACAGCCACTTTCTTGCCTGCTACTTCACCGGCGTTCGTCTTGTCGATTTCAAGCGCCTCGGCAACCACACAGTTGTCATTGTCTGCATAGGATACGGCCACGTCGAGGATCTGCAGATCCTGGCCTGCGGACGCGGCAACCACGAAGGGCGGCACACCCTGCGACACGGACAGTTGCACATCGCCCGAAGCCATGGCTGCGGACATCGCGGTGCCAGTGTCGAAGGACACCCAGTTCACCTTGGCGCCCAGCGCTTCGTCATACATGCCTTCGACCTTGGCAAACTGGAAGGGCATCGGCCATTCGAGGAAGTAGCCAACGGTGATCTCACCGTGGCCACCGGCAAGCGCGGCATGCGACGTCAGCGCGGTTACGGCGCCGGCAATAAAGCCAAGAGTTGTCTTTTTCATCATAATCTCCCTGAACTGTCTTTTCTGAACGGGCAGCCGACAGTTTCGCTCTATGCAGCCCGCATCTCGCACGGGAGAGGTTACGGACGCACTTGCCGCTGCGTCAAACGATTTCTGGCCTTATTGGCAGTCAGCGCGATTTAAATTCTTGCCCATTTCAGGACAGAATAGGAACGCCCCTTGAATCGTATAATTTTCGTCTGAAAAACAGACATTAAGGCCCCATAAGTGCCTTTTTGTCTGCAGGTGTGAAAACGCTCTCATAAAGGCGACTGGACTTCAAAGGATCGCAATCTGGCCTTATCCAAGCACCGGTTTTCGCGGATATCTCCGTGCCAAAGACCCGTTGGCGGCACGCCTTTAGAGCAGGCCCGCCCCTGTGCGCAGCCCGCGCACACTGAGTCTGTCGCCCGAGCGGCGCCTCACCGTCCGCTCAAGCGCCCCACAATGCGCTCAGCGCCCAGAGAGGTTTTGCAAAACGTCTCTGGCTGCTTGCAGCACAGGGTCATGTGTCTCTTTCAGGATCGTGACCCGGTCAAAGCGGTCCGGATCGCGGGTGACGGCTTCGCGCAGAGCCATACCAAAGGCCATCCGCAGTTCCGTGCCGATATTGAATTTGCAGATGCTGGTGGTTTGGGCCAGCGCCCTGCGCTGCGCCGCAGGCACACCGGACCCACCGTGGATAACAAGTGGCACGTCGGTCAGGGCATCGATCGCCGCAATGCGGGCCTCGTCCAGACCGCCGCTTTGATCCTGCTGAAGATGCACATTGCCGACCGAGATCGCCATGGCATCCACGCCGGTCTCGCGGGCGAACACGGCGGCTTCCTCCGGATCGGTGCCTGTGGATTGCTCGCCACCTGAATATCCGACAAAGCCAATCTCGCCCTCGCAGGAAATCCCGCCGCTTGCGGCCAGATCCACCACTTTGCGTGTCTCGGCGATATTCTCTGCCAGCGGCTTGCGTGACCCATCGAACATCAAGGAACTGAACCCGCTGTCGAATGCCTCTGAGCATTCGTCATAGGTGAAGCCGTGATCAAGATGCGCCACCACAGGCACAGATGCCCCCTCGGCCAGATGCCGGAACATCTTGCCCAGCACAGGCAGGGGCGTATGCGCCCGACAGCTTGGACCGGCCTGAAGGATCACGGGGCAATTCTCGGCCTCAGCCGCCGCCACATAGGCCCGCATCTCTTCCCAGCCCAGCGTAACAAGGCCACCGACAGCATAGCCTTGCTGAAGGGCGGGCTGCAGCACGTCACGAAGAGTAGCGAGGGTCATTTGAACTTTGCGATCATGTCTTTGATGCCGGGGATCGTTTCGACCTGATCGGCATGGGAGGGCTGGAAATACTGCACGAGGCTGCGTTGGGACAGACCGCCAAGAATGGTGAAATAGTACATCTGGTAGCCGGGCAGAACGGCACAGGGGTGATAGCCATTGTCGAGGCAGATCGTAGAGCCATCGACAATGTGGTAGGCGTCCCCCGGTTTGCCATCTTCGCGCTGCAACATCTGCACGCCCGATCCGTGGTTCGGCTTGAAGCGGAAATTGTAGGTTTCGTCATGGCGCGTTTCGAGCGGCAGACGATCCGTGTCATGCTTATGCGACGGGAAACCAGACCAACCGCCAGCCCCAACGGTGAACAGTTCAGACACCAGCAAACGGCCAACCTTGTCCGCCTGTTTCTGGCCCAGAATGTGTTTGATCTTGCGGTGCGTCTTGGTGTCGTCAGAGCCGTACTGGACAAGGTCCAGTTCATCCTTTCGAACCGCAAAGGGCTCCAGCACCTCGTCGTACTTTGCGCCCGCGACGAAAACCTCTGTATCCGTGACAGCGCGCAGGTTCGCGAGGCGTCCGCTGGGGACATACACCCCTTCCGGATCCCCGTCCCAGACATCCACACCACGGCCGCCAAGATCATTGGCGGTGAAGCCGTCCACGGTGACATGAATGTACCCGGTTGCGGGAACGATGCAGGTTTCAAAGCCGGGAACGGAATACTCGAACGTCTCACCGGCTTTCAGCTTGACGATGTTGAAATAGTTCAGCGGAACTGTGCTGTTGCCGATATCGACAATCGGCTTGTTGAGGTTGTCATAGGGCGGGATATGCATGAGGGCTGCCTCCTAGGCGGCGGTCGGGCCGGGATGGCGGGCCAGGAACGCATCAAGTGTGGATTTGTCCGCCATGGCCGGTGCACAGCCCGGGCGGGAAACGGTGACAGACGCGCAAGCAGAGCCGCGCAGGATGGCTTCGCGCAGGCTGTGCCCATCCGCGATAGAGGTGACGAGGCCTGCCATGAAGCTGTCGCCCGCACCGGTGGGTTTGAGTGCTTCAACGGGGTAAATCCCCGTGCGGATTTCCGCGCCCTCCCAGAAGGTGATCGCGCCCTTTTCGCCCATCTTGTAGATGACAAGCTTGCCCGTATTGGCGAGGCTGCGGGCCTTATCCAACCCCTTTTCGATGCCGCCGGCCATAAAGCCGAACTCTTCATCATTGCCCACGATCATGTCACTGACTTCGGCTGCGCGAGACAGCACGTCCTCGGCGACCGCCGCAGAGGGCCAGCTATAGGGGCGATAGTCCACGTCAAAGATGATCGGCAGGCCAGCGGCCTTGGCGCGCGCAAACGCATCAAATGTGGCGGCGCGCGACGGCTCTGCTGCAAAGACAGTGCCCGCCGTGATCAACGCGCCATAAGCGCCGTAATCCACGGCCGCCACATCATCCATGTCCATCTGGAAATCCGCTGCACCGTTGCGATAGATCACGTTGCGGTGGCCTTCCACGCGGCTTTCATAGAATGCCAGCGAATTGCGATATTCACCGCCAACCGGGCTCACATAGCGCGTGTCCACCCCGTATTTTTTCAGCTGGCCAATGCAGTAGCTGCCCACACTGTCATCGGAAACGCGGGTCACTAGCGCCGCCTTGCCACCCAGCTTGCAAATGCCCGCACCGATATTTGCAGATGATCCACCAAGCCCGACCGATACGGTTTCCGCATCCTCGGCGGCCACACCTGCATCGGTGAAGAGATCTATCCCAGCCCTGCCGACGATGATGAAGGTGTTCTGCCGGATCCCGTCCAATAGGCCCGTCATCACACGCCCTTCCTCTGTCTGGAGCGGGTGGATTCCCAATCCACATGAGCTTCGCGCACCTTTTCAGAGGTGCTCACATGCGGGGTGCCAACCTCCCACCAGGCGTGGCCCTCAGCGGTCCAGCCCTCATAGGCATCCACTTTCATCGCGATGATATAGGTTTTCTCTGAGGCCTGCGCCCGCGTGAACGCAGCTTCCAGTTCTGCGGGGGAACTGACGGTCTCAGCCTCGGCGCCCATGGCGCGCGCATGGGCGGCAAAATCCACCTCAACCTGATGCGTCGCTGTCGGCGTATCAGAGATCAGGTTGTTGAAGCTTTCGTTGCCCGTGTTGTTTTGCAACTTGTTGATGACGGCAAATCCGCCGTTATCCAGCACCAGAACGATCATCTTCATCTCGGTGAGAACGCTGGAATAGATGTCGGAATTCATCAGCAGGTAGGAGCCGTCTCCGGTGAACACGATGGTGTCACGCTCCGGCTCTCGCTGGGATTGCGCGATGCGCGCGCCCCAGCCACCGGCAATCTCATAGCCCATGCAGGAAAAGCCGAATTCCACGTCTACTGTGCCGACAGCCATGGTCTTCCAGTTCGCGGTCACCTCAGCGGGCAGACCCCCGGCAGCAGCAACAACCCGGTCACGCGGATGGCACAGACGGTTCACCTCGCCGATGGCCTGCGCATAGGAGGCCGGGCCATTGCCCACACGGGTGTTTTCGGAAACATAGTCATCCCACTTGGCGCGCTCAGCTTTCGCCCGCTCCGTCCAAGTGGCTGGGGCAGCATGGCCTTGCAGCCCTGCAGACAACGCCTCCAGGCCCAGCCGCGCATCGCCCACCACAGTGGCAGACATGTGCTTGGCCGCATCATGGCGCGCCACGTTGAGCCCGACCAGTTGCGCATCCTGCGCGAACGCGGTCCACGAACCGGTGGTGAAATCCTGCAGACGGGTGCCGACGGCCAGGATCAGGTCTGCCTCCTCGGCGATCGTGTTTGCCGAGTTTGAGCCCGTCACGCCGATCGGGCCGATATTGAGCGGATGATCATTGAGCAGATTGGCCCGCCCCGCGATGGTTTCGACAACCGGGATCCCGGTGCTGTCTGCAAAGCTGGTCAGCGCCTCGACCGCGCCGGAATACTGCACACCGCCCCCGGCGATGATCATCGGACGACTGGCCTGCTTGAGCAGTGCCACGGCATCGGCCACCTCGAGCGCATCAGGGGCCTGACGGCGAATTCTGTGGACACGCTTTTCGAAGAACACTTCGGGATAATCATAAGTCCAGCCCTGCACGTCCTGAGGCAAGCCGATGAAGGCAGGCCCGCAATCGGCCGGATCCAGCATCGTGGCCAAGGCCGCGGGCAGCGACTGGATCACCTGTGCGGGATGGGTGATGCGATCCCAAAAACGGCTCACGGCCTTGAACGCGTCATTCACGCCGTAGGTCGGATTGCCGAAATGCTCCAACTGCTGCAGCACAGGGTCTGGCAGGCGGGTCAGGAAAGTGTCGCCGCACAGCATCAGCAGGGGCAGGCGATTGGCATGGGCCAGCGCGGCAGATGTCAGTAGATTGGCTGTCCCGGGCCCGGCAGAGGCGGTGCAGAACATGAACCGTTGGCGCAGATAGGCCTTGGCATAGGCGGCTGCGGCAAAGCCCATGCCTTGCTCGTTCTGGCCCCGGTAGAGCGGCAGAGCCTCCTGATGTTCGTAGAGCGCCTCGCCAAGACAGGTCACATTGCCGTGGCCGAAGATGCCAAAACCACCCCCGCAGATCCGCGTCTCGACGCCGTCAATTTCGATGAACTGATTGGCCAGATACCGGACAATGGCCTGCGCTGTGGTAAGCCGTACCGTCTGAGCTTGCTGCCCCATGTCTCCCCCCCTGAAATCATGCAGGAATCGCACGCCGTCATTGCATTGCATGTTGACGCGTATGAACCTTAGACGATACCAGCTTTGCAACCGGTTGCAACTCGGTTCTTTTTTCAGGGGAGGCAAGGCCGATGGCACCAATCAGGATAGGGATCGTCGGGGGCGGCTATATGGGCAAGGCGCACGCCGCGGCCTACGGCTCTGTGGCGACGCTTTTTGACACCGCGCTGCGGCCTGAACTGGAGATGGTTTGCGCCACGTCGGAGGCCTCCGCCACGGCTTATCAGCAGGCCTTCGGTTTCGCCCGCGCCACATCAGACTGGCGCACACTTGTCGAAGATCGTGATGTGGATGCCGTCGTGATTGCCGCGCCCCAGCACACGCATCGGGACATCGCGCTTGCGGCCTTCGCGCTTGGAAAGCCGGTGTTTTGCGAAAAGCCCCTCGGCGCCTCCCTCGAAGATTCGCGCCAGATGGTGGCCGCCGCCAACAGCAGCGGTGCGATCAACATGGTCGGGTTCAACTACATCCGCACGCCCGCCTCGCAATATGCCCGCCGCCTGATTGCCGAAGGCCGCATCGGTAAAGTCACGTGGTTTCGCGGCGAGCATACGGAGGATTTCCTTGCAGACCCCGCCTTGCCGCCGACCTGGCGCACACAGGGCCGCGCCAATGGCACGATGGGCGATCTTGCTCCGCATATGATCAACGGGGCGCGTGCCTTGATCGGCCCCATCACTGAGATCTGCGCCCAGGTGGAAACCGTCCATGCCCAGCGCGACGGGCAAGCCGTCACCAATGATGATCAGGCCCAGATGATGTGTCGTTTTGAGAACGGCGCGCAGGGCCATCTGTTCTTCAGCCGCGTCGCAACCGGCCGCAAGATGGGATACGCCTACGAAATTCACGGCACCAAGGGGGCAATCCGCTTCGATCAAGAGGATCAGAACGCGCTGCACCTCTACACGATGGACGGCCCCGAAGAGGAACGCGGCTTTCGCAAAATCCTGACAGGGCCCACCCATCCCGATTATCTGCCCTTCTGCCAGGGCCCCGGCCACGGGACGGGCTATCAGGATCAGATCATCATCGAAGCAAAAGATTTCCTGACGGCCATTGCCTCGGGGGAAAATATCTGGCCGACCTTCGAGGAAGGCCTCGAAGTCAACCGCATCGTCACCGCAGCCTTCGAGTCCAGTGCACAAAACGCCTGGGTCCGGGTTGCGGATTACTAAGGGAAGCTCAAAACCATGATCAAGATCGGCAATGCGCCCTGCTCCTGGGGCATCGAATTCGCCTCTGACCCGGCCTATCCAAGCTGGCAATCCGTCCTCAGCCAATGCGCCGAAGCGGGCTACAAGGGGATTGAGCTGGGCCCGATTGGCTATATGCCCGAAGACCCGGCAATCTTGTCCGACGAACTGGCCAAGAATGATCTCAGCATCATCGGGGGCGTTGTGTTCCGAGACTTTCACGATCCCGCCAAGTGGGACGACGTGATGGATGCCTCCGTGCGCACCTGCAAGGCGCTTGTCTCGCACGGGGCCGAGCATCTGGTGCTGATCGATGCGATCTCACCGCGCCGTGCGCCCACCGCTGGGCGCGCAGAGGAGGCCGAGCAGATGGACAAGGCGGAATGGACCGCCTTCCGCGACAGGCTTGCCACCATCGCCCGGATGGGTGCCGAGGAATACGGGCTGACCGTGGGTATTCATGCCCATGCCGCTGGCTTCATGGATTTCGAACCGGAACTCGAACGCCTGCTGGATGAGGTGGATGAGAGCATCCTGAAAATCTGCTTCGATACGGGGCACCATTCCTACGCAGGCTTTGATCCTGTCGCATTCATGCAGCGCTACATCGATCGCATCAGCTACATGCACTTCAAAGACATTGACCCGGTTGTGAAGGCCGATGTCGTGGCCAACCGCACAGATTTCTACAAGGCCTGTGGGCAGGGCATCTTCTGCAATCTGGGCCAGGGCGATGTTGATTTCCCAGCCGTACGCCAGATTCTTCTGGATGCCGGCTTTGAAGGATGGTGTACGGTCGAGCAGGATTGCGACCCGGCCCTTCCCGGCACCCCGATCGAGGATGCCAAGGCAAACCGCACCTATCTTGAAAGCATCGGATTCTGACCGGGGTACACCCCGGAGCAAGCTACCGTTCAGCGAAAGGCGAACGTCATGACGAAATTGAAATGGGGTATGATCGGCGGCGGTGAAGGCAGCCAGATCGGCCCGGCACATCGGTTGGGCGCTGGTCTCGACAGCCTGTTTGAATTCACCGCAGGGGCGCTTGACCACCGCCCTGACGCGGGCATTGCCTATGGCCAGAAGCTCGGCCTTGGGGAACGCGCCTATGGCAGCTGGCAAGACATGCTGGCCGGCGAGAAAGCCCGCGACGACGCGATCGATCTGGTGACCGTGGCCACCCCCAACAACACCCATTTCGAAATCACCAAGGCGTTTCTTGAGGCCGGTTTCAATGTGCTGTGCGAAAAGCCAATGACCATGACCGTCGAAGAGGGCGAAGAGATCGTCCGGGTGGCGCAGGCCAGCGGCAAGATCTGCGCGGTCAACTATGGCTATTCCGGCTACTCCCTTGTGCGCCACATGAAGGCAATGATCGCACGGGGCGATATCGGCAAGGTGCGCCTCGTGCATGCCGAATTTGCCCATGGCCATCACGCCGATGCTGCCGATGCCGACAATCCGCGCGTGCGCTGGCGCTATGATCCCGCGCAGGCCGGTGTCTCGGCACAGTTTGCCGATTGCGGCATCCACGCGCTGCACATGGCCAGCTTTGTCACCGGCCAAGAGGTGAGCCGCCTGTCGGCGGATACGGTATCCTGCCTGCCCCAGCGTGTGCTGGAGGATGATGCCATGGTGAATTTCCGCATGGATGGCGGCGCTGTTGGCCGGTTGTGGACCAGCTCTATTGCGATCGGGCGGCAGCACGGGCTGGGCATTCAGGTCTTCGGGGAAACCGGCGGCCTGCGCTGGAGCCAAGAACACCCCAACCAGCTGTACTACATGCCCCTTGGCGCACGCCTTCAGGTCATTGAGCGGGGCGAGGCCAATCTGTCGCCCGAGGCCGATCGCACCACCCGCGTGACCATTGGCCATGCGGAAGGCATGCCCTTGGCCTTTGCCAATATCTACACCGATTTGGCTGAAGCGATCCGGGCCCAATACGAAGGACGCCCCATGGATCCGGCCGCCAACCTGTTCCCAAAGGCAGAGGACGGCTTGCGCTCGATGGCGGCGGTGTATGCCGTGGCAGAGTCGGGCAAGCAGGACGGCGCGTGGCTTGACGCGCGCCCGCCAATGTTCCGCTAACCCCAATCGTGCTGCGTTCCCGGCGGGGCTCTTGCCTGCGCGCCGGGAACACCTTTCCAGCGGGCAAACCGCGCGGGGCCCGGATCGGGCCCACATTTGCGCCCCCTCCCCCGACAGCTTCGTCCATCAGCTGCCACAGGCAGCTTTTCCGGACGCCTGCGCACCTTCTTGCATGCTCTGCAAAATAGTCCGCTAGGTGGACAAGCCCCTCTGGGAATTTGCACCAAGACAGGATTTGTTTCTTCTTGCTGTCAGGAGGTATGCGCGATGATCACGGCTCTGAGCTATATTGGCGTCCGGTCTGACAGGACCGAGGATTGGCGCAGTTTCGCGGGAACCGTTCTTGGCATGCAGGTTCTGGACCGCGGCGGGCGCAATACTGCCTTTCGTATGGATGACCAGGCCCAGCGCCTGATTGTCAGCGATGAGCCCGGCGACACGCTGGCCTATATCGGCTGGGAAGTCGGCCAGAAATCTGACCTCGATCAGCTTGCCGCGCGTCTGGAGGCGGCTGGCTATACCGTGACCCTCGCGGATAAAGCGCTGTGTGATCGCCGCTATGTCTCAGACATGATCTGGTGCGTCGATCCTGCGGGCTATCGCCTCGAATTGGTATGGAACCCGGTCAAGGTGAGCGACCCGTTCGTGCCAGGCCGCCCGATCAGCGGGTTTAAGACGGGGCCTTACGGGATGGGGCATGCGGTGCTGCATGTCTCGGATGCGCAGGCGCTGGTGCCGTTCTATTGCGATGTGCTGGGCTTTCAGCTCAGCGATTACGGGCTGACGCCGATCCCGCTCTATTTTTTCCATGTGAACGGACGCCACCACAGCTTTGCCATCGTGGGCTCAGGCAAGGGCGGCTTTCACCATTTCATGGTGGAATTCGACAATCTCGATGATGTGGGCCAGGGCTATGACCTCGCACAGACGGGCATGGCCGAGATCGCCTATACTCTGGGCCGGCACACCAATGACTACATGACCAGCTACTACGCGCACACGCCCTCGGGGTTCTTCGTGGAAAGTGGCTGGGGCGGGCGGGTGATTGACCCCAACACCTGGCAGCCCCATGAAACCGATGTCGGGCCCAGCTTCTGGGGCCACGAACGCCCCTACCTGCCCGAGGCCGAGCGCGCGGCATTCCGCGAAAAACGCCTGCAGATCGCAGCAGATGGGATGCGCGCGCCCCATATGATCGACTGCCCTTGGCTATATGGTCAGTATCGGGGGGACCAATGATCTATGATGTTGCAGTCCTGGGCTATGGGCCCACAGGGGCAACGCTTGCCAACCTGCTGGCTGCGCAAGGGGTGTCGGTGCTGGTGATCGACCGCGAGGCGGCGATGTATCATTTGCCGCGTGCGGTGCATTTCGATGACGAGGTGATGCGCGTTTTCCAGACCGTTGGCATTGCCGATGACCTGCTGGAAAAGGTGCGGGTCAATCCGGGCATGAAGTTTGTCGATGACGATGACACGCTGCTGCTGGACTGGCCGCGCCCGCAAGAGATCACCGCCCATGGCTGGAATGCCAGCTACCGCCTGCACCAACCCGATCTGGAAAGCCTGCTGCGGGGCAAACTGGCTCAGGCAGAACATGCCGAAATCCTGACCAGCTTTGACGTGACCGCCCTGACGCAATCCGATGATTGCATCACCCTGACGGGCACAGCGCAGAATGGCACCAGCAGAACCTGCCAAGCCCGGTATCTGGTTGGCTGCGATGGGGCCAACTCCCTCACGCGCGCGGTGATCGGTGGCGGGATGGATGATCTGGGCTTTGACGAGCGCTGGCTCGTTGTGGACGTGCTCCTCAAACGTCCGCGGCCGGATCTGGGGGATCACTCGGTGCAGTTCTGCAACCCGGACCGCCCGATGACTTACTGCCGGAGCCCGGGCATCCGCCGGCGTTGGGAAATCACCGCCAAGGCGGACGAAAGCGACAGTGAGATCACGGATCCAGACCGGGTCTGGCAGCTGTTGTCCCGTTGGATCACCCCCGAGGACGCAGACCTTGAGCGGCGCGCCGTCTACACGTTTCGGTCTCAGGTGGCGACCTGCTGGCGGAGCGGACGGATGCTGATCGCCGGAGATGCCGCCCACCTGACCCCGCCCTTCATGGGGCAAGGCATGTGCACCGGTATCCGCGATGCCGCCAATCTGGCCTGGAAGCTGGCAGCCTGCCTTAACGGGGCCGATGAGCGCCTGCTCGACACCTACCAGACCGAGCGCGCCCCCCATGCGCGCGCCTATGTGGAAACCGCGATCGGGCTTGGCGGCCTGATCAACGCAATGGATCGGGACACCGCCCTGAAAATGGCCGAAGGCGGGGGCAGTGGCGCCACCCGGATGCGCTCGATCGCCCCGAAGCTGGGCACCAGCGCCCTTTCCGATGACACCACCCACGCCTGCGTGGGCCGTCCCTTCGGTCAGGTTGATCTGGGTGCGGGCCAACGGGGGTTTGATCGCCAGATCGGCTATAACCACGCCGTCATCAGCCCCACCCAGCCCGAACAGTTGCCCCCGAACACGCAGTGGTTTGACCCTGCCGAACACCCTGCCCTTGCAGAGGCCCTCGCGGCGCTTGGCACCGGCGCGGTCTGGATCCGTCCGGATCGCTATATCGGTGCCGCCTCCGACAGCGGCCACGATCTGCTTGATAAGCTCTCTCTTTATTGTGACACACAGGACCATGAACAGAATGAAACTTGCTTCCCTTAGAGCCGGGGGCCGCGATGGCACCCTGATGGTCGTTTCGAACGATCTGACCCGCATGGCCCCGGCCACTGCGGTGGCGCACAGCTTGCAACACGCCATCGAGACATGGGACAGCGCGGCCCCTGCACTGGCGGCACTGGCCGCCGATCTGGAGGCTGGCGAGTTGGACAGCCAACCCTATGATCCCGACGCGCTGGCAAGCCCCTTGCCGCGGGCATTCCAATGGGCCGATGGCAGCGCCTATCTCAGCCATATGCGCCTTGTGCGCAAAGCCCGCGGGGCCGAAATGCCCCCGGGCGCGGAAACCGATCCGCTCATGTATCAGGGCGGCAGCGACAGCTTCCTTGCACCCACGGCAGACATCCCGATCAAGGACACGGGCTGGGGGCTGGATTTCGAAGGCGAGATTGCCGTGATCACCGATGACGTGCCCATGGGCGTGTCTGTCGAGGAGGCCGCCAGCCATATCAAGCTGGTCATGCTCTGCAACGACATCTCCCTGCGCCACGTCATGAAGCCGGAACTGGTCAAGGGCTTCGGCTTTTTCCAGTCCAAGCCAGCCAGTGCTTTCTCTCCGGTCTGCGTCACCCCCGAGACATTGGGCGCCGCATGGGATGGGGCCAAGATCACGTTGCCCTTGAAAACCACCTATAACGGCGCAACGTTCGGCAACGTGCCAGCCGGCAAGGACCTGAATTTCGACTTTGCAGACCTGATCGCCCATGCCGCAAAAACCCGGGAGTTGGGCGCCGGCACGATCATTGGGTCCGGTACGGTGTCGAACACCAACCACGAAGAGGTTGGCTCCTCCTGCCTGGCAGAGCAACGCATGATCGAGATCATCGAAACCGGCGCAGCAACCACCCGCTTCATGGAGCCGGGCGATACGATCCGTTTTGAGATGCTGGATGAAACCGGCGCCTCGGTGTTCGGCGCTATTGACCAGACAGTCATTGCCGGGTGAGCGTAGGGCCGCACAATAGGAGCGGCCCGGTTCAACATGGCAGAAAAGCAGGAGAGCGTGCGCGCGCTGGTGCGGGGGTTGGATATCCTGCGATATCTCAACAGCCGCGGATCGGCGCGCCCCGCCGAAGTGGCGGCAGCGCTCGATATTCCGCGCCCCACGGTCTACCGGCTTTTGCAGACCATGGAAGAGGCGGGCTATGTCCTGTTTTCGGCATCGGACTCGCGGGCGCGGGTCTCGCCACTGGCATCGGGATTGGGTGACAACTCTTCGGCCCGGTCCCTGCTGTGCCGCACCGCAGCCCCCAAACTGATCCGGTTTACGGATGAGCATAGCTGGCCGCTGGATCTCTCTGTCTATGCGGATCTGCGCATGGTGGTAGAGGAAACCACCCATTGGCGCAGCCCGGTGTCCATCGATCACAACATGGCAGGCGCATCCCTGCCCATGCTGCGCACCTCGGCCGGGCGGGCCTATCTGGCGTTCTGCGACCCCAAGGAACGGGAGATCATCCTGGATCTGCTGCGCGCGGAAAACCACCCCAAGGACAGGCCCTTTCTGGAAACCGTCTGGGCGCAAACTCGGTTGCAGCAGTTTCACGATCAAGGCCACGCAACACGGGGCCCCCAAACCCTGCGCGCAGAGACTTCCAGCCTTGCAGTGCCCGTCATGTTTCAAGGACAGATCGCCGGATGCCTGTCCCTGATCTGGATTTCCAGCGCCCTCTCGATGGCCGATGCCCGGGACCGGTTCAGCGGCCCTTTGAGCGCGCTATCCCAGGAGATTTCCACGGAAATGGCGGAAAATCGGCCGGAGAGCCCCCGGTAAAGCCCCGTTTTGTCCATCAAGCGGACAGTTTTCCGCGAGGGATTGAGGCAAAGCCGCCTGCAGCACAGGCTTTGTCAAAACAACAGGGAGAACATCATGAAACACCTTTTGAAAACGACGCTGGCAAGCGCCGCGCTGGCACTCAGCGCCGGCATCGCCACGGCCCAGGACACCACTTTGACGATTTCCTCTTGGGCCCCGCCAACCCATGGCATGAACGCGATCATGTGGCCGGAATTCACCAAGATGATCGAAGAGGCCACAGATGGCCGCGTCAGCGCCGAGGTGAAATACGGGCTGGCACCGCCGCCTGCCCAGTTCGATCTGGTGCTGGATGGGGTGGCCGATGTCACCTGGATTTTCCACGGCTACAATCCCGGTCGTTTCGTGGCGACGAAGATGATCGAATTGCCCGGCTATGACGGCAGCGCAGAAGCGGCCTCTGTTGCCTATTGGAAGGCCCATGAGCAATTCCTGGCCAGCGCAGATGAACACCAGGGGGTGAAGGTTCTGGCCCTGATGACCCATGGCCCCGGCGTGCTGCATTCGGAAAAGCCAGTCACCTCGCTGGACGAGATCTCGGGCATGAAGCTGCGCATCGGCGGCGGCGTATCCGGTGATGTGGGGGCGGCCCTCGGGGCAACCGGCATTCGCGTGCCCGCCCCCAAGGTGTACGAGACCCTCCACTCCAAGGCGGCCGATGGCGTGATGATGCCAATGGAGGCGCGCGCGGGCTTCAAACTGTTTGAAGTGGCCCAGAACAGCTTCACGGTTCCCGGCGGGTTCTATCGCGGATCCTTCGCAGTGATCATGAACCAGGACACCTATGATGCGATGTCGGAGGAAGATCGCGCCGCTCTGGACAGCATTACCGGCGAGATGCTCTCGCGGGTTGCCGGCCAGACATGGGATCAGATCGATGTGATCGGCGCGGCCACGATCGATGACAATGACAGCAACACCCTGACAGAGGCCTCAGCCGCCGATGTCGCCGCCTGGCAGGATCTGACCGGCCCAATCATCGAAGGCGTTCTGCAGGAGGTTTCCGCAAAGGGGATCGATGCAGAGGCGGTGCGGTCTTTCATTTCCACGGAAATGTCGAACTACTAAGCTGAGCGTATCTCTGCGGGGCGGCCGATCGCCCCGCAGGCCTCCAAAGACCGACCGGAAAGCCCCCCATGCCCCCTGAAACCGTTCCGCAGCGCCACAGGTTTTGGTATGTGCTGTTCCACCTGCCAACATGGGCGGCGGCATTTTTCCTGTTCCTGCTGATGGTGATGACCTTCGCAGACGTGATCCTGCGCAGCGCCTTTGACAACCCCATTGAAAGCGCCACCGAACTGACCCGCCTTTTCATGGCGATCATTGTCTTCTCGGCTCTGCCGATGGTGTCCTGGAAAGGGGACAACATCGTGGTCGATCTGCTGGACCCGTGGTTTCCCCCCCGCGTGGCTCTGTGGCGGGACAGCATAATCGATGTGTTCTGTGGCCTGCTGCTGATCTGGCCCGCCTATCGCTGCTGGCAGCTGGGAGAACGCGCGCGCCAATATGGCGATGTCACCGAATACCTCGAGCTGCCGCAATTCTATATCGGATGGTTCATTGCCGTGTTCACCTTCCTGACGGCGGGCGCGTTCGTCGCACGCGGCGTGACCCGTCTGTTCCAAAGCCAAAGGCGCATCTGACATGGTTGAATCCCTTATTGGCCTGGGGGCAGTTCTGTTCCTGGTGTTGCTGCGCATGCCAATCGCCATTGCCATGGGCCTTGTCGGGTTTGTCGGGTTCATGGAAATTCGGGGGTTTCGCGCCGCGATTTCCATGGTCGGGCGGCTGATCATCGATGCCGCTCAGGATTACGGGCTGTCCGTCGTTCCGCTCTTCATCCTGATGGGCCTCTTCGTGAACAAGGGCGGCCTCTCGCGCGAACTGTATCGCGTGTCCTACAGCTTTCTGGGCCATTTCCGGGGAGGGCTGGCGATGGCTACGATCGTGGCATGTGCGGGCTTCTCGGCAATCTGCGGATCATCTCTGGCAACCGCGGCGACGATGTCGAAGGTGGCGATGCCCGAGATGCGCAAATACCGCTACTCCGACAGCCTTGCGACCGCGTCAATCGCGGCAGGTGGCACCCTCGGCATCCTGATCCCACCCTCGGTGATCCTTGTGATCTATGGCCTGCTGACAGAGACAAGCATCGGCAAGCTGTTCATCGCTGGGATCGTGCCCGGCGTGTTGGGGGTTTTCCTCTATCTGCTCGCCGTGCGCTATTCTGTCTGGCGGGACAAAGACGCGGGCCCCGCCGGCGAGAAGGCCAACCTTGCGGAACGGCTGTCCGCCCTGCGCGGTGTCTGGGCTGTGCTTTTGCTTTTCTTTGTCGTGATTGGCGGGCTCTACGGCGCCTTGGACGTCTGGCCCTTGCACCTGACGTTCTCACCCACAGAGGCCGCTGGCATGGGCGCTGCGGGCGCATTCCTGATTGCCCTGTCGCGCGGCAACCTCAATTTCTCGGCCACTGTGGAAGTGCTGATCGAAGCCGCCGAAACAGCTGCCACCCTGTTCGTCATCCTGATCGGCGCCTGGATATTTTCGAACTTCGTCAACCTCGCAGGCCTGCCCGAGGCGCTGAGCGGTTTTGTGCAGTCACAGGGTGTGTCCCCCATGGTGGTGATCTTCCTGATCCTCGTGGTCTACATCCTGCTGGGCTGCGTGTTTGAAAGCCTCTCGATGCTGCTGTTGACCGTTCCTATTTTCTTTCCGGTGGTGATGAGCCTTGGCTTTGATCCGGTCTGGTTTGGCATCGTGGTTGTGGTTGTCACGGAAATCAGCCTGATCACACCGCCCGTGGGGCTCAATGTGTTCGTCTTGAAGGGCGTGGTGAAGGATGTCTCAACCGGTACGATTTTCCGGGGCGTTACCCCGTTTTGGGTGGTCGATATCCTCAGGCTGCTGATCATCGTTCTACTGCCAGGGCTGGTGCTGTTCCTGCCCAACTCCATGTGATTTTGGGCCAACTTCATGCCATTCACGACCCCTATCGTGCGCTGTGGCCGCCGCACGTTGAACGGCAACGCTGGTCACGGTTTTCAGCGAAACAAATGGACCCTGATCAGCAGCCCAAGGCCCCACCACAAACACAGAAATCCGCTTGGCCAATCTTACCAGAAATTATCGCGCAACCCTCTGGACACTGCAGCAGGTAGAGTCTAAACCCGCGCCACCCAAGGCGTAGTCCTTCCCGTGCCCGGGTAGCTCAGGGGTAGAGCAGTGGATTGAAAATCCTCGTGTCGGTGGTTCGATTCCGCCCCCGGGCACCACTTCAGCCTTCAAGCGATTGATAAGCCTTAGCTTTTTCTTTGGATCAAGCAGGCGTATCACATGCTAACAG
>JAKVBK010000020.1 GCA_022447275.1 Oceanicola sp. | reverse complement strand
AAGGGCGCCCATGAGGGCGTCCTTTGCGTTAATTGGAGCAGCGTATGGCCGAACGCCATGTCAACCACTTGCTCCCGATAGCGTCTTCGGGGCTGTCTGCGATGGAGGTCGGCAATTCGGGACACTGCCGCCATCGATCTCACTTTGCAGAATAACCGCTCTCAGCCCGTTGCCGCCGGTTGTCTGCGTTGCCACCCCGCTGATCCGCAACCCTCTGAAACTGTTTACCCACTCCTTAAAAATGATTATCCCTAATTTCATATTTTGTGGGCAGTTGCAGTCTGAATTGTGGGGCAAGTCTCTAAGATAGACGCTGCGAGACGGCTGATAGACACGGCAATTGAATTGTATTTTGTGGGCGGAGACTTCCTGTCCGTCTACGCTATTTCGTTCGGTGCGCACCAAGTTCTAAATGATATTTATAGACATCATCGAGACGATGACCTCTTGGAGTCTGTTTCAAAAAATTTGCCTTCCAATTTTCGTAGATATTTGGCCAAACCAGCAAATTTTCTGAAGCACGCGGACCGAGACCACGACAAATATTTGACCAAAGTATATGTCCAAATAGAAGCCGTTCTGTGTGTCGCCATCATCCTCTACAAAAGGATTTCAGGAGATATGACACTCAAGATGAAGGGATTTGACTATATCCTCGAAAGGCAAGCATACGAGAAGAGTGGCATTGAGGAAATTGACAAAAATCTTGATCGCATCAAGGCGTATGCTGCTCGCCGGGAACTATTAAGAAATTTGCCCGACGCAGAGATGATGGCAGAAAAAGCGAAGATGTATGAATCTTTTTTAGAAGCATTCCCACTGCTCGAGGCCATTCAGCAAAAAATGGATGCGGAAGGAAAAAGTGTGGTCGATATTCTGGACATGTTCGAAGAAATCGATGGGTCCGCCGGGTCTCCTGAACCTAACTGAGTCTCACTTTGAGAGTGTTGACGCACCAGAGTTTCCCTTGGGTCGCCTGACCCCTTCGGAACATAATGGTATACTGAACTTTGCAAAGGCCGCTCCCTGCGCATTGCTGCCGTTCGTGCCATGAGCAGCATCCGGTAGAATGGGCTCGAAGCGGCCATAGCACTTCGCGCCTTGGAGCGGCCAGCTTGCACCATTTAGCGCAAAAAGATGGGCCAATGAGCGCGCTTTTTGCCTTTGCTTGCTGTGTTTGCTCCGCTTAGGTAACTGGCCCTTGAGTGAAGCCTGCCCCCCGTATTTCGGACGACATTTAAGAACGCTGTGACAGCCACAGAAGCTTCAACATTCGGAAAGAACATGCTGCGTTGCGCCGATAAAGAGGGGTTTTCACCCCCCTTTCTGTGGCGCGCATTTATTCAAAGCGCCGCGACGCAACCCGCCCTAGGCGGACACAACGCCCGCCCTAGGCCAGTCGGCTGATCACGCAGGTTACCTCGGGCTTTTTGCCAATCTCTGACATGCATGTCTGCCGGACAGTGCGGCGCACGGCTTCGTCCAGCTTGTCGTCATCTGTGATCACCTTAGCCGTCGAACGGGCGACCAGCTGATCCACATCCGCTTCGATCAACTCAGCCAGAGACGCGTTTGAGCTGCCCGTTTCCGGCAGGCCCTTGAGCTCTGCCCAGGGCTCACCCAGCAACTCGTCGTCCTCATCGAGGATCAGCGTCACCAGGACATGCCCGTTCAGCGCCATGCGGATCCTGTCGCGGACAACGCCATCAAGCGCCCCGATCTTGGCGGTGCCATCAAGATAGATGCGGCCCGTCTCGACATATTCGGCAACGGCCGGCGCAGCCCCCGTAAGATCCAGCATGGTACCATTGGTGGCAATGGCTGAGGCCCGGCCCGTGGCCTGCGCCAGCTTGGCATGCTTGCGCAGCATCCGGTGCTCGCCATGCATCGGGATCACCATGCGCGGGTTGGTCACGCGGTGCATTTCCTCAAGGTCCGGGCCGTTGGCATGGCCTGATACGTGGTAATCCCCGGTGCTGTCATCGATCACCTCGATGTCTTTCTCAGAGAACGCATTCACGATGCGCAACACGTCACGCTCGTTGCCGGGGATCGTCTTGGAGGAGAACAGGAACGTGTCACCTGCCTTCATCTCCAAGCCCAGAAACTTGCCTCGGGCCAATTGTGCGGTTGCCGCACGCCGTTCGCCCTGGCTGCCGGTTGCCAGCAACATCAGGTTTTCCCTTGGGATCGCCGCCGCATCTTCGGGCCCGACCGTGGTGGGGAAATCCGTCAGGACGCCGGTTTCGACCGCCACACTCACCATCCGCCGCATGGCCCGGCCCAGCAGGCAGACAGAGCGGCCCGCAGCATCGGCGGCCTGCGCCAACGTTTTGAGGCGCGCCACGTTGCTGGCAAAGGTGGTGGCCACAACCATTCCGGGCTGCTCTGCAATCAGCTTGGTGATCGCAGCGCTGATCTCGGATTCAGAGCGTCCGGGATGGGGCACTGCCACATTGGTGCTGTCGCAGACCAGCGCATGAATGCCCGGCTTTGCCACCTCGGCCCACAGGGCGGGATCCCAGGGCTCTCCAACGATGGGCTGAGGATCCAGCTTGAAGTCGCCCGTGTGCACCAAGCGGCCCGCAGGCGTATCGAGGATGACAGCAGAGCTTTCCGGGATCGAATGAGAAATCGGCACAAAAGAGATGCCGAACGGCCCCACCTGTTCGCTATGGGGAAACGGCTCCAGCACTTCGACGGCATCCGGGTCACCACCCTGGTCATCGAGCTTGCGGGCGGCGAGCGCCCCGGTGAATTTCCGCGTATAGACCGGCACGCGCAGCTTGGACCAAAAATGCCCCAGCGCGCCAATATGATCCTCATGGCCGTGCGTGATGATCACCGCCTCGAGGCGATCGGCACGCTCGATCAGCCAGCTGAGATCGGGAAAGATCAGGTCGACCCCCGGTGAGCCATCCATATCCCCGAAGGTCACGCCGAGATCGACGAGGATCAGACGCTCCTTACCCGGCGCGCCCCATCCGTAGACATAGGCGTTCATTCCAACCTCTCCCGCGCCACCGAGGGGGAGGTAAATCAACCGCTCTGCACTGCTCATGTACGCGGTCCTTCCTGGCTTGTTGTTGTCAGGCTCCGTGAGCCACGTTGTGCCGGTAGATCACGGTCAGGCCGTGCATCGTCAGGTCATCTTCAATGTGCTCAAATAACACATCACCCTGCGAGAACAATGGGGCCAAGCCACCTGTGCCGATGATCTTCATTGGCCGCCCATATTCTTCGATTATGCGCTGAGTAATGCCTTGAACGAGACCCACATAGCCCCAGAAGACGCCGGATTGTATACAGCCAACAGTATTGGTGCCGATCACCTTGCTGGGTTGGGTGATATCAATGTGGGGCAAGGCCGCTGCTCCTTGGTGCAAAGCCTCAAGGCTGAGATTTACGCCGGGCGCAATCACGCCGCCCAAATAGGCTCCATCTTCGGCCACAACATCAAAGTTTGTGGCCGTGCCGTAATCGACGACAACCACGTCTCCACCATGGCGATCAAATGCGCCTGCAACGTTTGCAAGTCTATCTGGTCCAATGGCCGTGCCCGCATCCACTCTCGGCTCCACCGGCAACAGGCATTCGGGTTTGCCCACCACAAGGGGCCGCGTATTGAAGTATCGGTCGGTCAGAACGCGCAGGTTGAACACCACACGGGGCACCGTGGACGAGATGATCACATCCAAGATGGTCACCTCCAGTTGGTGGTGGGCCAGCAAGGACGAAAACCAGACGTAATACTGATCCGCCGTCCTTTGATGTTCAGTGGACGTCCGGAAGGTGACGAGGAACGTCTCGCCATCCCAGATCGAAAACACGGTGTTGGTGTTGCCGCAATCGATGCACAAAAGCATGGTGCGTCTCCCCAGTCGTCAGTCAGAAAAAGATATCCGCCGCCGCCACATGGCGGTTTCCACGCGGCGTGGCAAGCACAAGGGCGCCATCCGGAGCCAGATCCTCAAACACGCCGGTGACCTCATCCCCGGGCATCCGGGCTGTGATTGTCTCGCCCAGCTTGGCGGCCCGGGCCAACCAGGCGGTTCGGATCGGGGCAAAGCCCAGCCTGTCGTGCTGCGCCATATGCGCGGCAAAGGCCGGGGCCAGATGATCAAGGAACGCTTGCGGAGAAACTGCCGTATCGGTGAGCTCTGACAGGGCTGCAGGCGGCACCGCCCCTGTCTCCAGCGTGCCCGCATCCGGCGCGGTGGCAAGGTTCACGCCGATGCCAATGGCGAGGCCACAGATGCCATGCCTGTCCGTCAGCGTTTCCAGAAGAATGCCGGCCATTTTGCCGCCCTGCTGCAAAACGTCATTGGGCCATTTGAGCGCGAAGGCGTCGGGCCGCCCGGTGACTGCAACGCACGCATCATGCAGGGCCAGGGCGGCGACGAAAGAGCGTTGCGCGGCATGGGTTGGCGCCACCTGCCCCGGCAGCACCAAAGTGGCCGCGAAGTTCCCCACCGGGTTCATCCAGGCCCGGCCACGCCGCCCTTTGGCAGCTGTCTGTTCCAAGGCCAGCAACCAAGTGGGCCCGGACATTTCTGCGATGCGCCGGGCTGCTTCCAGATTGGTGCTGTCGAGGGTCTGAAACACCCGCCTGTCAACGCCCTCTGGCCACGGGGCAGCTTGGGAGGCGGGTGTATGTGGTGTCATGTCAGTTCACGAGAGACGCGGCCGCGGCCTCTGCCAGGCCTTCGATCCCGAACATGTTGACAATGCCCAGCAACATGATTGCCGCGCTGGCCAACAAAAGCCCTGCGTTCAGCGGCGCGATCGTACCATCGATGCGGCGCGCATCCGGATCCCCGAAATACATGAAGTACACGATGCGCAGATAGTAATAGGCCCCGATGACAGACGCCACCACCCCGGCCACAGCCAGCCATGTCAGTCCGGCATCCACCGCGGCCAGCAGCACGCCGTACTTGGCGAAGAAACCCAGCATTGGCGGCACGCCCGCAAGGCTAAAGAACAGCACCAGCAGCGCGCAGGCCGCGCCCGGCGAACGCTCAGCCAGCATGTTGAGCCCGGCAATATCCGTGACGTGTCGGCCATCGCGCTCCATCGAGAGGATGAAGGCAAAGGTGCCGATATTCATCACAACATAGATCGTCATGTAGATCAGCATGGCTTCCACGCCCACAGCCGTACCAGCCGCGAGGCCGACCAGCGCGTAACCCATATGGGCAATGGATGAATACGCCATCAGACGCTTGATATCGGTCTGGCCAATTGCGGCAACCGCGCCAAGGAACATTGACGCCAGGGCGAGGAAGGCAAGGATCTGCTGCCAATCCCCGACAACCGTGCCAAAGGCGTCATGCACAACCCGCGCAAAGAGCGCCATGGCAGCCATCTTTGGCGCCGTGGCAAAAAAGGCGGTGACGGCTGTGGGCGAGCCTTCATAGACATCCGGTGTCCACATGTGGAACGGCGCGGCAGAAACCTTGAACGCCAAGCCCGCAGCCATGAACACAAGCCCGAACAGCAGCCCCAGCGAGATGCCCCCCTCCGAGGCCTGAACAATGCCCTCAAATGTGGTGGTGCCCGCAAAGCCGTAGGTCAGCGAGGCCCCGTAAAGCAACATGCCCGAGGACAGCGCGCCCAGCACGAAATACTTCAGGCCCGCCTCGGTGGATTTCACATTGTCACGGCGCAGAGCAGCCACGACGTAGAGGCTCAGCGATTGCAGTTCGAGACCCATATACAAGGCGATCAGATCACCGGCAGACACCATCACCATCATGCCCACAACGGCGAGCGTGATCAGGATCGGGTATTCAAAGCGCAACAGGCCGCGCTGCTTCATGTAGCCCTGAGACAGCAGCAGCACGACGGCTGCCGACACCAGGATCACAACCTTGGCAAACCGTGCAAAGCCGTCGTTTTGCAACATGCCGTTGAAGGCGCTGCCCGTGGCGCTGCCGCCGGTGCCAATCCACAGGGCCATCACCAAAAACAGCGCTGAGGTTGCCAGCACCAGTGTTGGGGCCATGGCGTCTTTCTTGGTGTAGACCGCGAAGATCAGCGCGGCCATGGCGTAGACCGATAGGATGATTTCGGGAAGAACGATAGCGAGGTCAGCGGACATCTCAGTAGCCTCCAGCGGCAACTTGGGTGGACATCTCGAACGCAGAAAGCGCGGCGGTCCGGGTGTCGATCAACGCGCCCACAGAGGGCCCGATGACATCTGTCACGAGCGAGGGGTAAACGCCCAATCCGATCGTCATGATGATCAGCGGCGCAAAAATCCATTTCTCGCGCGGGGTCATATCAGTGATCCCCTTGAGGCTTTCCTTGATCAGGTCCCCCATCACAACCCGGCGGTACAGCCACAGGGCATAGGCGGCAGACAGGATAACGCCCGTTGTGGCGATCACGGCCACCCAGGTGTTGACCTGGAAAACGCCCATCAAGGTGAGGAATTCCCCGACAAAGCCCGAGGTGCCCGGCAGGCCGACATTGGCCATGGTGAAGAGCATGAAGATCGCCGCATAGGCCGGCATTTTGTTCACCAGCCCGCCATAGGCGTCAATCTCGCGGGTGTGCATCCGATCATAGATGACGCCCACGCACAGGAACAACGCGCCCGAGATAAAGCCGTGGCTCAGCATCTGGAAAATCGCGCCGTCGATGCCCTGCTGGTTGGCGGCGAAAATGCCCATGGTGACATAGCCCATATGGGCGACCGACGAATAGGCGATCAGCTTTTTCATGTCTTGCTGGGCCAAAGCCACAAGCGATGTATAGACAATGGCAATGGCCGACAACCACAGCACCAGCGGCGCCATGATCTCGGAGGCCACAGGGAACATGGGCAGGCTGAACCGCAGGAACCCGTAGCCGCCCATTTTCAGAAGGATCGCCGCCAGCACCACAGAGCCCGCCGTGGGCGCCTGAACATGCGCGTCGGGCAGCCAGGTATGGACAGGCCACATCGGCATCTTGACGGCAAAGCTGGCAAAGAACGCAAGCCAAAGCATCGTCTGCAGGCCACCAACCACCTGAACGCCCAGCAGGCTGAACTGCTCCGTGCCAAAGCTGTGTGCCAGCAATTGTTCAATATCGGTGGTACCCGCGTCGACATACATCGCGATCATCGCCACCAGCATCAGCACCGAGCCGAGGAAGGTGTAGAGGAAGAACTTGAAGCTGGCATACACCCGGTTCGCGCCACCCCAGATCCCGATAATCAGGAACATCGGGATCAGTCCGGCCTCAAAGAACAGGTAGAACAGCACCAGATCCAGCGCCATGAATACGCCCAGCATCAGCGTTTCCAGCAGCAGGAATGCAATCATGTATTCCTTGACGCGGCGCTTCACATCCCAAGAAGCCGCAATCACCAGCGGCATCGTAAAGGTGGTGAGCATGACAAACAGCACGCTGATGCCATCAACGCCCATCTTGTAGGTCAGGCCGAACACCCAATCGCGCTGCTCCACGAACTGAAAGCCCGTGTCCTGCGGATCGAACTGGGTGATGATAAAGAGTGACACGAAGAACGTGAAACCGGTGGCGATCAGCGACAGCCACTTGGCATTCTTCTGTGCCGCTTCGTCATCGCCGCGCAAAAACAGCGCCATGATCAGCGCGCCGACAGCTGGCGTGAAGGTGACAATGGAAAGGAGATTGTCCATATCAGTTGATCCCCGTCATCGACATCCAGAAGACCAGGGCAACAATCCCCAGCACCATCGCGGCCGCATAGTGGAACAGGTAGCCGGACTGCGCGCGCCCAGCCAAGCGGGTGAAGAAGGGGATAACGCCCATGGCAAGGCCATTGATGCCGCCATCGATCACATCCCCATCGCCACGCCTCCACAGGAAGCTGCCCAGGAACCGTGCGGGACGCACGAAGATCACTTCGTAGAGCTCATCAAAGTACCATTTGTTGAGCAGGAACAGATAGAGCGGGCGCTGGTTTTCGGCCAAACGTGCAGGCCAGTCAGGACGCCGGATATACATCTGATAGGCCGTCAGGAAGCCCAGGAGCATGGCCACGAACGGGGATACTTTCACCCAATTGGGCACGTAGTGGGCATCGTCAAGAACGGTGTTGCCCTCGCCGATGTAAATCGCCCCATCCCCCGGCGCGCCGCCGAACTCCGCATGATGGCCGTCATCATAGCCTTTGCCATCGCCGGTTTTCTCACCGTCATAGGCTTCACTGTGATCGTCCTTTGCGCTGTGGCTATCGTCGGCTTTGCCGTCCTCTGCATAGCCATCGGCCACAGCATGCACCTCCGTTTGCAGAGGCACGGCAAAGAACTTGGCCACCGCCTCGGTCGAGCCGAAGAAGGACTTATACCAGACCATGCCAGCAAACACCGAACCGATCGCCAGCACGCCGAGCGGGATCAACATCACGGCAGGGCTTTCATGGGCATGTTCATGGGTGTGCTTGTCGCCCCGCGGTGCGCCGTAGAAGGTCAGGAACATCAGGCGCCAGCTATAAAAGCTGGTGAACAGCGCCCCGATCAACAGCGCCCAGAAGGCAAAGCCACCGGCCTGCGTGCCCGCGGCATAGGCGCTTTCGATCACCGCATCCTTTGAGACGAAGCCCGCAAAACCGATTGGGAACCCAACATACAACAGCGGAATACCAACGCCAGTAATGGCCAGCGTGCCAATCATCATGGCCCAGAACGTGTAGGGCATCTTGCGGCGCAGCCCGCCATAATTCCGCATGTCTTGCTCATGGTGCATGCCGTGGATCACCGAGCCCGCACCCAGGAACAGCATCGCCTTGAAGAACGCGTGCGTGAACAGGTGGAACATGGCCACCGAATACACGCCGACGCCCGCGGCCACGAACATGTAGCCAAGCTGAGAGCAGGTCGAATAGGCGATCACGCGCTTGATGTCGTTTTGCACAAGGCCGACTGTGGCCGCAAAGAAGGCTGTCGCCGCACCGAGATAAACGACGAACGTCATCGCCGTATCGGCAAACTCCATGATCGGCGACATGCGGCACACGAGAAAAACACCGGCGGTGACCATGGTTGCCGCGTGGATCAGGGCCGACACCGGCGTGGGGCCCTCCATCGCGTCGGGCAGCCATGTGTGCAGGATCAACTGGGCCGATTTACCCATCGCGCCAATAAACAGAAGGAAGGCGATCAACTCAGCCGCATTCCAGGTGGTCCACAGGAATTCCAGCTCGGTTTCCGCAATCTCGGGCGCCGCAGCAAACACATCGGAAAAGTTGATCGAGTCCACGAGGAAGAAGATCGCGAAGATGCCAAGCGCAAACCCGAAATCGCCCACACGGTTAACCACGAAGGCCTTGATGGCCGCGGCACCGGCCGATGGCTTGCGGATGTAGAAACCGATCAGCAGGTAAGAGGCCACGCCCACACCTTCCCAGCCGAAGAACAGCTGGACGAGGTTGTCCGCCGTCACCAGCATCAACATCGCGAAGGTGAAGAACGACAGATACGCAAAGAAGCGCGAGCGGTACGTCTCCCCTTCGCGGAAATGTTCGTCATGGGCCATGTAGCCGAAGGAATAGAGATGCACGAGCGCCGAGACGGTCGTGATGACGACCAGCATGATGGCCGTCAGCCGGTCCAGGCGGATCGACCAATCCGTCGCGAGGCTGCCACTTTCGATCCAGCGTGCGATCTGGATCTGCTCGGTGACGCCATCGAATGTGAGAAAGACAACCCAGCTCAACAAGCAGGACAGGAAGAGAAAGCCGGTCGCGATGATCTGGCCGGCCCGCTCGCCTATGATGCGATAGCCAAAGCCGCAGATCAGGCTGCCAAGCAGCGGGGCAAAAAGCAGGATCGTTTCCATCGGCCTCAGCCCTTCATATTATTGACGTCTTCCACCGCGATCGTGCCACGATTGCGGAAGAAGCAGACAAGGATCGCGAGGCCGATCGCGGCCTCTGCGGCTGCCACCGTCAGTACGAACAACGTGAAGACCTGGCCCACCAGATCATCCAGATGCGTCGAGAAGGCGACGAGGTTTATGTTCACGGCCAGAAGCATCAGTTCGATCGACATCAGGATGACGATGACGTTCTTCCGGTTCAGGAAAATCCCGAAAATTCCGATCACGAACAACGCCGCCGCGACCGTCAGGTAGTGTTCCAACCCGATCATTGCCTACTGTCCTTCCACCGGTGCCGCCAAGGGCGCACCCACTTCATTCAAACCGCCCAACGCCGTCACGGCATGGCTTGCGCCTGCAGCGCCTGTGCAGATGTCCTTGGGGGAGATGCTTGCGTCACAGATCATGCCTTAGAGCCCCTGCCCCGGCTTGACGTCTTTCAATTCCATCGCCTTGGCCGGATCGCGATACATCTGCGCCAACACGTTCTGGCGCTTCACATCGGTGCGGTGGCGCAAGGTCAGCACGATCGCCCCCACCATTGCCACCAGCAGGATCAGGCCCGCCAGTTGGAACAGCAGGAAATACTGATCATAGAGCAGCATCCCGAGGGCTTTGGTGTTGTGCATGTCGCCCGGCGTGGGGGCAGCGCGCAGGGCTTGCGCGTCCTCGGCATAGCCCCAGGTACCCAAAGCCAGGCCCAATTGCATCAGCAGGACAAGCCCGATCAGGCCCGCAATCGGCACATAGCGCGACATCTCTGCCTTGAGTTCGGCGAAATCAACATCGAGCATCATCACCACGAACAGGAACAGCACCGCAACCGCGCCCACGTAGACGATGATCAACAGCATCGCCACAAACTCTGCCCCCATCAGCACGAACATCCCCGCGCTGCTGAGGAAACACAGGATCAGCCAGAGCACCGAATGCACCGGGTTGCGCGCTGTCACGACCAGCAGCCCCGAGGCCACAACCGTCAGGGCAAACATGTAGAAGGTAATGGTGAAGGCCGTCATTCCGGCGCCCCTTTCCTCTTGTCGATCTCGATCTTGGCCAATTCCATGGCCTTGCTCACAGCGCCCGGCCCGGCAAAGGCGGCGACCTGAACGATGGTTTCGGCGACTTCCTGCGGGCTTGCCCCTGCCTCGAGGGCATGGCGCACGGTCAGGCGCAGCGGATCTTCCGTCTGTGCGCCATAGATCGTCAGCGCAGCCAGGGTGATCAGCAATCGCGACTTGGCATCGAGCCCCTCGGGGCTGACACCCTTGCCCATATACGCCTCCATCAAGGGGGCAGGCATGGTGGGCATCCAATCCGCCATGGACGGCATCGGCGCCAGCTTGGACGGGTCCAGCTGCATCGCCTTTGCCATCTGCTGGCCCTGTTCCATCATGGCCGCGAACATCTTGGTAAAATCGTCACTCATGCGCGGCCTTCCCCGTCAAACAGCGCCATGGCCGCGCCCCAAGCGGTGGCACAGGCCAGAGCACCGCCGAACGCACGGGCAGCAGCACGGGCCCCAGTGCGGGGGCTGCACCGCGAAAACAGAGCCGGCAAGGCAGGAGGGACAATCAGGGTGTTCATCGGTAGGGCGCGTCGATTTCCAGGTTGCGGGCGATCTGAGCTTCCCACCGCTCGCCATTGGCCAGCAGCTTGTCCTTGTCGTAAAACAGCTCTTCGCGGGTCTCGGTCGAGAACTCGAAATTCGGGCCTTCCACAATTGCATCCACCGGGCAGGCTTCCTGACAGAAGCCGCAATAGATGCATTTGGTCATGTCGATGTCGTAACGGGTGGTGCGCCGCGAGCCATCATCGCGGGGCTCAGCGTCGATGGTGATGGCCTGCGCCGGGCACACCGCTTCGCACAGTTTGCAGGCGATGCACCGCTCTTCCCCGTTGGGATAACGCCGCAGGGCATGTTCGCCCCGAAAGCGCGGGCTGATCGGGCCCTTCTCATGGGGGTAGTTCAGCGTGGCCTTGGGCGCGAAGAAATACTTCAGGCCCAGCTTGAAGCCTTTGAAGAAGTCCACCAGCAAGAAGTATTTGCCTGCCCGGTTCCAGTCGATTGCCGTCATAACGTGGCCCTTTGCGCTACAGCTTGCCTTTGAGATCGAATTTGCCGCCCAAAAGCTTGGCATCGATCGGGGTGGTCTGTTTCGGAAGTTCCAGCCCGGTGCCGCGCATGGCGCAGCGCAGGGCGTGAAGCACGCCTTGGTAGTCATCTACGGACAGCAGCCCCGGCGCGGTGCGGCCATCGTCAAACATCTTCAGCCATTGTGTGACCAGCGGCGCCGCCGCATCGATGGCCCCAGCATCCATATCGGGCAGGCCATCCCACCGGGCCTGTGCGCCCGGCCAATACTCTGCCAGAGCGGCCCCGGATATCTCCGGCGTCAGATCGGCCAACTTCTGTCCAGCCGCCTTCATGCGCGACACCAGAACCTGCCGCACCGCGGTGGCCTCTTCATAGGCATCCTGCGCCGTCAATTGATCGACCCAGGCCGCGATGCTTTCCTGCGCCGACATCTCAGCCCCCCACCGCATAGCGCGCCCAAAAGCCGCCGAGGATTTCGAACTTTGCCAAGAAGGCGATCAGCACAACCCAAGCCAGCGACATGGGCAGGAACACTTTCCAGCCGAGGCGCATCAACTGGTCATAGCGGTAGCGCGGCACAATCGCCTTCACCATCGCAAACAGGAAGAAGAAGAAGGCCATCTTCGCCACCATCCACAACGCACCGTCAGGCACGCCCGGGATCGGGGACAGCCATCCGCCGAAGAACAGCAGCGAGGTCAAGGCGCACATCAGGAAGATGGCGATGTACTCGCCGGCCATGAACAGCAGGAAGGGCGTCGAAGAGTATTCCACCTGGTAGCCCGCCACCAACTCAGACTCGGCCTCGGGCAGGTCAAAGGGCGGACGGTTGGTTTCCGCCAAGCACGAGATGAAGAACAGCGCCACCATCGGCAAATGCGGCAGCCAATACCACCCCAACAGGCCATAACGCGTGTCTTGCGCACTCACGATTGCCCCGAAATTCATCGATCCGGTGGAAATGATCACGCCAATGATGATCAGGCCGATCGACACCTCATAGGAGATCATCTGCGCCGCTGACCGCAAGGAGCCGAGGAAGGGGTATTTCGAGTTTGACGCCCATCCCCCCATGATCACGCCGTATACTTCCAGCGAGCCGATCGCGAACACGTAGAGGATCGCCACGTTGATATCGGCCAGAACCCAGCTGTCGTTGAAGGGGATCACCGCCCAGGCAATCATGGCCAGCACAAAGCTGGTCATCGGGGCCAGGAAAAACACCGGTTTATCGGCGCCCGCTGGCACAACGACTTCCTTGACCACATATTTCAGGGCATCGGCCACGGTCTGCAGCAGGCCAAACGCCCCCACCACATTCGGGCCCCGCCGCATCTGCACCGCGGCCCAGATCTTCCGGTCGCCATAGACGAGGAACAGCAGCGAGACCATGACGAACCCGAGCACCAGCAGGCATTGCAAGGCAACGAGCACCAGGATGCCGAGGGATGTCTCAAAAAAGGGCATATGACCTCCTCAAACCGTTGGAATGCCGCGCTCAGCGCAGCTTTCCACCAGAACTTCCGCGTCGATCCGCGTGACCCCTGGCGGGAACGCGGCAGATACCGTGTAGACGCCCTGGGCCGTCCACTGCCCATCGTTTTCATCGATCCCGGTGCGGACATGGCGGGCAAAGCCAAAGCCGCGGATCAAGGCATAGCGTGCCGCCGCACAGCGCGCGTATTCATCAACTGCCTGCGGACCGGCAGCGCCCCGCAGCCGGGCCTGGATCGCCACCAGGTCATCCTCGAGAAGGGTCGTCTCGACCCCCTCATAGGTGATATCCGGCGCCGATTTCGGCGGTGCGTCCGATGGGACGCATCCGGTCAGTGCCGCGCAAAGAGCCATGCCTGCCATCCTGCGCCCCGTCACTCTGCAGCGATCGGCTGATTGGCGCGATCGGCCGCGTTGCGGGACAGTTCGGCCATCAATTGGCTGGCCCGGGCGATCGGGTTCGACAGATAGAAATCCGTCGCTCCCGCGGCAAAGGCCGATGCCGCCATCTCAGCTTCTGGCAATGGCTCTCCGGCATTTTCGGGCACCATATCGATCTGAGACAGGACCGGCGCCGCCTTCACAAGCGCCTGGCGCAGTTGGGGCAGCGTGTCCCAGGGCTGGCGCGCATCCAGTTCTGCACTCAGGGCGCGCAGGATGGCCCAGTTTTCCTTGGCCTCACCGGGGGGGAAGCCTGCACGGAAGGCAAGCTGCGGGCGGCCTTCCATGTTCACAAACAGGCCCGCTTCCTCGGTGTAGGCGGCCGCAGGCAGGATCACATCTGCCCGATGGGCGCCGCGGTCACCGTGGCTGCCTTGGTAGATTACGAACGCGCCCTCGGCGATTTCCAACTCATCTGCCCCGAGGTTGTAGACAACGTCTGCCCCATCAAGCGCAGCATCCATCCCACCGTCTGTGGTGGCATCCACATCCATCGCCCCGACACGGCCCGCTGCCGTTTGCAGGATCAACAGACCGGAGGACGTGCTGTCCGCCAGGCGTTGACACGCGGCCAGAACCGCCGCGCCATCGGGCCGGCAGAGCGCCGCCTGCCCAACGATGATGATCGAGTTGCGCTCAGCGACCGCGCTGTGATCCTGCTGCAAAATCGCATCGAGATCGGCGGGGCCTTCTCCGATTTGGTCATAGGGGAACGTCAGATCGATCGGTGCGCCCAGCACCCCGACACGCGCGCCGGAAATCCAGGCCTTGCGGATGCGGGCGCCCAGAACAGGTGCCTCAACCCGGGGATCGGCACCGATCAACATGATCGCCTGCGCCGTATCGATATCTTCAATCCGAGCGGTGCCCACATAGGCGGCTCGGTTGCCCGCAGGCAATGCCGCCCCATCGACACGGCACTCGACCGATCCGCCCTGCCCCTCAACGAGTTCTTTGAGTGCAAAAGCGGCCTCTGTGGGTGCCAGATCGCCCACAAGACCAGCGACCTTTTGCGCCCCTTTGATCGCCTTTGACGCAGCTGCCAACGCCTCGGGCCAACTGGCCGGGCGCAGCTTGCCGTCAACGCGCACATAGGGCTTATCCAGACGCTGCCGGCGCAGACCGTCCCACACAAAGCGTGTCTTGTCGGAAATCCATTCCTCATTCACGCCATCATGGTTGCGCGGCAGAATGCGCATGACTTCGCGGCCCTTTGTATCCACGCGAATGGCAGAGCCCATGGCATCCATCACATCGACGCTTTCCGTCTTGGTCAGCTCCCAAGGGCGCGCCGTGAACGCATAGGGCTTGGACACCAACGCCCCGACCGGGCAAAGATCAATGATGTTGCCCTGCAGGTTCGATTTCAGGGTTTCACCAAGATAGGAGGTGATTTCAGCATCTTCGCCGCGCCCGGTTTGGCCCATCTGGGTGATCCCGGCAACCTCGGTGGTAAAGCGCACGCAGCGGGTGCAGGAAATACAGCGCGTCATATGGGTCTCGACCAAGGGCCCAAGATCCAGATCCTCGGTTGCGCGCTTGGCTTCCCGGTAGCGGGAGAAATCAACACCATAGGCCATGGCCTGATCCTGAAGATCGCATTCCCCGCCCTGATCGCAGATCGGGCAATCCAGCGGGTGGTTGATCAGCAGGAATTCCATCACGCCTTCGCGCGCCTTCTTCACCATCGGCGAGTTTGTCTTCACGACAGGCGGTGCGCCATCGGGACCGGGCCGCAAATCCTTGACCTGCATCGCACAGGAGGCAGCAGGCTTTGGTGGCCCCCCGACAACCTCGACGAGGCACATCCGGCAGTTGCCCGCGATGGAAAGCCGCTCATGGTAGCAAAACCGGGGCACCTCGATGCCAACCTGTTCACAGGCCTGCAAAAGGGTCAGGGCTGGATCGACTTCGATCTCCTGATCGTCGATGACGATCTTCCGTGTCTCGCTCATGGTCAGGGCCTCTGCTGGAAACGGCTGCAAGAGGCCATGCAAACCACAGCCCCCGCATAGCGCTTGGGTTAAGTTATCCAAACGCCCGGTGCAACGGGTTCCACCAGCAGTTTGCGGTTAAGATGCTGAATTTATTGAGGTGCGGATCATCTCTGCGTCACTGCGCCGCGCCTTGGATTGGTAAAATCGGAACGCAGCGAAAGGATCAGTCTCTCAGCAGCCGTCCAGTTTGTGATCCGGCCGAAATTTCAGCCCGTCCAACACGGCAATATGCTTCGGATGCATCCCCCGTGGCGCCCTTTTGCGCCAGATAGGCCCGGGCCTTGTCTTCCAGCAGGGATTTCTCCGCTTTGTCGTCGACATAGGCCTCGATCTGGGCGTCCGTGTAGCCTTGCTTGCGCGCGGTTGTCCTTAGCGAATTCAGGAACAACAGCCCCCGTACAGAGCGGGCATCCAGCGCGGCACATTTCTCAGAGATTTCGAGCGCCAGGCCAACGGCGATCAGGCCATCGACAATGACGGGGTTTTCCGAGAGCGGGGGAAGCGCGCGGGCGGGGGCCGCAATTAGCAGGCTGCCGCACAGGGCAAGAGGGATTGTTTTGCTTATCATGCCCGAAAGATCGACCGCGCTGCGGTGATATTCAATAGCAGGCACGGAAAAGTGCAGTCACGAGATCAATGCGTTGGGCAGGCCGCCCCCGGGCGCAGCCCGATCGACTTCAACCAAATGGACGCCTTTATTCGGCGGCCATGGGCGTTGCCTTGCGCTTGTGACGAATCCGATCTTCGATCTCATCCCGGAAGTTCCGGATCAAACCTTGGATCGGCCAAGCAGCCGCATCGCCCAAGGCGCAGATCGTGTGGCCTTCTACCTGCTTTGTGACATCCAGCAGCATGTCGATCTCTTCGACCCCGGCCTCGCCAGTCACCAGACGCTCCATCACGCGCATCATCCAGCCGGTGCCTTCGCGACAGGGCGTACACTGGCCACAGCTTTCATGCTTGTAAAATTTGGACAGGCGCCAGATCGCTTTGATGATGTCGGTTTGCTTATCCATCACGATCACGGCTGCGGTGCCGAGGCCCGAACCAAGCTCGCCGCGCAGATAATCGAAATCCATGATCGCATCGCGCATGTTTTCGCCGCGCACACATGGCACGGAGGACCCGCCCGGGATCACAGCCTTGAGATTGTCCCAACCGCCTCGGATGCCGCCGCAGTGCTTCTCGATCAATTCCTCGAAACTGATCGACATCTCTTCTTCGACGACGCAGGGCGCATTCACATGGCCCGAGATGGCAAACAGCTTGGTGCCCGCGTTGTTGGGCCGACCAAAGCCAGCAAACCATTCACCGCCCCGGCGCAGGATGGTGGGCACCACCGCGATGGATTCCACGTTGTTCACCGTTGTGGGGCAGCCATAAAGCCCCGCCCCTGCTGGGAATGGCGGCTTCATGCGGGGCATGCCCTTCTTGCCTTCGAGGCTTTCGATCAGGGCGGTTTCCTCACCGCAGATATAGGCGCCGGCGCCGTGGTGCAGGTACAGGTCAAAATCCCAGCCGGAGCCGGCGGCGTTTTTGCCCAACAGGCCCGCGTCATAGGCTTCGTCGACAGCGGCCTGCAAAGCCTCGCGTTCGCGGATATATTCGCCCCGCAGATAGATGTAGCAGGCATGTGCGCCCATCGCGAAGGACGCAATCAGGCACCCCTCGATCAACGTATGGGGATCATGGCGCATGATCTCCCGGTCCTTGCAGGTGCCGGGCTCAGATTCGTCTGCATTCACGACCAGATAATGGGGCCGCCCGTCACTTTCCTTAGGCATAAAGGACCACTTCAGCCCAGTCGGGAAGCCAGCGCCGCCGCGGCCACGCAACCCCGAGGCCTTCATTTCTTCGATGATCCAATCACGACCCTTCTTGATCAGGTCTGCCGTCTTGTCCCAATGGCCGCGCTGCTGCGCACCCGCGAGCGTGCGCGCGTGCATTCCATAGATGTTTGTGAAGATACGGTCTTCATCTTTCAGCATCTGCCTGCCCTTTTCGCATGTGCCGGCTCGCGCCCGCGCGGTTTGGATCGGTGGTTGCTGCCTGTCCAACAGGCTGTGCGCGCGTTGTCAATTGGGATACCGGCATTTGCCCCAGGCCAAAACGAGAAAACCCTTCTACGCTTAGCGCTTACGCTCCCGGCGGATCCTGACTGCGACAATAAGCGCCCAGGTCATGGCGCCCAATGCGGCAAAGTCGAACAGGAAGGCATATTCTGCGGGCAGGCCCAATCGCCCGCCCACAGCATTGATGATCAGCCACAGCGTGAAGGCCACCGCGATGACGATGGCCACGGTGCGCCCTTGGCGCGCCAGTTCTTTATCCCGCTCTGGCGTCATGACAGCCCTCAGCCGTTTCGCTTGGAAAACTCGGTCTCACCGCCGGAGGCCAAGATTTTCGCCTGTGCGACCCACTCGTCGCGCGTCACACGGCCTTTGAAGCCTTCGAGGTTCTCGTCGACCCAAGCAATTTCCTTACTGCTCCAGGAGGCGATCTGATCGAAGTGATAGAAACCCATCGAGTTCACAAGCTTCTCAAGCTTTGGGCCAACCCCCTTGATCAGCTTGAGATCATCAGCCCCACCTTCGCGCGCGGCCTCCAGCCCAGCGGGACGGTCATCCGCCGAAGGGGCCGCCTCTGCGGCATCTGCGGTGTAGGTCCATGCACCTTTACGCTCCGACAGTTCCGTTTCACCGGCCAATTGGCTCGATTTCACTTCGGCTTCAGGTGCCGGCGCAGTGGCGGCGGCAGGTGCAGGTGCCGCGGCCGGCGCAGCTGCAGCAGGCTCTGGGGTGGCAACAGGTGCGGCCGCGCCGTCTTCTCTGACGGCCAAACGTGAGGCCGCATTCGGCGCGCCCGGCATGTCTTCAGCAGAGGGCGACACATCGTGAACGCCTGCAGGGCCGCCTTGCGGTTCCCGTGCCCAGCCAAGATACAGAACGACAAATGCGATCAACGCAATCACCACCCCGAAGAAGGCTGCTCCATTTCCATCCAGATCGTCGTTGATGACCCAAAGGGCCCCGCCAGCCACGGTGCCAATGAGAACGCCGACAATAGCGGCGCCCACGATCATGTCCTGAGCTCTTTGCATGTTGGTTACACTCCCAGATGCGTATTTTCGTCTTTCGTAGGGAATGTATTAACGCAGCAAACGCGGCCTGTCCTCAATTCTTGGAGAATTCTTTTGCCTGCGCTACCCAATTGTCACGGGTCACACGGCCTGTGAACCCCTCCAAGTGGCTGTCCATCCACGCAATTTCGGCCTCTTCCCACCCTGCAATCTGGTCAAAGTGAAATATGCCAAGGCTGTGCAAAAGCGCCTCCAGCTTGGGGCCAACACCTTTGATCTGCTTGAGATTGTCGGCGCCCCCTTCGCGAGCGGCGTCCAACGCGGCAGGCTGTGTCGCCTCTGTCGCGGCCGGTTTCGGGGCCTTTTTCGCAGTGGACTTGGAGGCAGTTTTGCTGGGCGCAGCCTTGGCGACTGGAGCGGCCTCTTGCGTGGGCTGCTCGGTGCCATCGATCCGCTTGACCGTGTCACCATAGCTTTCAGCCAGCGCGACAGATGCGTTCCGCGCGGGCCGGTCCTGCGCAAAGTCTTGCAGCGAAGTCAGCCCCCCGGCGGGCTCGGCCGCATACCGACCATTCTGAGGCCCGGGCGTGGGCACCTCACCTGCGGCCAACCCATCGAGGATTTTGGTAAAGTTTTCCGCCGTCAGATCCTCGTAGTAGTCCTTGCCGATCTGCGCCATCGGCGCGTTGGCACAGGCACCAAGGCATTCCACCTCTTCCCAGCTCAGCTTGCCATCGGCGCTCAGCTCATGGGGGTTGGCGGCAATCTTTTCCTTGCACACCGCGACCAGATCCTCTGCGCCACAGATCATGCAGGTGGTTGTTCCACAAACCTGAACATGCGCAACAGAACCAACAGGTTGCAACTGGAACATAAAGTAGAATGTCGCGACCTCAAGCGCACGGATATAGGCCATGCCCAGCATATCTGCGACGCCTTCGATGGCGGGCCGTGTCAGCCAGCCTTCCTGTTCTTGCGCACGCCACAACAGTGGAATGATCGCCGAAGCCTGGCGGCCCTCGGGATACTTCTTGATCTGCTCTTCGGCCCACGCCTGATTGGCGGGTGTGAAGGCAAAGCTTTCGGGTTGTTCAGGGTGCAAACGGCGCAGCATCAGGACATGCCCTTTCTGGATCTTAAAAGCACCATGGCGGCGATCACGCAGACCAGTCCGACCACAGCGTGGGGAAGCGCGTTCTCCCCCCAGTAGATAAAGGCATCGATAAACCCGACGCCGCCAAAGGCCAAGAGAAGACCGGCCAACAGACCCCGGTCTTTGAGTCGCAGGACAGCCGCCAACATAACCCCAAAGAACAGGTATCGCCCGCCCATAACCTGCGGGAGCTTGTCTTGTGTGTGATCAACAACCGCCAGCGTTTCCTGCGGCGCGATCAGGAACGCTGCCCCGACAGCGGCAAGCCCCGCCACGCCAACCCAGCACAGGAGACGAATGAGGGTTTCTGCGGTCACGTCACGTATGCCCCACGTTCGATCGGAATGAAGAAATCAGGAGCAGGCCGATTTCTTGAGCTTGAGTGTCGCCATTCCTGCCGTCGCTTGCACCTGTCCGCGCTTTTCAAGCTCGGCCACGATGCTTTGGGTTTCCTGCATCGTGAACCCATGCTTGGGGAGAATCTCAGCCGCTTTTGACGTCTCCATCGATCCGCCGTTCTTGCAGATCAAGGACACGAGCAGATCCACACGATCCTTCTTGACGCCCGCGGCACCGACCGGTGCGGCGAGCCCCAAAACCACTGCGCTCACAATGGCGGCACGGATCATCGGTCGATCTCCCCGAACACCACGTCCATGGTGCCGATAATGGCCGAGACATCTGCCAATTGGTGGCCCTTGGCCACGTGATCCATCGCCTGCAAATGCAGGAATCCCGGCGCGCGGATCTTGGCGCGATAGGGCTTGTTGGAGCCATCCGCCACCAGATAGACGCCAAACTCACCCTTGGGCGCCTCAACTGCGGCATAGACTTCGCCCGCCGGCACATGGAAGCCCTCGGTATAGAGCTTGAAATGGTGGATGAGCGCCTCCATCGAGGTTTTCATCTCGCCGCGCTTGGGCGGCGTGATCTTGCCCCGTGCAAGCACATCGCCCTGCCCCTCGGGCGCCCGCAGCTTTTCGATCGCCTGGTGAATGATTTTCAGGCTTTCGCGCATTTCCTGCATCCGGCACAGGTAGCGATCATAGCAATCCCCGTTCTTACCAACCGGGATCATGAAGTCGAACTCATCGTAGCATTCGTAGGGTTGGGCGCGCCGCAAATCCCAAGCCAGGCCAGAGCCGCGCACCATCACACCAGAGAAGCCCCAATCCAGGATCTCCTGCTCCGACACCACGCCGATATCGCAGTTGCGCTGCTTGAAAATCCGGTTCTCCGTGAGAAGGCCCTCGATATCATCGAGCACATTCGGGAACGCCCGCGCCCAATGTTCGATGTCGTCAATCAGATCGGCGGGTAGGTCCTGGTGCACGCCGCCGGGGCGAAAATAGGCTGCGTGCAGGCGCGCGCCACAGGCGCGCTCGTAAAACACCATCAGCTTTTCACGCTCTTCAAAGCCCCAAAGCGGAGGGGTCAGTGCGCCCACATCCATCGCCTGCGTTGTCACGTTGAGCAGGTGGTTCAGAATGCGCCCGATCTCGGAATAGAGCACCCGGATCAAGGACGCGCGTCGGGGCACCTCCACCCCTGTCAGCTTTTCGATCGCCAAGCACCAGGCGTGTTCCTGGTTCATCGGGGCAACATAGTCGAGGCGGTCGAAATACGGCAGGTTTTGCAGGTAGGTGCGGCTTTCCATCAGTTTTTCAGTGCCGCGATGCAAAAGCCCGATATGGGGATCGCAGCGCTCGACGATTTCGCCGTCCAGCTCGAGCACGAGGCGCAGCACGCCGTGCGCGGCCGGGTGCTGGGGCCCGAAATTGATGTTGAAGTTACGGATCTTCTGCTCACCCGTCTGGGCGTCGTCGAACTTGGTTCCGTCCATCATGACGCAGTCTCCTCTGCCCAACCCGGGGCATACAGCGCTCTATGAGAGCGTGAATTGAGAGCATCAGCGATCTTCAAACCGCTGGTGGCAAAGCTGCACGCGGCAGGGTGGTTCGTGCCAGCAAGCAGCACCGATATCCGGCCCGCGCTGCTCCAAAGCCCGATCACGCCGCCCCGCCTTCCTTCTTTTCATCGCCCGGCAAAACGTATTCAGCACCTTCCCATGGCGACATGAAATCGAACTGCCGATATTCCTGCACAAGGCTGACCGGTTCATAAACGACCCGCTTTTGCGTCTCGTCGTAGCGCACTTCCGTATAGCCGGTTGTCGGGAAATCCTTGCGCAGCGGATAGCCGCGGAAGCCGTAATCGGTCAGGATGCGGCGCAGATCCGGGTGGCCTGAAAACAGGATGCCGAACATGTCGAACACTTCACGCTCGAACCAGTTGGACGACGGGAACTGCTCGATGATTGACGGCACGGTTTCCGTATCCCGCACGGCGGCTTTCACGCGGATGCGCTGGTTTTGGTACATCGACAGGAAGTGGTAAACCACATCGAAGCGCCGCTCGCGCTCAGGATGATCGATGCCGGTGATATCCACCAAGGTCGAAAAACGGCAAGTACCATCGGTTTTCAGAAACTCGACGAATTCCGGCAGTGTCGTGGGCGTGACCTCGACCGTCAGCTCGCCATGCTCAACCGACCACCCCAGCACGCAATCGGGGCGACGCAGTTCGATATGGGCGCCAAGCTCCTTGAGATCTTCGTTCATCTCCGGTCTCCCTTAGCGCACAATCGTGCCGGTACGGCGGATTTTGCGGGCCAGTTGCAGAATGCCATAGAGCAGCGCCTCAGCCGTGGGCGGGCATCCGGGCACATAGATATCGACGGGCACAATCCGGTCACAGCCGCGTACTACGGAATAGCTGTAGTGATAGTAGCCACCGCCATTGGCGCAGGACCCCATGGAAATCACATAGCGCGGCTCGGGCATCTGGTCGTAGACCTTGCGCAGGGCCGGCGCCATCTTGTTGGTCAACGTCCCCGCCACGATCATGACATCCGACTGACGCGGGGAGGCGCGCGGCGCGATCCCGAAGCGCTCGGCGTCATAGCGCGGCATGGAGGTGTGCATCATCTCAACCGCGCAGCACGCGAGGCCGAAGGTCATCCAATGCAGTGAGCCCGTGCGGGCCCAGTTGATGATGTCCTCGGTTGAGGTCACCAGAAAGCCCTTGTCCTGAAGGGCGGCGTTCATTTCGCGGGCCTGCACGTCAAGGTCACGCCCGGCGGTGTTCGCTCCGGTCATCACTCCCATTCCAGGGCCCCCTTCTTCCATTCATAGGCAAAGCCGATGGTCAGCACGGCCAAGAAGATCATCATCGACCAGAACGCCGTCATCGAAATATCCGCAAAGGCCACCGCCCAGGGGAACAGGAACGCCACTTCGAGATCGAAGATGATGAACAGGATCGAGACCAGATAGAACCGGACATCGAATTTCATCCGCGCATCGTCGAATGCGTTGAATCCGCACTCATAGGCCGACACTTTTTCAGGATCCGGGTTTCTGACGGCCACGATCACGGCCGCAAGGATCAGGACAAGCCCCAATCCGATAGCGATCCCCAGAAAGACTAGGATCGGGAGATATTCCCTGAGCAGTTCGTCCATTGCGGTCTCCGCTTCGTGGTGCAGGCCTGCAAGGTGATCTCGCAGACCGACGCGCGTGGCTTAGGTCTCCCAGTCGCGCAGGTCAACGCAACCATCGGGTTTGGCGCCAAGATAAACGAAACTGCGCCCGGAAACACAGGCTTCCGTCATTCAGCCTGTCCCATTTTGCCGCACCCTTCCGGCGCAATCGCACAAAGCAAGGCCAGCGATCCGAGGGCTCTGCGCCGCAAAGGTGCCCGATCAGCCGCCCGACCAGCCGGGTTTCCGCTTCTCGAAAAAGGCTGCGATTCCCTCCGCGGCCTCCTGCCCGTCCCACCGCGCCAGCAACGCCTCGACCGATCGCTCAACCGCTGCCGCGTCAGGGGCAGCCCCCAGATCGAGCGCGAGCGCCTTGGCCGCTGCCACAGCACCGGGGGCGCAGGCGAGGTAAGGCTCTGCTTCCTGTGCGACCTGTTGATCCAGATCCTCAGACGCGGCGACGCGCGCAACCAACCCTAGATCACGGGCTTCTTGCGCGTCGAAAATCCGCGCCGACATAAAAACACGCCGTGCCGCCCCCTCGCCCATCCGGGCGATCACATAAGGGCCAATCGTAGCCGGGATCAGGCCCAGCCGCGTTTCGGTCAGGCCAAACTTGGCCTGCGCCACCGCCACCACGCTGTCACAAACGCTCATCAGGCCAACCCCGCCTCCGAAGGCATTGCCCTGCACGCGCCCGATGACCGGGCGGCGACACCGGTTCCAGGCGCCCAGCATGTCTGCCAAAGCCCGCGCCTCTCGGGCCCGCGTGGCCCGATCCGCCGCCATCTGGTCGCGCATCCAGCCCAGATCGCCGCCCGCGCAGAAACTGCGCCCCGCCCCGGTGAGCACGATCACGCGCGTCTCATCGTCATCAGACAGATCCGTGGCCGCTCTGTGCAGGTCTGCAATCATCTGCGCCGACATCGCGTTGTGCTTTTCCGGCCGGTTCAAAGTGACCGTCGTGATACCGCGCCCGTCCCGGGTGATTTCAAGCGTGTCCATCTACCGCTCCCTTGCGCATGGCCCGGGCCATCTGCCCGGCGCGCGCCAGCTTCTCTGCATCCAGCCCCGTCTCGTATCCCAGGCCGCGGACCAGCGCATCCACAGCCTCAGAAGCCACATTTCCGGGCGCGCCTGGGGCATAGGGGCAGCCGCCCAAGCCGCCAACAGAGGCATCAAAAACCCGCACCCCATGGGAGAGCGCCACCTCAATATTGGCGAGCGCACGACCGCCCGTATCGTGAAAATGACCGGCCAGAGCCCCTGCCGGCACCCGCTCAAGGACCGCCGTAAGCATGCGGTCCACACGTTCTGGCAAGCCCTTGCCCAATGTCTCCCCCAAGGAGATTTCGGTGCAGCCCATCTGCCACAGGCGTTCAGCCACATCCGCAGCCGCCGCGGGCGGCACGGCGCCCTCAAACGGGCAGTCGGTGACAACGCTGACGTAGCCGCGCACGCCAACTCCGTGAGCACGCGCCTCAGCCACCAAGGGCACGAACCGCGCAAGGCTGTCGGCGACAGACGCATTGAGATTGGCCTGCGAAAACCCCTCCGTGGCGGCCCCGAAGACAGCAATCCCATCCATTTTGGCGGATATGGCACGGTCAAGGCCTTGCGCGTTGGGGGTCAGCGCCCAGTATTGCACGTTGCGGGCCCGCGTAATGCGCGCCATCACCTCGCCGCTGTCGGCCATTTGCGGCACCCATTTCGGACTGACAAAGCTGGCCGGCTCGATCCGTGCAAAGCCGCATTCCGACAAGGCGTCGACAAGGGCGACCTTCTCTTCCGTGGGGATCAGGCGCGCCTCGTTTTGCAGGCCGTCCCGCGGCCCCACCTCGAAGATTTCAACCGGCGCGCTCATGCGCCCTCCTCAGGGCGTACGACCGGCAGCGGCGGGTAAAACGCCCGATCATAGAGCACCGTGGCCCCATCGGGCATCGCCTTGCCATAGGCCGGGCGGGCCTGCAGCGCGTCCATCCAAGCGCTTAGCGCCGGGTAAGGCTCCAGCGACACGAAATGGCGCGACATATCAACGGCCTGCCCCACGGCAATATCAGCGGCGCTGAACCCGCTTTCCAGCAAAGTGACACGGCCCTGCAGCGCCTCTTCCAGCGTTGCAAAGCAGCGCGCCAAACGCTTGGCCTCAATCTTGGTGACGATCGGCGAGCGCATCCAATCCTCATAGAGCGCCACGTGCTGCTGGGTGAGCGCGGCGGAATGTTGGCTGAGCGTTTCCGCGAAATGCAGCCATTGCAAAAACGCTGCCCGTTCGCCCGTTCCGGGCTGGGGCGCCAAGCCCTTTTCAGGATGCTGCTCGCACAGCCATTCTAAAATTGCGCCGGATTCGAGCATTATCTGGCCTTCCACCTCCAAGGCAGGCACCCGGCCCGCCGGGTGGATCGCCCGGTATTCCGGGGCATGAAGATTGGCCCCGAAGGCATGTTCCACAAGCTCAAAGGGCAGGTCCATCTCGTGGAGCAACCACAAAACACGGACCGAACGGGTGCCGGGGCAATGGTGTAGGCGCATCATGGGGCGTCCTCCTCTGCTTCAAGGCGCACAAGCGCTGCGCCAGCTTCCACTTGGCTGCCCGCAGCCACAAGGGTTTCTGCAACGATCCCATCGCGGGCTGCGGTGAGCGTATGTTCCATCTTCATAGCCTCGAGGATGGCCAGCTTGTCACCGGCGCTGACGGCGCTGCCGGCAGAGACCAGAATGGCGCGCACCAACCCGGGCATGGGGGCAACCGCCACATCCGAGCCCGGACCATCCGCCTGCTTGCGCGCCAGCGGATCCCCCAGCACCCAACGATGTGTCGCCGTGCCAAAGACAGAAACAGTGTCCCCGGCGCGGGCCACGCGGCTGTAACGGATGCCATCAATCTCCCAGCCTGAGGGATGCTTCACGGCAATCAGCGCGTCTGCATCTTCCTCCCCCAGATGCAGCGCCACACGGCCCGGCCCCAGCACCGTGTAGCCATAGGCAACATCGTCGAGCACGACCCGCTGCAAGGGCCTGCTCCACAGAGCAAAGCCGCTATCCCAGCGATCCGCGCCCTGCCAAAGACCCGCTGCACATAGAATAGCCGCCCCAAGGGCCGATGGCGCAGGTGCGGGCTGCGCCAGCAAGACGTCTGCCGCGCGGGCAATGACCCCAGTGTCCACAGCGCCCGAACGGTAGGCCTCGGTGCCCGCAAGGGCGTGCAGGAAATCCCGGTTTGTGGCCAGCCCGATCACCTCAACCTGTTCCAAAGCCGCCCGCAGCCGGGTCAGGGCGATATCCCGCGTGGCCCCGTGGACAATCAGTTTGGCGATCATCGGATCGTAGTAGGGCGAGACATCATCCCCCTGCCCCACGCCGCTGTCGACGCGCGCATCCTCTGGAAACACCAGATGCGCCAATCGACCCGTGGATGGCAAAAATCCGGTCTGGGGATCTTCGGCATAGAGGCGCGCCTCCATCGCGTGGCCCTCCAGCGGGATTGCCTCCTGCGTCAGGGGCAGCGGCGCGCCGGCGGCCACGCGCAATTGCCACGCCACCAGATCCTGCCCTGTAATCGCTTCGGTCACCGGGTGCTCAACCTGCAGGCGGGTGTTCATCTCCATGAACCAGAAGCCGTCTGCGCGCGGGGCGCCCGCACCATCCACGATGAATTCCACCGTGCCCGCTCCGACATAGCCGATGGCCTGTGCCGCCCGCACGGCTGCGGCCCCCATGGCGGCCCGCACCTCGGGGGCCATTCCCGGCGCGGGCGCTTCTTCAATCACCTTCTGGTGGCGGCGTTGCAGCGAACAGTCCCGTTCGTTGAGATGCACCACATTGCCGTGGCTGTCGCCAAACACCTGCACCTCGATGTGACGCGGGCTTTGGATATATTTTTCGATCAGCACCGCATCATTGCCAAAAGCGGTCCGGGCTTCCGCCTGGCAGGAGGCCAGCGCATCGGCGAAGGCATCGGCGCTGTCGACCACGCGCATCCCTTTGCCGCCCCCGCCCGCAACGGCCTTGATCATCACTGGATAGCCAATCTCTGTGGCCGCCTGGGCCAGCGTATCCGCATCCTGATCCGCTCCGTGATAGCCCGGCACCACCGGCACATCGGCCTGCGCCATCCGGGCTTTGGCGGCATCCTTCAGCCCCATCGCGCGGATGGCCGCCGCCGAGGGCCCGACAAAGATCAGGCCCGCCGCCGCAATTGCTTCGACGAAGTCGGGGTTTTCTGACAGGAACCCATAGCCCGGGTGAATGGCCTGAGCGCCCGTTTGCAGCGCGGCCTCGATGATTTTGTCTGCCCGCAAATAGCTTTCGGCCGGGGCCGCTGCGCCGATACAGACGGCCTCATCCGCCATCGCAACATGGGCCGCGTTGGCATCAGCTTCAGAATAAACCGCGACGCAGCGCAGCCCCATGGACCGCGCCGTGCGCATGATCCGGCATGCAATCTCGCCCCGATTGGCAATCAACAGGGTGTCAAACATCTGAACCCTCCTCCACCAGCGTGCGGGCAGGTCTCGAAAAGGCTCGGAAAGACGCAGCATATAACATGAGCTTATCACCACAGAGCATTGAATTCGTGTGTATATTATCGGATTTTGAGGCCTGCACCCCGAACGTCATCTTCAAAATCATCACCCCCATCGCACTACATCCGGAAGACGCCGAAACGCGTCTCTTCAATCGGGGCGTTGAGCGCGGCGCGCAGGGAAAGGGCCAACACTTGACGGGATGTACGCGGATCAATGATGCCATCATCCCAAAGCCGCGCAGAGGCGTAGAGCGGGTGGGACTGGTGTTCAAACATGTCGATCGTGGGCTGTTTGAAGGCTGCTTCCTCCTCCGGGCTCCATTGCCCGCCCTGTCGTTCAATGGCATCCCGCTTCACTGTGGCCAAAACGCCCGCAGCCTGTGCCCCACCCATCACCGAGATGCGCGAATTGGGCCATGTCCACAAAAAGCGCGGTTGGTAGGCCCGCCCCGCCATTCCGTAGTTGCCAGCCCCAAACGATCCGCCGATCAGCATGGTGACCTTGGGCACGTTGGTGGTGGCCACGGCTGTCACCATCTTGGCCCCGTGGCGGGCAATGCCTTCATTCTCATACTGACGCCCGACCATGAAGCCAGTGATATTCTGTAGGAACACCAGAGGGATACGCCTCTGTGAGCACAGCTCGACGAAATGCGCACCTTTCTGCGCAGCCTCCGAAAACAGAACCCCATTATTGGCGATGATCCCAACCGGGCAGCCCTCCACATGGGCGAACCCTGTCACGAGGGTTTCGCCAAACCGGGCCTTGAACTCGTCAAACCGGGACCCATCCACAAGGCGCGCAATCACTTCACGCACGTCATACGGGGTCGACAGGCGCGCAGGCACCACACCGAGGATTTCTTCGGGGTCATAGGCGGGCTGCTCCGGCGTTGCCCAATCGACGCTGGCGGGGCGCATCCTGTTGAGGCCCTCAACAGCCCGCCGCGCCAGTGCCAGAGCATGGGCATCGTCTTCGGCCAGATAATCAGCCACGCCGGACAGGCGCGTATGCACATCGCCGCCACCCAAATCTTCGGCCGAGACGACCTCGCCCGTGGCGGCCTTCACAAGCGGCGGACCGGCAAGGAAAATCGTGCCCTGCTCTTTGACAATGATCGTGACATCGGACATCGCGGGCACATAGGCGCCGCCCGCGGTACAAGACCCCATCACAACGGCGATCTGGGCAATGCCCTTCGCGCTCATCCGGGCCTGGTTGTAGAAAATGCGGCCAAAATGATCGCGGTCTGGGAACACTTCATCCTGATTGGGCAGATTGGCCCCGCCGCTGTCCACAAGGTAAATGCAGGGCAGATGGTTTTCCTCAGCGATTTCCTGAGCGCGCAGGTGTTTTTTCACGGTGATGGGGTAATAGGTGCCGCCCTTCACGGTGGCATCGTTGCACACGATCATGACCTCTTGCCCGGACACGGTGCCGATCCCGGCAATGGCACCCGCGCAAGGCGCGGCACCCTCATACATGTCATGGGCCGCAAAGGCCCCGATCTCCAGGAAAGGGCTGCCCGGATCGAGCAGCCCCGCCACGCGCTCGCGCGGCAACATCTTACCCCGCGCGACATGACGCTCACGCGCGCGCGCGCCCCCGCCCTGCGCAGCCGCCTGCGCGGCCCGCGCCACCTCTTCGATCGCATCCAGATGCGCGCTTCGATTGGCTTTGAAATCTTCTGACCCGGTCAGGATCTGGCTGTTCAATTTCATTCTTTGGCCTCCAGAGCCATTCGGTAAGGGGGCAGGACATTGCGCAATGGGTCGTCCGCGTTTCGAGCGCTGCGCTTTCGGGGCCGGAGTCCGGTCGACAGCCCCATGTTCAGCGCGCGGACGCGGCGTGAGGTTGGCAGCGCGGCATAGCTCATGTCTCAGGCGCCTCCGCGGGCGCTGGCGCTTCCCCCGCAACCGGCCCCGGCAGCAGCTGCCGTGCCATCAGCCATCGTTGGCGATAGGCATATCGGGCCGCGCGGCTGACGTCGGTTTGGAAACTGGCGTTGACAGAGGCCGCCACGACGCCGCCCACGATTGGCACCACGCGGCCAAGACCGCGGCCCGTAAGGCTGAAACCCAGCTGCCGGGCGATCCGCTCGATCACCTTGTCACGCAGCCACTCGCCCCCCTTCTCCGCCACAAGACGGCCCTCTGGGCTGCGCAGCCACACAGCCATACGATTGAGCGCAGCGATGCTTTCATCCCGGGTTTCGCCCGCCTGTGAGGTCGCCACCTCCAACACCATGAGACGAAATGCGCGCTCATCGGCGCTGTCGCCGTCAAAGCCGTAGGTGGCGCCCGTTGCGCGCACATTGCGCACCGCAAGCGTGATCGTTGCCGGGATATCGACGGTCAGCCCTGCCGCGCCAAAAAAGCCCGACGCCGCACCTGTGGCCGCATTGGCCCCGGCGGCCCAGCCCTGCACCCGCACCGCCGCCCGCTCGCAGGCGGCAATATCGGTCACGTCATGTCCAGAAATCCCGTTTGGCATGGTGGCCCCGGCCAGCCGATCTGCAGCGGCCACCCCACGGCGCACCACGGCGGGCGGGATCACGGACCCAAAGACAGAGCCGAGGGGGGCCGTCAGCCGCTCGGCCCCGCGCCCCAGACGGGTGGGGCGGGCCTCTTCAAAGCTGCGCTGGGCCTCAATGGCCTCGGCCACCGCATCGCGCAGGCTGTCTGGCTTGGATGGCAGTTTGGCCATTACAGCACCTCTTCCTGCAGCATTGCGCGCAAGGCCCCACGTCGGATTTTGCCGGTTACTGTCATGGGCAGTTCCGGCAGGAACACCACTTTGCGAGGATACTCATGGGCCCCAAGGCGTGTTTTCACCAACGCAGCAAGGGCGTCTGCCAGCGCGTCTGAGCCCGTTGCGCCCGCCCGCAAAACCACGCAGGCCACAACGATCTGCGTGCGTTCCGCATCTGGCTGGCCGATGACGCCCGCGCTGACCACATCGGGATGGGTGATCAGGCAATCTTCGATCTCCGCGGGGCCAATCCGGTAGCCGGCAGAGGTGATCACATCATCTTCGCGGCCCTGAAACCGGATCGCCCCCGAGGGCTCTTTGATGCCCCGATCCCCGGTCAGCAGCCAATCCCCCGCGAATTTCTTTGCCGTGGCCTCGGGGCGGTTCCAATAACGCAACATCATCGAGGCCGAGCCGCGCCGCACCGCGATATCGCCCTCGCCCGCGGCATCGGCATTCAGCACCGTGACCTCATGGCCCGGAACCGGCCGCCCCATTGCGCCCGGCTCCACCGAAAAGGCGGAATGGCATGACGAGACGATCATGTTGCATTCCGTCTGCCCGTAAAATTCGTTGATGGACAAGCCAAAGGCCTTGCGTCCCCAGGCCAGCATCTCGGGGCCCAAAGGCTCGCCCCCGGACGCCACAGAGCGCAGGCCCGGGACATGCATATCTGCTGCCTTGAGCATCCGCAGTGCCGTTGGCGGAAAGAACACATTGCGCACTTTGTGCGCGGCAATCAGCGCCGCGCAGGCCTCGGGCGTGAACTTGTCAAACCGCGCCGCCACAACTGGCACGCCATGCCAAAGGCCGGGCATGAGCACATCAAACAAGCCCCCGATCCAGGCCCAATCCGCCGGTGTCCAGAGCACATCCCCCGGCTGTGGCAGATGATCATGGCTGATTTCGACGCCCGGCAAATGCCCCCGCAACACCCGGTGCCCATGCAGCGCCCCTTTGGGCGCGCCAGTGGTGCCGGATGTGTAGATCAGAACAGCTGGGTCTTCCGGGCCGGTGTCGGCCGTGGCGAACGGGGCGGTGTGCGAAACCGCTTCGGGGCTCAGATCGGCCTCTGGCACCATCGCGTCAAACCCCAGGGCCTGCACCCGGCCAGCCCCTTCCGCATCGGTGATGACACAGGCGACATCAGCATCTTGCAGGCGCACTTTCAGGCCATCTTCTCCGAACAGCACAAAGAGCGGAATGGAAATCGCGCCGAGCTTCCAAACAGCGATGTGGCCGGCCGCTGTCCAGGGGTGCTGGGTGCGCAGAACGCCCACCCTGTCACCCGGTCGGACACCGCGTGCGTGCAAGGCATGGGCCAGGGCATCTGCCATCTGTCGCAACTGACCGAAGGTGACTTGTTGCCCGGTCGGGGCATCGATGATGGCCAGCCGCTCAGGTTCGGTCTCGGCCCAGCGGTCACACACCTCATGGGCCATGTTGAGCGCCGGTGGCAGATCCCAGCCGTTTTGCTCGGTCCACACCGTCATGGCATATCTCGGGCGGGCACACCCTTCGCGGACACGTCACATCCGGGCCACGGGATGGCCCCACCATGACAGCCCTGTGCCCGGCGCCCCATTAGCCGACGGCTTCCATCAATTCACGGCCGATCAGCATGCGCCGAATTTCAGAGGTGCCCGCCCCGATTTCCATCAGCTTGGCATCGCGGAAAATCCGGCTGACCGGGCTGTCCGATAGAAAGCCCGCACCGCCCATGGCCTGCACCGCCTGGTGGGCCTGCTTCATCGCCTCCTCAGACGCGTAGAGCACGCAGGCCGCCGCATCCTGGCGCGTCACGGTGCCCCGATCGCAGGCCTTCGCCACCTCATAGACATAGGCACGGGCCGAGTTCAGCGCCGTGTACATGTCGGCGATTTTTCCCTGCATCAGCTGGAAGCTGCCAATCGGCTGCCCGAACTGCTTGCGCTCCGCCATGTAGGGCATGATCTCATCAAGGCAGGCAGCCATGATGCCCGTGCCAATGCCCGCCAGCACCACCCGCTCGTAATCGAGGCCAGACATCAGAACCGCAACGCCGCGCCCTTCTTCGCCAAGCACATTGTCAAAGGGCACTTCAACATCTTCGAACACAAGCTCCGCCGTGTTGGAGCCGCGCATGCCCAACTTGTCAAAATGTGGCGAGGTCGAGAAACCGACCATGTCTTTCTCGATCAGAAAGGCCGTGATCCCGCGAGAGCCTGCATCCGGATCGGTCTTGGCATAGACGACAAGCGTATCCGCATCGGGCCCATTGGTGATCCAGTATTTCGTTCCGTTCAGGATAAACCTGTCATTGCGTTTCTGGGCGTGCAGCTTCATGGACACGACATCCGATCCCGCCCCCGCCTCAGACATTGCCAGCGCGCCAACATGGTCGCCCGAAACGAGCCCGGGCAAAAACTTCTGCTTCTGCTCCTCGGTGCCGTTCAGTCGGATCTGATTGACGCATAGATTTGAATGGGCCCCGTAAGACAGGCTGACAGAGGCAGATGCGCGCGCGATTTCTTCCACGGCAATGGTGTGGGCAAGATAGGACATGCCTGCCCCGCCATAGGCCTCTTCGACGGTGATCCCAAGCAAGCCAAGATCGCCCATTTCCTTCCAAAGTGCGGCTGGGAAGGCGTTGTCGCGATCGATGGAGCCTGCCATCGGCTTGATGCGCTCCTGCGCCCAACGGTGCACCGTATCGCGCAACGCGTTGACGTCTTCGCCAAGGTCGAACTCCATGGAAGCCATGAACATGCGCCGTCTCCTCCCCGAATTGAACGCTTGTTCAATAAGTAGCGACAAAGCCCTGTTCGGTCAATGCCGGGATCATGGGACATCTTTGCAGCCTGAGAGGCCTTCCGCGTCATAATGCGGCGACAGAGACCCTAGGGCTGAACAAAGCCCGGAGATTGGAAAACCCGCGACACTTCTTCGCGAATGATCCGCGCAATCAGGTGGCAATCGGGCACCGAAAAGGTCAGCGGCAGGCGCATGTCCAAAACCCCTGCTAAAATGGCATCAGAATTCGGCAAGGCGTTCGGTTTGGCATAGTGCCATTGATCGTATTTCGACGTGAACGCTACAGGCTCTGGGGCACCAAACCACTTCAGCTCCACCCCGCGCTGACCGCAGCGCGCGACCACCTCTTCGACTTTTTCTCCGGGCCAGTCTTCGAGGAGCACCTGTATCGACGAACCGACAATGGATTCCGCATCCGGGCGTTCGATCACCGTCAGGCCCGGGGTGCCACGCAGCCCCTTTTCGACGGCGCGATATCTTTCATTCCATGCGGCCACTTGCCGGGGCAAATTGGCCAGTTGCGGGCGCAGAATGGCCGCGCGCAAATTGTCCATCCGGCCCGACACATTGGGCGTATCCCATCGCGGCTGCTCGAAATACTCGGGCGGCGGTGCAGCAGCGTGCCGCTCATAGAGCATATAGCTGCCAGACAGCAGCGTCGCGCGCGCCATGATCTCCGGATCGTCAGAGATCAGCAGCCCACCCTCGCCTGAGTTGATATGTTTGTAAGTTTGCGTGGAAAAGCAGCCCACATGACCATGCCGGCCGGACGGTGTGCCATTCCATGCAGCGCCCATGGTGTGGGCACAGTCTTCGATCACCGTGATACCAGCGCCGCCGCAAAGTTCCATCAGACGATCCATGTCACACAGATGGCCGCGCATGTGTGACAGCATCAGAACCCGCGCGGTGCCCGCCTTGGCAAGCAGATCTTCGAGATCGAGGGTCAGATCGCGGGTCACCTCCACAAAGATCGGCCGAGCGCCCACGGAGGCGATGGCCCCGGGCACAGGGGCAAGGGTGAAGGCATTGGTCAATACGGCATCACCGGGCGCGACGCCGACAGCCCGCAAGGCACAGGCCAGCGCATAGCCACCAGACGCCACCGCCAAGGCATATTGCGCCCCGACCATGGCAGCAAATTCCTGCTCCAGCAGCGCGGTTTCGCCCAGCTCGCCCGGGGCGGTGTTGTAGCGGTGGAGACGGCCAGATTTGAGCACCTCGAGCGCCGCGGCGATGGCGTCATCGGGAATGGGTTCCTGCTGCGTAAAGCTGCCTTCGAAATGCTCGGCCATGGGGTGTTAGTATCCTCGTGAAAACATCGCGCGAGGATGCTGCCTGCGCCCGCAGGCGTCAAGCCAACGCGCGCCCCAACATGCGCGCGCCAGATGGCTTAACTGCCCTGCCCCGCGCCTGCAGCCGGCAAGAGGGCTTCGGCAAGGGCGGGCAGATCGTCAAAGTGATCGAGGAACGCATCCGGGTTCAGATCATCCAAGGGCAGCTTGCCAGCTGGCCCAAAGCTGACCAGCACGGATGGCACGCCCGCCGCCCGGGCGGTGTCATGATCGGTCACTGTGTCGCCGATCATGATGGCCCTGTCCCGATGGCCGCCCGCCCTGTCGATGGCAGCATGAAAAGGCGCGACATCGGGCTTGCGCGTAGGCAGCGTATCGGCACCGATCAAGCTGTCAAACCGGTCGCGCACCCCAAGTTCCTGCATCAGGGCCTCGGCCAGCGCCTCGGGCTTATTGGTGCAAATCACCGTGGCAAAGCCCTGTCCGCGCAGCGCCTCTACGGCGGCCAATGCGCCGGGATAGAGCGTTGTGTGCACTGCAAGCGCCTGGGCGTAATGGACGAGCAAAGGTTGGTATTGCGGGTCCACATGGGCCGCGAGGTCGGCTTCAGGAATGCCCAGACGGCCAAACCCGAGGGTCAACATGGCCCGCCCGCCGCGCAAAGCCGTTGCCGCATCGGTGGCCGGGTCCAGCATATCGGGGTGGCCGAGGTCACGAAAACACGCATTTGCAGCGGCGATCAGGTCGCCGCTTGTGTCCGCCAAGGTTCCGTCGAGGTCAAAAACAACAGTTCGCACGCATCCGCCTTTCTATTTCACCCTGCAATGATAGGTGACCGGGTGCAGCCTTGCACGCCAGCGCACGCTTGATGTAGCAGGTGCACAAGCTGGAAACGGCCAAGAGCAGAATGTCAAAGAGATAGGGGAAGACGTGCCAACAAGTTGCGTCATTCTTGCCGCGGGTGAAGGCAGCCGAATGCTGTCGGATACGCCCAAGGTGCTTCATGAAATCGCCCATGCGCCTTTGGTGGCCCATGCCTTGCAAAGTGCTCGGGCCTTGGCGCCCGAACGGCTCGTGGTGGTAACAGGGCATGGGGCCGCGCAGGTAGAGGCGGCCGTGTCGCAGATCGACCCCGAGGTGCGCACCGTCCGCCAGACCGAGCAATTGGGCACGGGCCATGCCGTGAGTGTCGCGCGTACCGCGCTGGAGGGCGTGACCGGCGATCTGGTTGTGCTGTATGGCGACACGCCCTTCATCAGCGCCGAAACACTCGAGGCGATGGCCGCCGCGCGGGCACGCGCCGATATCGTAGTATTGGGGTTCGAGCCGGAAGATGCCGGCCGCTACGGGCGGTTGGTCACCCAAGGTGACCAGCTGATGCGGATCGTGGAATATAAAGACGCATCCCCTGAGGAACGGAACATCGGTCTGGTAAACTCGGGCGTGATGATGGCGGATTGCGCCACCATGCTGGCGCTGATCGATGGCGTGTCTGACGACAACGCCGCGGGGGAATATTACCTCACCGACATCGTTGCGGTGGGTGCTGCAAAAGGCCTCAGCGCAACCGTGGTCACCTGCGATCCGGAAGAAACGCTTGGGGTCAATTCCCGGGCCGATCTTGCGCAGGCAGAGGCGGCCTTTCAGGCCCGCGCCCGCGCCAATGCGCTCAGCGATGGGGTTACCTTGCTTGCCCCCGACACGACCTACTTTGCCCATGACACGATTTTGGGCCGGGATGCGGTGATCGAACAGAATGTCGTCTTCGGGCCCGGGGTAACTGTCGAAACCGGCGCGACGATCCGGGCCTTTTCGCATCTTGAGGGCTGTCACGTGGCACGTGATGCCATTGTTGGCCCCTTCGCGCGGCTGCGCCCGGGCGCGGAATTGGCCGAGGGCGTGCGGGTTGGCAATTTCGTGGAAATCAAGAACGCCGCCCTCTCGGAGGGGGCAAAGGTCAATCACCTGTCCTACGTGGGGGATGCGGATGTTGGCGCTGGCGCAAACCTCGGCGCGGGCACAGTGACATGCAATTACGATGGGGTGTTCAAGCACCGGACCACTATTGGCGCCGACGCCTTCATCGGTTCAGACACGATGCTGGTGGCGCCTGTCACCATCGGCGACGGGGCAATGACGGCGTCCGGCTCTACGATCACATCTGATGTGCCCGCGGGGGCGCTGGCTGTTGCGCGCGCCCAGCAGGTGGTCAAGCCAGGACTGGCGACGCGCCTGATGGCACGGCTGCGCGCATTGAAGGCATCCCAGAACGAGGCAGATTAAGCATGTGTGGTATTGTTGGTATCCTTGGGGATCACGAAGTCGCTCCGATCCTTGTCGAAGCGCTGAAGCGTCTGGAGTATCGCGGCTATGACAGTGCCGGCATCGCAACCGTCAATGACGGCGTGCTGGATCGCCGTCGGGCCGTTGGCAAACTGATCAACCTTCAGGATCTTCTGGTGCATGCGCCGCTCAAAGGGCGCGCGGGCATCGGGCACACGCGCTGGGCCACCCACGGCGCGCCGACCGTGGAAAACGCACATCCGCACCGCCGGGGCCGGGTCGCTGTCGTGCATAATGGCATCATCGAAAATTTCCGCCCCCTGCGCGCCGAGCTTGCGCAGCAGGGTATCGTTGCGGAAACCCAGACCGACACCGAAACCATCGTGATGCTGACCGAGCAGGCTCTGACGACCGGCCTGTCCCCAAGGGAGGCAGCGGCGCAGGTTTTGGCACGGCTGGAAGGTGCTTTTGCACTGTGCTTCCTGTTTGAAGGCGAAGAAGACTTGATGGTGGCCGCCCGGCGCGGATCGCCCCTTGCGGTTGGTCACGGTGACGGTGAAGTCTTTGTCGGCTCCGATGCGATCGCGCTGGGCCCGATGACAGACCGGATCACATATCTCAAGGAAGGCGACCGGGTCGAACTGACGCGCTCCGAGATCCAGATTTTCGACGCAGAGGGCGCGCCGGTCGATCGTGAGATCACCCAAGTGCACCTTGATCTGACAGCCGTGGACAAGGGCGGCCATCGCCACTTCATGGCCAAGGAAATCGCCGAACAACCCCAAGTGCTGGGCAATGCGATCACGCACTATCTTGACGGTGACACGCCCAGCCTTCCTATTGATAAAATTGACTTTAATGCCATCGACCGTGTGCTGATAGTGGCATGTGGCACTGCCTACTATGCTGGCGTGGTGGCGAAATACTGGTTTGAGCAGATCGCAAAAATCCCCGTCGACGTCGATGTTGCATCCGAATTCAGATACCGCGAACCGCCCATTGGGCCCGGCACGCTTGCGGTGTTTGTATCTCAATCAGGCGAAACAGCCGATACGCTGGCTGCCTTGCGCTATTGTGCGGGCAAGGCGGCCGCAATCGCAGCCGTTGTAAACGTTGCGGAAAGCTCGATCGCACGGGAATCCGATGTGGTTCTGCCAATCCTGGCAGGTCCTGAGATCGGCGTTGCCTCGACCAAGGCTTTCACCTGTCAGTTGATGGTCCTCTACCTTTTGGCAGTGACAGCCGCCCATGCACGCGGTGCCTTGGATGCGGCATCCGTGCAGGAAAAATGCGATGCGCTGCGCAGCTTGCCCGGCCTGTTCAGGATCGCATTGGACTCCGCTGCTGACATGGCGGAGGCCGCACGCAAGATTTCCACGGCGCGCGATGTGCTTTTTCTTGGGCGTGGGGCAATGTACCCGCTGGCGCTTGAGGGCGCATTAAAGCTAAAGGAAATCAGCTATATACATGCCGAAGGATATCCATCAGGTGAACTCAAACACGGGCCAATTGCCTTGGTCGACGACGCGGTTCCGGTGGTTGTCATGGCTCCTCGAGACGCTCTGTTCGACAAGACCGTTTCCAATATGCAGGAAGTCATGGCCCGCGACGGTAAGGTGGTGCTGATCTCAGACACTCAGGGCCTTACGGAGGCAGGAGAAGGATGCTGGCACACGCTCACTATGCCAGCGATTGCCGACGAGCTGGCGCCGATCCTCTATGCATTGCCGGCCCAGCTACTGGCATACCACGGAGCAGTGGCAAAGGGCACCGATGTTGACCAGCCCCGAAACCTTGCGAAATCCGTAACAGTCGAATGAGTCTGCCACTATCCGCCTCCGACGCGCTCGCCCTGATCGAATCGGAAAGAAATAGCAGCAAAGCCAATGAGATGCGCGCCCTTCATAAAGTTGAGCGAACCTATCTTGGCGTCTCGAATGCTGTGCTCGATGAAAGAGCCAGAGACTGGCGGCGCGCATCCCCTTTGGCTGCGCGGATTGCGCTTGCGCAGGACCTTTGGGCCACCAACATCCACGAAGCCCGTGTGCTAGCTGCCAAACTCCTTACGCAGGCCCGCATGAAACCCGATGATGCGGTTTGGTCCCTGATCTGCACTTGGGTGCCTGAGTGCGACGGCTGGGCCATCGCCGATCATGTATGCACCGCCGGCCAGAAGCGCCTTGTCGCCACCCCCGCGCGACTGGCTGAAATCTCTGCCTGGGCTGCATCCGAGCAGCTTTGGACCCGATGGGCCGCACTCGCAATCACTGCGCCCTTCACCCGCGCCCGCCATCCAAAACCCGTAGAGCTGGAGGCACGTGAAGAGGTGCTGGGATGGGCGTCCGTCTATCTCGACCAGCCGGAGCCGATCTTGCACAAAGCCGTTGCTGCGTGGCTGCGCGATCTTTCGAAGCGCGATCCAGATCGGGTGCGCGCATTTCTCGAAAAACACGGCAAGCGGATGCAGGGCGCCGCACGGCGTGAGGCAATGAAAAGCCTGCCTCGCACCTGAACTATTGCAGGCACTTTGCCCCGTCAGGCGCCGCCTGTGGCGCTGACTTCCACCTCGGCAATTGACGTCAACGAGAGGCCAAGCTGGCGCATGGCGCTGAGCGACAAACGCGCGCCTGCGCCACCAGAGGGGCGCAGCTCCACCTCAACGCTTGATCCGGTGCTGGGCACACGAATACGGCCCGGCGTGGGCTGAGAAACATACCGCGTCTGGGCCCAAAGCCCGCCGAGAGAGGCATCTCCAAGCGTTGCGGTCTCTACGCCCAACAGCCCGGGCGAAACGGTGCCCCCCACGGCGATTGGCGCTGCTGCGCTGGCCTCACCTAAGGTGCCTTCAACCACGCCGGACAGCGGAGCACCGACCTCTCCTTCGGCGGGCGCGCTATCGGGGCCTGATTCTGAGTCGGGCGCGCCAGAGGCAGACCCGGATACGGACACCCCCACGCCATTGGTACCAAGTGTGATTCCACCAGTTGGATTACATCCGGCCAGCAAAAGCACGGCGACGAGAGCGGTAGGGACAAAATTGCGCATAAGCGCACATTAATTGTCCGGGGCATGGGCCGCAATGTCCCATTCTCGCCGCTTGTGGCCAGCGCGCACAGGCCCTAGCCTATCTAAAGGAGGAGCCAGCCCATGAATGCGCCCAGCCACCCGAACGTGACCGAGAAATCTGCCCCGCTGATTGATCCGTTTGCACGGGCCATCACCTATCTGCGGGTATCGGTTACCGATCGGTGCGATTTCCGCTGCGTCTATTGCATGGCAGAGAACATGACCTTTCTGCCGAAGAAAGAATTGCTGACGCTCGAAGAGCTGGACAGGCTGTCCTCCGCGTTCATCCGGCTCGGCGTCGAAAAGCTGCGCATCACCGGCGGCGAGCCGCTCGTGCGCAAAGGGATCATGACGTATTTCGAGGCCATGTCGCGTCATCTTGCCAGTGGCAACCTCAAGGAACTGACACTGACAACCAATGGCTCCCAGCTTGCCCGCTTTGCCCAGCCCCTGGTGGATGCAGGCGTGCGTCGGATCAATGTCTCACTGGATACACTTGACGATGACAAGTTTGCCCGCGTCACACGCTGGGGCCGCCTGCCCCAAGTGATCAGCGGTATTGATGCCGCCCAAGCCGCAGGCTTGCGGATCAAGATCAATGTGGTTGCCTTGAAGGGCTTCAACGAGGATGAACTTTTCCGCATCGTCGACTGGTGCGCAGAACGCGATATGGACCTGACCTTTATCGAGGTCATGCCCATGGGCGATCTGGGCGGCGAAGACCGGGTCGGGCAATATTGGTCCTTGAAAGACCTGCGGGGGCAGTTGGCCCAACAATTTACACTGCAAGAGTTGGATGAGCGTACAGGTGGCCCGGCCCGCTATGTCCGCCTTGAGGAAACGGGCCAGAAAATTGGCTTCATCACGCCCCTGACCCACAACTTCTGCGAAAGCTGTAACCGCGTGCGTCTGACCTGCACGGGCGAGTTGTACATGTGCCTTGGCCAGGAAGATATGGCGGATCTCCGGTCACCGCTGCGCGCATCCACAGATGATGCCTATGTTGAGGCCGCTATCCGTGACGCGATCAAGCTGAAGCCAAAGGGCCATGATTTCGACTATTCGCGCCAAAAAGCAGATGGTCAGGTCAGCCGCCACATGAGCCACACCGGCGGCTAATCCGCTCTAGGCCCCGCGAAATATGGGGCCGCGCGGGCGATAGGCACCGCGCTCGACGTTGGATTTGGTGCGCGTGCAGCCGGAATGTCATTGGTATACCAAGCCAATACCTGAAGTATGCGCACGTGCGGTAGCACGGTTTTCTGTTCTGACCGCCTACGGCTGCTGCGGCACAATTTGTCAGCCTTGCAGGGCTATCGCATGTTCCCAAAGCTCTTTTTTGGACGAACTTCACCGCCCAAAATATTGATTACGTTATGTGTTAAAGGATTTTTCTAAGGCCTGTCCCTGCGTGACCTGCAGACCAGTACGCTCAGCATCAGTCTTTGACAGCCTTTGAAAACGCGACGTGCCGATTGTCCCGCTGGTTTTGGTCACCCCCACGAAGCGCCAGTGCGCAGTCGCAAATCTGAAGCGACCGCCACCAGCCTACTCCGCAGTGTTCCAAGCCAGCCCACAGCTTATCTGGTTACGATGCGCCTATGCCCTGCGCTCGAATGCCTCTTTCAATTTCTGCACCGCCGCAGTAAGTGGCCCGCAACGCCGCGCATCTGCAAAAGATCCAGCGGCCCTTTTCTTTTTTGGAAGGACCGAACATGGACCTGCGCAACATCGCGATTATCGCCCACGTGGACCACGGCAAGACAACCCTTGTGGACGAACTGCTCAAGCAGTCTGGCACCTACCGTGAAAACCAGGCCGTGACCGAGCGCGCCATGGACAGCAACGATCTGGAGCGCGAACGCGGGATCACCATCCTCGCAAAAGCCACAAGCGTTGAATGGAAGGGCACCCGGATCAACATCGTGGACACCCCCGGCCACGCGGATTTCGGTGGTGAGGTTGAGCGCATCCTGTCGATGGTAGATGGCGTTGTGCTGCTGGTGGATGCCGCCGAAGGCCCCATGCCACAAACCAAGTTCGTGACGTCCAAGGCGCTTGCGCTGGGTCTGCGCCCGATCGTCGTGCTCAACAAGGTCGACAAGCCCGACGCAGAGCCTGATCGCGCCCTCGACGAGGTGTTTGATCTGTTTGCCGGGCTCGATGCCAATGACGACCAGCTCGATTTCCCGCACATGTATGCCTCGGGCCGTTCCGGCTGGGCGGATCATGAGATGAACGGCCCCCGCAAGGATCTGGCCGCTTTGTTTGATCTGATCGTCAATCACGTGCCCAAGCCGCGCCAGATCGCCCGCCAAGAGGATGATTTCCGCATGCTGGCCACAACGCTGGGCTCTGACCCGTTTGTGGGCCGCATCCTGACCGGTCGGGTGGAAAGCGGCAGCCTGAAGGTGGGCGCCACTGTTCAGGCGCTGTCGCGTGTCGGACAGAAGATCGAGCAATTCCGTGTCACGAAGATCCAAGCCTTCCGCGGCCTGCAGATGCAAGACATCGACGAGGCCGTCGCCGGGGATATCGTCAGCCTTGCCGGCATGTCAAAGGCCACCGTTGCCGACACGATCTGCGCGTTGGCAGTGGATGAACCCCTGGACGCCCAGCCCATCGACCCGCCCACCATCACCGTAACCTTCGGAATCAACGACAGCCCGCTCGCTGGCCGCGATGGCAAGAAGGTGCAAAGCCGCGTGATCCGTGACCGCCTCATGAAAGAGGCCGAATCCAACGTGGCCATCAAGATCGCCGACACGCCGGGCGGCGAGGCGTTCGAGGTATCGGGGCGCGGTGAATTGCAGATGGGCGTTCTGATCGAAAACATGCGGCGCGAGGGGTTTGAGCTGTCGATCTCGCGGCCTCAGGTGATCATGCGGGATGTCGATGGCGAGACGATGGAGCCGATCGAAGAGGTGACCATCGATGTGGATGATGATTACTCAGGCGCGGTGATCGAAAAGCTGACCGGCGCCCGCAAGGGCGAGTTGACCGAGATGCGCCAGCAATCGGGCAAGACGCGCATTATTGCGCATGTGCCATCGCGCGGACTGATCGGCTATCAGGGCGAATTCCTGACCGACACGCGCGGCACCGGCGTTCTGAACCGCGTGTTCCACGGCTGGTCGCCCTACAAGGGGGCGATCCCGGGCCGGCGCGCAGGCGTGCTTGTTTCGATCGAGAACGGCGACGCAGTGGCCTATGCTCTGTGGAACCTCGAGGATCGCGGAAAGATGTTCATCAACCCGCAGGACAAGGTCTATGAGGGCATGATCATTGGCGAGCATTCCCGCGACAATGATCTTGAGGTGAACCCGCTGAAGGGCAAAAAGCTGACCAACGTTCGGGCCAGTGGCTCTGATGAGGCCGTGCGCCTGACACCGCCGATCCAGTTGAGCCTGGAAGAAGCCATTGCCTATATCGACAATGATGAGCTTGTCGAAGTGACGCCGAACGTGATCCGGCTGCGCAAGCGCTATCTCGATCCCCATGAGCGCAAGCGGATGGCCAAAACCGCAAGCTGAATTTAGGCCTCTCAATGCGTGCCCGCCCCGGATGCCTCGGCATGCCGAGACCCGGGTGGGCCACAGCCGCCGTCACATGGAGGGGGATGCCGCGCGCGCCAGAGTGCTGTCCGTATCCTTGAGAACGACAACCGGGTCGCCGACAATTAACGGCCCCGTCCGCAAAACCTGTGCGCACCAGCCCCCATGCCCGCGCATCGCATTGTAGCCGCCCACGCCCAGCACATCCTCCATCCGGGAACAGGGTGCGCAGGGGCCCGTCACTTCGAGCACGGCGTGGGCACCGATTTGCAGGCATTTGCCGCGGGTCGCCGATAGATTAAGCCCGGAAATCACAAGATTTCTGCGCAGATCCGCCGCCGTAAGGGCGTCGTGGCCGCTCAACGCGCGCAGCACAGGCAAATGCTCCGACTGGATCAGGCTCACGGCACGCTTGCCGGGGCGGGCGTGATCCCCGTCGATCCCGTCCTGCAAAAGCTGGGCCGCGTCTAAGTCGTGCAGCTCCCCCTTACGGTGGGGCCGCACCAAAATTTGCTCAACCCGCCCTGGCCTTGGAAACCGGCTGGTTAGCTCGGCCAGGGTCAGCATGGGATCAGGCTTCCTCGACGATCACCAGATCCCGCTCAGAGGCGCCGCGGGCATGGCCGAGCGCTTCCTGATATGTGGCAGAGCCATAGCAGGCCTCCGCCGCAGCCAAAGAAGGGAACCAAGCCACAACATTGCGCGGACGATCCCGGCCCTCAAGCTGCTTATAGGGGCCGCCCCGTGCGAGGAACTTACCGCCATGGGCCGTGATGGCCTGGGTGGCGATGGCCGCATAACGGCCATAAGCCTCCTCATCGGACACCAGCACGTTGGCAATCCAGTATGCGCCTTTGACTTCACTCATGATGCGGATCCTTCCAGCAATGTTTCGACAGCCTTGATGGCGGCATCGGCCTGCGCTGCATCTTTGCCGCCGCCCTGCGCCATATCGGGCCGGCCACCGCCGCCCTTGCCGCCCAGTTCGACAACCGCTGCCCGCACCATATCAACCGCAGACACGCGTCCGGTCAGATCATCGGTGACGCCGGCTGCCACGGCTGCCTTGCCACCGGCATCGGCGATCAACAGCACGGCACCGGAGCCGAGCTGGCCCTTATAAGCATCGATCAATCCGGGCAGGTCTTTTCCTGTGACCCCCTGCACGGCCTGGGCGATCAGCTGCACGCCGGCCACATCTCGCGCCTTGGGGCCATCGGACGCCCCGCCGCCGGCAAGCGCCAACTGCTTGCGCAAATCGGCAACCTCTGCGGCGAGGGCCTTGCGTTCATCGAGCAGCGCCTTCACGCGCGCATTCACCTCGCTGGCCGGGGCCTTCATGGTGAGCGACACTTCCGAAAGCCGGCGCTCCTGTTCGGCCAGATAGGCGCGAGCCGCTTCGCCCGTCAGCGCCTCGATCCGGCGCACGCCCGCCGAGGAAGCGCTGTCCCCCAGCGTTACAAACAGGCCGATATCCCCGGTCTGGCGCACATGGGTGCCGCCGCAGAGTTCGATCGACCATGTGTCGCCATCGGTGCCTTTGCCCGTATCGGCCTGCCCCATGGACACCACGCGCACCTCATCACCGTATTTCTCACCAAACAGCGCCTGAGCGCCCATGGCCCGGGCATCGTCTGGTGTCATGATGCGGGTTTCGACAGGCGTGTTCTGGCGGATGAAGGCATTCACGCGGGTTTCTACCTCGGCAATGTCGTCCAGCGACAGCGCAGCCCCGTGGGAGAAATCAAACCGCAGACGATCATCCGCATTCAATGATCCGCGCTGCGCCACATGATCGCCCAGCCGCTCGCGCAGGGCTTCATGCAGCAAATGCGTGGCCGAGTGATTGGCGCGGATTGCCGCCCGGCGGGCATGATCGACGACCAACTCAGCCCCCTGCCCCACGCTCACGGTGCCCTCTGTCACCTCTGCATCGTGGATAAAGACACCAGCAGACTTGGTCGTACCCGTGATGCGCGCAGCACCGGTGTCTGTCTTGAGCAGGCCGGTATCCCCAACCTGACCGCCAGATTCCGCGTAGAACGGCGTCTGGTTCAAAACGAAAGCAACCTTCTCACCCGTCGCAGCCTGATCCGCTGTCTCGCCATCCTGCACAATCGCGAGCACTTGGCCCTCGGCAGTTTCCGTATCGTAGCCCAGGAACTCGGTCGGGCCATTGGCCTCTGCCAGCTCAAACCAAACGGCGGCATCCGTGGCCTGCCCCGAGCCAGTCCACGCGGCACGCGCCTTGGCTTTCTGCTCTTCCATGGCTGCATCAAAGCCCGCCACGTCGACCGCACGCCCTTTCTCGCGCAGCGCATCCTGCGTCAGATCGAGGGGGAAGCCATAGGTGTCATAGAGCTTGAATGCGGCAGCGCCCGGCAGATCCGAGCCATCAGGGATGCCGGCCAGCTCATCATCGAGCAGGCGCAGACCGCGATCCAACGTCTGGCGGAAGCGGGTTTCCTCCGAGCGCAGCGTTTCTTCGATCAGAGCCTGTGCCTGGCCAAGTTCCGGATAGGCGCGGCCCATCTGCGCCACCAATTCGGGCACCAAACGGTGCATCAGGGGCGCATCAACGCCCAGCTGGTGGGCATGGCGCATGGCCCGGCGCATGATCCGACGCAGCACATAGCCCCGCCCCTCGTTGGATGGCATCACGCCATCGGCAATCAGGAAGGACGTGGAACGCAGGTGATCGGCGATCACCCGGTGATGAACGGCCTTCCCTTCCTGATCGGGATCCACATTCGTCAGGTTGGCGCTGGCCTCGATCAGGGCGCGCATCATGTCCGTGTTGTAGTTGTCGTTGGTGCCCTGCAAAAGCGCGGCCACCCGCTCGATCCCCATGCCGGTATCGATTGACTGCATGTCCAAAGCACGCATGGAGCCGTCTTCGAACTGTTCGTTCTGCATGAAGACGATGTTCCAGATCTCGATGAAGCGGTCACCGTCCTCCTCAGGGCTGCCGGGAGGGCCACCCCAGAAATCCTCGCCGTGATCGTAGAAAATCTCGGTGCAGGGTCCACAGGGGCCGGTGGGGCCCATCTGCCAGAAATTGTCAGAGGTCGCGATGCGAATGATGCGATCATCGCTCAGCCCGGCTACCTTTTTCCAAATCTCTGCCGCCTCTTCATCGGTGTGATAGACCGTGACCAGCAGCTTGTCCTTGGGGATTTCCAGTTCCTTGGTGATCAGCTCCCAGGCATAGGGGATCGCCTCGGTTTTGAAATAATCCCCAAAGGAGAAATTCCCGAGCATTTCGAAGAACGTATGGTGGCGCGCCGTGTATCCGACATTGTCGAGGTCATTGTGCTTGCCTCCGGCGCGGACACATTTTTGCGCCGTGGTTGCGCGGGAATAATCCCGTGTCTCAACACCCGTGAAAAGGTTCTTGAACTGAACCATCCCCGAGTTCGCGAACATCAGCGTCGGATCGTTGCGGGGTACAAGGGGGGAACTGTCGACCACTTCGTGCCCTTGGCGGCGGAAATAGTCGAGGAAAGTGGTGCGGATGTCGTTCAGGCTGGCCATGGAACCCTCTGGGATGCGTCGAGGGTGAGATGTAGCCTTGGGCGCTGGCACTGTCCACAGGGCGCGTGCTGTGTTCAGATGCGAAACGGGGCCCGCATGCGGGGCCCCGGTTGCTTATTTCAAAAGGGAATGCGGACGATCAGCCCTCAAGGAGGTCATCATCGTCTTCACTGCCCGGTGGCATGTCGAAATCGAGCCCGTGCGCCGCCCGGATCTTGTCTTCGATCTCCAAGGCGATGCGGGTGTTTTCCTTGAGGAAGGTTTTCGCGTTTTCCCGCCCCTGGCCAATCCGCTCGTCCCCGTAGGAGAACCAAGCGCCGGATTTGTCGACCACACCTGCTTTCACACCCAGATCGAGCAATTCGCCCATTTTCGAGATGCCCTCGCCATACATGATGTCAAACTCGACCTGCTTGAAGGGCGGCGCCACCTTGTTCTTGACGACTTTCACGCGCGTGGCGTTGCCCACCACTTCGTCTCGATCCTTGATGGCACCAATGCGGCGGATGTCGAGGCGCACGGAGGCGTAGAATTTCAGAGCATTGCCGCCCGTTGTGGTTTCCGGTGAGCCGAACATCACGCCGATCTTCATCCGGATCTGGTTGATGAAGATGACCATACAGTTGGAGCGCGCAATCGAACCTGTCAGCTTGCGCATCGCTTGGCTCATCAGGCGGGCATGGACGCCAACAGAACTGTCGCCCATATCGCCCTCAAGCTCTGACTTCGGCGTCAAAGCTGCAACCGAGTCGACCACCACGAGGTTTACTGCGCCAGAGCGCACAAGCGTGTCCGTGATCTCAAGCGCCTGCTCACCCGTGTCCGGCTGCGAAATCAGCAATTCATCGAGGTCAACACCCAGCTTGCGGGCATATTGCGGATCGAGGGCGTGCTCAGCATCCACAAAGGCACAGACACCGCCCTTTTTCTGCTCTTCGGCCACCGCATGCAGGGTCAAAGTCGTCTTGCCCGAGCTTTCAGGCCCGTAGATTTCGATAATGCGTCCTTTGGGTAATCCGCCGATGCCAAGCGCGATGTCGAGGCCCAGCGAGCCCGTCGAGGTCGCCTCAATCTCCGCCACAGGATTGTCGGCGCCCAGCTTCATGATGGAGCCTTTTCCGAACTGCCGTTCGATCTGTGCCAAGGCACTGTCGAGTGCCTTCTTCTTATCGTCGCCGCGCTTGTCTGCCATTGTCAGGAGGTCCGCTTTCGCCATTGTTTCCATCCTTATTCCATAGGCCGCTCGGGGCGGCAACGGGTGCTCTTGTTCCTCAATTGTTCTCGTATTGCCACCGCAATGAGAACATATCAAGAAAATTTTCAAAAAGGATTAGAAAATCGTGTTTAAAATACCGTAAACATCTCACCAATTCAGTGGATTTGCTCCTGAACCAATTCGGTCAACTCCGACAGTGAGAAGGGTTTGGGCAGGAATACTGAGTTTGGTATTTCATCGCGTTTGTCCGGGAAACTGTCCTCCGCGTAGCCGGATACGAAAACCACATGCACATCTGGCCGGCGCTTGCGCGCCTTGCGCACCCATGTCGGACCATCCAAGCCTGGCATGACCACATCGGTGACAAAGACATCGATGTGCAAATCCGGATCTTCGAGCGTTTTCAGAGCTTCCTCGGCATTTTCCGCCTCCAGCACCGTGTAGCCGCGCATGCGCAGGGCGCGCGAGGCGAACGCCCTCACAGGGGCTTCGTCCTCCACGAGCAAAACAACGCCATCGCTTTGCTCCTTGGTCTCTTTTTTCTCGGGTTGAACCGGACTGCTCTGCTCAGCCCTGTCCTCCTCGGGACTGTCCGCCGGAAAGAGCAATGAGAAGGTGGATCCTTGGCCTTCTGTGCTGTCCACGAAGATGTACCCGCCTGTCTGCTTCACGATACCGTAGGCGGTTGAGAGACCAAGGCCGGTGCCTTCCCCGACCCGCTTCGTGGTATAAAACGGCTCAAAGATTTTGGTGAGCTTATCAGGCGCGATGCCGGTGCCCGTATCTGTCACGGCAATCGACACATAGCTTCCCTGTGGGACCACAACCCGATCGCGCGTGAACGGGGCACTGAATTCCGAGATGCGCGTGTCTATGCGGATTGTTCCGCCATCTGGCATCGCATCTCGGGCATTCACCACAAGGTTCATCAGAACCTGCTCCAACTGCCGCTTGTCTGCACGCACCGGGGGCATGCCGGCCTCATGGGCAAGCTCAAGCACGATCTTTTCTCCGACCAGCCGGTTTAGCAGGTGGATCAATTCGCCCATCGTATTGCGCAAATCGATTGTTTCGAGTTGCAGGTTCTGTTTGCGAGAGAAGGCCAGCAACTGGCCGACGAGACTGGCAGCCCGGTTGGCATTCTGATTGATCTGCATCAGATCGCCATAATCCGGGTCGCTGCTATCGTGGCGCAGCAGCAGAAGATCGCAATGGCCTGAAATCGCCGTCAGAAGATTGTTGAAATCATGCGCAACGCCACCTGCAAGCTGGCCAATCGCCTGCATCTTCTGCGATTGCACAAACTGGGCTTCAAGGTTTTTGAGTTCGGTCGCATCGGTCAGCACGGCGACAAGGGCCGTTTCATCCGCTCCGCGCACGGGATTGAGGGATACACGAATGAAGCGTTCTTCATAGTCGCGCACCTGCACCATCTCTGACTTTGGCGGCATTCGTCCTGAGGCCACATCCTCTAGCCAGTCGCGCACGGGCCGCCCAAGCCCCTCCACCAGACGCGCCAGTTGCGCGCCAGGCGCCGCGGCCGCCCCAAGCAATTCAAGCGCTTGTGCGTTTGCTTCAAGGATGCGCCCCGTACTGGTGAGGCGCGCCAAAGCAATCGGAATGGAATCAAGATCCGAATTTGAGAAATCACTCTTTGCATCGGGCAGATCGGGTAAAGCGACAAGCATGATGCCACGCGCATTGCCTTGTGTTGATGTGACTTGCGCCAAAACCTGCCTGGGCCCATCGAGCGTTTCGACACCATACAACCCATCCCCGCTGAAACCCGTGGGGAAAATGTCCTCAAGTCGCGTCCGTCGCGCCCCAAAAAACTGACGCGCTGCTCTGTTGCAGTAGGTAACGGCGCCATCATCTTCGACAGAGACAAGGGGCAGCGGCACCATATCCCGCCAGTTCTCAGACCTATTGGCGAAAGCTTCAGGCACCATGCGCCAGAGCAAAAGACCACCCGATGCGGACACAACGGTCAGCCTTGAGGCGGCGTCATCGACGCCAATCAAATCACTCACGTGCCCATTTCGAGCCGCATCGCTTCGGATTCGCTGCAAGCTTGTGGCTGGTGCCGCAAAGTGCTGTCCTAGCAGGGCTTCAATATGAACGCCGACAAAGTCTCCAAATATGCGTTGCGCATATGGATTCGCATCCAACACGTTGCCAGCTCTATCTGTGATCAGCGACATATACGGATCATGACGCTGTGCGTCAGAAAGCACGTTGAGCGCGGTGTCTTTGCCGAATGCGGCCCGTGACCGGGTCCAGAACAGGACACCCGCGCAGAACGCCATGACGAGACCAAGGAAGAACAAAAATGCCGCGGGCACAGGCTCTGATACAAACAGAGCTGACGCGCACAAAGGCACAGCGAACACAATTAATATGCCAACCCGCCCTAGCGATTGCCGGAGTGTGCGCAAACCTCCCCGAAATCCAGCGGAGGAAGTTGTGAGTTGAAAGTCTTGATTCGACACCGTCACACTGTCTTAAAGAAATGGTTAATAGCACATTAACCAGCGTGCTCTCAGAACACATACAACACAACCTTAACGTGTCACTTGCGGCGAAAGATCGCCACGAAAAGTCCATCTGCGCCCTCGGCGGGTGAAATCGCACGTTGCAGGGCCAAGTCCCATTGGCTTCGTGCGCTCAGAAAGGCTGCAACTCTGTCCTGGTTTTCTTCCGGCAACATGGAACACGTCATGTAGACCAATGTACCCTCCGGTGCGGCAAGATCGGCGCAGGCCTTCAGAATGCTATTCTGAACCGCATTGAGTTCGGCTAGGCGCGCCGGGGTCAGGGCCCATTTGGCTTCCGGTTGCCTGCGCCAAGCCCCACTGCCAGAGCAGGGAACATCCGCGACCACAACATCAAAAGGCGCATGGCGCGACACCGCATCGCCAGACAGGACCTTGATCTGCGCACCCGCACGGGCCGCACGCGCTGGCAAATCAGATAGACGGCGCGGATTGGCATCATGTGCAAAATACCGGGCATCCACACGCGCCGCGAGCGCCAGCGATTTGCCGCCCCCACCAGCACAATAATCCAACACCCTGTCATCCTTGCGGAGCGGAACAACATCTGCGACCGCCTGAGACGCGGCATCTTGAATTTCCACCCTGCCGGTCTGATAGGCCTTGGCGTTGCGCAGCTTGCGTGCGCCCTCCATCACAACCAGGGCCGTTGGGGAAAGCGGGTGCGGCTGGGCTAGGATCCCCTCTGCGGCGAGCGCAGAGATCGCCTCCTCTTGCGTCGACTTTCCACTGTTCACACGCAGGTGCAAATCTGCCCGACTGCGCATCAGCGCAAGCACGTCTTCAGACGCGTCACCCAACCCGCGTTGCAAAGAAGGCAGCAGCCAGTCGGGAACATCCGCGACGGGACGTACGACAGAGGGCACGGATTTTTCAGCCTGCGACAAGGGGGCGGGCGCATGGCCCTGCCCCGTGAACATCTCATCCGGGTCTGTGCCTGCCGCGCGCAGCGCTCCGATCATCAAGGTGCGCCCATCCAAACTATCCGCCGCACCGCCGCCCAACAGCGCGCAGGTTTGCCTGCAACGCAACACGTCAAACACATGATCGCGAATGGCAGCACGGTCTTTGGAGCCGGCGAAGCGGGAACGGCGCGCCCAGGTTGTCAGGGCCTTTTCGGCCGCAACGCCCACTGCAATCTCGTCGAGGATTTCGATGGATGCCGCAATGCGGGCTTCAGGTGTCATTGCAAGCCTCCCATTTTTCACAAGTTGCGAGATATCAGACTGCGCAGATCATTGCCCATGCTGCCGCCCCGCGATCACGCCGCGCAGTTCTTCGAGACCGCGCGCCCGACCGATCAAGGGATAGCCGGGATACCCATTGGCCGCCAGATCGCCCAGCAGCGGGCGTGTTGGGTCGTCCGGATTTATGTACAGATGCAGCCCCCAAAGCTTTAACTGTGGGCATTACCTCCTGCAGTAAGGGCATGAAAACACATGGCAAATCATTGGGTTTCGGGCTTTCCCAAGGCGCGAGAACCTGTCGCAGCCCTGCCACATCCTAGCGCGCATAGGCACCGGACAAGCCAGACATGATCGCAGTCAGCAATTGCGCACGCCCATCGTCACCCATGGAATCTGACGGGCGCTCGGCTATAGCGCAGGCAATGCCCTCCGGCATCAAGCGGCGCGTCTAGGTGGAGACGCGTCCAGTCGAGAATGGGCATGAAAGTGCAGCATACCGTATGCACAGCCTCGGCCGTCAGATTGGCAAGCGACTGTCGATGGTTGGCAAACAGGCCGCCCAGCTTGCCCTGCCCGCGCCTGATGTCTTCATGGACCGGCAAGCTTTCGACAACCGCCCAATGCATGTTTCCGGGCGCGGACGCGATCAGCGCCTTTCGCCGCGAGATCTCTTCGCGGGGCCACACCTCGCCATAGGGAATGTCATGCAGCGCCGTCACGACGCCGCGCGCCCCCGTCTGGGCAACCTCTTCAAGCCCGATCGCGTCGCGCGGCCCAAACCAGCGTCAGCTTTCCAACATGCCCAACTCCACCGCTTTGGTGAGATCAGCTCGCACAGTGAGAAGCCGCGCGGCAATGCGGATATCGCTTGCAGCTGCCAAGTATTTCCACTTGGCCCTTGCGAGAGGCGGTAAAAAGGCCTTGTGTGGGTGGGTTAAACGGGGGGTCAGACATGGCCAAAGTTCTGCTGTATTATGCGCATCCGGGTCACAAGTATTCGCGGGCGAATGCGGCTTTGGCCGAAGCCGCTCAGGCCGTTGCGGGCAGCACCGGTGACCTCAGCTTTGTGGATCTCTATGCGCGATATCCACGCCACAACATCAAGGTCGATGCAGAACAAGACAACTTGCGCGCCCATGACGTGATCCTGTTCCAGTTTCCAATGTTCTGGTATTCCACTCCATCCATAATCAAAGAATGGCAGGATCTGGTGTTGGAGCATGGCTTCGCTTACGGGGCTGGCGGCACGGCCCTGAAAGGCAAGCGTATGATGCTGGCCATTACGACATCCGGGCCTGAAGAAGCCTATTCACCGCAGGGCTACCAGAACCACACCCTGCGCACCTTCCTCTCGCCGCTGCAGCAGACGGCGCATCTTTGCAACATGCGCTTTCTTGCGCCCTATGTCCTTTATGGCGCTTTGAAATCTTCGCTCTCAGAGGGGATCCGGCCCCATGCGGAAGGCTATCGCAAATTGCTGCACGCGCTGATCGAAGATCGTCTCGACGAGGCCGCTGCCGAACAAGCCGAAACATTGCACCACGACACATTGCCCCTGATTGAGAAGGCCTGATCCATGACAGATTTCCTGCTGCTTGCCTTTATCTTCCTTGTGGCCGGTGTTGTCGCCGTCCCAATTGCCACCCGGCTCGGGTTGGGCTCTGTTCTGGGCTACTTGATTGCAGGAATTGTTATCAGCCCGGCGCTGGCAGCGATCGGTGTTGACATAATTTCGATCCAGCACTTTGCCGAGTTTGGCGTTGTGATGATGCTGTTTCTCGTTGGGCTTGAGCTGGAGCCAAGGATGCTTTGGCAGATGCGGGCGAGGCTGCTGGGCTTGGGCGGCCTTCAGGTGCTGGGCACGACAGCGATCATAACGGGCGTTGCCATGGCCTTTGGGCAGCCTTGGACCATTGCTTTGGCAATTGGCGCGGTGCTGGCGCTGTCTTCCACAGCGATCGTGCTGCAAACGCTCAATGAAAAAGGGCTGATGAAAAGCGACGGCGGGCAATCCAGCTTTTCTGTTCTGCTGTTTCAGGACATCGCTGTTATCCCGATGCTGGCGCTGATCCCTCTTCTGGCTCTGCCAGAGTTGACGGATCTCGCCACCAGCGCAGGCGGCGCCCATGAAACCGTTGCCGCCGCCCATGGCGCCGAGACGTCCCATGCCACGGCCACGACCCACTCGGATGCTGGCCACTCGGATGCTGGCCACGGGGATGGCCACGGTGACGGACATGGGGATGGGCACGGCGCGTCCCTCAGCCTCGTGGACGGTCTCAATGGCTGGCAAACAACCCTGGTGACACTGGCCGCCATCGGGGCCGTGATCTTGGGTGGGGTCTATCTTACCCATCCCATTTTCCGCTTTATCGCCATGGCCGGGCTGCGAGAGCTGTTCACGGCGACCGCGCTGCTGTTCGTGATCGGGATTGCACTGCTGATGTCTCTGGTCGGCCTGTCGCCCGCCCTAGGCACGTTCTTGGCAGGAGTCGTTCTAGCAAACAGCGAGTATCGCCACGAGCTTGAAAGCGATATCGATCCCTTCCGCGGCCTCCTCTTGGGCCTGTTTTTCATGACCGTTGGGGCCGGGATCAACTTCGGACTGCTGTCGGCCAATATCACGATGATCCTCGCACTCACCCTCGGTTTGATGTGTGTGAAAGGCCTCGTGCTGCTGGTACTGGCATGGATGTTTAAGCTGCAAGGTGCGGATAAGTGGCTGTTGGCGCTTGGGCTGGCACAGGCTGGTGAGTTTGGCTTCGTGCTGCTGTCCTTCACAGTTGCCAATAATGTGATCCCCGGCCCCATCGCCGACCAACTGCTGCTGATTGTTGCCCTGTCCATGCTGCTCACCCCTGCCCTGTTCATTTTCTACGACCGGGTCATTGTTCCACGCGCGGAAACCGCGCAGGAACGCGAAGCCGATGAAATCGATGAAAAGAGCGACATCATCATTGCCGGCCACGGGCGGTTTGGCGGCATCGTCAACCGCATGCTGCGCGCGGCGGGCTATCAGCCAACGGTACTCGACTATAGCGCTGCTCAACTTGTTCGACTGCGTGCCTTCGGTTTGCGTGTCTTTTTCGGCGATGCCAGCCGGCCTGACCTGCTTCATGCAGCAGGTATCGAGAACGCCAAGCTGGTGGTGGTGGCCATCGATGGCAAGGAGCAAATCACGGAACTGGTTCGCCATATCGCGCGCCACTACCCCCATGTGCATGTTGTTGCCCGCGCCGTTGATCGGGCGCATGTCTATGATCTCTATGCGGCGGGCTGTCGGGACATCATCCGCGAGACGTTTGACAGCAGCGTGCGCGCGGGCCGCAGCGCCTTTGAGGCGCTTGGCATGCATCCCTTTGAGGCAGAACAAACCGCCCGACATTTCGTGAATGATGACCGGGCCGCGCTTGCGGCGCTCGCCGAAGTCTATGACCCGAACCTACCCCTGGATGAAAACCCCGCCTATGTGGCTCGGTCCAAGGAGCTGATACAGGAGCGGGAAGCTCAGATCTTCGGCACGGGACAGGCTTTTGCGCAGGAAACGGATCGCGGCTGGGCGCCCCCCAGCATTCAGGACCTTGAGGCCGAGGAAAACCGCGCTGTAGAAGGCTGATCACAAAAGCCCACCCAACAAGCAAGACGCATCGTATCAGGGCGTGTTGTACCGTCTGCCAGATTTCGCCCGCAGGGCTTTGCGGGCAGCTTTCCCCTTGGGCCCTCGCTTGCCGCTTCGCGTCGAAAGCGATGCGGAATTGATGGCTTCCTCTTCTGTTAGCCTGCGCCAACGGGCCAAGCGCTCCGGATCAACCACGCCGGCCTCAACCGCTGCGCGCACGGCGCAGCCAGGTTCCGCGCGGTGGCTGCAATCGCGAAATTTGCACTGTGCCGCCAGTTCTTCGAGATCTGCAAACAGCCCAGAAATGCCTGACGCGGCATCGGTCAATTGCAGTTCCCGCATTCCGGGCGTGTCCATCACGAGACCGCCTTCCGGAAGCAGGTGAATGCGACGGCTGGTGGTGGTATGGCGGCCCCGTGCATCATCTTCGCGAATGGCTTGTGTTGCGATTTTGCTGTGTCCAATCAGAGCATTGGTCAAGGTGGACTTCCCCACCCCGGACGACCCCAGAAACCCAATCGTCTGTCCAGGCTTGCACCAGGGCGCGAGCATCTCCCGCGGCGCCTGAGAGCGGGCATTCACACTCAGCACCTCGACATCCGGCGAAATCCTTGCCGCCTCTGACACATAGCCCTCGGCTTCCGCGGTCAGATCGGGCTTGGTAAGCAAGATCACAGGGGTAATTTCGGCCTCAAGCACCAGAGCGATGTAGCGCTCAAGCCGGGCGATGTTAAAATCCTGATTACAGGAAGAAACAATGAAGGCCGTATCAATGTTGGCCGCAATCAGTTGCACTTGAAGCTCTTTGCCGGGCGCACGGCGCTTGAGCAGGCTCTTTCGCGCTAGAAGCTCACTCTGAGACGGATCGCTCTGATCCAGCAACAACCAGTCGCCCACGGTTACGTCCGAACGCGGCGCCAAAATCTGATCAATGCCGTCGCCGGCCACATGCACGCCACTGCGCCGGATTTCGAGGACGCGGACTGGAGGTGATTGTAAGAGGCATTTGTCTTTCGTCTGACAGCGAAAGAAATCTTGCCAGCCGAGATTGCCTAGTTGCGGATCATTGCCTTTAACAGCCAAAATTTTAGACCCAATTTACATGAACTCGATCGAATCGTTTTCATTAAGCTTAGCCCTAGCACCTGTACCCCTTTGCAAAAACACAAAAGAGATTCAGGAGAATGCGACTTCTATACAACGATTTCAATATACAGACGGCACGATAGGGGTAGATCAGAGGGACACAAAAAGCCCAGTTAACCGCTATTCCCACACAGACTAAATAGCGGCTATTAAAAAAGACTGTGGTCAGTCCAGACAAATACATCAGTTAAGTGTTTTTTGTTACGATACACTGATTATTGGTTCTAAAGAGATCAGCGCATAGTCAATCAAATAAGGCTGCATAGAACACATTAGTGTGGCCGCCCACTAAAGGGCGGCCATTACCTTACAGAATCCATTCGATGGGCAAATAGCTCATGAAGGTCACAAGCCCGCGCTGGAAGGCGCTTGTATTCGGCTCTTTCGTCCAGATTTTTTCTGAACCGTCTTCAAGAGTTTCAGACCATTCGATGTCACCATCAGGTGTTTCGTAAACCTTGTAGAAGAGCTCTGGTTGATTGA
>JAKVBK010000002.1 GCA_022447275.1 Oceanicola sp. | reverse complement strand
GATCCGCGCGCAGAACAGGCCGTCACGCTCGGGCTTGAACGTACGGTAGTTGATGGTTTCGGGCTTCTTGATCTCACCATAGGACCAAGAGAGAATCCGCTCCGGCGAGGCGAGAGAGACCTTGATCTCATCAAACACCTTGGGCGGCGTGAGCGGGTTGAACGGGTTGTTGGTCAGTTCCTGGTTCATGTCAGTATCCTAATGAAGGTGGGAAAATGGGGGGCGGGGCGCCGGATCGCGCCCCTTTTGGCCAGCAGGCCTTATCCCTCATCCTCCGCATCCAGGAGTTCCATGTTGAGGCCGAGGCCCCGGACTTCTTTGACAAGCACGTTGAACGATTCCGGCACGCCGGCCTCGAAGTTGTCCTCGCCCTTGACGATGCTTTCGTAGACCTTGGTCCGGCCTGCCACGTCGTCCGACTTCACCGTCAGCATTTCCTGCAGGGTGTAGGCGGCGCCGTAAGCTTCCAGAGCCCAGACTTCCATCTCACCGAAGCGCTGACCGCCGAACTGCGCCTTACCGCCCAGCGGCTGCTGGGTGACGAGGCTGTAGGGGCCAGTGGAACGGGCGTGGATCTTGTCATCCACCAGATGGTGCAGCTTGAGCAGGTACTTGACGCCCACGGTGACCTTCCGCGCGAACTTTTCGCCCGAGCGGCCATCGTAGAGATCGGACTGGCCGCTTTCGTCGAAGCCCGCGCGGGTGAGCGCATCGTTCACGTCCAGTTCCTTGGCACCGTCGAAGACCGGCGTTGCAATCGGAACACCACGGGTGACGTTACCGGCCGCTTCAAGCAGCTGGCCTTCATCCATGGTGGCGATGCCTTCGTCGTACACGTCTTCGCCATAGGCAGTGTGCATGGCTTCACGCACAGGCGTCAGATCGCCGGAGCGACGGTATTCCTGCAGCGCCTCGTCCACCTTGATGCCGAGGCCGCGCGCGGCCCAGCCCATGTGGGTCTCCAAGATCTGCCCGACGTTCATCCGCGAAGGCACGCCCAGCGGGTTGAGCACGAAATCAACGGGGGTACCGTCACCGAGGAAGGGCATATCCTCCTCGGGCACCACCTTCGAAATCACACCCTTGTTGCCGTGACGGCCGGCCATTTTGTCACCGGGCTGCAGCTTGCGCTTCACCGCGATGAACACCTTGACCATCTTCATGACGCCCGGGGGCAGGTCATCGCCGCGGCGAACCTTCTCGACCTTGTCTTCGAAGCGGGCTTCGAGGGCACGTTTCTGCGCCTCGTACTGGGAGTTGAGGGCTTCCACGATGGTCGCGTCGTCCTCGTCTTCCAGTGCCAGCTGCCACCACTGACCGCGGGACAGAGTGTCCAGCAGCTCTTCGGTGATCTGGCTGCCGCCCTTGACGCCCTTGGGGCCCTTCACGGCGATCTTGCCCAGGATCATGTCCTTGAGACGGGCGTAGATGTTGCGATCCAGGATCACCAGCTCGTCGTCACGGTCGCGGGCAAGGCGTTCCACCTCTTCGCGCTCGATCTGCAGGGCACGCTCGTCCTTTTCAACGCCGTGGCGGTTGAAAACGCGCACCTCAACCACGGTGCCGAAGTCACCGGGGGGCAGACGCAGCGACGTGTCACGCACGTCAGACGCCTTTTCGCCGAAGATGGCGCGCAGAAGCTTTTCTTCCGGCGTCATCGGGCTTTCACCCTTCGGCGTGATCTTCCCGACAAGGATGTCACCCGGGCCAACTTCGGCGCCGATGTAGACGATGCCCGCCTCGTCGAGGTTGCGCAGGGCTTCCTCGCCGACATTGGGGATGTCGCGCGTGATCTCTTCCGGGCCCAGCTTGGTGTCGCGGGCCGCCACTTCGAATTCCTCGATGTGGACAGAGGTGAACACGTCATCCTTGGCGATCCGTTCGGAGATCAGGATGGAGTCTTCGTAGTTGTAGCCGTTCCAGGGCATGAACGCGACGACCACGTTCTTACCAAGCGCCAGTTCACCCAGATCGGTCGACGGACCATCCGCGATCACTTCGCCCTTGCCAACACGGTCACCCACCTTCACCAGCGGACGCTGGTTGATGCAGGTGTTCTGGTTGGAGCGCTGGAACTTGCGCAGACGGTAGATGTCAACGCCCGGATCACCCGGTGCCAGATCTGCCGTGGCGCGCACAACGATCCGCTGTGCATCTACCTGGTCGATCACACCGGCCCGCTTGGCCATGATGGCCGCACCGGAATCCCGTGCCACGATTTCCTCGATGCCGGTGCCCACGAAAGGCGCATCGGCCTTCAGAAGCGGCACCGCCTGACGTTGCATGTTCGAGCCCATCAGAGCCCGGTTGGCGTCGTCGTTTTCCAGGAAGGGGATCAGCGAGGCCGCAACAGATACCAACTGCTTGGGCGACACGTCGATCAAGTCCACGTTCTCGGGCGAGGCCAGCGTGTATTCGCCGGACTGGCGGGTCGAGACGAGATCGTTGACGAACTTCATGTCGCTGTCGAGGTTGGCGTTTGCCTGCGCCACGGTGTGGCGCATTTCCTCGGTTGCAGACATGTACTGAACTTCGTCGGTCACCTTGCTGTCCACCACCTTGCGGTAGGGGGTCTCGATGAAGCCGTACTTGTTCACGCGGGCAAAGGTGGCCAGCGAGTTGATCAGACCGATGTTCGGGCCTTCCGGCGTTTCAATCGGGCACATGCGACCGTAGTGGGTGGGGTGCACGTCGCGCACCTCAAAGCCCGCACGTTCGCGCGTCAGACCGCCCGGGCCAAGCGCAGACAGGCGGCGCTTGTGGGTGACTTCCGAAAGCGGGTTGGTCTGGTCCATGAACTGCGACAGCTGCGAGGAGCCGAAGAATTCACGCACAGCCGCCGCAGCGGGCTTGGCGTTGATCAGATCCTGCGGCATCACCGTGTCGATCTCGACGGACGACATGCGCTCCTTGATCGCACGCTCCATCCGCAGCAGACCAACGCGGTACTGGTTTTCCATCAGTTCGCCGACAGAGCGGACGCGACGGTTGCCCAGGTGGTCGATGTCGTCGATGTCGCCACGGCCGTCCCGCAGATCCACCAGCGCCTTGATGCAGGCGATGATGTCTTCCTTGCGCAGGGTGCGCAGGGTGTCTTCGGCGGTCAGCGCAAGACGCATGTTCATCTTAACGCGGCCCACGGCGGAGAGATCGTAGCGCTCGCTGTCAAAGAACAGGCTGTCAAACAGGGTCGAGGCCGCTTCAACGGTGGGCGGCTCGCCCGGGCGCATGACGCGGTAAATATCCATGAGCGCGGTATCGCGGTTCATGTTCTTGTCAGCCGCCATCGTGTTGCGGATGTAGGCGCCCACGTTGACGTTATCGATGTCGAGCACGGGAATGTCGTCGATGCCTGCGTCCAGCAGCTCCTTGAGGGAGCCTCCGGTCACTTCGCCATCCTTGTCGACTTCCCAAGTCAGTTCGTCGCCAGCTTCGACGTAGATCGCCCCGGTTTCTTCGTTGATGATGTCCTTAGCAACGAAGCGGCCGATGATCTGATCAAAGGGCACCAGCAATTCGGTGACTTTGCCTTCGTCCTTGAGCTTTTTGACCGTGCGCGGGGTGACCTTGTCACCTGCTTTGCAGATCACCTCACCGGTGGCCGCATCCACGAGGTCATAGGTCGGGCGGGTGCCACGAACACGATCGGGGAAGAAGGTTGTGGCCCAGCCGCGATTGCCGTCGCGCTTGAAAGGCACGGTGTCAAAGTAGGCATCCATAATGCCTTCCTGATCGAGGCCCAGCGCATACAGCAGCGTGGTGACAGGCAGCTTTCGGCGCCGGTCGATCCGGGCGAAAACGATGTCCTTGGCGTCGAATTCGAAATCCAGCCAGGAGCCGCGGTAGGGGATGATCCGGCAGGCAAACAGCAGCTTGCCGCTCGCATGGGTCTTGCCCTTGTCGTGGTCAAAGAAAACGCCGGGCGAACGGTGCATCTGAGAGACGATCACCCGCTCGGTGCCGTTCACGATGAACGTACCATTGGGTGTCATCAGGGGCATGTCGCCCATGAAGACGTCTTGCTCCTTGATGTCCTTGACGGACTTCGCACCGGTGTCTTCGTCCACATCGAACACGATCAGGCGCAGGGTCACCTTCAGCGGCGCGCTGTAGGTCATGTCGCGCTGCTGGCATTCTTCGACGTCATATTTCGGCTTTTCCAGCTCGTATTTGACGAATTCCAGAACGGAGGTTTCGTTGAAATCCTTGATCGGGAACACCGACTGGAACACACCCATGATCCCCTCGCCGTCAAGCGGGATGTCGCTGTCGCCGGAGCGCAGGAACAGATCATAAGAAGATTTCTGAACCTCAATGAGGTTCGGCATCTCAAGGGCTTCGCGGATTTTGCCGTAGTACTTGCGGATACGCTTCTGGCCTAGGAAGGACTCAGCCATGAGGGACATCTCTCCATGTCTCGTATCGGGCCTAACTCCGCCGGGCTTACGGAGCCACGCCCTGTTCCGGACAGTTGTGCTTCTATGCCTGAGGTGCTTGCCAAAGCACCCCTCCCGAAGCGAAAAACTGACCTTTCAGAGGCCATCCCGACAGGATAGCCCATGAAAAATCAGTGACTTAGTTTGGTTTAGGCTGTAGAGCCGGGGAAGAAAATCAAAGCAGGGTGGGTGTCAAGAGAATCGTGAGAGCCCACTAACTAACGGTTTTCGGGCAATATTCAATACCAGAGCTTGACTTTTGAGTGTTTTTCAAGCGCGCGGCTTGCTCAGCTGTCGAGGCGGCGTTCAATCCCATCGATCGCGGACAAAAGGCTGCTGCGGAAAACCTCGGGGTTGTAACGCCTGCGCACACGATCATTTGCCAGTTGGCGCATCCGATCCCATGGGTCAGGGTTTGCGTCGTAGTCGGCTACCGCATGCTCCACCGCTTTTACGAGCCCCACAGTATTGCCCTCGCTGACAGGTACCCCGGAGTCGGAGTCAAAATATTCTTCTGTACCCAACCCTGTGTAGCCAATCACGATGCATCCAGACGCCATCGCTTCCATTGCAGGAAATCCTAGGGCTTCGTTCCGCATCAGTGAAATAAAGAAACGACCCTCTGCGAGATGCTGAGCAACCTCTTTCTGGTTCATACCATCGATACAGACCAGTTCATAATCCCCGATATTGCCGCGCGCACGAAGGGCCTGATCTATCAGTTCCGCTTCAAAGCGACGTTTGCGGGGCATGTAGCAAATTTTACGCTGCTTCTTCTGCTTGGGGTCAAAAATTTCAAGATTTGGGCAGACGGGAACCCGATCTATATGGGTCGCTCCCACCAATTCCATGGCACCGATACAGGTATCGGAAATGGCGAGATTGCCAACCACACCCTCCAAAGGCGCCCCGTTGTAAAGCTGCCCGAGTTTATGGCTGCGCAGATATCCAAAAGAGTTCTGTGAAAACACAATGCGCGCTAAATCTGGAAAGGCCCACTGCACCGCGTGCGTCAAGTGATCTGGCGTTATGATGATGTCATCAGGGCGCGGCTCATAGGGGATATTTCGAGCAGCCTTTAGCGTGGCAAACAAGCGCTCCAGTTCCGCCCTGAATCGCACCCTGCGCGATCGGTCCACATAATTGCCAGCACGCAGACGCCAGCTGAAATAAGCGGTTTCGAACTTGTGGGGAGACAGCGAATATTGCGCGTTGGGCAGCATGTGCAAGACATACGCGTCTCGGCCGCTCTCGCGCAAAAGTGCGACGGTATCATACAGGACTGCACGACCGCCCGAGGCTGCAGGAGAATCGGTGCAAACGACAAAATAGCGCCGGCTCATGGGGCATGGACCTCGTTTGTCGCCTGGCAAAAAAGAAAGGGCGGCCCGAAGGCCGCCCGATCCCGTCATTACTTGACTTCGACCTCGGCGCCAGCTGCTTCCAGCTTGCCCTTGATCTCTTCGGCTTCGTCCTTGGAGACCTGCTCCTTGACGGCCTTGCCGCCGTCTTCGACGAGGGCTTTTGCTTCCTTCAGGCCCAGGCCAGTGATGGCGCGGACTTCCTTGATCACGTTGATCTTGGAGGAACCAGCCGACTTCAGGATGACGTCGAACTCGGTCTTTTCTTCTTCAGCGGCGCCACCGGCGTCGCCACCGGCGGGGCCGGCCATCATGACAGCGCCGCCAGCGGCGGGCTCAATGCCATACTCGTCCTTGAGGATGGTCTTCAGTTCCTGGGCTTCCAGCAGGGTCAGGCCCACGATTTGTTCGGCAAGTGCTTTCAGATCAGCCATTTGTCCATTTCCATTTATTCAGGTGTGTTCCAACGTTCGTCTTGATTGTCCGATACGTCAGTCTCACGTCACGCGGCCTCGCCGCGCTCCTCGATTGTCGACAGGATGCTCGCGATGTTCGAAGCAGGGGCGCCAATTGCACCAGCGATGTTCGAAGCAGGGGCGCCGATGCAGCCAACGATGGAAGCGATAAGCTCCTCGCGGGACGGCATCTTCGACACGGCTTCAACGCCAGCACGATCAAGAGCGCTGTCACCCATTGCACCGCCAAGGATTTCGAACTTCTTGTTCGACTTGGCGAAGTCCTCGGCGACCTTGGCCGCAGCCACAGGATCTTCCGAGAAGGTGAGAACGGTCATACCCGTCAGATAGTCAGCGATGGATTCGCAGGACTTTCCTTGAAGGGCGATTTTGGCGAGCCTGTTCTTGGCGACGCGAACGGAGCTTCCGGATTCGCGTGCGCGCCCCCGGAGATCCTGCATCTCGGCAACCGTGAGACCTTCGTAGTGGGCAACCACAACGACGCCAGAGCTTTCGAAGATCTGGCCGAGTTCCTCGACCACTTTCTCTTTCTGGGCTCTATCCACAGTTTCACTCCAATTAGGGAGAGGGATATCCTCTCCGGCTCTTTGCGCCGGGACCGGGGTCCCGACAATCGGGTCCGCTACGGGTCCATCGCAATCGCCCTTCGGCCCTTGGAAATGGGCTGAAGTCTGAATTGGTCTTTCCCCGTCTCAGGCAGGATTTAACAAGGCAATGCCTCAACCCACCGTCTTGGACGAAACCGAATGATCGAATCTCTTCTTTCATCCGGACGCGGCCAGTTAGACGGTTCGAGAGGATTTGCCAACCCCTTTTGCTCGTCTGTCGCAGTAAGCAGGCGCTTTCGCAGACGAGCTAAGCCACTCTTTTGCGCGCCAGCAAATCATCCAGCGTCTCTAGAAGCCGCTGCTTGTTGACCGGTTTGGCCACCACGGCGTCCATGCCCGCCTCCAGATAGGTTTGGACCTGATCCGGCATGACGTTGGCAGTGACCCCGATAATTGGCATGTCGCATGGAACAACGGAGCCGCAATCCGCGCGCAAGAGACGCGTGAGTTCAACGCCATCCATTTCCGGCATCTGAACATCAACAAGTGCGGCATCATAAAAATGGCTGCGCATCAAATCCAGACCTTCGGCACCACCTGACGCCTCATCAATCTCAAAATAGGCCCCGCTCAGCAGACGCCGCAGGACCAGCCGATTGGTACGGCTGTCATCTACGATCAGGAGCCGTTGTGCCTTTACAGGCAAATCAGGCCGGGACCCCGTGCTTTGGCCATCCGCCCCGGGCTCATTGGCCACCTGCAGGCGCGCCGGCCTATCCTGGCTTGGGGCCAGACGCTTTACAGGGAATGTGAGCTCAAAGGTGGAGCCCTGCCCCACGATACTCTCTGCCGAAAGATGCCCCCCCGCCAACCGGCAGAGATCGCGGGAAATCGACAACCCGAGGCCGGTTCCGCCAAAACGTCGGGTCGTGCTGGCATCTGCTTGGGAGAACGGCTCGAATATCCGCTTTAGTTCCAGTTCGGACATGCCAATACCGGTATCGGATATACTGACGTGAAGAATGGCTTGGCCCGCGTCACTCTCTTGGCCCTCGATATCCTCCAAGCGCGCGTGTAGCGCGATACAGCCCTGTTCCGTGAACTTTATGGCGTTGGCCAGCAGGTTTCCCAAAATCTGCTGCAAACGCAATTGATCCGCCTCGACCCATGTTTGGCGATCCCAATCCAACTGGGGTTCGAACGTGACGCCCTTCGCCCTCGCACTGGCCCCATAGACCCGGGCGAGCTGCGAAAACATGCGCTCCAGATCGAAGGGTTGCGGATCCAGCTCAAGCCGCCCGGCTTCCAGTTTGGACGCGTCGAGAAGCTTGTCCAGCAGGCTCAACAAGGTCTTGCTGCCATCGGTGATGGTGGACACCAGCGTGCGCTGGTCCTTGTCGAGAGGCGTTTCCTCAAGCGCCTGCACCATCCCCATTACCCCGTTGAGCGGAGTCCGCACCTCGTGGCTGATGTTGGCGATGAAGCGCGATTTCGCAAGATTGGCCGCATCAGCCGCCGCATGCAGCCGCCTCTCGTGCTCGGTGGCGCGGGTCGACAGCAACAACTCGAAAACGATGTAGAGAATGGCCGCAACAACGCTCAGAGCAATGAAGCCTTCGGTTGTGCGCAATCCCGGTGCGAGGACCTGCTGTTCCTCGACGATCGTATTCCGGATCGCATCTGGACTGGAAATGAAATTCGCTCTGAACAACCGCCGGATGGACAGCATGGACTCCATGATCTGACTGCGCGCCGCCTCAAGTTGCTGCGGTGACAGGCTGTCTACCTGCAACAGGTCCTGCTCCACACGCTGCATCGTTTCATGCATCTGAGAAAGCGCTTCTGCCATTTCTGGGCTTTGTGCGATGGCGCTGTGCCGGATCGTCTCAATGCGGCTCCAGATAATATCAAACCGCAAGGCAACGGCATCACGATCCCCACGCCCAAGCTCGAAATCCTGCACTTGCTCGGACAGGCGCATTGTCTCGAAGAACAGCTCACTCAGGCTCCAGGATGACATAATATGGCTGGAGATCGACGTCAGTGTTTGCCGCTCCAACGCGTCGCGGTGGTTCAACATGGCCACAACAATGCCGCCCGCGAATGCCAAGCAGACAAGTGCCCGATACACCCGCCAATTCTTCAAAAAATATGGACTTTTCATCAAGGCCTTACGGTCAGTTGCGACAATTGCCAGATCATTTTCGGATTATGGGTTTTGCGGAACTGCGCGTCGTTCTCAAGATCGGGATAGATCACCCAGATCGGTCCTTTCTCGCGCACGCCCATCACTTTGCCATCCTGCTCCATGGCAAGAAACACATCGTGCTTTTGTGCATCCTCAACGGGGATCAAGACCGTGTAATCATCTAGGGCCACCGCCAGAATCTGCTGGCCACCCGCCTGCACGGACGCAAGCAACGAACTGAGTGTGGGGCCAGCAAAGCGACTCTTGCCCTCTGTCCATTCCGTGAAGGTTTCAACCTCAACCCAGTCGAGTGCACGCAATTTGTTCCGGTCAAATTCGATCGGTCCCTCTGAGGCGCCAACCAACCCGGAAACCGTCAGCAACACCCGGCCCTTGGGAGAACTGTCAGCAAAGCCAACGACAGGGAGCATGAGGGCAGATGTGCAGATGCATAATAACGAAAGAAAACGCCACTTGATCATCGTTCCACCCCGCTTGATCCTTGTCCTGCCGACACTGATTACCACTGCCGGTTAACGCATGGTTATGATCATCACAGTGTTCGAGATTTCGTAAAAATTTTATTAAAGATTATCACGCGCCGCACAGGGCGGGACAATATGTCCGCGTGCTGAGCAGCGCGCCAAGCAAAAAGGGCGGGGAGTACCCGCCCTTTTCAAATCGATAGTCTGTGCGCCTTAGCCGCCTGGTGAAAGGCGGGCGCTCCGGATCACTGACCGGGAACCGCGTCGTCAACCGAGATCGACACGCCGGGGCCCATGGTCGAAGAAATCGCGATCTTCTTCATGTAGGTGCCTTTGGCGCCCGAGGGCTTTGCCTTGGCAACCGCGTCCACGAAGGCACGGATGTTCTCAACCAGCTTGGCCTCGTCAAACGACGCTTTGCCAACACCTGCGTGCACAACACCGGCCTTCTCGGCCTTGAACTGCACTTCGCCGCCTTTGGCGGCCTCAACAGCGGCCTTCACATCCGGCGTCACGGTGCCAACCTTGGGGTTCGGCATCAGGTTGCGCGGGCCCAGGATCTTACCCAGGCGGCCCACGATGGGCATCATGTCAGGGGTCGCAATGCAGCGATCAAAGTTGATCTCGCCGCCCTGGATCGCCTGCATCAGGTCTTCTGCGCCAACGATGTCTGCACCTGCTGCGGTGGCTTCATCAGCCTTGTCGCCACGGGCGAACACTGCAACACGCACCGACTTGCCGGTACCCGCGGGCAGCGTGACGGTGCCGCGCACCATCTGGTCTGCGTGACGCGGGTCAACGCCCAGGTTCAGAGCGATCTCAACGGTTTCGTCAAACTTGGTGGAGGCGGACCCTTTAACCAGAGCAACCGCATCCTCAACGGACAGGTTTTCCTTGCCGGCGAAGGCTTCACGGGCAGCCTTCAAACGCTTACCAATCTTGGCCATCTGATTACCCCTTCACCTCGATACCCATCGACCGGGCAGAGCCCAGGATGATCTGCATGGCGGCCTCGACGTCGTTTGCGCTGAGGTCCTTCATCTTGGCTTCGGCGATTTCCTTCACCTGAGCCGTCGTGATCGAACCGGCAGTCTCGCGGCCCGGGTTGTTGGCACCGGACTTGAGCTTTGCGGCCTTCTTGATGAAGTAGGACGCCGGCGGCGTCTTGATGTCCATCGTGAAGGATTTGTCCACGTAATACGTGATCACGGTGGGGCACGGTGCGCCGGGCTCCATGTCCTGCGTCTTGGCGTTGAACGCCTTGCAGAATTCCATGATGTTGATGCCGCGCTGACCCAGCGCAGGTCCCACGGGCGGGGACGGGTTTGCCTGACCGGCAGGCACTTGCAGCTTCATGCTGCCAGCAACTTTCTTGGCCATCTGGCCTCTCCTTGTTCCAACTCCCGCACGGGCGCGCCCGCCGAGATATGTTAGCGTGGTGTGGTCTGGACATCGCGATGCCCGCGCCTCCCACGGAAATGCCCTGCCCGGAATCGCTTCCGTGCAGGTCAGGCGTGCCGGATACACAAGGCGCCACCGGCGCGCAACCCTCTGTGTTGGGGTACAGCTGCAGGGGAAGGCGTTTCTGCCTGATCGGCAGAGCCTGCACCCCACATTCAATCAAATGGCTTCGCCAGATGCACAAAAGGGGCCAGACATGGCCCCTTGCGATCGTGGATGATCCAGACTGTCCCGCAGTCCGGGCAGGTTAGGCTTCTTTTGCGACCTGTGTGAATTCCAGTTCCACCGGGGTGGCCCGCCCAAAGATCGACACTGTCACTTTCAGGCGCTGGTTCTCGTCGTCGACCTCTTCGACCATGCCCGAGAAACCCTCGAACGGACCGTCGGTGACGTTCACGGTTTCGCCGGTCTCGTAGACGATCAGGGACCGCGGCTGCTCGGCACCTTCCTCGACACGGCCCAGGATCTGCTCAACTTCGCTGTCGCGCATGGGCATCGGCTTGCCCATCGTGCCCAGGAAGCCGGTGACGCGGTTGATCGAGTTGATCAGGTGATAGCCCTGGTCGGTCATCTCCATGCGCACCAGCACATAGCCGGGCATGAAGCGACGCTCGGTTGTGACCTTCTTGCCGCGACGCACTTCGATCACTTCCTCGGTCGGCACCAGAACTTCGACGATGTCGTCTTCGAGCCCCTTGGTCACGACGTCATGGCGGATCTGCTCTGCAACCTTCTTCTCGAAGTTCGACAGCACGCTGACCGAATACCACCGTTTAGCCATGGATCCTTGCCTTCCTCTGGACATGTTCGGGGCGCTTTGCCCGTCCCAAATAAAAAAGCGGCGTGCGACCCGAATCGATGCACGCCTACCTGAACTGGAACGGGGAAATACGCCCACCAGCCAGCCAATGCAAGCCCACCGGCCCGCTCTGCGCGCGCTTCAGCCCCTTTCGGCTGCCCAAAGCTGCGGTTGCACCGCATATCCCACGTAGAGCGGATGCCTGGGATGGCCGCCCTTGGTCAGCCCCAAATGGTGCAGCGTAACATCTGCATCGCGCAGATTGCCGGCCATCGCAGGCCCAGCCGCAAGGTGTTCGCCATGCACGCCCCAGCCACACAGCACCATGTCCGCCGCCTTGGCGGCCTGCAGCACGATGGCGGCATTCTCGGCGCCTTCCGGTTCGGCCGCTCGGCGCAGATCGCGCGGGGCGGTGGCGCGAAAGGCAAACAGGTTGACCACGTCAAATCCCCCGAAGCCCAGCGCTTGGGCGCGACGCGCACAGCGCTCGATCGTGGGGTCATTGCGGGTTTCATCCGCGGTGGACGGGTTGAGCATGATCCAAAGCAGCGTGTCTGGCCCGCCCCATCTGCGCGACAGCCTGTAGCGATAGGTCTCGCACGGGGAATACACCGCTTCAGAGCGGGTGCCGTCCTCTGAGGTGTGGCTGCGCCGGATCACGGGGGCGCTCAGTCGGGGGCGGCAGCGGACGCCCGGGCGAACACGCGCACCGGGTGCAGTTCACCCGAAAGGTAGGTGCCCACCGCCACTGCGCGGTCTTCGAACGAGGCCCAGGCCAGATCGCCAAACTCAGCCTCGCCGGGATAGACCATGCCGGGATTGCCGTTCCAAAGGCGGGTGGCCCCTTCCGGTGTGCAGCGCAATTCGGGCAGATCCACGAGGCCATCCTCCAGGGGACAGAGCAGTGCGTCGATCTCAGGCGATTTTGCCAAGTCTTCGATCCGGTCCATGCTGACACCATCCTCGACAGCATCAAACGGGCCAGACCAGATCCGGCGCAGGCTCACAACATGGCCCAAGCAGCCCAGCGATTCTCCGAGATCGCGCGCGATGGCACGCACGTAGCCGCCCTTACCGCAGACCAGTTCGAGCACGATCTGATCTGCATCGATCCGCTCGACAAAGGTGAGTTCGTCCACATAGAGCGGGCGGGCCGCGATATCGAAATCTTCTTCCTGACGGGCGAGGGCATAGGCGCGCTTCCCGTCAATCTTCACCGCCGAGAATTTCGGCGGAACCTGAAGGATATCCCCGGTGAAGGCTGGCAAAGCTGCGATGATCGCGGCGTCATCCGGGCGCAGATCACTGGTGGCAATCACTTCGCCCTCGGCATCATCGGTGTTGGTGGCCTGGCCAAGACGCACGGTAAACCGATAGGCTTTGAGCGCGTCGGTGATGTAGGGCACCGTCTTGGTGGCCTCGCCCAGCGCCACCGCCAGCACGCCTGTGGCTGCGGGGTCCAACGTGCCCGCATGGCCGGCTTTCTTGGCGTCAAACGCCCAGCGCACCTTGTTGACGATTGCCGTCGAGGTGGGGCCCGCAGGCTTGTCCACGATCACCCAGCCCGAGACATCACGTCCCTTTTTCCGTCGACCCATAGCGAAACTCCGTCATTCAAGGCGCGCCCGTTACCGCAGGCAGGCGGGGCGGGTCAATGGCCCAGATGCGCCCGGCTAGCGCGGCGCGACCACGGCCATGATAGGCCCCATGGAGAACCCGATATCGGCGCGGCCCAGTTCCGGCGCCCAGAGGCGGGACACCTTGCCATCAATATAGAGTGCGTCCGGCGTGCCCAAAGCATCGCGCATCAGCCGCGCAAAGCCATGGAAGTTGATCCGGTCCGCCGTGATGGCCCAGACAATCGAGCCATCGGGGCGCACACCCACGCCGTTGCGGATAAACCGGCTGTTGCTATTGGGCAGAAATCGGGGATGCAGCGCCCCGTCCTCCACCAGAAGTGGACCAGACTGCACAGCATAGGTGCAGGGCAAGGGCGCAGCCGCGAAGGCACGGGTTTCCACAACCGCCGCCCCCTCAGGCGACAGGCAGAAGACGCCATTGGGCAGCAAGCCAAAATTGCCCGGGCTGGCGGATGTAACCAAAGCGCCTTTGCGCTCGCCGTCTTCCACGTAGTAACCCACGGCGCGGCGATCCTCATGATACATTGCGCCGTTCATGGCCGCGACCATCTCAAGCCCCTGGGCGGCAAGATCATTGCGCAACGCGGAAAACTGCCCGTAAACCGCCCCATCGGGCGCGCGATGATAAATCCGCAGATCATCCGTCCCGGGATGGAAGACACAGGCCGTGTAGCCGACGCCCTCAAAGGTGGCATCGCTGCAGGCTGCGCGCGCGGGCTGGCCTGCAAGCGGCGCCAGAAACAGGGCCATCAGACAGGACGCGAGCAGCGTGCGGGCCCGATCAATCCTGCGGCGGCGTATCATCATCCTGCGCATCATCCGAAGCAGCGATATCGCGGGCCACGTCATCCTTGGCGAACAGACGGCGGGTTTCGTCCATCCGGTCGAAGGTCTCGTCGAGCAAAAAGCGGAAGTCCGGAGCATATTTCAGCGTCATCTGTTTGGAGACGGCGCGCCGGATCTCATGCTTGTTGCGCTTGAGGATGGCAATCGCATCCTCCTGTCCCTGCCCGCCCAGCGGCAGCACATAAGCCGTGGCAATCTTGAGATCGGGTGAGGTCCGCACCTCGCCCACGGTGATCGACATCCGGTTTAGGTCAGGATCGTGGATTTCGCCCTTCGCCAGGACATCGGACAGGGTTCTGCGGATCAGTTCACCGACCCGAAGTTGTCTTTGTGACGGCCCAGAGCCGTGTTGGAACTTGTTCTTCGCCATAGGTTCGACTTAAGGACAAGCGGCGGGCGCCGCAAGCGCTGCCCACATCCCGATTTGCAGGAGACCACATTATGGCAGAAAAAATCCGCACCGTCGTGATGGGCGCTTCAGGCCGCATGGGGCAAATGCTGGTGTCGAGCCTCGCAGACCATCCCCGCCTCACGCTGACAGGCGCTGTAGAGCATGAAGGCCACGCCTGGCTTGGCCAGGACATCGGCACCGCAATGGGGGGCGCGGCACGCGGCGTTGAAGTCACAAGCGATGCGCTGGAGGCGATTGCCAGCGCGCAGGCCATCATCGATTTCACCGTGCCCGCCGTCACCGTCGCAACGGCAGCGCTGGCCGCGCAGGCCCGAGCGGTGCATGTAATCGGCACAACCGGCATGACAGAGGATGATCTTGCCAGGATTGATGCCGCCGCGCACCACGCCCGCATCGTCCGGGCGGGCAATATGAGCCTTGGGGTCAACCTTCTGGTTGCGCTGACAAAAAAGGTGTCTGCCGCCCTCGACACCGATTTTGATATCGAGGTGGTTGAAGCCCATCACCGCCATAAGGTCGATGCCCCTTCCGGGACGGCGTTGATGCTGGGCGAGGCCGCCGCAGAGGGCCGTGGCGCAGCATTGCGCGATGTCTATGTTGCGGCCCGCGATGGAATCACCGGGGCCCGCAAAGAGGGAACGATCGGCTTTTCAGCCATCCGGGGCGGCGACATTATTGGCGACCATGACGTGATTTTTGCCGGCCCCGGCGAGCGCATTGTCCTGACCCATAAGGCCTCTGACAGGGCCCTGTTTGCCAAAGGCGCGCTGCGGGCCGCAACCTGGGCCTTTGATCAGGAACCTGGCCATTACGCCATGTCGGACGTGCTGGGCTTGTAAGGCGCACTCTGCCACCGGCGCGGCTGGCGCTCCTATCGGCGCATCACGATTCCGCCAGAACGTGTGAAAAATGTACACGCCCAGTCGTCAAACCAAGGCAACCGCGCTATGTCGTTTATCGCGTTGTTTTAGGAGTTGCCGACCATGCCTCGCCTCACTGCCCTGCTCGCGGCCGTTTTGGCCGTCGCAATCCAGCTTGCCCCAACCACCGCCACGGCGGAGGACTTTCAGCTTGTCACAGAAGAGAGCGAATTTCGCGCGCTGATCTCTGGCAAAGATCTAAAGCGCTTTGCAATTTCGTTGTCCGTACAGCCCGATGGGCAGATCACGGGCAAAGGTTACGGGCGCAAAGTCACCGGGGATTGGCGCTGGGAAAGCGGCTACTTCTGCCGGGATTTGTTCTGGGGCAAAACTGACCTTGGCTTCAATTGCCAGAAAGTGCTCCGCAACGGGGAAACCTTGCGCTTCATCGAGAACCGTGGCGCGGGCCGCTACGCGGATTTGCGGCTGAACTGAGCCCACGCGTGACACCCTTCTGAAGGGCCCACGCACCCTCAAAAATCGATCGCGAGGCCCTTCTTTTCCCAATCTCCATAGCGAACAGGCTCTGGCCCGTCGCGGCCACCCAGCTCTGTTGGCATGTCGGCCGCGGCTTGTTTGGCGCGGCGGGCGTCGGCCTCTTCCAGCGCGCGGCGCGCGATCTCGGGCAGCGCGGCCCGGCGCGCAGCTTCCCGAGCTGCCGCTTCTTCTGCGGTCAGCGGAACAGGGTCATTCTTTGCATCCGATGCAGGGCTTTGAGGGTCTTGAGACATGACGACTCCTTGAGGCGGCGATAGGGTTGATATACCCCGCGCGGATCGACTCGCAACGGGGCGGACCGCCACATGACACGCACACCACGCCATACCGGCTCCAGAGGCAAGGCTTCTGCAGCCCGCAAATCAGCCAGATCAGCCGGCGCAAACGGCGCACGCGGCAAGGATCGCGCGGCCCCGCGCAATACAGCCGGGCTGGCCCCGCGCGCGGCTGCGCTGGAATTGCTGGGTGGCGTTATTTTGCAGCAGCGCACCTTGGCCGAATTGGAATCAGATGCCAGCTTTCTGGCGCTTTCTCCGTCCGACAGGGCCACCGCCGGACGGCTGGCCCGCAACACCCTGCGCCTGTCCCATCGGGCAGATGCCATGCTCAAGCCCCATCTCAGCCGCAGCCCCAGCATGGTCATCCAAGTGATCCTGCGCATGGCAGTGATCGAGATGATCGAATCTGGTGCGGCCTCCCACGGTGTCGTGAATGCCGCCGTATCCCTTGCAAAACAGCAGCAGAAAAGCTCAGCAGGGCTGGTCAACGCGGTGTTGCGAAAGGTCGCAGAGGCCGATCGCACGCCATGGGATAAGGCCCCGGCAACCCGACTGCCGAATTGGCTGCGGGGCCGACTGGGCAGTGCCTATGGCAATGCCCGCGTGGCGCGCATGGAAGAGGCTCACAGCGCCGGCGCCCCCCTCGATCTGACCCTCAGAGACCCCAAGACAGCAGACCGCTGGGCGGCAGAGCTGGACGCCGAAATTCTGCCCACAGGCTCCCTGCGTTTGCGCGCTGCCGGGCAGGTGTCAAAGCTGCCCGGATTCGAAGAGGGCGCCTGGTGGGTGCAGGATGCAGCCGCCGCCTTGCCCGCCCATATTCTTGCGCCTCAACCCGGCGAGCGGGTGCTGGACCTCTGCGCCGCCCCCGGTGGCAAAACCCTGCAGGCTGCCGCCGCCGGGGCAGATGTGACGGCGCTCGACATCTCGGAAGGGCGTTTGGCCCGCCTGGAAGAAAACCTGTCGCGCATAGGCCTCAAGGCAGATGTGGTGGCTGCCGATGCGCTGGACTGGGAGCCCGAACAGCTTTTTGACGCGATCCTGCTCGACGCGCCCTGCTCGGCCACTGGAACGGTGCGCCGCCACCCGGACTTGCCCTATGTGCGCACAGCGGAGGATGTAACCGCCCTGCGCGATCTACAGTTCGAACTGGCGACACGAGCCTGCGACTGGCTGGCCCCGGGCGGACGCCTGATGCTGTGCACCTGCTCGCTGCTGCCTGCCGAGGGCGAAGATCTGCTGGCCCAGCTGCTGGAAGTCCGCCCCGATCTGCAGGCAGACCCGCTTGCGGAGGCCTGGCCGTCGAAGTGGTACGCCAAAGCGGGTGGCCTGCGCCTGACACCGGATCTGTGGCCCGAGCATGGCGGCATGGACGGCTTCTTCATGGCGCTGTTGCACCGGACGTCGTGAGCTGCGCTGTCGCGCCAACCAAGCGTGCGCTCAACTTTTCGCCGATGGCCCCTCTGGGCGCGTCCGCCGCGTTTACACCCGCCGCGCTGCAGCGTAGTCTGCCCGCATCGGCAGACACGCGCTTTACAGCGCCCAAAGATAAAAGTTGATGGCAGACAACACCGCCTCCTCCACGGGTGCAGCAGAACCTGCGCAGGCCGATCGCTTCCGGCGATGGTCGAACAGGTTTCATGCCTGGCGGGCCGCGCGCTCCTCCCCCGCAACGGCCTTTGCCTCACAACCGCAGCCCCGAATGGTGGGCGATGCCGCAAGGGGCCGGCAACTGATGGCCGGCAACATCCTGCTGGCCGGGGAACTGGTGGAGGCGCCCGGTCTGCTGCCCTGGGATATTGCCATGCCGTCCTCCGCGTTTGAGGGCGCGCTGCACGGGTTTCGCTGGCTGGATGACTTGGCCGCCATCGGCACGGCCGACGCGCGGAGCACGGCCCAGGCCTGGACATGGGATTGGATCGACCGGTTCGGCAAGGGCAAAGGCGCTGGCTGGACCCCGGACCGCACGGGGCGGCGCCTGATCCGCTGGATCAGCCATGCGGTGCTGCTGCTGCGCGGGCGTCCCCAGGCCGATAGTGCCGCTTTTTTCGCAGTGCTCGGACGGCAGACCCTGTTCCTGTCGCGCCGGTGGCACGCGGCAGCGCCCGGCCTGCCCCGCTTCGAGGCCGTCACCGGCCTGATCTACGCGGGGCTGTCGCTTGAAGGCATGGAGCGCTACATCGCGCCTGCGCTTGACGCCCTCGACAATGACTGCGCGACCCAGATCGATGATCAAGGCGGGATCGCAACGCGCAATCCCGAAGACCTGCTGGAAGTGTTTGCGCTGTTGAGTTGGACGGCGCAGGTGCTGACCGAAGCCGGCCACACGCCGTCGCAGGCGCACAAGAACGCTCTGGAACGCATCGCCCCCACCTTGCGGGCCCTGCGCCATGCCGATGGGGGGCTGGCCCGGTTCAATGGCGGCGGGGCTGGCGAAGAAGGGCGGCTCGATCAGGCGTTGGCCGCCTCCCATGTCCGGCCCGGCCTGCTGCCGGAAGGCTTGGCCATGGGCTATGCCCGCCTGACCGCCGGGCGCACCTCTTTGATTGTTGATGCGGCTGCGCCCCCAACGGGGCCTGCCTCGGCCAATGCCCATGCGGGCACCCTGGCCTTTGAGCTGACATCGGGCCGCCGCCCGGTGATTGTCAATTGTGGCTCTGGCGCCGCCTTCGGGGAAACCTGGCGTCGGGCGGGTCGGGCCACGCCCAGCCATTCAACCCTCGCGATCGAGGGCGTCTCGTCTTCGCAACTGGCCCTGCCGGATGAGACGGGCGCAGTTCCGAAGGGCTCGGACTATCTGGAAACTGTCCCAAAGCACGTAACCGCGCAATCCAAACGCACCAGCCGCGGCTGGCAATTGCTGGTGGGCCATGACGGGTATGGGCCCAGCCACGGGTTGACCCATGTGCGCAACCTGCTGCTGTCACTCGATGGGCGCACCCTGTCGGGCGAGGACCTGCTGGGGGCGCTGGACGACACCCAGAAGCGCAAGTTCGACTCCGAGCAGCCCCGCCATGACATGCAGGGCACCCCGTTCATCCTGCGGTTTCACCTCCATCCTGAGGTCGACGCCATCCATGACATGAACGGCACCGCCATCTCGATTGCCCTGCGCTCGGGCGAAGTATGGATCTTCCGCCACAACGGGAAGGCCGCCCTGACCCTGGAGCCTTCTGTCTATCTTGAGCCGGGTCGCCTGAAGCCCAGAGCCTGCAAACAGATCGTGCTGCGCGCACGGGTCACGGATTATGCCATGCGGATCGTCTGGACCTTGGCCAAAGCACAGGATACCCCCCAAGCCGTCCGCGACGTGGAAGATTGACCCTGACACCCGCGCGGCTGTCCATTCACGCATCCGAAGCCGCTGCTGGCAGGGATGCCCCGCTGCCAAAGGATGATCGCCTATGACTGCCCCGAAACCGCTCCGCCGCGCCCTGCTGTCCGTCTCTGACAAAACCGGGCTGATCGCGCTCGGGCAGGCGCTTGCTGCACGCAACGTGGCGCTTTTGTCCACGGGCGGCACGGCCAAGGCACTGCGAGACGCCGGTCTGGACGTGAAAGACGTCTCAGAGGTGACCAACTTTCCCGAAATGATGGATGGCCGCGTCAAAACCCTGCACCCGGCGGTACATGGCGGTTTGCTGGCCGTGCGCGACAATCCCGACCACGTCGCGGCGATGCAGGAACATGGCATCGGCGCGATCGATCTGGTGGTGGTCAACCTCTACCCGTTCGAGGCCACCGTCGCGAAAGGGGCAGACCACGCCACATGCATCGAGAACATCGATATTGGCGGCCCGGCCATGATCCGCTCGGCAGCCAAGAACCACGCCGATGTCTGCGTGGTGACCGATGTGACGGATTATGATGCCTTGCTGGCCGAGCTTGACGCCCATGACGGGGGCACCACGCTGGCCTTCCGCCAGACGCTGGCGCAGATCGCCTATGGGCGGACGGCAGCCTATGATGCCGCCGTATCCAACTGGATGGCCGGGGCGCTGGACATCGCCGCCCCGCGCCGCCGGACCTTTGCGGGCACGCTGGCCCAGACCCTGCGCTACGGCGAAAACCCCCATCAGCAGGCCGCCTTCTACACCGACGGCTCGGGCCGTGCGGGCGTTGCCACCGCCCGTCAGGTGCAGGGCAAGGAGCTGTCCTACAACAACATCAACGATACGGACGCCGCCTATGAGTTGGTGGCAGAGTTCGACCCCACCACCCCGGCCTGCGCGATCATCAAGCATGCCAACCCCTGCGGCGTGGCCATCGGAAGCAGCCTGCTGGAGGCCTATTCCCGCGCCTATGATTGCGACCGCACCTCGGCCTTCGGGGGCATCGTTGCCCTCAACCAGACGCTGGATGCAGATACCGCCAAGGCGATCACCGAGATCTTTACCGAGGTGGTCATCGCCCCCGGCGCCTCCGAGGAGGCCATGGCCATTTTCGCGGGCAAGAAAAACCTGCGCCTTTTGCTGACAGACGGCCTGCCAGATCCAACCGCGCGCGGCGCCGCTGTGCGGCAGGTGGCCGGTGGCCTTCTGGTGCAGGATCGCGACGTGGCCAATGTTACCCGCGATACGTTGAAGGTTGTCACCAAGCTGCACCCCACCGAAGCCCAGATGCAGGATTTGCTGTTCGCGTGGTCGGTGGCCAAACACGTCAAATCAAATGCAATCGTCTATGTCCGCGACGGCGCGACCGTGGGCGTTGGCGCAGGCCAGATGAGCCGCCTCGACAGCGCGATGATCGCTGCCAAGAAGGCCGAGCGCATGGCCGAGGCTCTGGGCCTGCCAGCGCCGCTCACACAAGGTTCCGCCGTGGCATCTGATGCGTTTTTCCCCTTTGCCGATGGCCTGCTCGAGGCCGCCGCGGCTGGCGCCTCCTGCGTGATCCAGCCCGGCGGCTCCATGCGCGACGACGAGGTGATCAAGGCGGCCGACGAGGCAGGCCTTGCCATGGTGCTGACAGGCCAGCGCCACTTCCGCCACTAGGACCCTCTCCATGCGCCTTTTGTATCTGTTCGCGGCTTTTGCTTTCCTGACAGACCAGCTGTCAAAATACGGCGCTCTATACGGGCTGGGGCTGTCAGGCAGCGGACGGATGGAGATCTTTCCGCCGTTTCTCGTATTTATCGATAGCCTCAATACAGGAATCAATTTCGGCCTCTTCAAAGGCGCTCCCGAGGCGGCGCGCTGGGGCCTTGTGGGGCTGGCTGTCCTGATCTCACTGGCCGTTGCGATCTGGGCGGCCCGCAGTTTCCGCACGGGCCGGGAATTTGCCTGCGCAGGGCTTTTGATCGGCGGGGCCCTTGGCAATGCGCTGGATCGGGTGCTGCAAGGCGGAGTGATCGACTTCCTCAACATGTCCTGTTGCGGGATCAGCAACCCGTATGTGTTCAATCTGGCCGATGTCTGGGTCTTTGCCGGGGCGATCGGCCTCGCGGTGTTTACGGGCGGCAGTGATCCCAACAAGGCACAGCCATGACCATGAATTTCACAGGTCACAAAACCCCCGTGACGTGCGCGGCTGAACCGGTTAGAACATGGCCAAGATGACGAGGGAGAGGGACATGGCTTCAGCCACCCACAAAACGCGTTCCATTGGCACAGCTTGTTTCAAAACAGGCTTGGCGCTTGCGCTGATTTCAGGTCTCTCCGCCTGCGGGTCTGGCGGCATTCTTGGTTTTGGCGGAGATCGTGAACCCGACCTCATCAACATTGACCGGGGCAGAACAGGCCCGGATGAATTCGGCTTCGTTCCAAACAAGCCGATCGAAGTTCCTGAAGATCTCGCAGCGCTGCCCCTGCCCAAGCCGGGCCAGGGCAACCGCGTAGACCCAACCCCGAAGGAAGACGCCGTCGCCGCGCTGGGGGGCAACCCCGCGCTCGTGCGCGACAGCGGCGGTGTGCCCACCCGGGATGGCGGCCTCGTGACAGCGGCCAGCCGATACGGCGTAGCACCGGGTATCCGCGAGCAACTTGCGGCGGAAGACCTTGAATACCGCCGCAGCAATGATGGCCGTCTGCTGGAACGCTTGTTCAATCTGACTGTGTACTACCAAGCCTACGAGCCCCTCTCGCTGGACAAATATGCAGAGTTGGAGCGGTTCCGCCGGTCTGGGATCCGCACCGTTGCGGCCCCCCCGAACCCAGCCGAAGACTGAGGCTGCCCGCGCAGCCCACACGCTGAGTGCACGCATCCTTTCCATGCCGAGCGGCAGGCTTTGCGCCTGAAGCCGCGCCGGCTGTTCGGCAGGTCTACTGACGGCCGAGAGACGCTGCTGCGGCCTCATCGGGATTGCGCATCCAGACAGAGGCATTAAGCGCAGACGCGATCGTCACCCAAATCAGATAGGGTACGAAGAGCAGCGAAGCGATCGGATCAAGCGGCCACATCGTCAGCACGCCGCCCAGCACCGAAAGCCACAGGATCGCCACTACGAACATCGCGCTGCGAATGCGTTTCAACCCGAAAAACACCGGTGACCAGAGCCCGTTAAAGCTGATCTGCACCGCCCAGAAAGCCATGGCATAGGCGCTGCCCTGCAAGGGCGCAATGCGCGTGGCCGCAAGGGCCATGCAGGCGTACAGCACTGTCCACGTGATCGGAAACACCCAGTCCGGGGGGGTCCATGCCGGTTTGTTCAGGTCCCGGTACCACTGGTCAGGCGGGAACAGGGCGCCGGTGACAGCAGCGCCCATGGCCGACCACACGAAAAGAGCGAGCAAGATCCAATCCATGCCAAAAAGCTAGGCGGGCAGATGCGCCCGTCCAGCCAACAGCCGCAGGCGGCCCTACTCGGCGGCGAACTGACGCGCGTGCTGTTCTTGCTGTTTGCGCTTGAGAGCGGCCACCAGATCCAGCGCCGAGGCCGCACGGCCCGTGGCCCCAACCGGCCCTTCGGCGGCCGCATCCACGAGGAAGGCAACCTCGGGCAGCGGCGCGGCATAGAGCACCGGGCTTTGCGGCATGAAGGTAGAGGCGCCCATGCGCAGACCGGCCTGTGTCAACCAGCCCAGCTTGGCCAACTTGCCCGTATGGGCACGCTGCGTCACGCTGTCATGGCCAGCACGGGTGATTTCGGTGCCGATCCCGGCATAGATCAGGCGGGCAGCGTAGATCCCTGTACGGCAATCGCGCGGCAGGGCCGAAATCCCCGCCTCCGAGCGCAGATACAGCCGATGGGCCTCGGCGAGCAGGCTGCGGACCATGCGCCGGATCGCCCGGCTGGGTACGGGATCGGCGAAAAAGGCCTTCGGATCGATGCCGGCGTCCTCCATCCATTCGGTCGGAAGGTAGAGGCGTTCGGCACGGGCATCTTCGCCCACATCCCGCGCAATGTTTGTCAGCTGCATGGCCACGCCCAGATCGCAGGCGCGGGCAAGCGCATTGGGATCCCGCACCTCCATCAAAACCGCCATCATCGCGCCCACGGCAGACGCAACCCGCGCGGAATAGGCACGCAACTCGGAGAGGTTGGCATAGCGCCGCTCGATCGCGTCCCAGGCGAGGCCTTCCAGCAGCGCCTCGGGAAGGGCGCGCGGCATGTCGTAATGCTCGACCACAACGGCGAAGGCACGGTCGGCCGGGGCATTCATCGGGCGCCCGGAATAGACCCGCTCCAACCGTTCCCGCAAAGACAGCACTGCGGCGGCTTTCTCGGTCTGCAAGTCAACCGCGTCATCGGCAAGACGGCAGAACGCATACAGCGCAAGCGCAGGATCCCGGACCCGTGCAGGCAGCACTTTCGAAGCCGTATGGAAGGACAGAGAGCCTGTTCGGATCGCTTCGCGGCAATGCGCCATATCCGAGGGGTCAATCGGGGCAGTGCCGCGCTTATCGCGGTTGCGCACTTGCAAAACCACCGTGTCTTGCTCTGCGATCGGGCGTTTAAACTGTGCGTTCATTCTGCTGCCATCCTTTCGGTGGCCGGCACCAAGGCAACGGCCGGGTTCGGCACCAGCTTGCCCAGCACCTCAGCCGATGAGATGACCCCGGGCAGACCAGCGCCTGGATGCGTGCCGGCCCCGACGAGATACAGCCCCTGTGCCTCTTCCGAGACATTGTGCGGACGGAACCAGGCCGATTGCAGGATACGCGGCTCGATCGAGAAGCCCGCCCCAAGGGGCGAGAGATAGCGATCGCGGAAGGTGTTCGGCGTAAATACTTCGGAGGCAGAGATCCTGTCCGACACGCCGGGCATGTGCTGTTCCAACGCGGCCAGCACGCGCTGCCGGTAGGGTTCGGCCTCGCTGTCCCAGTCGACACCATTGTCATGGCCCAGATGGGGCACCGGCGAAAGCGCGTAGAAAGTGTCGTCCCCGCTGGGTGCGCAGGTGGGATCGGTCACGGATGGGCGGTGCAGATAGAGGCTGAAATCCTCCGCCAGCCTGCCCTTCATGAAGATATCATGGACCAGCCCCTCGTAGCGTGGCCCGTTGATGATCGTGTGATGGCCCACATCGCCCCACATGTCGCGGGTGCCCTTGGTGCCAAAATACCAGACGAACAAGCTCATGGACCAGCGCGTGCGCTGCAGCCTGCGGCTGGACCAGCGCTTGCGCGGCTGCTTGCGCAACAACCTGTCATAGGTGTGGCCCGCATCCGCATTCGAGACGACGATCTCCGCCGGAAGCATCTGGCCGTCGACCATGCGCACGCCCGTCGCGCGGTTCGCCTGCAGGAGGATCTCATCGACCTCAACCCCCTGAAGCACCTCGCCGCCCTGCTGGTGGATGACGTCGACCATGGCCTTGGCAATCGCTTCGACCCCGCCCATGGCGTAGTGCACTCCGAATGCCTTCTCGAGATGGCTGACAAGCGCATACATCGAGGTGACCTTGAAGGGATCGCCTCCAATAAACAGAGGATGGAAGCTGAAGGCCATCTGCAGACGCGGATCCTTGAAGCGCTTTGCCGCGTGGGCCGCCACCGAACGGTCCGCCCGCAACCAGGCAAAGGTGGGCAGCACCTTGATCAGTTCCCACAGTTCATTCATCGGACGCCGGCCCAGATTTTCAAAACCGAACCAGTAGCGCGTTTCCGCATCCTTGAGGAACTTGGCATAGCCTTTCAGGTCTGCCGGGTTCAGGCGGGTGATCTCGGCACGGACGCGGTCTTCGTCGCCTGACATCTCGAAGGTGGAGCCATCGGGCCAGCGGATCTCGTAGAACGGATCCATCGGCCGCAGATCGACATCCTTCTCAAAGTCGCGGCCGCAGGCGGCCCACAGATCCTTGAAGACCTGCGGCACGGTTACGATCGTCGGGCCCAGATCAAAGCGATGCCCGTTCTGCCACAGGGCCGATCCCCGGCCACCGGGTGTCTCCAGCCGATCCAGCACGGTCACCTTATAGCCTTTGGCGCCCAGCCGCATGGCTGCCGCCAAACCGCCAAGCCCGGCGCCGATCACAATCGCTTTTGAAGGGGCGCGAGAGGCGCCGCGGAGGGGAGTCGCATCTGTCATGGGAATTACCATAGGACTGTCAACTTTGGTTGACAACTATCATTGAAAGTCTTTCATTACATACAGGAGTGAAATCAGAGTCGTTGGGCGCGTCGCTGTTCGCCGCGCCTGACAGGCTTTGGCCACGGGTCTAAGACAAGGGTTTGCCAGGATGCAGGCTGTCAGCCTCAGCTTCCACCGCTTTGACGCGCTAACAGCGCGGCTTTGGGTGCTGGGCCAGATGGGGGCCGCGCGCCTGACCTTGCCCCGCACCCCCGGCATCGGCTTCTGGAAGCTCTGCGGATCAGGCGTGGGTGAGGGATTTACACCGCTTCCCAACACCGCCGTCTGGGCCATTCTTGCCACGTGGCCCGATGAAGAAACTGCCCGCCAACAGGTTGAAAATGCGCCTACTTTTAAGCGCTGGCGCGAGACCGCAGATGAAACCTGGAGCATCTTTCTGACGCCCACATCCGTGCGCGGAAACTGGTCGGGGAAAACCCCGTTTGAAAAGACAGCCGAGCCCAGCCCCGGCCCGGTTGCGGCCCTCACGCGGGCCACGGTAAAGCCCCGGATCGCCCACCGGTTCTGGGGTCGGGTGCCCGCGATTTCAGACGTGATCGGCGCTGATCCGAACGTCGCCTTCAAGATCGGGATCGGCGAAGTGCCCTGGATGCAGCAGGTCACATTTTCGGTTTGGCCGGACACGCATTCCATGAGTGAATTTGCCCGGCGCCCCGGCGGCCCCCATGCCGAAGCCATCCGCGCCGTGCGCAATGGTGCCTGGTTTCGCGAAGAACTATACGCCCGTTTCCGGATTCTCGGGGACACGGGCCGCTGGGACGGCGCAAGCCCCCTGGCTCAATTGGAGTATGCCGCATGAGCAGCAGACAGCCCTTCCCCTTCTCGGCCATCGTCGGCCAGGACGAGATGAAACAGGCCATGATCCTGACCGCGATCGATCCCACGATCGGCGGCGTGCTCGTGTTCGGCGATCGCGGCACGGGCAAGTCCACCGCCGTGCGGGCTCTGTCGGGCTTGCTGCCCCAAATCACCGCCGTGGCGGGCTGCCCGGTCAATGCCGAAACCCGCGCGGCCTGTCCCGAATGGGCCACCATCACCGATGAAAGCCTGATTGAGAAGCCCACGCCCGTTGTCGACCTGCCCCTTGGGGTGACCGAGGATCGCGTCGTTGGCGCGCTCGATATCGAACGCGCGCTGTCCCATGGGGAGAAAGCGTTCGAGCCGGGCCTGCTGGCGCGTGCCAATCGCGGCTACCTCTATATCGACGAGGTCAACCTGCTAGAGGATCACGTGGTCGATCTGCTGCTGGATGTGGCGCAATCGGGCGAGAATGTCGTGGAGCGTGAAGGGCTTTCAATCCGGCACCCGGCCCGCTTCGTGCTTGTCGGCTCTGGCAATCCCGAAGAAGGCGAGTTGCGTCCCCAGCTGCTGGATCGGTTTGGCCTTTCGGTTGAGGTTGCCAGCCCGCGCGACGTGGAGACCCGGATCGAAGTCATCCGGCGGCGCGATGCCTATGAGACAGACCATGCCAGATTCATGGATGCCTGGGCCGAGGCCGATGCCATTCTGCGCGATCAGATCGTCGCCGCCCGCAGCGCGCTCAAGACCCGGGAAACCCCGGATGCCACGTTGCGCGCCTGCGCTGAGCTCTGCATCGCGCTTGGGTCCGATGGCCTGCGCGGAGAACTGACCTTGCTGCGCGCGGCCCGAGCGCTCGCGGCATTCGAAGGCTTCGAGACCGTCGAGATTCAGCACGTGAAGGCCGTCGCCCCATCCGCCCTGCGCCACCGCCTGCGGCGCGATCCGCTGGACGAGGCCGGCACCGGGGCCCGCGTCGGCCGTGTCGTGGCCGAGGTTCTGGGGTGAGCGGCCCGCTTCAACGTGCCCGGCTGGCCCTGCGCCTGCTGGCCGTTGATCCCAGCGGGCTGGGCGGCGCGCATCTGCGGGCCCGCACCGGGCCCGTGCGCGCAGCACTTGAGGCGGATATCAATGCCCTGCCCGGGCCCATACGGCGCATCCATCCCGCCATTACCGATGAACAGCTTTTTGGCGGGGTTGACCTGTCTGCCACCCTGGCAGAGGGGCGTACGGTGCGCGCCGCTGGCCTGCTGGAAACGCCCTGCACCCTTGTCCTGCCCATGGCCGAGCGCTGCCGCAGCGACCTTGCAGCCCGACTGGGTGCGGCCCTCGATCGACAAAGCCACTGCGTGATCGCCCTCGACGAGGGTGTCGAGCCGGAAGAAGGCCTGCCGCCGGCGCTGGCGGACAGGCTGGCCTTCAGCGTCGATCTTGAAGACTTGTCCCTGCGCGATATTGGCCCCGCAGATCCGCCCCCGACCGGGGCGCGTCGCACCGATGCGGTGCATGTGCCCACGGGCGCGATCTCCGATCTTGCCCTGTTGGCCGAAAGCCTTGGTGTTGAAAGCCCCCGCGCCCTTCTGCTGGCCCTGCGGGCCGCCCGGGCCCATGCGGCCCTCGAAGATCGCGCAGAACTGGAGGCCGCAGACCTGACGGTGGCCGCAGCCCTTGTGCTGGCGCCGCGGGCCACGCGCCTGCCCCAGATGGAAGACGACACGCCAGAGGCGGAGGAAGAGCCTCCCCCGCCACCGCCCCCAGAAGAGCCCGAAAACGCCGAGCAGCCCGATGCCCCCGCTCAAGAGCAGGAGCAAGACATGATGATCCCCCAGGATCTTCTGCTGGAGGCCGCCGCCGCTGTTCTCCCGGCAGATCTGCTGGCCCGTCTGGCCGTGGGCAGCTCGGGCATGGTGCGGGCCGGTGGTTCGGGGGCAGGGCAGCAGCGCAAGGGCAATCGGCGCGGGCGCCCGATGCCGGCACGGCAGGGCCGTCTGGACGGCACGAACCGCCTCGATCTGATCGGCACCCTGCGCGCCGCCGCCCCCTGGCAACCCCTGCGGCGCACACACGCCAAGACCGCGCAATCCCTTCATGTGCGCGCCTCCGATTTCCGGATCAAGCGCTACAAGGAGATGTCGGATCGCTTGCTGATCTTCGTCGTGGATGCCTCTGGCTCTGCCGCGATGACACGGTTGGCAGAGGCCAAGGGCGCGGTCGAATTGCTCTTGGGCGAAGCCTATGCACGGCGCGATCACGTCGCCCTCGTCGCGTTTCGCGGAGAGGGCGCGGATGTGCTGCTGCCCCCCACCCGCAGCCTTGTGCAGACCAAGCGCCGCCTCGCAGCCCTGCCCGGCGGGGGCGGCACCCCGCTGGCCGCGGGCATGCAGGCCGCGCTGGAGGTTGGGCTGGGCGCGCGCAGTAAGGGCATGACGCCGACAGTTGCCCTGCTCACGGATGGGCGCGCCAATATCGCACTTGATGGCCAAGCCGACAGGCAGGCGGCAGGCGCCGATGCCACCCGCATGGCGCGCCTGCTGCGCGGCAACAATATGCCCGGGCTTGTCATCGACATGTCCCCCCGCCCGCAACGCCCCTTGCGGGCACTGGCAGAAGTGCTCGACGCCCCCTACATTCCTTTGCCCAGAGCAGACAGCAAGCGTCTGTCGACCGCGGTGTCGGCAGCGCTTGACGCCTGAGACAGGCCCGTGGACTGGCGTCGGGACAGCGCGGGATGGCCCCATGCGCAGCGATCCACATTCGAGCGCGTGCGCCCGCATCTTTGGCACGTGCAGCAGATGGGCCATGGCCCCGATCTTGTGCTGTTGCATGGCGCCGGCGGGGCCACCCATTCCTGGCGGGGTCTGATGCCCTGTCTGGCAGAGCAGTTCCGCGTCACGGCCATGGACTTGCCCGGGCACGGCTTCACCCGGCGCGGGGCAATGCAGCGGTCTTCCCTGCCGCTTATGGCCGAAGACACCTGGCGGCTGCTGGATCACCTTGACTGCACCCCCACTGCCTTGATCGGCCATTCCGCGGGCGGAGCACTGGCGCTGCAGATGTCGATCACGCGAAGCACCCCGGTTTTTGGGATCAACACCGCGCTGGAGGATTTCTCGGGCGTTGCGGGATGGCTGTTCCCGATGATGGCACGGTTTCTTGCGATCAATCCGCTGACCTCGTCGGCGATCTCACGGATGTTGCGCACGTCTGACGTAAACGGCCTGCTCAAGGGCACCGGCTCGACGCTGGATGCAGAAGGGGTGGCGCTCTATGCCCGTTGCCTGTCGAATGCCGATCACATCGAAGGCACGCTGGCCATGATGAGCCAATGGTCGCTGCGGGGCTTGCGCGGCAGGTTGGATCAGATCACCGCCCCTGTGCACCTGCTGGCAGGCAGTGCCGACCGGACCGTGGCCCCCGCCACGTCAGAGCGGATGGCCGCCCGTATGGCCCATGGCACCCATGAAACGCTGACTGGCCTTGGCCATCTTGCCCATGAAGAGGCGCCCGAGGAAGTTGCCGCCCGCATCATCGCGTTCGTCCAACATCTGCCCGAAGCCTCGGCCCCCGTGCAACTGCGCCCCTGATCCCTTCGAAATCAGCCCCCGCCATGATCTGAGCAGCGCACGGCAGGGTAAGACAGATCAACGGCACGGTTTGGGCATAAAGATACCGCGCCAGAGCGGGCTTTCGCTTTTCGGGGCCTTGGTCAGGCGCTGTGAGCGCCGGTTTGACAACACCCTTCCGGTAGCGCGCAAAAAGGGGCGCCGGTATAGTCCGACGCCCCTTCGGCACGCTGTCAAACCGTGCACAGTTTGGTTCCGCGATGGTCAGGTGGTCTTACGCCTGCGCCTGCCGCTTTCTCCGCATGCCCAGCCCAGCAAAGCCGGCAACAGCTGTGATCAAAAGAGGGAGGCTGGCAGGAACCGGGACAGTGGCCGTCCAGACCATGTACATATTCTCGGAAGTAGTGGAATAGGGCGTTTGCCCAAAATTTGCGGGGCTCGTAATTTGGGAACTAGGGAAGCCACTAATTAACCCGCTAGTTCTACGAAGTTTGACGCGGTACGTATAAGGAACTAATCCGGAACTACCAAATGGTTGTTTATCATAGGGGGTCACCAATTCGCACAGTGCCACGCTACAATCATTGCTTGAGATCGAGTTATCTCGCTCGAATATTCCAATATCGAGACCGAGGCCTTGTGTTTGTCTCTCAAGTGCATCTGCCAATAACAAATCAAACAGAGCCCGCGTTGCCGTTTCCGCATCCGCCTGGGTGCTGAACGCAAAATTTGCTGTATCGCACCCGTCGAAAACCTCGTCACAGGTGCCTTTTTCGAACCGCACTCTGTAGAACGCACCGTCTACCTTGATCCCTCTTGCGCCCGTGAACGTGAGGTCGGCAAAGGGGGTGCCCTCGCTGAAGAGAGTCGCAGTGGCCGCGTTTCCTGTTGTGCCAAACCCCAATGTTACCAGAGCGGCCAATAATCCCAAAATGCGTTTCATTTCCTAGCACCCCTCAGTAGATCAATCTCCCTACAGCCACGCCTGGTGCATTCACTGGAAATGTCACGCACTTTATTGCCGCAGTTTCGACATGCGCTGCACGTCTAGGGTGCATTTTCGACAATTCGCACTTGGGGCATGAGACGAGCGATCGAGTTTGCACCGAGGCCCCAACCGCGGGCGCACAATCTCAAAGCATATGTTTTGACAAAAGTATTCTGCGCGCGGGAAGGGCACTCAAATGCCCCAACGCACCCATGCACAAGATCAACACGCGCAGGATGGGCAGGGGGCAAATCGATTGGCGTTCAACCGGGGGGCGTTTTGCCTTCAGCCTTGGGCGCCGACGCGCCAGCCTTTGGGGAGGGCAATTCAGATTGCAGATAATCGGCGTTCTGCAGGCCCATGCTTTGCGTGAGGCGCATCACACCCTCAAGTGGCCTTGGTTGGGCAAAATAAAAGGGCTGGCCCGAAACCAGGCCACCCCTTCAGTCGGTCTGTATTCAGAGGCTGCTCTGACAAAGCCTGGGCTTATTCAGCGCCGAATTGTGCCAGATACGCATAGAGATTGACCGCATCATCGGCATTGCGCACGCGGTAGCTCATCTTGCCCCGGGCCCGCTTGCTGCCGGTGTATTCACGCAGGAAGCCGGTCGGGTCCTGCACATAGGCAACGAAATTCTCTTCGGTCCAGATCAGCGGCTCGAAATCGCCATCGCCCTCGCCCGCTTTGACGATGTCTTTGCCATAGCGGAAATCCTCAATACCGGCCGTTTTGCCAGCAAGGCCATAGAGGTTGGGGCCGGTCTTCGCATTGCGGCCTGCCAGTGTCTCGCCGTTGCCATCCTTCACAACATGGCAGCTAACGCACTGGCCAAATGCTTCTTCACCAGCGGCAGCGTCGCCCGAGGCAGCGTGTCCATCAGCAAATGCGGGGGATGTGCCGAGCAATGCGGCGGCGAGAATAAATTGGGTTGAACGCATGGTTCTGCCTTTCTCCTTGGTCGTAGGAGGGAAATTATCGCGCAAACGTCCGGGATCAAGGCGGTTGCGGCCCTGATCGCCGATTTGTCAGCCACAGTGCCTTGCCGTAGCCGCGCCGAGGGCCATAAGTAGAGTATGCGCCGCTTTCTTTATGCCTTTTGTGCCTGTCTGTGGTTTGTGCCTTCCGCCCATGCAGAAGACAGTGCCGCCGCGCCCCTGCGCATCATCGTGGACCGCATGCCCACCAGCGTTGAACTGTTCCTGCGCCTGCCTGCGCAATCCGTGGAGGCGGTGCTTGGCGGCAGTGTGCAGCCTCTGATGAACGCAGATGGCAGCTTTGATCTGGGCGTGTTTCGATCGAGTGGAACGGCAGAGCAAGGCGATGGGGTGCTGCATGAAGGCTTTCTGCAAGTGGGCGACGCCACAGTGGCGCTGCCTGCAATGTCAGTGATGCTGCATCCCGACACCCTGCCGATGCCGTTCGACACCCCGATCGACGGCGTTGCTGCGATGTCGATCTGCACGGTGCCGCCGGGCGCACAGGCACCTGCCCCGGCCGGGCTTACCTTGTATGGCGGCTATATTGCATACCCCGTGAACGGCGGGGAGCCGATCACGCTGCGTCTGGCCAGTGCCGCACCGCAGCCGGTTGAACTGATCGAGTATGTCGACGGGCGCAAAACACGTGAGCTGCGCCAGGTGGTGGCGCCTGGCGATGTGATCACGTTGGAGGCTGTTCGGATGGGGCGCGATGCGTTGATGGCGCGGCTGGGATATCTGGCCGGCATCAGCTTGCTATTCGGCGGTGTCGCCTTGGCAGGCGGTCTTTGGCTGGTGGCCAAACGGCGCGCCAAGGCCCGCGCGAACGGGGCCTTGACGGGGTCTTGATCGCTTAGGAGGTTTCTTCGGCCAGCAGGGCGTCTGCCCGTGCGAAGATATCCTCGTAGCGCTTCTTCGCCTTACCACGCTGACGAGCGCTCTTGAGGTCTTCGTAGTTACCGGACACATCGCCCACGAGGATCAGGCCAACCATGCCGGCCGAGTTGTGCGGCTTGCAATAGTAACCATAAGCACCTTCAACATCGATGGTCACTTCGACCTCGTCGTTGATCTTGCCTTCCCACATGGTTCCGCCCTCAGGCATCATATCCTCGTTGACCTGCGAGTTATGCCCACGGTCAGCGGCAACAAACTTGATGGTATCGCCGGGCTTGGCGCGCACGATATCAGGCACAAACACCTGGCGCTCACGCTTGTTGTCAGGATGGGCGTTCAGCATCTGCACTTCATGCACAACCGGGCCTTCCGCGGCATCATCTGCGAACAGGGGCGCGCCCAGTACAGTTGCTGCGGCCGTTCCTCCCAACAGTGCCAATCCTTCACGACGCGTTACTTTCATGGCCGTCTTCCTTCTTTGTGATAACAGTCTGTTTGTTTTTGCGGGCCCTGCGACGCGCCCGATTGCTGGCTTTTCCTAAGAAAAATCTGGCTTGCTGGTCACGACATGCGACGGCATGCCGATTTTTCCAATAAAAAATGCCTTTCTGTGCAGATCCGCTTCAGGCAACCGCATGGGCCAAGGCGCATTGGGCCCACAATTCAGAGAGCGATGACACCAAATGTTCGATATCCGCATCGCTGTGCAGGGGCCCCGGCGTGATCCGCAGGCGCTCCGTTCCCTTGGGCACCGTGGGATAGTTGATCGGCTGCACATAGATCCCATAGCTCTCCATCAGGATGTCGGAAATCGTGCGGCATTTGACCGGATCCCCAATCATGACGGGAATGATGTGGCTGTCATTTGCCATGTGCGGAATACCGGCCCGATCCAGAGCGGCACGCATCTTGGCAACCTGTTGAGCCTGGGCCTCCCGCTCCACGCTTGATGTCTTGAGATGCGCGATCGAGGTTTTTGCCGCTGCTGCAACCGCGGGCGGCAGGGCCGTGGTGAAAATGAAGCCCGAGGCGAAGGAGCGGATGAAATCGCACATCGCGGCGGTGCCAGTGATATAGCCGCCCACGCAGCCATAGGCCTTGCCCAGAGTGCCCTCGATCAGATCAATGCGATGGGCAACGCCCTCGCGCTCGGAAATGCCGCCGCCCCGCGGGCCATACATGCCCACCGCATGCACCTCGTCGAGATAGGACAACGCCCCGTGCTTCTCGCAGACCTCGATGATCTCCTTGAGCGGTGCGATATCGCCATCCATCGAGTAGACGGATTCAAAGGCAACGATCTTTGGCCGGTCGCCCACCGCCGACAGCTTGCGATCGAGATCTTCCACGTCGTTGTGCTTCCAGATCACCTTATCGGCCCGTGAGTGGCGGATGCCTTCGATCATGGAGGCGTGGTTCTCACTGTCGGACAGGATCACCGCATTCGGGATCTTGGATCCCAGTGTCGACAGGCTTGCCCAATTCGAGACATAGCCAGAGGTGAACAGCAGCGCCGCTTCTTTGCGATGCAGGTCTGCCAGTTCGGCTTCCAGTTCCACGTGGCAGTGATTTGTGCCCGAGATGTTGCGCGTGCCCCCCGCCCCGGTACCGCAGGCCTGAACCGTGTCGCACATGGCGGCCACCACATCCGGATGCTGCCCCATTCCAAGATAGTCATTCGAGCACCAAACCGTCACCTCCGACTTGCCGCCATTATTGTGGAAATCGACCTTTGGAAACGCTCCACAGCGGCGCTCCAGCTCGGCAAAGATGCGGTAATTCCCCTCATCTTTCAGAGCCTCTAGGCTGGAACGGAAATGGGACTGGAAATCCATGTGTCTGGTCCTTCAGTGATAGTGTTTCAGCGGTCCGTTCCGGACGCTGGAAGTAACCAACGCCAAAGCTTGGCGTCGGGCAGCGGGACCACCATGAACAGGTGCTCCAGCAACGCGAGTGCGGCGAGCGCGGTGAACAGGGAATAGCCAATGACATCCGGACGGGATGTGGCCATCATGATGTGCTCGGCGCCCCAAAGCGTGATCCAGCCAAGACCGATCACCGAAACCGGGAACAAGACGTTCATCCGGGCGATGCGGAAATGGCTGGGCACATGGGACAAAGCGAGCGGCAGAAACTCTGTATTGATCCGGGGCACCCCGAGAAACAGGTTAAGCTTGGCGGAGACCCGCGCGATGAACAGCAAGCCGAAGATTGCTGCGCCGTACGGGGTGGCTGCGCCCACCGCCGTGAAGCAGAGCGCAGCGCAGGTAACGAACAACAGCAACTCGTGATACGCGATCACCCCCCAAGCGCGCAGGAAACGCTCACCCGGGCGCAAACGCGACGGGCAGGGCTTGGTGATCGGCCCTGTGATCATGCCACACAGGAAAGCCAGTTCGATCCATCCCCAGATGGCCAGAACGGCGAAAAACTGGGCATAGACCGCAGAGACATTGGCCCTGCCGAGCGTGTCGACAAAGATCGCAACGCCGATAACGAGCAGGAACAGAGAGCACAGCACAGCCCAGCGGTGGCTGTCTGGCCCACCGCGATCGGCCCGCTTGACCACGAGCAGGATCGCCCCGGTGGAAAACCACCAGGCGAACAGGGCCACGGCCCCGGCGATCCAGACATCGGGTGTCATGGGCGCACCTTATGGCCCGCAACGGGGCGGGCCGCAGGGGGATATGCAGCAGCTTTGCACATCAGTAGCAGGGCTGCAGACGGGTGGTCGGCGCCATCTCGTGCTTCTTGGCCGGGATGGTGTAGAGCGAAATGAACGCAAAGCCTGCCTTGGCACCATTTACCAGCTGGCCAAACGTGCCGGAGATGCCCCCGCGCCGCTTGGCCTGATCCATCGCCACCGAGGCCTTTTGCAGGCGCTTGAGGCCGGGCATCCAGCGCGGGTGATCGATATCCAGCGTGATCGGGAAGATCTGTTCGGACAGCTTGGACGTCTTGCGGAAGACCTCCTGCCCATACCAATCCACATCGACACCGAGGGCCTCGTGGAAGGCGGGGCGCTGATGGTCGCGCACATACATGGTGGAATATACTGCCGTCAGGAAGAACTTGATCCACAGCACGTTCCTGCCGCTGGTCAGCTTCGGGTCGGTTTTCATCAGCAGGGCGAAGGCTTCACCGTGGCTGAACTCGTCATTGCACCATTCCTCGAACCACTTGAAAATCGGATGGAACCGCTTGTCGGGGTTCTCCTGCAGGTGGCGGAAGATCGTGATATAGCGCGCATAGCCGATCTTTTCTGACAGATAGGTGGCGTAGTAGATGAACTTGGGCCGGAAATAGGTGTATTTCTTCTGCTGGGTCAGGAAACCCAGATTGACCGCGATCCCCGCCTCGCGCAGGGCATCATTGATAAAGCCGGCATGGCGCGCCTCATCGCGGGCCATCAGCTGGAACAGCTTGGTGATCTCGGGGTTGGAGCCACGCCGCTTCATTTCCTTGTACAGCACGCAGCCTGAGAATTCCGCCGTGCAGGAGCTGATCAGGAAGTCGATGAACTCCTTCTTCAGTTCGGGCTCCATGCCGTCCCAGTCCACGTGATCCCAGTCTTCGTTCTTTTTGAAATGGCCCTTGTTCGGGTCACTCTCCATCTGCGCGATCAGGGGGTCCCATTCATCGCGGATATGCTCCACGCTGATGCGGTCCATTTCGTCAAAATCGGTGGTGTAAAACCGCGGGGTCAGCAGAGTGTCCTGCATGGCCACATCGGTGGCCTTCTCCGAGGTCATCGCCTCGTCTGTGCCATGCAGCGATACGGGCGAATGCTTGCCGTTCAGTTTCTGGGTGTTCTGGACGTTCATAGCGTCACCTCCTCGGAGAACGAGAACTCGCAGAGTTCCATGAATTCAAAATCACCCGTCAGGCGCGTCCAGAGCCGTTCGACGGCAGAGGCGCGGGTGATCACGGCTGTGCGGTCCTCGGTGACGATCTCACCGTAGGGGGCCATGATCTCGGGGCCCTGCACCTCGACCGTGTCACCGGGCCAGACAACAGCCCCGTTGTTAAAGCGCACATGGGCGTGCAGGCTTTCAAACTTGTGGGAGATCTCGACCGTGCAGGGCGCGGTCTCTTTCTCGCGGGTGATAAGTCCCATGTTGTGTTCCCCTTTTCTGGGTTGTCCGGGACTGGCTGGGTCTCCGGTGGCGCGGGGCGCCGATGCAGTCTGCTGGCGGGCAGGCCCGCCAGCGCGATGGGTTTGCCTTCAGTTCAGGCGGGCACTGGGCGGCAGAGCCGCGATCAACTCAGCGAAGCGGTTCTTTCCGACATCGCCGAAATGGCCCAGCTCCATGCTCCAGTTGCTGGCATCATCCACGAGGGCCATGCGCCCGTTCTCATAGGTGACGATGCGGACGGGCTCTGTGGCGGGCACGCCGTTTTGCATGCGCACACGGTCCAGCGCGCGGGTCACAACCGAGATGAAGCCAGCGTCGTTTTCGGACATGTCGGCCACCAGCGTGCCATCAGGCGCCAGGATCGACACCGCACCGCGGCGGCTGCCCTGAATCACCATGGCGTGCTCACTGAGCACAGGGGCATCTTGCGGCACGCCGACCAGCGGCCGGTCGGTGAACACCGCGTAAGACACCAGCAAAAGCGAGGCGATCGCCAGCATGAGCATGGCGCGCAGCAGCACGACAGGGATCATCTCCTTGTCACGGTTGCGCAGAGACGGCCCTTCTTGCTTGGCGGCCACGGTCAACGGAGAGGTAATCTCGGGCATATCGAGGCTCCCTTATTCGGCGGGCAGCGCGCCGGGCAGCGCGTCTGTCTTGGGTGAATCTGAATGCGCCACACGGGCCACTTTGGGCTGGGCCATGTGATCTTCGGCGGCCTCGGCAAACAGAGCGGCCACTTTCTCAGCCTCCGGAATGCAGCGGAAAGAAGGCTGGGGCCGTTTCATGCGCCAGGGCCGGATATGGGGCCACAGATACCAGTAGGACAGCATCTGGCCGCCATCTTCCTTCGGTTCGAACACGAGCGAACCAAAGCCGGATTTGCGATTGAGATTGAGCAACGCGTTTTGCAACTGTTGGAACGGCAGTTGCAACGTCACCTGCGTGGCAGCGCCCACCCGCAGGATCACCCGATGGGTTGTTAAGGTATAGATCGTCACGCGGGCCTGCGTGTAGCCGATCAGATAGAGCAGTGCCGTTGCCCCAATCGCAAGCAGCAGCAGCGGCACGACCGAGGCCATGGCAACCAAGAAGCCATGATCGTAGATCGCAGATGCCATGCGATAGAAGGCAAGCAGACCAAAATACCCCCACACCCAGTAGAGACTGAGGCTGTCAACCGTCAGCCGCCAGGCATTGGGGCGCCCCTGCCAGAGGATTTCCTCTCCGGCGGGCAGTCTTTCGGGCAGCCCAGGGGCATACTCGAAGGCGAAATCATCGTGGCCGTCTTGAGGCATGGCGTTTTGTCCCTTGCTCTGGTCTTTTGCGTGGTCCGGGCGCGGCCCGGTGGGCTCCGGGGGGCGTGGCTGGCACCCCCCGAGGCCTCATTGGTGCCGGCTCAGCAGTAGAGGTGACCCGCGCCCACATAGGCGGAGATCTTCTCTTCCTCGAGCTTGGTGACCTGATCGTCAGCCTTGTGCTTCGGGATGCCGGCGAACCGGTCAAGCGTCAGGGCTCCCACTTTCACATGGCGCGACGTGATACGGGCCAAGGTCATTGGAATGAGCCGGGTAGAGCCATCCGCCAACTCGATCTCGAGATAGCGCACCATCTGCTCTGGCTCATCGACCCACATCTCTTTCACGATGCCGGCTTTCTTCATGTCCTTGGTGGCCACTTCCATGCCGCGCGGGTCACGCCCGGAGGACACTTCGAAGCCATGGCAATGGGCCATCGGACGCAGCTTGGGGAAGCCCTTGCCATCGAGTTCCGGCACATCCGCGCGCGGCACCCAAGACGCGGGGCCAACCCCATCATCCATGGCGTCGCCCGTGGGCATGAACGGAGATCCCGCGGCCTGCGAGGTTGCCTCCATGGGCAGATCCTCACGGCGATGGGCCGCCTCATTCTCGGCGCTGGGCACCGTAACTTCACCGCGGCCATGGGGCAGCGTGAAGGTTTTGGGATTGGGAACAGGGAAAAGCCCCTGGTTTGGCGAAGCGCCACCCTCATCCGATTCCAGCGGGTATCCTTCCCGCATGTTTTCCGTCTGCAGATAGTAGATCAGCAGTGCAAAGAAGATCCAGAAGAGCCAGATAGACAGGCTCGCCAGATCAAAGTTACCGAAGAAGTTCACACCAACCATTGTTTTCCTCCGATGGGTCAGGTGGGCAGGTCGGCAAGCCCGAACTTGCCCTGTGCCTGGGAATTCCGATGTTCGGAACGGGTTATCTTGAGCCGCACGAGCGGGCCCAGGATTGCGAGCGTTGCAAAGAGCAACGCGATCTCGATGTGATAGACCACCGAGTATCCGGTTGCCGGTCCGAGAAGATCGACCAGCTGTGTGGATTGAACGGCGTCGCGCACAGCGCCGCCGATAAAGATGGACAGGCCCGCGGCTGTGGCTTGGGCCGCACCCCATGCGCCCAGCGCAAGACCACGCCCAGCCAGCCCCTCAGCTGGCATCGTCATGGCCGCAGTGAGCGTTGCGACGGCAAAGAGACCACCGCCCAGCCCGATCCCGCAGGCTCCGGCATAAAACAGCCATGCCGCATCCAGTGGGGCCGCGAAAATCACCGCGCTAAAGGCGGCAATCCCGATCAGCAGACCACGGGCCGCCAGACGGAACGGATCTGCCTGTCGGGTCAGCCTGCGCGCAGCATGGGCAAAGCCCATCAGCGCCCCAGCCGCCCAGATCGCCGTCAGCAACGTCGTTGCCGAGACGGACAGGCCAAGAATTTCGCCGCCATAGGGCTCCAGCAGCACATCCTGCATGTTGAAAGCCATGGTGCCCAAGAACACGACGACAAGCAGACGCCCGGCTGTGCCCCCGGCCGCATAGTCGTTCCAGGCCGCGCGGAACCTCGGGCGCGGAGCAGCCCGCTCAGACTTGCTCATGGGGCGCACGCGTTCCTGGCGCCACAAGGCGATCACATTCAACACCAGCGTCGCGACCGCCGCCCCCTGCACAACCTGGATCAGCTTCAGGGCCGTGAAATCACGCAACAACGCGCCAATGATCACCGCAGACACGCCCATGCCCACGAGGAACATCACGTAGAGCAGCGCCACAACGCGGGGGCGCGTTTCATCGGTGGCCCTGTCAGAGGCAAGGGCCAGCCCCGCGGTCTGCGTCATGTGGATGCCGAGGCCCGTCATGATGAAGGCCAGCCCCGCCAGCACTTCCCCCGCGAACGGGATGTCATGAACAACATCCCCGCCCAGCACCAACAGGCATGACGGCATGACCGCAAGCCCACCGAACTGCCACAGGGAGCCAAACCACATATACGGGATCCGCTTCCATCCGATGGCCGAGCGGTATGTATCAGAACGGAAGCCCAGCAAGGCTCGGAAAGGGGCCACCAAAACGGGCAGCGCGATCATGGCCGCGACAACAATCGCAGCCACGGACAATTCGACGATCATCACGCGGTTCAGCGTGCCCAGCAACAGGACAGAGGCCATCCCTGCCGACACCTGGAACAAAGACAAACGCAACAACTGCCCAAGGGGCAACTCCGCGCTCGCCGCGTCCGAGAAAGGCAGGAACCGTGCCGAATATGACCGTCTCTGGTTCATTCTGCCGCCACCTGCAATGCAGTGTCGGGCGCCTGCGCATGGGGCGTCAGTTCCAGACAGGTTGAAATGTAAAAGCCGCTTGTGATCCGGCCGACTTCGCGCAAGCTGCCCGACCCGCTGACGTGCTGTGCAAGGCGCTTGGGCGCATGGGGGATCATGATCGGAGAGCGATCCGCCCGCGGAAACACCTTGCCTGCCCCCCAGAAGGCCAGCAGGAAGGGGGTGCGCGGGGCAACCGTAAAGACCACATTGCCCGAGACCCGCGGGGCAAGACGCGCCATCGCACGCCCGATATCCTCTCCGTTGTAGTATATCAGACTGTCCATCGCGACGACGTGATCAAAGCGGCCATGGGCTTCATCCAGCATGTCACCGGCTGCAAAGGTCACCTGATCGCGCAGGGACGGATCAAGCCTTTGCCTCGCGATCTCCACGAGGGACGGCGAGATATCGACGGCCACAACCTCCGCCCCGCGCGCGGCAAGTTCCTGCACCATCTGGCCCGCGCCACAGCCCGCATCCAGAACCCGCAACCCAGACAGATCCGCAGGCAGGCAGGACAACATCTGCGCGCGCATCCTGTCGCGGCCCTTGCGCACGGTCTCACGGACCTTTGACACCGGCGCATCCGATGTCAGCCGCTCCCAAGTCTTGGTGGCGGTGCGGTCGAAATAATCTTCGACGCGGGCGCGCGTGCCCGTGTATGTCCGGGTGTCCGGCATCAATCGAATCCCAACAGTTCGAAAATTTCACGGTCCGGCAGCGGGGCTGGCGACAGCGGATCTGTGCCCCGCCACAGCGTCTCGGCCAAACGCACATACTCGGCCCGGCAATGCAGGATGTCCTCATCATCAGGCATCTCGAACAGCGTCTTCTTCTTGAGGCGGGACCGGCGGATCGCATCGACGGCAGGCATGTGCGCAATGCGGTTGAAGCCCACCCGCTCACAGTAGCGATCCACCTCTTCGGTGGTCTCAGACCGGTTGGCGATGCACCCAGCCAGCCGCACGCCATAATTCTTGGACTTCGCCTGCACCGCCGCGATGATCCGGTTCATGGCATAGATGCTGTCGAAATCATTGGCCGTAACGATCACTGCGCGGTCGGCGTGCTGCAGAGGCGCAGCAAAGCCACCACAAACCACGTCGCCCAGCACGTCAAAGATCACCACATCGGTGTCCTCTAGCATGTGGTGCTGCTTGAGCAGCTTCACGGTCTGCCCGACCACATAGCCACCACAGCCCGTGCCCGCGGGCGGGCCGCCCGCCTCGACGCATTGCACACCGCCCCAGCCTTCGGTGACGAAATCCTCGGGCCGCAACTCCTCAGCGTGGAAATCCACCTCCTTGAGGATGTCAATCACGGTCGGCTGCAAGCGGCCCGTCAATGTGAAGGTGCTATCGTGCTTGGGGTCACAGCCAATCTGCAGCACGCGTTTGCCCAATTTGGCAAAGGCCGCCGACAGGTTGGAAGACGTGGTCGACTTGCCAATCCCACCCTTTCCATAGACGGAAAACACCTTGGCCCCCTCGATCACAGTGGACATGTCCTGATGGACCTGCACCGAGCCTTCCCCATCCTCGCCCTTTTTCAGGATCGGCGGATTGGCCAGGCCCCGGGCCTTCAAACCAGCCGCCTCGCGCATTGCGGCACGGGCCGCGGGCGGGTTCTTGGGATCATCATACGGGCTCATGAAGGGCCTCCTGTCTGGGGCATGTCCGCCCCTATCATCTTGGCAAAAATACTCTGGGGGGCTCCGTAGGAGCGGGGGCAAAGCCCCCTCCCCGCCCCGCCATCGGCGCGCGATATGTCGGTGAGCCAGATCATTCCGCTGCAATCCCTTCCAGCCGGTCCTCAAGCTCGTCCGCAGCGTTCTGCAACGCCTCCAACGTGGCTTCATCAGGCTGCCAGTAATTGCGGTCAGACGCCTCCAGAAGACGCCCCGCCATCCGGGCAGATGCCTGCGGGTTCATCTCGGCCAGCCGCTTGCGCATCTCCTCGTCCAGCACAAAGGTCTCGGACATGCGCTGATAGACCCAAGGCTCCACCTGTCCCGTCGTCGCCGACCAGCCCAGCGTGTTTGTCACCTGTGCCTCGATCTGGCGCACACCCTCATGGCCGTGCTTGAGCATCCCCTCGAACCATTTCGGGTTCAAAGACCGGGAGCGCGTCTCGAGCGCCACCTGTTCCTGCAAGCTGCGCACGGTATTGCCACCGCGGGTCTGATCCCCGATGTAAACGGCCGCTTCTTCGCCGCCCTTGGCGCGCTTTACGGCGCGGGCAATGCCGCCCAGCGTGTCAAAATAGTGATCCACCGTGGTCACGCCGAGCTCGGCGCTTTCCAGGTTTTGATAGGCCACATCCACGTCTCGCAGAGCTTTCTGCAGCAGGGCCGGGTTGGCCTTGGACTTGCCGCAGACCCCATATGCAAAGGACTTGCGCGCCTCATAGGCGTCGGCCAGCTCGTCCTCTTCTTCCCAGGCGCCGCTGTCGATCAGCCCATTCACATTGGCGCCATAGGCCCCCTCCGCATTCGAGAAGACACGCAGCGCGGCCTCCTCGAGCGGCACATCCATCTGGGCGGCATAGGCCAAGGCATGGGCGCGAATGAAATTCATCTCGACCGGCTCATCGGCCTGCGCACATTTCAGCGCCGCCTCCGCCAGCATCTTGGTCTGCAGGGGCAGCAGGTCGCGGAAGATGCCCGACAGGGTCATGATCACATCCACTCGCGGCCGACCCAGTTCCTCAAGCGGAACAAGGTCCGCTCCGGACAGACGTCCAAAACTGTCAAACCGCGGGCGCGCGCCCATCAGGTTCATGGCTTGGGCAAGGGGCACCCCGTCGGATTTGATATTGTCCGAACCCCAGAGCACCAGCGCCACGGTGCGCGGCAGGCTGTCATGGGTGTCCAGCAAAACCTGCGCCTGCCGGGCCCCGTCTTGCATGGCAAAAGCGGTGGGCATCCGGAAAGGATCGAAGGCATGGATATTGCGCCCGGTGGGCAGCACGTCGGTGCTGCGGATCAGATCCCCACCCGGCACCGGTGCCACATAGCGCCCCGAAAGCGCCCGCATCAGCCCCGGCAGTTCCGCATCTTCCCGCAGCAGCTTTGCGGCGCGGCTGCGCTGCTCTTCAGACTGATCGGCCATGGTGTCGAGATGCGCGTCGATCAGAGCCGGATCCATACCGCGCCCGACAACGTGCAGCCCCTCAGGGATCAATGCGTCCTCTGTCTCCAGAAGCTTCAGCCAAAGGGCCTCCACATCGGTGCCGTCCATATCCACAGCCTCGGCCTGCACGGTGATCAGGGCGCGCAGATCTTCGGCCTCTGCGCCAGAGCGATCCGCGAGGCTGCGCCAACGCGACAGGCTGTCCTTGAGATCGGCCAAACCCTTATAGAGCCCGGACGTAGCCAGCGGCGGCGTCAGATGGGTTACGGTTACAGCGCCAGAGCGGCGCTTGGCCAAAGAGGCTTCGGACGGGTTGTTGGAGGCATAGAGATACACGTTGGGCATCTCGCCGATCAGACGGTCAGGCCAATCGCGCGCGCCGAGGCCCGCCTGCTTGCCAGGCATGAATTCCAGCGCGCCATGCATGCCGAAATGCAGCACCACATCGGCCTGCAGCGTATTCTTCAGCCACATGTAAAACTGGGTGAACGCGTGGGTCGGCGCAAAGCCCTTCTCAAAGAGCAACCGCATCGGATCGCCCTCGTAGCCAAAGGTGGGCTGGACGCCGACAAACACTTTGCCGAACTGCGCGCCCAGCACAAAAACGCCGCGACCGTCAGACTGGATCTTGCCCGGCGCCGGGCCCCAAACCGCCTCGATCGCCGCCAGCGGGGGCGTGTTGGCAACGATGGTGTCCGCATCCACATGGGCCGCCACATTGGCTTCTTGCCCAAATTGGGCCGCGTTGCCCTTCAGGATGGCGTCGCGCAGCGCATCGACACTCTGGGGCGGGTCCACATCATAGCCTTCCTGCTTCAGACGCTGCAACGTGTTGAAAAGGCTCTCAAACACAGACAGGTACGCCGCCGTGCCAATGGCGCCGGCATTGGGCGGGAAACCAAACAGAACGATGCCAACGGTCTTGTCGCTGTTCTGCTTGCGGCGCAGACGCGCAAGGCGTTCGGTCTTTTCGGCGAGGCTGGCGATCCGCTCGATGCAAGGCGCCATCGCCTTCGAGCCCGCCACGCCCTTGCACCCGACAAAGCAGCCATTGCAGCCCTCGGGGCCGTGCCGGCCACCGAAGATGGTGGGGTTGGTCGCACCGTCGATCTCGGGCAGGGCCACAAGCATCGTGGTTTCCACCGGCCCCAACCCGCCGGAACTGTCGCCCCACTGGCCGAGGGTCTGGAATTCCAAAGCATGGGCCGCGAGATAGGGCACATCCAGCGCGCTCAGCACTTCCACGGCAGCAGCGCTGTCATTGTAGGCCGGCCCGCCAACAAGGCTAAAGCCGGTCAAACTGACCATGGCGTCGATCTTGACGCCCTCTGCATCCCGGAAGTAGCGATCAATTGCCGGGCGCCCGTCGAGGCCACCCGCAAAGGCCGGGATCACGCGCAGGCCCCGTTCCTCGAACTTGCGGATCACGCCCGCATAATGGGCGGTATCTTCCGACAGAATGTAGGAGCGCAGCATCAGCACCCCGACTGTGGCCACGGGATTTGCCGGGCCGGGAATGGCCGCAAGATCCTCTGTCACACCCATGCCGGGCAGATCGGGATGATACAGCCCCACCTCCGGGTAATCGACCGGCGCGGCCGCTTCGATCCTCTGCCAGCTTTGGCCCTTGGCATAGCGCGACACAACAAAGCGGATCATCTCGCGGATGTTCTCGTCTGAGCCACCGAGCCAGTACTGCATGATCAGGAAATAGGCGCGCAGGTCCTGCGCCTTGCCAGGGATCAGCTTCAGGATTTTCGGCAGCCGCCGCAGCATCTTCATAGAAGACTGGCCGGATGCGGGTTTGTTCGATTTGGGCTTCAGCCGCTTGAGCAGACCCACAAGGCCCGAGGACGGCTTGGACAGATCCAGATCGCCCATCTTCGTCATCGAGACGAGCGCCTGATCTGCAACCACACCAATAAAGGCGTCGACCTCATCGCGGCGCGCCTTGAGTTCGGGCATCAGCCCCATCACCTGATTTTCCAGGAACAGCAGATTGCAGACGATGATATCCGCATGCAGCACCGCATCGCGCGCGGCCTCCAGCGCCCCCGGGTTCTCTGACCATTCGGCAGCGGCATGGATCTGCACCTGCAACCCGGGGAAATCCGCCTCCAGCTCAGACGCGACACGCTCCGCCGGGCCAGCCGCGTGGCTGTCCAGCGTTATGATGACGAACCGGTAGCCCGTATCAAAGTTGCGATCATCGCGCATAGTGGGCCTTTGCCTCGTAAAGAGTGTCGACAGAGATCTCGGTGACGCCTTTTTCGGCGGCGTATTTCTCGGTGTTGCGCTTGGCCTTGCCGCGCACGAAGAAGGGTATTTTCTTGAGCTCCTTCTCCGCATCAGCCAGCCATACGGCGACGTCGGAGCCGGAATTGGCCGCAATCGGGGTCGCGTCCGGAGCGGAAACCACTAACGCTCCGGACGCTGCCTGAACTGCTTCGGATGTTGCTTCCCGTGCAAGGTCAGCAACGTGTTGGGGCTCCGACACAGCCGGCGTGGGGTGGGCTTGCTCCACAGGACGCGGGGCATGCCCGCCATGGTGGGAGGGCCCAGCCTCATCATTGAACTCGAAATCTTCGCGGAACATCGCCAGAAGGTGCTCTTCGAGCCCCATGACCAGCGGATGCACAAGTGTATCAAACAGAACGTTGGCGCCCTCAAAGCCCATCACGGGCGAGTAGCGCGCTGGGAAATCCTGAACATGCACCGGCGCGGAGATCACCGCGCAGGGAATGCCGAGGCGCTTGCCGATATGACGTTCCATCTGGGTGCCGAGGATCATCTCGGGCGCGGCCTCTTCAATGGCGCGCTCCACCTCGAGGTAATCATCTGTGATCAGGGCCTCGACCCCGTATTCCTTGCCCAGCGCCCGGATATCGCGGGCAAACTCTCTGTTATAGCAGCCAAGGCCAGCCACTTCGAAACCCATCTCATCCCGGGCAACGCGGGCCATTGCCTTGACATGGGTGGCGTCGCCAAACAGGAAAACGCGCTTGCCTGTCAGGTAGGTGCTGTCGACGGAGGCTGACCACCAGGGCAGGCGCAGACGGCGTTCATCAGGCGCGGTTGTCAGCCCGGTGATGGCCTGCACCTCGGCGATGAAATCCCGTGTCGCCCCGACGCCCAGCGGGATCGTCTTGGTGCGGGGCTGATCCAGATTGCGCTCCATCCAGCGGGCGGCCGCATCTGCATGCTCGGGATAGAGCACCACGTTGAAATGGGCCGCGCCGAGGCGTGTGAGATCCATCGGCGTGGCATCCATGGGTGCGATCACATTGATTGCAACGCCCATCTCACGCAGCAGATTGGCAATCTCAGCCACATCGTCACGGTGGCGGAAGCCAAGCCCGGTTGGCCCAATGATATTGCACGAGATCGCCTCGCTGCGCTCCATCGGGCGGGCAAGGTGGCGGACAAGCTGGAAGAAGGTCTCATCCGTTCCGAAATTTTCCTTCCGGGAGTAGCTGGGCAATTCCAGCGCCACCACCGGGATATCAAGGCCCATGGTTTCGGCCAGACCGCCAGGATCATCCTGGATCAATTCTGCCGTGCAGGAGGCACCAACGATGATCGCTTGGGGCTGGAACCGCGCCACCGCGTCACGGCACGCCTGCTTGAAGATGTCTGCAGTATCCGACCCCAGATCCTGGGCCTGAAAGGTTGTGTAGGTGACCGGCGGACGCTTGTTGCGCCGTTCGATCATTGTGAACAACAAGTCTGCATACGTGTCGCCCTGGGGGGCATGCAGCACATAGTGCAGGCCCTTCATCCCGGTGGCGACCCGCATTGCACCCACATGGGGCGGGCCTTCATAGGTCCAGACTGTCAGCTTCATGCGGGTGCCTCCTGAGCAGACGCATTCGGGTGGAGCCGCAGCACGCGCTTGCGATCCAGCGGACGGGAAAACAGACCAGCCAGATCTCCGGCCTGCTCGTAGAAATGGACGGGTGTGAACACGAGCTCGATCGCCCATTTGGTGGTCAGGCCGCGGGCCTCTAGCGGATTCGCAAGGCCAAGGCCGCAAACGGTGATGTCCGGGCGGGCTGCGATACAGCGATCCAATTGCAGGTCTACGTCCTGGCCTTCAGAAATCGTCGGGCCCTCGGGGATCAGCGCCAAATCCGCGGCCGCCAGCCCCTTGTGCAGGAACGGCGTGCCGATCTCGACGGCCTCCATCCCGCATTCCCGCGTCAGGAATCGGGCGAGGGGCACCTCAAGCTGGCTGTCCGGGAAAAAGAAGATCGACTTGCCCCTGAGCTTTTCCGCCTGCACCGCGATGGCCTTGCGGGCCCGCGCGCGCGGGCCGGCCGTAACGGCCTCGAAGGTTTCTCGGCTGACACCGTAAAGCGCCGCAATCGCAGCCAACCAAGCGGTGGTGCCCTCGTCCCCGAACGGGAAGGGCGCATCAATGCGGGTGGCACCGCGCCGCTCCAAAGCCTGCGCGGTATCGCCGAGGAATGGCTGCAACAGGGCGTAGCGCGTATTCGGACCAACTGCAGGATCATGGGCCGCGTCACGGCCCGGCAATACCTGCACATCAGAGATCCCAAGACGTTCGAGCAAGCTGATAGCCTGGTCTTCCACGACATCGGGCAGAGATCCTACCAGCACCAGGTTTTGGGCATCAGTGTCAGGCAAGCTAGGCACCATTGCCGACAGGCAGGCATCTTCACCTTGCGTGAAAGTGGTCTCGATTCCCGAACCGGAATAATTGAGAACTCTGACACGTGGGCCGTGAATGCCGGTCAGGCGCTGCGCGGCGCGTTCCAGATCCAGCTTGATGACTTCAGACGGGCAGGAGCCGACAAGAAAGAGCTGACGAATGTCAGGACGGCGTGACAGTAGCCTGTCCACCTCCCTGTCCAGCTCCTCATTGGCATCTGCCATGCCCGCCAGATCTTTTTCTTCGAGAATCGCTGTTCCGAACCGTGGCTCGGCAAAAATCATCACGCCGGCCGCGCTTTGAAGCAAATGCGCGCAGGTGCGTGAGCCCACAACAAGGAAGAACGCATCCTGCATTTTGCGGTGCAGCCAGATGATCCCGGTCAGCCCGCAGAAGACCTCGCGCTGGCCACGCTCCTTGAGAACGGGCGTGTCCTGACAACCGCGATTTGGGAGGGGCGCAAGGTCGTTCATGCCACCGCCTCCAGAGCTTCTGCCTGTAGACGCGCGGCGCGCAATTTCCAGATAAACTGGAAGGCGTTTACGCAGTAGGTCGCATAGGCAGCCAGCGCGATCATCATCTGGGTCGTCACGTCCCAATTGTTGAAAAGCGCATAGATATAAAGGGTATGCAGGAAGATCACACCAAAGCTGAAGACATCTTCCCAGAAGAATGCAGGGGCCAGGAGATACTGGCCGAACACGACTTTTTCCCAAATCGCGCCGGTCACCATGATCGTGTAGAGAAGCGCCGTCTTGAGCAGGATCGACTTCGTCGCCACCTCATATCCTTCGCCGGTATAGAGGTACCGCAAAACCAACACGAGGCTGATGGCAAAGACAATGAATTGGATCGGGGCAAGCAGCCCTTGCACCAATGTCCAGACAGTGGCGTCCCGACGCGCGCGCTCTTCCGGGGTGTACAGCCCGGCTGACACAGCCTTCGGGGGGGCAGTTTCATGCATTCTGGCGAGTCTCCCACTTGCTACTGTCAGAAATTATGGACTGCCGCCCCAAAGTGTCAATTGAAACTTACACTATAATGTTGTAGAGATTAGACACTGAGTCAGAGTGACATATATATGTCGACACGCATGTTGCGTGTGTGTGCGGCTTATAACGCAGATGGCTTGGTAGGTTTGTGCAGCCGCACCAGACTCATAGATTGTCAATTGATTTTGACATTTATACATGTCTGGCAGAAGCTCCCGGCACCCCGGCCGGTGCGAGTCTGCTTTCGGGGTCGCTGTCCACTATTATGGACAGTCTGAAATGAAGGATGCGACGACGTGAGGAAGGATCCGATACTGGCCGCGCCCTATACCTCTTCCGGAGGTATGTCAGCGTTTGCGCCGATCCTGCCCGATCTGCCTGCCGATTTTGATCTGCCAGCGCATCTGGACAGAGCCATCCTCAATCGCCTGATCGCAGCAGCCCTGCACCCGGACCGGCTCGAAGCCGAGGAAGTGCTCGTGGCCTGCATCTCTGAAGGCCTGACAGCGGACATTCTGATCGACAGCTATATCCCGACCGTAGCACGGGTTTTGGGCGAGTTTTGGTGTGTCGACACCCTTGGGTTTGCCGAGGTTACCATTGCCGTGGCCAGACTGCAGGGACATGTGCGCATCCTCGATCAACTGTCCCGGCGCCCCATCTTTGAAACGATGGACCCGCCCGCAATTCTGATGGTGATTCCGCCCAACGGATATCACACGCTGGGCGCTATGATTGCGCTGTCAAAGTTTCGGCGTTTGGGCGCATCTGTGCGCCTGATCATCGCCCAAAACTCTGAAGAGTTGGCGGAAACGCTGACGGAGCGGAGTTTCGATATGGTCGCGATTTCGGCATCCGGCTGCGAGAAGCTTGAATTGCTCCGGCTTTTGGTCGAAAAGGTACGGAAGAGTGGGCCAAACGTGCCGCCTATCGTTATCGGCGGTTCTATCCTGGAGACAGATCCGGAAGCCCATATTCATGTCGGCGCCGATTATGCGGCGGCGGACCCAAAAGAGGCGATGACGCTTTGCGGCCTGATGATTCCAAACTCCGACGCGAACAGCCGCGTCAGCGAGGTCTAGAGGATGAGACTGGTTTTGATCCCTCCGGACCTGGGACCGAGACGGTGACGTCGCGGGGCACCAAATACTGGAACAGCGGAGCCATTCCGCTGATTGCGCCAGACCTGCTCGGCGATATCATCTCCATGGCATCCGATCTTTCGATCGTGATCACCCCAGAGGGCACGGTCCTGTCCGTCCTCGTCAATCCGGCAAACACGCAGTTCACCCCCGCCGGAAAGTGGGAAGGCAAAGATCTGCGCCAGTTTCTGACCGCCGAAAGCGCCACGAAGCTGGACACAAAGCTTGCAGCCTTTGCGGAGGGCGCCCGCCACGACGAGATGGTGGAGCTGAACCATACGGAAGACACCCGCTGGGACTTCCCGATCCGCTATTCGTTCCATGCGATTGGGCCAGATGGCTCTTTGCTGATGCTTGGGCGCGATCTGCGCCCGGTCGCGGAAATGCAGCAGCAGCTGGTGAAAGCCCAGCTTGCGCTGGAGCGCGACTACGAGGTGCAGCGCGAGTTTGATACGCGCTACCGCGTTTTGATGGAAACCTCACGCGAGGCGCTTGTTTTCGTGGCCGTTGCAACCGGACGTGTCGTTGATGCCAACAGCGCCGCGGCCCAGATACTGGGAACGGCACAGGGAAGCCTTCCCGGCACGGCCTTCGCCGGCGAGTTCGAAGGAAAACGCCGGGGTGAACTGCTTGAGATGCTGACCAATGCCGCGATCTCTGACGGTGACCGGCCCCTGCAGCTGCATACAAAGAGGGGCCGCAAGCCCGTCCGCCTTGTGCCCCGCATGTTCCGCGCTGCCGGCGAGCGATTGTTGCTGTGTCGCCTCGATCTGGCAGAAAGCGGCGAGAGCGGCGGCGATGCCTTGGGTGAAAACCTCTCTGCGCTTTATCAGGAAGGGGTCGATGCCATTGTGTTTACAGACACCCATGGCAGCATCACCTCCGCAAATGAAAGCTTCCTGAACCTCGTGGACAGCGCCCATCTGAGCTCTGTGCGCGGCAAATCGCTGGGCACGTTCATGTCCCGCGGGGCGGTGGACCTGAAGGTGCTGATCGACAATGCAGCCCGCTCCGGGCAAATGCGCCTCTACGCCACGAAACTGTCGGGCGAATACGGGGGGCAAGTGCCCGTCGAAATCTCTGCAACTTATCTCAACGATCGCACGAACCCGGTCATGGTCTTCGTGATCCGCGACGCGTCGCGGGCAGAGGCGCTGCGTGCGCCCGGCGTTGGGGTCAGCGATGGCGCTGTGAAATCCGTCATGGAACTTGTCGGATCAGCAACGCTGAAAGACATCGTGGCCGAGACCACCGATGTGGTCGAAAAGATGTGCATCGAAACCGCCGTAGAGCTGACCCGCAACAACAGGGTGGCCGCAGCCGAGATGCTGGGCCTGTCGCGCCAGAGCCTCTACGTGAAGCTGCGCAAATACGGGCTTCTCAAGAAGGGCGGCGAATAGGCCAGCGCCATCGCCACCTGACATCACCACCTGACGGGGCCACACCCCACGCATCATCTTTGTCAAAGCAGCCCCCGGGCTGCTTTTTCTTGTCGCACAAGCCGTTCAGGGACTTGTCAGAATCAGACTGTCATTTAAAGTTGACACATGACTGTCAGCGACAACATACATCGCCCCCTTGGCGCGCCGCGCACATATCCCGAACCAAAGGCGGCTTTGACACTGATCAAGCCGATCACATGGTTCCCCCCGATGTGGGCCTATTTCTGTGGCACGATCTCTTCCGGAGGGTCTGTAGCCGAGAATTGGGCCTTGGTTGTGCTGGGGGTTTTGCTCGCCGGTCCGATCGTATGCGGCATGTCTCAGGCCGCGAATGACTGGTGTGACCGTCACGTAGACGCCATCAACGAGCCCAACCGCCCAATCCCATCCGGGCGCATCCCCGGCCGGTGGGGCCTTTGGATCGCGCTGGCGATGTCGGCGCTGTCCCTGATGGTCGGCGCGCTGCTGGGCCCTTGGGGGTTTGGCGCCACGGTCGTGGGGGTGCTGGCAGCCTGGGCATATTCGGCAGAACCCGTCCGGATGAAGCGCTCCGGTTGGTGGGGCCCGGGCCTTGTGGGGCTGAGCTATGAGACACTGCCCTGGTTCACAGGGGCGGCGATCCTGTCCGCCGGTGCGCCCCGTTTTGAGATCGTGCTTGTGGCCCTGCTCTATGGCATTGGCGCCCACGGCATCATGACGCTGAATGACTTCAAGGCCCTCGAAGGCGACCGGCAGACGGGCGTGCGCTCGCTGCCCGTCACGCTTGGGCCGGAAAAAGCCGCCAAACTGGCCTGCGTCATCATGCTGGTGCCCCAGGCCATCGTGCTGATGGCGCTGGCCAGCTGGGACAGGCCGGCCCACGCGGCCATTTTGTTGGTGCTGGGCCTCGGCCAGATCTGGGCCATGTCGGTGCTGCTGAAAGATCCCAAGGCCAAGGCGCCTTGGTATAACGGCACAGGCGTCCTGATGTATATCATCGGCATGATGGTCAGCGCCTTTGCCTTGCGTGGGCTGGAGGTGCTGCCATGACCTTGGGGTGGGGAAGATTGGTGCAGCTGTGCCTGGCCAACGCGGCCATCGGTGGCTTGGCAGCCCTGCCAGTGAACCTTTTCAACCGGCTGATGACAGTCGAACTTGCCCTGCCTGCCCTGCTGCCCGGCCTGCTTGTTGCCTTGCACTACGGCGTGCAGCTGAGCCGCCCCGTATGGGGCCACAGATCTGACGCCAAGGGGGATCGGACACGCTTTATCCTTGGCGGGATCACGCTGGTGGCCGCCAGTGTCTTTGCCGTTGCATGGGGGGTGCATGTTGCCGAGGGCTCCTTGCTGCTTGCGCTTGTCATATGGGTTTTGGCCTACACTGCCATTGGGGTGGGGATCGGCGCAGCAGGCACATCTTTCCTCGCCCTGCTGGCCACCGCCGCCCCGGACCAACGCAAAGGGGCAGCGGCCACGATCGCGTGGCTCACGCTGATCGCCGGCGCCATCATCGCCTCAATCGGCACGGGTATTGCGCTGGATCCCTACTCGACCGAGCGCTTGCTCGTCGTTGTGGCCTGCGTCTGCGGGATTGCCGTTCTGGTAACCGCTTTGGCCACTCTTGGGATCGAGGGGCGCGTGGCAGACACCGCGCCGCCCGCCAGCAGCCCGACCCTGCGCGCCGGGTTGGCCGAATGCATGAATGACCCAACCGCGCGGGCCTTCACCGGCTTTGTATTCCTGTCCATTCTGGCCTTCTACCTCTCCGAATTGGTGCTGGAGCCCTTCGCCGGCCATATCCACGGCCTCAGTCCCGATGAGTCCACGAAGCTGTCGGGGGGCAAGGATGGGGCGGCCCTGCTGGGCATGATCAGCGCCGGCGTCCTGTCGAGCTTTGGCATAGGCAATCTGCGCGCCTGGGCCGTGGCCGGCTGCGTGATTTCGGCGGCAGGGCTGGTCGGGCTGGCAGCGGGCGCGCCCTTGGTGCCTGCCACCGTGACACTGGGTCTGGGCAACGGGCTGTTCGTTGTTGGCGCCATCGGTTCCATGATGCGGCTTGCTGCGGCACGGCCCGGCGCCACCGGCACCCGGATGGGCGTCTTCGGCGCCTCGCAGGCCGTGGCCGCGGGCCTCGCCGGACTGATCGCCACCGGCACGCTGGACATTGCCCGTGCAGTGACAACCGATGCGGTGGCCTACGGGCTCGTCTTTGGCCTTGAGGCCGTTCTCTTCCTGGCTGCGGCCTATGTTGCGATGCGCCTTCTGGGCACCCCGCAGCAGGCCGCGCCCCCTTCTATTCTGCAACCCGGAGAATGATATGATCTATGACGTTGTTGTTGTTGGAGGCGGTCCCTCCGGTGCCACTGCCGCCCATGACCTGGCCACTTCAGGTCATAAGGTTGCGCTGATCGACAAGGCCGGTCGGATCAAACCCTGCGGCGGGGCCATCCCCCCAAGACTGGTGCGGGATTTCGACATTCCCGACAGCCAAATCCTTGCCAAGATCACAACCGCCAGGATGATTTCGCCCACGGGCCGCTCCGTGGATATCCCGATCGAAAATGGCTTTGTGGGCATGGTGGATCGCAAGGATTTTGACCCGTTTCTGCGCAATCGCGCCGCAGAAGCGGGCGCGGACCTGCGCACCGGCACCTATACACAGGTCACGCGCGACAAGGATGGCACCCATGTCCACTACCGGGATCGCGAAAGCGGTGAAGAAAAGATTCTGACGACTCGCATGGTGATTGGCGCCGATGGGGCCCGATCGAATGTTGCCCGCACCCAGATCAAGGACGGCGACAAAGTGCCCTATGTGATCGCCTACCATGAGATCATCAAGGCGCCCGGCGCCGTCGGCAACTACCACCCCGACCGCTGCGACGTGATCTATGATGGGCGTATCAGCCCCGACTTTTACGGCTGGGTCTTTCCCCATGGAGACAGCGCCTCGGTTGGCATGGGCAGCTTTGTCAGAGAGGTCGACCTGAAGAAAGCCACCGCTGATCTGCGGGTCGCCTCCGGCTTGGACACCTGCGAAACCATTCGGCGGGAGGGCGCGCCAATCCCGCTAAAGCCCCTTGATCGTTGGGATAATGGCCGTGACGTAGTGCTGTCGGGTGATGCGGCAGGTGTTGTTGCGCCCTCGTCGGGTGAGGGCATCTACTACGCCATGGTCGGGGGCCGTGTGGCCGCAACGGCGGCGGCAGCCAAGCTTGAAAGCGGACGGATCAAGGATCTGCAACTGGCCCGAAAGCTCTTCATGAAAGAGCACAAGAATGTCTTCAAAGTGCTCGGCGCAATGCAGGATGCCTATTACAAATCCGATGAGCGACGGGAGCGCTTTGTGTCCCTGTGTCATGATGTCGACGTGCAAAAGCTGACATTCGAAGCATACATGAACAAGAAGTTGGTGAAGGCGCGTCCGCTGGCACATCTGAAGATCGGGGTGAAGAACTTGGCTCATCTCACCGGTCTTGTGTCCCCGGTGCACACATGAAGTCTATGTCTGAATATATCCCCGCCTGGATCGATGGCGTCCTGACGCCGGTCGAAAAACTGGAAGTCCACCAAAGGGGCCTCCGGCACAAAGCGGTGTCGGTGTTCGTGATGGATGGAGACAACGTGCTGCTGCAACGGCGCGCCTTGGGCAAGTACCACACGCCCGGACTGTGGGCCAACACCTGCTGCACCCATCCCATGTGGGACGAAGACCCTGCAGATTGCGCGATGCGCCGCCTCAAGGAAGAACTCGGGATTACCGGCCTCTATCCCGCCTACCGGGACCGGGTTGAATACCGGGCCGATGTGGGCGGCGGCCTGATCGAGCATGAAGTGGTGGATATCTACCTCGCCATGGGGGATCGAAAGATGTCGATCAAGCCAAACCCGGATGAGGTGATGCAGGCGGAATGGGTTGGATTTTATGATCTAACCGCCGAAATCCAGCGCCGCCCCAACCGCTTTACCCCTTGGCTGCAGATCTATCTGCGCGAGCACAAAGACCGAATTTTCGGCACGTTGCTGACCGCCTGATCGCGGCCGCGCCGCCCAGAGCGCCCCGTGCTGAGGCACGCATATGCCTTCGCAGGCATAGCATGCGCAGGCCAAAGCCAGCGCTTCTCCCGATCCGACACATGCACGCTGCGTGCAGCCGGTTTGCTGATCAACACCTCCCCTATCCTGTCCTGGCATACCCAAGGCGCAAAAAAGAAGCGTCGGGTTTCAGAGGCGTGTGGATTGCTGCCTCACTGCTGCGAGATAGACCAGATCATCAACGCCCACCGCTGATATGGAGGCTGGCATCGGCCAAGCGCCATGCCTTGTGGGGCTGGCTGCCGCTGGCATGAATGTCGGTCCCGATCACAACGGGCGGATGGCTTTCACGCGGACGCCCTGCGACGTCAGGCCCTTTGGCAAGCCCGCCGTCAAGGCAGCAACCGGCCCTTTGGAAACGGCCTCGTCCACATCGTCAAAGGGCGGGCCAAGCGCCCCTTCTGCCCCATCAATCAAGGCGGCTGTGACCGCTACATCCGGTTGAAAACAGGCGCTTTTCAACCAAGTGCGAAACTACGCCGCGGCCCGTTTGGCAGGCCAGCAGGCTTGGCCAAAAGGGGGGCTGTGTGCGGCCTTCTAAACCTCGATATCGAGCACCAGAATGCCATCGATCCCACCCTCTGCGTGCTGCACCAGCTGCGCGCCAAGAGCTTTGTGATCGGGGTGTTCGGCATAGGTGGCCAGCGCGGCCCAACTGTCGAAATCGATCGTGAACCCGTGGTGGTATCCGCGCTCTAACTGCTCGGGACTGGCAGAGCGGCCGCCATGAAACCCAGAGGCCCCCGGCAAGCGCACGACCAGCGCCTGCAGTTGCGCGTAGATCTGCGCGATCACGTCTTCCGACGTGGCCGGGGCAAAGCGCGTAAGAACGATGTGGCGGATCATCAGGCGCGACGCACATCCAAATTGGCCACGCCCATCGCATTCAGCGCCGTGGCCGCAATGTCATCGGCAGTCAGGCCCGCATCGGCATACATGCCCGCCGGACTGTCTTGATCAATGAAACGGTCAGGCAAGGTCATCGTGCGGATCCGCAACCCGTGATCGAGCAGGCCGCGCCCCGCCAAGTGATGCAGAACATGGGCACCAAAGCCCCCGGTTGCACCCGTTTCGACGGTGATCAGGGCGTCATGCTCGGCGGCAAGGCGCTCGATCAGGTCCGTGTCCAGCGGTTTTGCAAAGCGGGCATCCGCCACCGTGGTGGAGATGCCGCGCGCCTCAAGGCGAATGGCGGCATCGAGGCATTCCGACAGGTGCCCCCCGAGCGAGAGCAGCGCGACGGTGGATCCCTCGCGCAGCACACGGCCCTTGCCGATCTCCAGCACCTCGCCGTGCTCTGGCATCTCGACGCCGACGCCCTCCCCGCGGGGATACCGCACGGCGCATGGGCCCGCATCATAGGCGGCAGCCGTGGTGATCATGTGCTTGAGTTCTGCCTCATCGCCTGCGGCCATCACCATCATGTTGGGCAGGTTGGACAGGTAGGCAATGTCGAACGCGCCTGCATGGGTGGCACCATCGGCACCCACAAGGCCGGCCCTGTCTATGCAGAAGCGCACGGGCAAGTTCTGAAGCGCCACATCATGCACGATCTGGTCATAGCCGCGCTGCAGGAAGGTGGAATAGATCGCACAGAACGGCTTGAGCCCGCCAGCGGCAAGGCCCGCAGAGAAGGTGACAGCGTGCTGCTCGGCAATGCCCACATCAAAGTGTCGTGCTGGGAACCGATCCTGCAGGATTTTCGTGCCCGTGCCCGAGGGCATGGCAGCAGTCACCGCAACGATGCGGCCATCGCGGGCGGCCGCGTCGGTGAGGGTTTCCCCAAACACCTTGGTATAGCTGGGCGCATTGGGGCGGGATTTCTTCTGGGTGCCCGTGGGCACGTCGAACTTGGCAACGCCGTGATAGCAATCATTGCTTGCCTCGGCGGGCGCATAGCCCTTGCCCTTGACGGTCAGCGCATGGATCAGCACAGGGCCATCGGCGCGGGCCTTGGCGTGACGCAGAATAGACAGCAGATGCGCCATGTTATGGCCATCGACCGGGCCGATATAGCTGAAGCCCAGTTCTTCGAAGAGGGTGCCGCCGGTTTGGTCAGCCCCGACGACCATCTGACGCGCGCGCCGGGCGTGATCGCGCAGGGGCCCGGGCAAGGCGGCCTCGAACCCTTCTGCCATCTTGATCAGCGGATTGTCCGCGTAGAGGCCCGACAGGTAGTTCGACATCGCACCCACCGGCGGGTCGATCGACATCTCATTGTCATTGAGGATCACGAACAGGCGGCTGTTCTCATGGCCAGCGCAATTCATCGCCTCATAGGCCATCCCTGCGCTGATCGAGCCATCACCGATCACGGCAATCGCATCGCCTGTGGGCTGGCCCAGATCGCGTGCCTTGGCAAAGCCCAGTGCCGCCGAGATCGAGGTGGAACTATGGGCGGCCCCAAACGGGTCATATTCAGACTCTGCGCGCTTGGTGAAACCAGACAGGCCGCCGCCCTGGCGCAGGGTGCGGATGCGGTCGCGCCGCCCGGTAAGGATCTTGTGCGGGTAGCATTGGTGGCCCACATCCCAGACCAGCTTGTCATGGGGCGTGTTGAAAACCGCGTGGATCGCCGTTGCAAGCTCGACGACGCCGAGTGAGCTGCCCAGATGGCCGCCCGTTTCTGACACGGCAGAAATCACCTCGGCGCGCACCTCATCGGCCAATCGCGCCAACTCCCCGTCGCTGAAGCTTTTCAGATCTGCGGGGCTGGCCACACGGTCCAGAGTGGGCGTGTGGGGGCGGGTGGTGGGTGTGGTGGCGGTCATGGCGGCCTCCCGGGGTGTGGTGGTTTCTTCGAAACGAAAAAGCGCCGTGCAGGACATGTCCCGCACGGCGCCAGTTCCTGTAGCCAACAGGAAAGGGAACCGGGGTCTTGCGAACCCCCGAACATTCAGGCCGGGACATCAGCCTGAATGGCTGTGGGCAGGGGGCGCGGCAGCGGCGCCAAGCCCCCTGCCCGATCTCAGGCCGTATCCGTCTCCGGGCTCTGCAAAGGCAGAACCTGGCTTGAGGTCGGCGTTGGATCCGGTGCCGTCTTGCTGTCTTCCGGCAACAGGGTGCCAATCCCGATGATGATGTAGACGAAGGCGAGCGCGCCAACGAATACAGCCACACCGTAGAGCGCCCCCTTCATCATCAGGGCCAGGCCCTGATTCCGAAGCGCGTGCTTGGGATCGTCTTCACCCAGGATCGAGGTACGTTGCGAACTCATGGTATCTCCTCCAGATCAGAGTGGCGGTGCGTAGCCGTGGACCTGAGCCCAGGCATACCAATCGTCAACAACCGTCCCGGTCAGCAGGATGCCGATACCGCCCGTCAGGGTGGTCAGCACTGCAAACCACCACGCCCAGCGGTGGATACCTTCCATGGTGGCGTTAAAGCCCATGGTCCAGCGCCAGAAGAGGGCAGCCCGCTCCGAGGCCGTACCACGGTCCGCGATCTGCTCCAGCTCGCGGTCACCGCCGTAACGGGACACCGCAAGGATGGTCGCTCCGTGCATGGCAAACAGCAGGGTCGAGCCATACAGGAACACGATCGAAAGCGCGTGGAACGGATTGTAGAAGAGGTTGCCGTAGGTCAGCGAGAAGTTGTTGGTCCAGTCCAGGTGGGGGAAGATGCCGTAGGGCACTGCCTCCGACCAGCTGCCCATCAGGATGGGACGGAACAGGCCAAGCACGAGGAACAACCAGATCGCCGAGGCAAACGCCCAGGAGATATGTTTGCCCATGCCAAGCTGTTCAGCCAGCGTATAGGACCTCAGCCACCAAGCCAGCACCGACACGAGCAGGAAGAAGCTCGCAATCAGGTACATGCCTCCTTCCGACAGCGGCGGCATGGAGAGCCCGTATTCGGGCGCAGGCGGCTCAAGCGCCAGGTAGAACAATTCGCGCATGAACAGAGCGGGGTTGTAATCCACCTGTCCCCAGAACGAAGCGCCCACCATGGTGAACCAGATCAGGCCAGCCGCCAGCGAAACAACGCCATAGGGGCCAAGGTAGACAGGGCCAAGCTGCGCGTTGCCCAACCAGCCGAACAAGCCGGAAAAGCTGGGTTTGCCCACACGGTCGGCAAGGTCGGCGTTCCCCGCCATGCCGTATTCGGGCTCTCCGCGCACCTGAACCTGGGTGAAGATGTTCTGATATTCTGCCATCTCAGGTTCTCCTTAAAGGTCGGCCCAGAAGGGCAGGAACAGATACCAATCCCACCAAGCGATCCACTGGTCGAACCAGATGGTGCCCGAGATCACGATACAAATCGCGCTCCAGAAGCCGGCATTCAGCGCCAACAGGAGACCCACGCGGTGGATGCCCAAGGTGCCGACCGAATAGCCGATGAAGTCACGGAAGTAGGTGTCTTCGTGGTCCGGCGTCTTCATCTCCTCACCCTTCTCCGGGTTCGCAGCCGACAGGATCAAACTGCCGTGCAGCGCCAACGCAAGCGTGGTGGTGAAGAAGAAGGTGATGGCGATCATATGCGCCGGATTGTAGTGGAAGTTGCCGTATTGGTAGCCAACGTTGTTGACCCAGTTGAGGTGAGTCCAGATGCCGTATGGGAAGCCGTGCCCCCATGCGCCCATCAGGATCGGACGGATCACAACCAGCGTCACGTAGGCGAAGATAGCCACGCTGAAGGCGAAGGGCACATGATACCCCATGCCAAGCTTGTTGCAGATCTCTACTTCGCGCAGCGCCCATGAGATAAAGGCGCCGATCGCACAGATCGTGATGATCTGCCATAGTCCGCCCTCAGCCAACGGCGCAGCGCCGAGACCATATTCGAGGCCGGGCGGCTCGATCGAGATCAACCACGGGTTCCATTCTCCCTGCAAGGTGGCGCCGTAGAAGATCAGCGCTGTGCCCAGCAAGGCGAAAAAGAATGTGGTGACACCGAAGAAGCCGACATAGAACGGCCCGACCCAGAAATCGAACAGGTCGCCGCCGATGAGCGTGCCGCCTGGCACGCGATATTTTCGTTCGAAGCTGAGCAAAGCCATACTTCTTACTCCGGTTTCTGGCGGCCCCCTGCTGCGGTGCGGACAGGAAACTTGTGTCACCTGCAGGCGCGGCCGTCGCTAAAAGTTCTTGCCGCGGGCCGAGGGCACTTGGTCACCCCGGCCCGCAACGGGCTTTGCGATCACAATAGTAGGTAGTCCTGCAGACGCCCCGTGGGGCGGCCACGGTGGATTAGCCGCCAGCCTTCATGGCTGCGAGCTCGAACCAGTTGTAGTGATCGGTGCTGAGCAGCACGAGATGGATCATCGCTGCCAGCAGGAACAGGAACACGCCCTGTGCCACGAACACGCGGCGGGGATCGAAGACGAGCCAGATTTTGTAAAACTGTGCCATTGTTTAGATCCCTTCCTTAGAACCACGGACGCCAGATGAACGTTGCCAGGTGGGCAACGATGGCGACTGCGGAGAAGAGCGTGAGACCGCTCATATAGACGGCATGCAGCTCCTGTGCCTGCTCGTCGGTCAGACCCGTGAATGACAGGTCAGAATTATCAGACATTAACTTTCCTCCGGAACGCTATTGCTGACGCCGCGGCACCCCCGCGGCAGGGTTTGCGGGAGATGCGAATTACCTCGCCATCTCCCGCGGTTTCCGCCTGACCGGGGGGGACAGGCGAAACTGGGGCCGGGATGTGCCGCTCTGCCTTCTTTGGCGGCACCCCGAAAACAGGTCTGCATGGGGCCGCGCCGTGCCGGCGCGGCGCGCGGTCATGCAGTGAAGATCATCGGTGTGATCACACGGGCCTGGGACCAGGCGCGTGAGATCGGGCCGCGCTCGGGCAGACGCAGTTGCCGGGCCGCCAGAAGGGCCCATGTCAGCGTTGCCAGCGGCAGCGTGGCCAGAAAGATGATCGCAAAATACGCGTAGAACTCACGGCGCGGCGGGGCCGCGCGTAACTTTTGGCGCACGTGCTCGGTTGAGCCGCTCGCCTTTGTGACAGGCGCCATGCCCAGATCTGTCGTCTGGTCGGTCATGTCAGTTCTCCCTCGTTGGTGACTTTCGTCTTCTCCTCCAGCCCGTCCGGGGCAAAGCCGCGCACGGTCTCAATTTGCACCCGCTCGGCCCCAGCCTTGCGGGCAGCTTCCTCCGCCTTGTCGCGCAGCGTTTTGGCTGCGGAAATGCGTGTCAGGATTGGGTGTGTCTCCACGATGCGGTCCAACAGGGCCTGGGCATCGTCATCCCAGGGGAAGTCGCGGCGCAGCGGTGTCAGGGTGGCATCGGTGGCGTCCATCTGACCGGCCAGCGGCAGAATGTGGAACAGCGCGTCAAACAGCCCGTTGCACACCTCCTGCAGCAGGTAGGTCGCACCTGCATATCCCATGAACGGGGTGCCCGTTGCGCGCCGGATGGCGGCCCCCGGGAAACTCGCCGGGATAAAGGCGGGCTGGGGCCCGAACCCGGCCCCTTTTGCAGCCGATTCCGCGAGGTACATCTTCTCGTTGATCGAGCCCATGAGGACGAGCGGGCGGTCCTTGTCGATCATGGCCTGCACGGCGTGATTGTCGGTTTTCTTGCCTGCGGTGCGGGCAACAGCAAAGGCGCAGGGAAAGCCCAGATCGCTTTCCATGAACTTGCGCACCCCACGGGCGTATGTCTCATTGGCAACGATGCCAAAGCTCGCCGTGGCAAAGAAATCCTGGGTCACAGAGCGCCACAGATCCCATACCGGCTTGATGGTGGAATGCTTTTCCTGGGCGATGAAAGGCTCGGGATCGAGATCGAGCAATTCGCCCAGTTTGCGCAGGAAGGCGGTGGTGCTTTCAACTCCGATGGGTGCTTGCAGGTAAGGCTTGCCCAGCACTTCGCACAGGCCACGCCCAAACTCGCGGTACATGCAGATATTCACATCTGAATTCACGAGGTCCCGCATCTGCGCCACATGCGCCCCGAGCGGCATCACCATGTTGATCTCGGCACCGATCCCTTCGACGAGGCGGCGAATCTCGGCCAGATCGGAGGGCATGTTGAAGGTGCCGTACATGGGCCCAAGGATATTGACCCTGGGCTTGGCGCCCTCCTCCCGCTTCTTCTCGCGCGGCATCCGGCCCTTGGTCATCCCGAATTCGGTGAAGATCCATGTCATGGCGCGATCGGCGGCTTCCCACTGATCCTCGTCGATGGTGCGCGGCAGAAACCGCTGGATATTGGTGCCTTGCGGCGTGACACCGCCCCCGATCATCTCGGCGATCGAGCCGGTCACGACGACGGCCGGCAGCGCCGGGTCGAGGGTTTTCCACGCCCGCTTCATCGCGCCTTCGGTGCCATCCCGGCCCAGCTCTTCTTCGCCAAGGCCCGTGGTCACGATGGGCAATTCATGGGGGGGCAGACCATCGGTGTAATGCAGCACCGAGGTGACGGGCAGGTTCTCGCACCCGACCGGGCCGTCAATGACAACCTGCAGGCCCTTCACGGCACAGAATGCATAAACAGCACCCCAGTATCCCCCTGCGCGATCGTGATCGAGAACAAGCATCAGATCATCTCCGCCGCTTTGGAGGCACGTGCCTGTTTATCCAACTTTTTCTGGTGCATCGCGCGGAACTGCGGCTGCAGGTTTGGCGCCCCTTCCCAGATGCCGGCCGTGTCGGAATGGCCAACGCCTTCGAAAAAGCCCTTCATGTGGGCCATGCGGTCCTTGTTGCCCATGGCGGCGTTCACCACCTGCGCGAGGCTGCCGGCCCCTGCCGGCCCCATCAACGGACGGGCCGAGATCAGATTGGTGTAATAGAGCGAGGGAATGCCCAACTCCTTGCCTTTCTGCACAACGGGCGTGGTGCCAATCGCAAGGTCAGGCTTGATTGCCTCCATCGCAGCCAGGTCGTTCTCCAGGGAGGCGCGATAGGTGATCTTGACCCCTTTGGCCTCCAGCCACGCGCGATCGGCATCCGATTGCGGTGTGCGCGGGCAGGCCGTGCCCACATAGGGCACATCGGCGCCGCTTTCGATCAGCAGACGCGCCACCAGAAGCTCAGAGCCCTCATAGCCAGACAGGGTGATTGTTCCGTCGATCCGGCTGCCCGCCAGAGCGCCTTTGATCGCCCCACCAAAGATGTTCTGGGCCATGGCGATCTTCTCGGGCGCAACGTTGAACGCATCCCCGATATTGGCCAGCCAATCCATCGTGCCATCGTGGCCCACAGGGGCCGATCCGATCACCGGGCGCCCCGCCGCCGCAAAGGCGCGGAAGGTGGCGGTGTAGAACGGGTGAATCCCCGCTGCCGCCCCTGAATCGAGCGCGGCATAAAGCTCACGCCATTCCCGGCAGGGAACGGTGGGGCCTGCGGCAATGCCCATGGGCTCCAGCATCTTGCCGATGATCATTGGATCCGCCGGGAACATCTCGCCAACCAGCGCAAGTGTGGGGCGGCTGTCGCGTCCGCCTATGGGCGCCTGGACCGGCCCGGCTTCCACTTCCTTGCGGGCGTATTCGAGCATGGCGCCCGCCAGCACATCCTTTGCCTCTGCATGGGTCGGGATGCCGAAACCCGGCACATCGATGCCAACAACGCGCACCCCGTCAATCTCGTCGGGCAGCAGGCGCAAAGGCACGCCAGAGGCCGTGGGCACACAGAGATTGGTGACGACGATGGCATCCAGCTTGTCGGGATCGGCCATCTCATGGACCGCATCGCGAATGTCTTCGTAGAGCTTGCCCGTGACCAGCGTTTCCGAGTTGAACGGCACATAGCCCACCGTGCGCCGCGCCCCGTAGAAATGGCTCACAAAGGTCAGGCCATAGACGCAACAGGCCGAGCCCGACAGGATCGTGGCCGTGCGCTTCATCCGCAAACCTACGCGCAAGGAGCCGAAGGCAGGGCACATGGATTGCGGCTTGTCATGGGGGCCTTGGGGGTAATCCTTGGCATATTGATCCAGGATGTCTGACTTTCCCGCAGCCCGCGCGGCCGCTTCCATCTGATCGGCACCCGCATGACAGCCCATGCCATCCTGCATATGCGGGGCAGCAACGCCTTCGGTGGGCGCGTCATCGCTGGGGATATCGGGCATGTCGGCGCGGGTGATCTCCACGGCACCGCTTTCGTCGTAATCGACGTTGAAGCCCTCGCGATCAGACGTCATCGTAGATGACCTCCAGACTTTCCTTGGGTTTGTAGTGCTTGCCGCGCATGTCGGCGTCGGTGGCGGGTTCGAGCACGAAGTCCGCGCCCGTATCCTTGCCGTCAAACAGGGCCAGCAAGCCGTCCTGCGTCAGCGGTTCGGGATGTTGTGGCGGTGCGCCGGCAACATTCTCGGCCAGCTCGCCAAACAGGGCACCCCACTGTGTTTCATTGGTTCCCACGATCTCATAGGAGGCCGATTTCCGGCGCAGATCGTCATCAGCGGGGATCGAGGCCAGCACCGGGATATCGACAGATTTGGCAAAAGCCTGTGCCTGTCCGGTGCCGTCATCCTTGTTGATGACCATGCCCGCCACGCCGACATTGCCGCCCAGCTTGCGGAAATACTGCACTGCCGAGCACACATTATTGGCCACATACAGGGATTGCAGGTCGTTTGAGCCGACCACGATCACCTTCTGGGCCATGTCGCGGGCAATTGGCAGGCCGAAGCCACCGCAGACCACGTCGCCGAGGAAATCCAACAGCACATAGTCGAAATCCCAGTCGTGGAAGCCAAGCTTTTCGAGCAGTTCAAAGCCGTGGATGATGCCACGCCCGCCGCAGCCCCGGCCCACTTCCGGGCCGCCCAGCTCCATCGCGAAGACGCCGTTGCGCTTGAAGCACACATCCCCGATCGTCACCTCTTCACCCGCCAGCTTCTTGGCGGTGGAGGTTTCGATGATCGTGGGGCAGGCCTTACCGCCAAAGAGCAGCGATGTGGTGTCTGATTTCGGATCACAGCCGATCAGCAAGACGCGCTTGCCCTGCTCGGCCATCATGTTCGAGAGGTTGGCGAGCGTGAAGCTTTTGCCAATCCCGCCCTTGCCATAGATCGCGATGATCTGCGTCTTCTTGGTGGGCGTGCCCTGGGGCACCTCCAGAGACGGGTCTTCATTGGCTTCATCCCGAAGCCGTTGATCGAAATCGCGCAGGTTGGGAACGTCGAGCGTCATGCGTCTCTCCAGTCGAGAATCATCTTCAGGCAGGCCGGGTCATCGAAAGCAGTGCGATAGGCTTTCGCGGCATCGGCAGCCTTGGCTTCATGGGTGATCAGCCCCCCTAGCGAGAGCGCGCCGCTCTCGACCAAATCCCGGGTGGCAATGAGATCTGCAGGCGTCCATTCGGCGGCCACACGCATGCGGGCTTCCTTTAGGAAGGCAGGGGGGAAGGCGAATTGCAGCGGTTCGGTGTAAAAGCCCGCAAGGCAGACCTCTCCGCCCTTGGCCAACCGCATAATCAGGCTGTCGAGCAACTTTCCGTTGCCTGAGGCATCATAAATGGCGGTGTAGTCGCGACGCTCATCCGCATCGGGATGGATCACCGAATAGCCTTCCGCGCCGTGGCTGCGGTCGGCGTCAATTTCCCAGACAGTGGGCGCAGGCCCGCCTGCGGCAATCGTCAGCCGGGCCAGAAGCCGGCCGAGCACGCCGTGCCCAACGATCAGTTCTGGCAGAGCAGTGTTCAGCCCGGCCATTGCGTGGCGGGCTGTGGCGGCCAGCGCCAGCAAGGCGCCTTCGCGGCCGTGGCCCCGGTCGATTCGGGTGACTCTGTCAACGTCGCTGACCAGCATCGCGGCCGCGCCACCGAACAGGCCCTTCACCTCGTCGCCGTAACAATTGGCCCCCGGCACAAAGACATGATCGCCCGGCTTCATGCCGGTTTCCGCACCGGCTTCGATCACTTCGCCAGCGCTCTCATAGCCCGGAACAAGCGGGTAACCCATGCCCGGGAAAGGGGGCATCTTCCCGCAATAAAAGAGTTTTTCCGTACCGGTAGAGATGCCGGAGCTATCAACTTTGATGACAAGATCGCGGGGGCCGGGCGCCGTCAGGGGAACAGCTTGCAGTGAGAGATCCTCAGGCGCGTTCAGAACGACCGCCGATGTCTCAGCAAAATTCAACCCCTGCATTATGCGGGCCTCCCGTCTTGGAACTCCCGCGGCGGGGAGTCGCACCTTGATCTTGCATGTAAGTCTAGTCTGACACTTTTAACTGTCAATCTAAATAGACACAGCCCGTGTCAGTTCTCGCAGACAGATGTGTCAGGGCCGCCGCGCAGTGATCACCGAGGTCACGAAAGGACGCCGGGACTTGGGCTGTTCAATCTCTGCAAATCCGGCCTTTTCAAGCAGTTGGCAGATCTCTTCCGGGCTGCGGGCTGTGCCGGTCTGCATCGCCATGCAATAGAAGGCGAAATAGACATCGCCGGCCCTGTGGGGCGTCTTTCCGCCCCGCATCGGCTCTGACACGACCAACGTGCCACCGGCAGGCAGCGCCGCATGGACGGACCGCAACAGAGCCAGAACAGTGTCATCCTCATGATCGTAGAGCACCCGCACGAGCGAAACCGTATCGGCCCCTTGCGGCAGCGGATCATCCCGAAACGAGCCCGGATGAATCACCGTGCGCGCTGTCAGGCCAGCCTCCGCAAAGGCCGCGGTGGCGGCAGGCACCACGGCGGGCAGATCGAACAGGGTCAGCTGCATCTGCGGCTGTGTCGCGGCAGCGGCGCGCAAGAAGGCCCCGGTACCGCCCCCGACATCCATCAGGTGACGTGTGTCATCAAACCCGATCGTGCGCAGGGTTTCTTCGGCCACCAGCGCCTGGCTGTCGGTCATCAGGGCAGAATAGCGTTCGGCCAAGGCAGGATCACCAGCAGCGCCAGCGCCAAAGACATAGGGCCAGAACCGGGCGAGTTCGGTTTCCGTATCGCCCCGCAACAGGGCCACGGGATCGGCCATATCCCGGTAGAAAACCGCGTGGTGGCGGATCATGTCGAGCAGGCCGGGCACACCGAGGGCTGCAGCGCCCTGACGCCCGGTTTGGTACCCCTGCCGGGACAGATCGAGCAAGCCCAGCGCCACCCCGGCATCCAGCAACCGGCGCATGCGCGGGGCGGCGATCCCGTGATGGGCACCCAGTTGGGCAGCGCTTGCCGGGGCGTCGCGCAGATCGCGCAAGATGTTCAACTCCACAAGCGCCTGCAGCACCTGCGCATTCACAAAACCGGCGACGATATCAAACAGGGCCACCCCATCGCGCGACGCGCGGCCCCGTGTCAGAAGGCCGGCCGAGGCCCAGCGCTGAAAGGCGGGATCTGCGACCTTGCGATTGCGCCACCGGCGCAGCCGCGCGCCAAGGCCCTTGGCCGGCGCCGGTTCGAAGGCAGGCGCGCTGGAAGGCGCAAGGCCCTGTGCGGCTGGTTGGCGGGTGGACTGGGTGTCCTTCATCGGACCGGCTCCAGTCTCAGATTACTCGGCTGCATAGATGCGGGCAGGTTCGGGCACGATCCGATCCGCATAGGCACGCACCATCTGCGCCAGCATCGCCTCCCCCGGGCAGGATGGGATCGACGCAATCGCGCCTGACAGAATGTCTTGCAGGCGTGACACCGCCCCACGCACGCCCAGAATATTCACCGCGTTGGGCCGATCATGGACTGCATCCTGACCGGCCGGTTTGCCCAGAGCCGCCTCATCCAGCAGCGCGTCTCGCAGATCATCCGCCACTTGAAAGGCCTCACCGATTCGCGCGCCGAGCTCTTCCCAAGGGTCTGCATCCTGCCCAGCGGCCACAGCCCCCATTTGGGTGGCTGCAATGAACAGCGCCCCCGTCTTGGCCCGGTGATACGCGCCCAGATCGATGGTTTTCTCGCTTTCCCAGCCCTGGCCCGCACAAATCCCGCCGGGCATGCCCGTGCGCGCCGCCAGAATCCGAATCAATTCGGCCAAACGGTCGGGCTTCTCTGCGCCCGCCCGGGCCAGCACCTCGAATGCCAGCACGATCAGGCTGTCCCCTGTCAAAAGCGCGAGCGGTTCTGAAAAAGCCTTGTGAACCGATGGTTTACCCCGTCGCACATCCGCATCGTCAAAGCAGGGCATATCGTCATGCACGAGGCTGGCACAATGGATCAACTCCAGGGCGGAAATGGCTGCATCCGTGAGTTTGGGACGGTCATCGCCACAGGCCATCGCCACCGAAAGCGCGATGGTTGGCCGGATGCGCGCACCCCCTGGTTTTACAGCATATTCCAGCGCCCGAGACAGTTGGGAAGGCCCCGATCCCGTGCCCTGCCCGAGCGCTATGGCCCGATCCATCGCGGCCTCCACGCGGACCGAAAGTGCTTTTTGAACGGACATGGCGGCTCCTTTCGTGCTTCATTTTGTAAACTAAACTAGACACACAATCTGTAAAGTACATTATACAAGAGTATCTGCGATCGCAGGCACGCGAAGGAGACGCATCATGTCCGCTGCACAAGACAGGGTTGTCGTCATAGGTGCCGGTATGGGGGGATTGTCCGCAGCAGCACGCCTGGCTGCGCGGGGGATGTCGGTGACTGTGCTCGAACAGCACAACCACCCCGGTGGCAAAATGCGCACGCTCGACAGCCCGGTCGGCCCAGTCGATGCGGGGCCCACTGTTCTGACCATGCGCCCTGTCTTCGAAGATCTGTTTGCAAGCTGCGGCGAGACCCTGTCCGACCATGTGACCCTGGAGGCAGAAACCGTCCTGGCCCGCCATTGGTGGCGTGATGGCTCCTCGCTGGATCTGCATGCGGATCCGGAAGCCAGCGCCGCAGCGATCCGGGCATGGGGGGGCGCGGAGGCCGAACAGGATTTCCGCCGCTTTGATGCCCGCATGGCGCGTCTGTTTGAGGCCTTCAAAGGGCCGATGATGGAAAGCGCCCAGCCGTCCCAGATGGCCCTGACGGCCAAGGTCCTGTCCCGGCCCGGATTGATCCCTGCAATGGCACCGCTGTCGAAGCTGATGCCCAGCCTGCGTCGGCAGTTCCGTGATGCGCGTCTGGCCCAGCTGTTTGGGCGTTATGCCACCTATGTGGGAGGCTCGCCCTATCGCGCGCCTGCCCTGCTCGGGCTGATCTGGCGATCAGAGGCGGGCGGCGTTTGGCGCGTGAAAGGCGGGATGCACCGTCTGGCCCATGCGCTTGCCGATCTCGTGAAGCGGCAAGGCGGCGAGATCCACCTGCGCACCGGCGCGGCGCGCATCGAAGTGCAGGGTGGGCGGGTCGCCGCGGTAATCACCGACACCGGAGACAGGATCGCCACCCGGCACGTGGTGTTCAACGGCGATCCCCAGGCACTGGGCCGCGGCGCCCTTGGCCCGGCGGCCCGCAACCTGCTGCCGCCCCAGGCCGTCGCGCCTCGCAGCCTGTCTGCCTATGTCTGGAGCTTTGCCGCTGTGCCCCGCGGGCCAGAGCTCATCCATCACAACGTATTTTTCGGGAATGACCCACGCACAGAGTTCGATGCCCTGCACGCCGGCAAGATGCCCGTAGATCCCACCCTCTACATCTGCGCCGAAGACCGTGCCGGCAGCCGCGCCCCGCCCGAGGGCATGGAGCGCTTCGAAATCATCATGAACGGCCCGCCTTCCGTCCGCACAGAGGCACCGACTCAGAAGGAGACAACCCTATGTCGGACCAGAACTTTTCAAGCGCTCGCCCAGGCGGGTCTGACCTTCTCACCAGCACCGGCTGGACAGCCCGGCGGGACGGAGTTGACGACGCCGGCGGACTTCGCCCGCCTGTTTCCCGCGTCGGACGGTTCCCTCTATGGGCGGAGCCCACACGGGATGATGTCAGCCTTCGCGAGGCCGACGGCACAGACACGTCTACCCGGCCTGATACTGGCCGGCGGGGGGGCACATCCGGGAGCGGGGATCCCGATGGCGACCCTTTCCGGGAAGCACGCGGCCGAAACGATCTTGAAGGACCGTGCTTCGATATCGCCGTCCCGCCGAACGGCTACGCGTGGTGGTATATCGACGGGATCTCCGACAATGGCGGGCGTGCAATCTCGATCATCGGCTTCATAGGATCCGTCTTTTCCCCCTGGTATCGCTGGTCCGGACGCAAAAACCCCGCCAATCACTGCTGCATCAACGTGGCCACCTATGGGCCCGGCGGCCGCTGGACGATGACCGACCGAGGCGAGCAGGCGCTGCGGCTGTCCCAGAACAGCTTCGAGGTGGGACCCTCGAAGATGGTCTGGAAAGAAGACCGGCTGGAGATCGAGATCGACGAGTTGGCCTGGCCGCATATGCACCGCCTTCAGGGCACCGTCACCGTCTATCCCCAGGCGGTCACCAAAATGGAACTGCCACTCAAGCCAGATGGCAGCCATGTCTGGCGGCCCTTCGCGCCGGTCAGCCGGATCGAAGTCAATATCGATCGGCCAGGCTGGAAATGGGAGGGCCACGGCTATTTCGACAGCAATTTCGGAACCGCCGCGCTGGAGGAGGATTTCAGCTACTGGACCTGGGGCCGCTATCCCTGCCGGGAAGGATCAGTGTGCTTTTACGATGCGGATCGCAGGGATGGCTCGACGCTCTCCGTTGGGGCAATTTTCCACGATGATGGCACCGTGCAAACCATCAAGGCCCCGCCCAAAGCGCCGCTGCGCAGATCCCTTTGGGCCGTGCGGCGGGAAACCCGGGCGGATGCAGGCACCAAACCAAGGCAGGTGAAATCCATGCTCGACGCGCCGTTCTACACGCGCTCCGCCGTGGAAATCCAGTTTGCCGGACAAGATACTGTGGGCGTCCATGAGGCGCTCGATCTCAACCGCTTTGCCTCGCCCCTGCTCAAGCCCATGCTGGCAGTTAAGGTGCCCCGGCGCCGGGGATGGCGCTGGTAAGAAGGCCCGCGCGGGCAACGGGCCCGCGCAGCCGGCCCTGCGCAAATCACAGGGACAACGCTATGGCGCGCTCATCCCGCTGACTGTGGCCTCGCAGGTGACCGCAAAATTCACGGAGCGGGCAATAAAGCACATGTCATGGGCGCGGGTGTGCAACGCCTCTGACAGCGCCGGATCACCGGCGGAAATGCGCACCTCGGGCCGCAAAACAGCCCAGGCAAACTGCCCGGATCCATCCGCGTTCACCTCCATCTCGGCTTCTGCGGCATCAACATAGCTGCGCACGACCCAGCCCGCCTCCGAGGCAAGATGCAGAAACCACAGCATGTGGCAGGTGGACAGGGCACCCAAGAGACTGTCCTCAGGGGTCCATCGGTCACGATCTCCGCGAAACGCCGCATCGGCCGATCCCGCAAGCACAGGCTTGCCGGGGATGGCCACCTCGTGATTGCGGCTGTAATCGCGATAGCTGGCCGTCCCTTTCCCCAGATCACCTGTCCATGTGGTGGTGGCGCGATAAAGGTGACTTTTCATAAGATGACTCCGCAATTGCCTTGGGCGCAGGCTTAGCCGCTTTGATCAGGCATTGCACCGCCGATTGCCGGCTGGGTTGTGAAAAGTCTGTCCCGTGGCGCGGGCCGCTTAACCCGCGGCTTGTAGGGATGGTCTGCGGGGATCGCTGCAGCTAGGGTCTGCCCTCAGGAGGCGCCACGCGTCGCGCCGGGTTCACGGGATTGCAAGCAGACTTGAATGGCGCTCAGGCAGCAGTACCTCTACCACTAGACACCTGAACGGTTCCCATCGGGAGATACCATGCCCCTGCGACGCCTTGCGACTGCAACCGCCCTCGCCACCTCTTTGGCCGCTGCCCCACTGGCAGCCGCCGAAGATGGCGTGACAACCTTTACACTCGAGAACGGCATGGATGTCGTCGTGATCGAGGACACCCGCGCCCCGGTGGCGGTCCATATGGTCTGGTACAGGGTCGGCTCATCGGATGAGCCCCCGGGAAAGTCCGGCATTGCCCACTACCTTGAGCACCTGATGTTCAAAGGCACAGAAAAGCGCGCCCCGGGCGAGTTTTCCGAAGTGGTCGAGGCGCAGGGCGGCTCAGACAACGCCTTCACCTCCTTTGACTACACCGGCTATTTCCAGCGGGTCGCGTCCGACAGGTTGTCACTCATGATGGAGATGGAAGCGGACCGCATGACGAACCTTGTGCTGAGCGATGAGGTCGCCCGCCCCGAGCTTGGGGTGGTGTTGGAAGAACGCTCCCAGCGCACCGACAGCAACCCCGGCGCCCTGTTCGGCGAGCAGCGCCGCGCCGCGCTGTTCCTCAACCATCCCTATGGGCGGCCGATCATCGGCTGGCGCTCCGAGATCGAGGAGCTCGACATGCAGGACGCGCTCGATTTCTATGCCGATCACTATGCGCCGAACAACGCCATCCTCGTGGTTGCCGGTGACGTGACCGCCGATGAGGTGCGCGCACTCGCCAATGAGCATTATGGGCCAATTCCGGCCAACCCCGAGATTGCCGAACGCCAGCGCCCCGCAGAACCGCCCCATTTGGCCGAACGCCGGTTGATGTTCGATGATCCGCAGATTTCGCAGCCCTATCTGGTACGCAGCTACCTCGCGCCCGAACGCGATCCCGGCAATCAGGAGGAAGCGGCTGCGCTGGTCTACTTGGCCGATCTGCTGGGTGGCAGCTCAGCCACCTCGCTGATGGGAAAGGCGCTGGAATTCGAAACCCAGAAGGCCGTCTATACCAGCGCCTTCTATTCGGGCACCAGCTATGACGACACCAGCTTTGGCCTTGTCATCGTGCCGGCCCCCGGGCGCAGCCTCCCTGAAGCAGAGGCCGATCTGGATGCCGTGCTGGCGCGGTTCATGGAAGAGGGCCCAGACATGGAGGCCTTCGCCCGGATCAAAACGCAGATTAAAGCCTCGCAAATCTTCGCCCGCGACAACCTGCAATCGCGCGCCCGCCGCTATGGCGAGGCTTTGACCGCCGGGTTGACCGTAGAAGACGTTCAGGCCTGGCCTGACATTTTGCAGGCCGTGACACCCGAAGATGTCATGGCCGCAGCCGAGCGCCTGTTCGACAAGCGCCGCTCGGTCACCGGCTACGCCACCCCCACCGCCCCGCAGGAGGTCAGCCAATGATGATCCGCACCTTCGCCGCCGCCTGCTTTGCGGCCCTGAGCAGCGCGCTGCCCCTGCACGCCGAAGTGGACATTCAGGAGGTGACCACCCCCGGTGGCATCACGGCTTGGCTTGTGGAAGAGCCCTCGATCCCCTTCGTCGCACTCGAAATTCGCTTTAAGGGGGGCACATCGCTGGATGCGCCGGGCAAGCGCGGGGCCATCAACCTGATGACAGGCCTCTTGGAAGAAGGCGCAGGTGATCTGGATTCGCGGGCCTTTGCGGCTGCGCGCGATGGTCTGGCCGCCGGGTTCGGATACGATTCCTACGATGACAGCTTTTCGGTTTCTGCAGAGTTCCTGACGGAAACAGCGGACGAGGCGCTGGAGCTTCTGCGCCTGTCCTTGCGCGAACCACGCTTCGAGCAGGCCGATATTGACCGGGTGAAAGCCCAGGTACAAAGCGGCATCGACAGCGACAAGACAGACCCCGACACCATAGCCCAGGACACCTTTGCCGAACTGGCCTTTGGGGACCATCCCTATGGCAGCGCCCCCTCTGGCACCACCGAAAGCCTCGCCGCACTGACCCGCGATGACCTGTTGGAGGCCGTCGATCGGGTGATGGCCCGTGACAGGCTCTATGTGGCCGCCGTGGGCGATGTGGATGCGGAGACACTGTCGATCTGGCTCGACCGCTTGTTTGCCGATCTGCCAGAAACCGGCGCGCCCATGCCAGAGGCCGTGCCCTACGCGGTTGAATCAGGCGTAACCGTGGTGCCGTTCGACACGCCCCAATCCGTCGTCGTCTTCGCCCAGAATGGCATCCCACGAGACGATGAGCGCTTTTTCGAAGCCTATCTTGCCATGCAAGTGCTGGGTGGTGGCGGCTTCAACAACCGCCTGATGGAAGAGGTGCGTGTGAAACGGGGCCTGACCTATGGCATCGGCGCCTACCTGTCGCCCCGCGATTACAGCGAAACCATCTCGGGCGGCTTTTCTTCGGACAATGGCAAGGTCGCAGAGGCGATTGCCATCGTGCAGGATGAATGGCGCAGGATGCGGGAAGAGGGCCTCAGCGATGAGGAAGTACAGCGCGTCAAAACCTACCTGACGGGAGCCTATCCCCTGCGGTTTGATGGCAATGCGCGCATCGCACGCATCCTCGTGGGCATGCAGATGGAAGATCTGGGCCTCGACTATGTCAACACACGCAATGCCCGCATCGATGCCGTCACCGACGAGGAATTGACAGCCTTTATCGACGATGTGCTTGATCCGGACGGACTGCATTTCGTGGTGGTTGGCCAGCCGGAAGGGTTGGAAGCAACCGCGAACTAACATCGGGGCGGCGGGGGGGCGCTCCCGCCGCCGTCCCATCGCGCCCTTTGGGCGCGCTGGCCGGCGTTGGGCCGAGCACCCTTCGGGTGCGGATTGCGCGCACCGCCCCCCTTGCCCTGCTTAATCGGCCCCATCGCGCCAACGCTTGGCAGCACTGCCCCCCGCGATCCTGTTGCACTGATCCAACGACTTTACACCGTAACCCCGGCGCTAAACACGCCGCGAGCGCGCAAATCGGCCTTCGCGACTCAGGGCGCGTCTGCTAAGGGTTGTGGTATGAATTCACATAACCCCAATATAAGCTCAGATACTGCGCTTCCGATCATTCGTCAGTTGGACGAAGCCATCATCAATCGGATTGCCGCAGGCGAGGTTGTTGAACGCCCTGCCTCAGCGGTGAAAGAGCTTGTGGAAAATGCCATCGATGCAGGCGCTTCGCGGATCGAAATCCTTCAGGCCGACGGAGGCAAGACGCTGATCCAGGTCTCGGATGATGGCTGTGGCATTCCTCCGCAGCAATTGCCCCTCGCTCTGACCCGCCACGCGACCTCCAAGATCGATGGGTCTGACTTGCTGGACATCCGCTCCTTTGGGTTTCGTGGAGAGGCGCTGGCATCCCTTGCGGCTGTCGGGCGGCTGAGCATCGAAACCAAGGCCGAAGGCCATGATGCCACCGAAATTCGCGCCGAAGGGGGGCATCAGCACGCGCCGCGCCCCGCAGCGCGCGGCCCCGGCACAACCGTCACCTTACGTGATCTGTTTTATGCCACGCCCGCGCGCCTGAAATTCCTGCGCACCGAACGGGCCGAGGCTCAGGCGATCCTCGACGTGGTCAAACGGTTGGCCATGGCAGAACCGGCCGTGGGTTTTACCCTGCGGGACATGTCCGGCGGGGGCAGCGGGCGTGTCACCTTCCGCGCCGACCCGGAAGCCGGCGATCTGTTTGATGCGCTGCGCAAACGGCTGGCCGTGGTGTTGGGCAAAGAGTTTGCCGCCAACGCCCTGCCCATTGATGCCACCCGCGAGGACATCCACCTGACCGGGTATGCCGCCTTGCCGACCTATTCACGGGGCGCGGCGGTGGCCCAGTTCATCTATGTCAATGGGCGCCCCGTGCGAGACAAACTGCTGCTCGGCGCCCTGCGCGCGGCCTATATGGATGTGCTCAGCCGCGACAGACATCCGGCCGCCTGCCTGTTCATCACCGTCGATCCCCAGCGCGTCGATGTGAACGTGCATCCGGCGAAATCCGAGGTCCGCTTCCGCGAGCCTGCCATTGTGCGCGGGCTCATCGTTTCGGGCCTAAGGCACGCTCTGGCCGAGGCGGGGCACCGGGCCTCCTCGACAGTGGGGCAGGACACCTTGTCCGCCTTCCGCACCCCAGCCCGCCCCGGTGCAGAGCTGGGCACCCATTGGCAGGCCCCACCCGATGCGGAGACGCCGCGGGTTTACCAGATGGACCGGACTTCACATGGCAGGGCATCGGGCTTTGCCGCCCCCGCCGCGCAGCCTATCCTGCCCGGCGCCACGCCTGCGCAGCAGGACGCCCCTCATACGGATCCGCTTGCAGGGGCCATTTCCGCGCGCAGCGATGTTCCCGCCGCAGATCCGCAGGACATCGCCCGCCCCTTAGGCGCGGCCCGGGCACAGCTGCATGGCTGTTACATCGTCTCGCAAACGGAAACCGGCATGATCCTCGTGGACATGCACGCCGCCCACGAACGTCTGGTCTATGAAAAGCTGAAGGCGGCGCGTGGGCGCAACGGTGTGCCGGCGCAAGCCCTCCTGATCCCCGACATCGTAGAGCTTGGGTCTGGGGCGGATGTGCTGCTGGCCCTGGCAGAGCCTCTTGCAGCCCTCGGCTTGGGCATCGAGCCCTTTGGCCCCGGGGCGGTCGCCGTGCGGGAAACGCCCGCAATTCTGGGGCAAGTCGATACAACGGGCCTGCTGAAAGACATCTGTGATGAGCTTTCCGATCTGGGTGACAGCGGCTTGCTTGAAAGCCGTATCGATGCCGTGCTCAGCCGCATGGCGTGCCACGGCTCGATCCGCTCTGGCCGGGAAATGCGCGCCGAAGAGATGAATGCCCTGCTGCGCGAGATGGAAGCCACACCGCTATCGGGGCAGTGCAACCATGGCAGGCCAACCTATGTGTCCCTCGAACTGGCCGATATCGAGCGTTTGTTTGGCCGCGCGTAGGCTGCCGGGTCTTTCCCTCTGAAGCGCAGCAGGTTAGACCTTGGGCATGCGATTGAACTTGCCCAATATCCTGACTGTGTTGCGCTTGCTTGCCGCGCCCGGCGTTGCGATCATGTTCCTCTATTTCACCCGTCCTTATGCAGACTGGCTGGCGCTGATCCTCTTCGTGACAGCCGCCGCAACAGACTGGCTGGACGGGCACCTGGCCCGCGCCTGGCGGCAGGAAAGCAAGCTGGGAGCAATGCTCGATCCGATCGCCGACAAGGCGATGGTTGTGATTGCGCTGCTTGTGCTGACAGCCTTTTCCGGCCTGACGCCCTGGATGTTGCTGCCCGCCACGGTGATCCTCTTCCGTGAGGTGTTTGTGTCAGGCCTGCGCGAGTTTCTGGGCGATACGGCGGGCACCCTCAAGGTGACGATCCTCGCAAAATGGAAAACCACAGCACAGATGGTCGCCATTGCTGTTCTCTTTGCCCATGGCGCCTTCGAGCATTATCTGGGCATGCAAACCCTCGGGATGAACCCAGAGATCTTTGCTTCAATCCTGCGCGGTGACGAGGTTGATGAGTTGGGTCTGCGCCCACTGCACAAGGCCTGGGCGGCCACTTGGTATGGCGGGCTCACCTTGCTGTGGATCGCGGCCGCACTGACGCTGATCACCGGGTGGGATTACTTCCGCAAGGCAATGCCCTACCTGAAAGACACCGAAAGCCCCGCCCCCCAAAAGGATGGAACGCCATGAAGCTGGACGTTTTATACTTTGCCTGGCTGCGTGAACGGATCGGCCACCCAAAGGATCGCATTGAAACAGACGCCGAAACCGTCGCCGATCTGGTAGAAGAACTGCGCGGCCGCGAAGAACGCTATGCGGTGGCTTTTGCCGACATCTCCGCCCTGCGCGTCGCACTTGATCAAGACCTGAGCGATTTCGATGCCCGCCTCGACGGGGTGCGCGAAGTGGCGTTTTTCCCGCCCATGACGGGCGGCTGAGAGATGCCCGACATCCGCGTTCAGGAAGCTGTCTTTGCACCCGGAAAGGAGCTCGATGCTTTCACGGATGTCCAATCCGGGGCGGGTGCTGTTGTCAGCTTCACGGGAGTTGTGCGCGATGATGGCGGCAATCTCGACGAGATGATGATCGAGCATTACCCGGGCATGACAGAAAAGGCGCTGGCCAAGATTGCAGAAGAAGCGGAGACGCGCTGGTCCCTTGCGGGCGCACTGGTGATCCACCGCTATGGTCTGATGCGCCCGGGCGACCAGATCATGATGGTCGCCACTGCTGCGCGGCATCGAGTGCACGCCTTTGAGGCGGCTGAATTTCTCATGGATTATCTGAAATCCCGCGCCCCGTTCTGGAAGCAGGAGCGGCGCGGCGGCGACACCACATGGGTGGCCGCAAAAGACGAAGACGAAGACGCGCTTACCCGCTGGTAGCCTGCAGGCCCTTGCACAGCGGCTGCCTGAAGCGCGGTGGCGTCACACCGTGCGAATGCGGGCGCACTGCGGGCCGCCGCACAGCAGCGCCGATCGTTTATCTACTGACTTTGACGCTCGATATAGGCGCGCAGTTCCTCAGCCTCTTCGCGCGCGGCGCGCAGGCCATCCATGGCGGCAGCCAGTTCCGCATCCTTCTGCGTCATCTGGTTGACCAATTCCCCTTCGCGCGTCTGCAGATAAGTCATGGCATGATCGCGGGCTTCCTCAGCCTCATGCAGCTCTTTGGCCATGCGATCGAGGTCATTCATCTCATCCGTTGTGACCCGGGTCAGGCGGTGGACAAGCCAGCTTGCAAACCACCCCAGCAAGAAGGCAACGAACAGGATGACAGCCGTCACGATAACGAATTCGCTTCTATTCATTGGGTGTGTCCTCCTGGGACGCGGGCGCGGGCGGGCTCTCTGACTCGTCTGGGGCAGAGTCTACCGGGTCTGACAGCTCCGTGTCTGCCGCATCAGCGGGTGTCTGGGCAGGCGCACTGGGATCAGCGGTGCCAGCAGGTTCCGGATCTTCAGTTGCTGGCGCCGTTTCGGCGGCTTCTGTGGGTGTCTCGGCTTCTGTTGCAGGCGCGGCAGGGCTTTCAGGTGCTGGCCCGACAGAGGGATCGGCTTGGGTGTCCGCGCTTTCCCCGCTGAGCGCATCTTCAGGGGCGGTGGCCGTGTTCCCCTCAGGCGCAGGTGCCTCTGTGTCGGGCGCAGCTTCTGCGGGCGCCGCCTCTTCAGAGGGCGCCTCCTCTTCAGGGGCCGCTTCCTCAGGGGCGACCTCTGCAGCTTCGCCTTCAAGCGTTTCGCCTTCGGTCACGGCTTCGGTCACGGCTTCGGCGGCTCCCGATACGCCATCCAACACGACTGTCTCTTCTTCCGGCGGAGGCCTCAGACTGCCCTCAGGGCGTTCGGGGGCTGGCTGTGGTCGCAGAGGGCTGATCTGCGTTCCGAACACCCAACCGGTCTCCTGCGTCGGATCCGCTGGGATACTGACTTTCTCTGGGGGGTCAGTGGGCGGCGCGCCTGTGGTTTCGCCCGAAGCGACGTCGCCATCAGTTTCTGCTGTGTCCTCGGCGCCGGTCTGCGCGTCGGGCGTGCCTGTCTCCTCCCCCTCGGGCAGGGGCGAGATCAGGCGGAACTCGATCCGACGGTTGGCCTCCCGGCCCTCTTCGGTTTCATTGGTTTCGATCGGCTGCTCCTCGCCGTATCCAACCGCTGAAATCGCACCCGTCAAAACGCGCCGCGCGGCCAGCGCATCCAGCACGGCATCGGCACGGGCCTGGCTGAGATTGCGGTTCATGACCTCGCGGCCCTGGCTGTCCGTATGGCCTGCGATCTCGATCTCCATCTCCACATCGCGACAGCCCTTCAGCACATCGGCAATGGCTGAGATCGCCGGGATTGCCTCGGCGCTGATGGCCGTCGAGCCGGGATCAAAGGTGATCTTTCGAGCCTCGATGATCTCCGCGACCTGCGCCAGGCATTCTTGGGGTGTGGGCAGGGTGTTTTCCGGCTCGGGCGGGGCCTCATAGGTGACCGAAAGGGAAAAGTTGGCGCTTTCCCCCAGCCTTTCTGACAGAACACGCGCCATCATGGCCCGCCCATCCTCGCGGCTTGTAACCCCGCGCAACAAAACCGCATCCGGCTGCACGATCAGAGTGCCGCGGTCCAGCGCTTCGAGTGCTTCGAGCCCTGCCAGAACGCGTACGCCCCAATTGCCGGGAAGGTCCGCGTCCAGCCGCGTGGCGGAATAAACATCGCGCACCCCAAAGCGGGCCCGCGCAAGGCTTTCAATCGCTTGTCGGCTCAGCCCATCGCCCAGTTTGCCGCGCAGTTGCACTTGCCCTTCCGGGGAAAGAGTCGCGATGAATTCGGGCGGGCCGAGGTCTTCTTCATCGCCGTCCTTTTGCTCCGGCAGCACCGTCGTCAGGGAAAAGATTTCCGGCAGCGCCGCCTCAAGTTCGGCGGCCACCTTGTCAAACTGCGCAATGGGCGTGCCCTCCGGCGCGCGCAGCGCCACATCCGTATCCGAGAAGGTGATCGAGCCCCCCGCAAGCGCCTCGACAGCGCCAATGCCCGCCTCCGCGGCAGCCGCCCATTCAGACGTGGGCGCGCCAAGGCCAATGGGACAGACCGCTTTGCCATCAAGCCCGGCCTTGCGCGCCGCAGAGAGAATGCGCGCGCGGGCCACCTGCGTATTCGCGGCACAAGCGTCAAAGCGGGGCGGCTCATCAGGCGACATCACAAAGCGCAGCGTATAGGGCGTGATCACCGGCCGGGGCGCGGCAATGTCGAGGGCAAGGCGCAGATCATCGGGCGCGCGCCGCGTCAACTCGGCCTCCAGCATGGCCTTGGCCTCTGGGCTGTCGGTGACAGCCGTAATGCGCACCTCACCAGGTGCGACAGAGATCTTGGCCCGTTCCAGCCGGGGCAGCATATCGCTGGCATATTTCATTGCCATGTCCCAGCCGCGGGGCACCGGATAATCGGCCTGCTCCAACAGATCGGTCACCGAGCCGCTGGCCCCGGAAAGCGCCCGCATGAGCGCGCTGCGATCATATTTGGTGGGCACAAGGCCGATGAGTTGCAGGCCACTGTCATTGCGCAACATTTCAACGGTGAATTGCGGGGGCTGTGGCGGGGCAGCGGCCTCGACATCCATGCCGTCGACAACGCGTGTGCCATCCACAACGCGGGCAGCGGTGGCCCTCGCCCGGAATCGCGCTGCTTCAGAGGGCGCGCGCCCGGTCAGGATCACCTGCAGGCCATCGGTTTCGACCCCTGTCCAGGTCTGCCCCTCCCGCGTAAGGGCTTCGGCCACGATCCGGGCCGATGCCCGCTCAACGGCAGTCGCCGCCCCGAACGCAGCAAGCACCGAGAAGACCGCGCCGAGGGCGATCAATGCCGAGATAATTATAGCAGGACCAAGCCGCATGCACCGTTATTCCAGAAGCGCCGAGACCGGCTCCGAAGGTGGGCTTACTGTGCCCTGCACCCAGACGCAATCACCACAAAGATCACAAGGTTGAATACGTACCGGCAAGTGTTGCCAGCAAAAGGAAAGCGCACACAATCAGTCCGGCATCCCTGTTTGAACGAAACAACCTCAGGCAGCGCGCCGGATCATCGATGTCCAACTGCATCATCTGCCAGACCATATGCCAGCCAAACCCCCAGGCGGCCCCAATCCCCAGCGCCATCTGCAGAGCATTCGCCCCCGGCAGTAGCGCCGCCAGAGCCGCTGCCCCCATCAGAAATACCGAAAGGACAAGGAAGCGGCGCAGCCAAATGGGGCTGTTGTCCCCAAACAGGCGGGCGGTGGATTTCACGCCGATCATGGCATCATCCTCAGCATCCTGATGGGCATAGATGGTGTCATAAAACAAAGTCCATGCGATCCCAGACAGGTAAAGCAGGATCGGCGCAGCGCTGAGGCTGCCCGTCACCGCCGCCCATGCCAGCAAAGCCCCCCAGTTGAACGCCAGCCCCAGAAACACCTGCGGCCACCAGGTAAAACGTTTGGCAAAGGGATAGATGCAAACCAACGCGAGGCTCCCGATCCCAAGGGCAATCGCAAGGGGATGGAAGGTCAGCAGGATGGCAAAGGCAATCACGCTTTGAACGACCATCCACGCCACCGCCTGCCGCACGGTCACCTGGCCAGACGGGATCGGGCGTGACCGGGTCCGGGTGACCGCCGCATCAAATTCGCGATCCGTGATGTCATTCCATGTGCATCCGGCGCCGCGCATCAACCAGGCCCCCAGCGCGCAGCCCACCATCAGCCACAGATTGCCCCAGTGCCAGCCATGGGCGGCCGAGGCCAGCAGCACGGCCCACCAGCACGGCAACAGCAAAAGCCACGTGCCGATCGGACGGTCCGCCCGGCTGAGCCGCAGGTAGGGCCGCGCACCCGCAGGCGCATAGCGATCAACCCAATTGCCCGAAACGGCATCTGCAACAGCCCCCTCCGGGGCAGGATTGGTGTCTGGTGTCTGAGGCGCGCCGGTCATACTGTGCCCGCATGGTTGCAAAGATCCGGCTCTACTTAGACCACCCGCTGGGCGCGGGGCAAACGGTTCTCCTGACAAAGGAGCAGGCGCATTACCTTTTTGGCGTGATGCGGCTGGGTGAAGGCAGTGCGCTGCGGGTATTTGACGGCATAAACGGCGAATGGCTGGCCCGCGTTGCGCAGGCAGGCAAACGCGCCGGCAGCCTTTTGGTGGAAACGCAGACCCGCCCCCAGCAAACTCCGCCCGACCTGTGGCTGTGCTTTGCCCCGATCAAGAAAGCCCGCACGGATTTCATTGTGGAAAAAGCCGCCGAGATGGGCGCGCGCAGGATCATGCCCGTCCAAACCGCCTTCACCAATTCCGAGCGCATTCGCCAGGACAGGCTGCAAGCCCACGCTGTGGAAGCGGCCGAGCAATGCGGGGGCACCTATGTGCCCGAAGTGTCAGCCCTGAGCCGCCTTGGCGCGCTGCTCGACAGCTGGCCCGCAGAACGCCAACTTATGTTCTGCGATGAAGCGCTCGCCCCGGAAAGCCGCGGCCCGTCCTTGCCCGATCTTCCCGGCCCCTGGGCGATTCTGATCGGACCAGAGGGCGGGTTTTCCGATGCCGAGCGCGCCCGTCTGCGTGACATGCCCAATGCCCACGCGGTGCGGCTGGGCCCCCGGATCTTGCGGGCAGACACCGCGGCAGTCGCAGCCCTGACGCTGTGGCAGGATCGGCTGGGGGATTGGGACTAGGCGCACGCCCGCCCCGCCGCGCCCCCGTTTCGCTTCCAGCTTCATCCGATATCCGGCCCGATTCGCCCGCGCTGGTCAGACAATCCGTCACCGCAGGTCTGGACCTTTGCGCACGCGATTGCCATCTCTTGCCCATGAGACCCGAAGTCACCGCCCTTCTGTCGCGCTATCTTGAAACCTTCATCGCGGCCGGGGTCGCTGCGGTGGGGCTGCGCTTTGCCGTGTCGCCCGGCCCGGTGGTGCAAGGCTTCGGGCTGCTGCTGACGCTCGTTGGGATCGGCTGGGCTGTAACGGCCCTGCGCCGGGCGCGGTTTCACGCAAAGGGCGAGGCGCCCGGCATCGTGGAAGTGATCGAGGGCCGCATCAGCTACATGGGGCCTGTCATGGGCGGTGTGGTCGCCGTCGATGATCTGATTGCGCTGGATGTGCTGGTGGTGGCCGGGGCGCGGCGCTGCTGGCGTCTGCGCCAGAACGACGGACAGGCCCTGCTGATTCCGCAATCTGCCGAAGGGGCCGAAGCGCTCTATGATGTGTTCGCCGGCCTGCCAGGCGCTTCGCAAACAGCGCTTGTCACGGCCCTGTCCTACTCTGGGGATACTGCGCTTGCGGTCTGGCGCAGGGCAGCTGTGCGGCCCCCTTACACAACTGCAAGTGTATCGCCGGATTGACAGCCGCGCCGTGACACGCCATCCCCTGAACCGTTAATGCCTATGCGGAGCGTCTGACATGTCCATCCCTCAATCCGGTGGCGGCCCCATCGAAGATCGCGCGCAGCTGGTCGAGTATCTGTCCAGTGGCTGCAAGCCCAAAGACGCGTGGCGCATCGGCACCGAGCACGAGAAGTTCGGCTATTGCAAAGACACGCACCGCCCCCTGCCCTATGCGGGCGAACGCTCCATAGAGGCGGTGTTGAGTGGGCTGCGCGACAGGTATGGCTGGGCCCCTGTAGAAGAGGCGGGCAAGCTGATCGGCCTGATCAAGGACGGGGCCAATGTCAGCCTGGAACCGGGCGGCCAGCTGGAGCTTTCAGGCGCGCCGCTGGAAACCATTCACCAGACCTGTGACGAGGTGAACCAGCATCTGCGCGAAGTGAAAGATATCGCAGACGAGATCGGTGTGGGCTTCATCGGGTTGGGCGCCGCGCCGGAGTGGTCCCATGACGACATGCCCCAGATGCCCAAGGGCCGCTACAGGCTGATGACTGACTATATGGGCCGGGTTGGCACCCACGGCACGCAGATGATGTATCGGACATGCACGGTGCAGGTGAATCTGGATTTCTCATCAGAAGCGGACATGGTGCAGAAACTCCGCGTGGCCTTGGCTCTGCAGCCTGTGGCCACTGCCCTGTTTGCCAACTCTCCCTTCTTTGAGGGCAAGCCCAACGGCCATAAATCCTGGCGTTCGCGGGTTTGGCGATCACTGGATGATGCGCGCACCGGCATGTTGCCCTTTGTTTTCGAAGAGGGGTTCGGCTTTGAGGCTTGGGTAGATTATGCGCTCGATGTGCCGATGTATTTTGTCTATCGCGACGGCGTCTATATCGATGCGCTGGGACAGTCATTCCGGGATTTCCTTGAGGGCAAGCTGCCCGCGCTGCCCGGTGAGACCCCGACCCTCAGCGATTGGGCAGATCATCTGACAACGATTTTCCCAGAAGCGCGGCTCAAGAAATTCATCGAGATGCGCGGCGCGGATGGGGGCCCGTGGCGGCGGCTGTGCGCGCTGCCGGCGTTCTGGGTGGGCTTGACCTATGACCAGGGCGCGTTGGATGCGGCTTGGGATTTGGTCAAGGGCCTCGACACGGAAACCCGTGAGGGGCTGCGGGTCGCGGCCTCTGTCGATGGGCTTGCGGGTGCTGCCAATGGCGTCGGCCTGGGCGATCTGGCCCGCGAAGCGGTTGCCATCGCCGAGGCTGGGCTGAAAGCGCGCGCTCGGCCTGGTGCAGGCGGGCTGCTTCCGGACGAGACGCATTTCCTCAATGCCCTGAAGGAAACTCTGGAAACCGGCAAAACACCGGCAGACGAGTTGCTGGACGATTATCACGGTGACTGGGGCGGAGATCTGTCCAGGATCTACGCAGCTTACAGCTACTGATCGTCCAAAGGGGAAAGTGCCCGCAGGATGCCGATCACCTTTGCGGCGGGCATTTCGCAGGGGCGCAGGCGCCAGCCCTGTGCCGTCTGGTACAGGTTGAAGCTGATCCGATCTGAGCCGTCGAGCGCGTGCCCTACCAGCTTTTGAACGCGGCCTTGGGCCTGGCAACTGCGTGTCAAAAGCCAGCGCGTGCCCTGCACAGAGGCAGTAAAACTGCCGAGGGGCAGCGCGGCGAGGCGCATAGGAACATCGGCAGGGGGCGCATCTTCCAGCGGGTCTGCGCGGCTCACGCCTTTTTGCCGATGCGCGGCTCAGTGCCTTGCAGCAGCCGGGAGATATTGGCGGCGTGGCGGATCCAGACCAGTCCGGCCAGCAGCCCAGCCAGAAGCGCCGCCGACCCGTGGCCCAAAACCAGCGCCCAAAGCACACCACTGGCCGAAGCCACCAGCGCAGCAAGCGACGAAATCCGGAAGAGGGCGGCGGTGACGAGCCATGTGGCACAGCACGCCAAGCCCACGGGCCACGCAACGGCAATCAGCGTGCCCAGATAGGTGGCCACACCCTTTCCGCCCTTGAAGCCCAGATAGATGGGGAAACAATGCCCCAGAAAGGCTGCGAAACCAGCAATCTGGCCTTCTGCCGGACCCAGCAGAGCGCTGCCCAACAGAACAGCGGCCCCAGCTTTGCCCGCGTCGCAGATGAGCGTCAGAAAGGCAGCCGTCTTGCTGCCGGTGCGCAGCACGTTTGTGGCACCGATATTGCCAGAGCCGATCTGCCGCAAATCCCCAAGGTTAAAAACACGCGCCCAAACGAGGCCAAAGGGAACGGCGCCCAGAAGATAGCCCAAAACGGCGGCAACAAGGACGAGCGGCAAGGAGGCGGTGATATCAAGCATGGCGGAGACCTATCCTGCCGCTCCGGTCAATTCCAGTGTGTTTGGACAGGCCAATGCCCGAGTGGCACCCACAGGCCACGCGTCAGGTCTCACAAAGGCGGCAAGGGGCGCTGCCCAGCCATTAACTTAAGGCTTTATGCCACCAAAGCAGTATGCGATGCGATCTAGTGTCAATTTGCGAACTGTCGAAGGATTGGCGCTCCGCCGCGATTTACTGCACCGTCTTATCTCCACGAAGCGCTTCCAATGCGACCTTGGCTTTAAACTGATCTGTAAACTTCCGGCGTTTCGCCATCTCCGTATCCCTCCGAAGGTTTGGGATATATCTGAACCAAATGTCCAGTTTTCTGGGATCACTTCAGACCGCTCCCAGCCGGACCCTACCCCCTGTAGTCTTTGTCGACCAAAGCCTATGTTGCACCAAATGACGCGACAGAATTCGCGGCATAAAGATTTGCGGCTCTTCCGGCTTCGAAAGGATCCCCGTGCGATAGAAACGCGGCGAGGAAGGCCCCGTCGAACGCGTCTCCGGCGCCGGTGGCATCTACAGCAGACGTCTTGCGCCCTGGGATTGCACAACGTTGTGTTGGCGTTGCGATAAATGCGCCATGCGCCCCAAGAGTGAGGGCCACGACTTTTGCGCCGAGATCGAGGAAGTAATCTGCGATGGCATCTTTCGAATTTTGCCCGGTCAGCAGCATGGCATCATCCAATCCGGGCAGGACGATATCGCAGAGCGGAACGGTTCTCCGCATGGCATCGGTTGCCTCTTCCAATGACCAGAGTTGCGGGCGGAAATTAGTGTCGTAGGACACCAAAAGCCCGTTTTCCTTTGCTGCGGTGCACAGGTCGAATGTGGCTCTCATCGCTTCACCTGAAATGGCTTGCGAAATGGCAGAGAAGTGGAAGCACTTGGCGTCGCGAAACGCCGAACGATCGAACAAGCCCATAGACACTTTGCTGGCCGCCGATCCGGCGCGTCGGTAGGTGAACGCATGCCCGTGAGCGCCGTGTGTGACGAAGTACACGCCTGTCAGATCATTTGGAACGCGGACGACGCCTTGGTAGCTCACATCTTCCCGCGCCCAGAACGCCATCAGTTGGTCGCCGAACAAGTCGTCGCCTATCGCGGCCATGATACCGGCGCTGATGCCAGACCTCTTGGCCGCGACGGCACAGTTCGAAATATCCCCGCCGCAGCCGCTGACAAAGGTTCCATCCGGCCGTTGGTTAAACTCAACCAGCGGCTCTCCAAAACACAGCAGATCGGTCAAAGGGTCGCTCCGATTTTCCAGGGAACAAATTCAAGGTCGCCGTATCCGAACATCTCAGATTTGCTCTTCTCGCCATTTGCCAGATCAATAAGCCGCTCGAATATCTCAAGGCCTTTGGACGCGATGCTCACAGCCCCGGTGGCAATTGGGCCCGCATCCACATCGATTTCTTCGGGCATGGATTGCGCAAGCCCGCCATTTGAGGCGATTTTCAACGACGGAGCGGGTTTGGCGCCAAAGCAAGACCCTCGCCCTGTGGTAAACGCAATCAAGTTGGCGCCAGCCGCCACTTGTCCCGTGGCAGCGACCGGATCGTAGCCAGGACTGTCCATGTAAACGAGGCCTGATGTGTCAATCCGCTCAGCATATGCATAGGCGTTGGTGAGCGGCGATTGCCCCGCCTTTGCGACCGCACCGAGTGATTTTTCTAAGATGGTCGTGAGCCCGCCACGCTTGTTCCCTGGCGATGGATTGTTGTCGAGCGTCGCACCGTTTTTGGCGGCATAGTTTTTCCACCAGTGCAGAAAACCTTCAATTTTCCTGCCGGTCATCGCGTTCGACCGATGGATCAAAAGATGCTGTGCGCCAAAAATCTCCGGTGTCTCGGACAGGATGGACGTGCCGCCGTTGCCGACCAATATGTCGGAGGCCACGCCAAGCGCCGGATTTGCCGTGATTCCAGAAAGCGCGTCGGACCCACCGCATTGCATGCCAAGCGTCAGTTTCGAGACCGGGCATTCGGTTCGCATATCCTCATTGGCGGCCTTGGAAATCAGGGAGAGTTTTTCCAAGGCCACCGCAACGGCGGATGCTGAACCGCTGGTTTCTTGGATGTTCAAAGTAGAAATGCGCGCGTCGCGCCAATTGGTCGGCTTATAGAGCGTGACCTGGTTGACCTCGCAGCCAAGGCCGACGATCAGAACGCCGCCAAAATTTGGATGGTCCCGGTAGCCTTTGAGCACGCGCAACAGAGCCTCGAACCCTTCGCCGCTGCTTTGCATCCCACATCCATGATCGTGGACCAAGGGCACGAACCCGTCGATGTTTTGAAGGCCTGGCAAAAGCTCGGCATTCGCGCGTGCCGCTATGGCGTGGCACACAGAGGCAGAACAGTTGACCGAGGCCAGAATACCAACAAAGTTTCGCGTGCCAACACGCCCGTCCGGTCGCACGTATCCCCGAAATACGGTTCGTGTAGGTTCGGGTAATGCCAGAGCTTTCCTGTCATCGACAGGCGCAAATTTATCTCCGGTTTCAAAGGAAAGATTGTGCGCGTGCACATGCTCACCTGGGTGAATGCGCTGTGTCGCCCGGCCGATCAACTGTCCGAATTTCACAACCGGAACGCCTATTTCCAAGGCGTTGCACGCAACCTTATGGCCAGCAGGAACATCCGAACCCACGGCGTATCCGCCTAAGTCAGCCCCCGCATGCAATGGCGCCAAGGCAACAGCGACATTGTCATTGGGATGAAGCCGCAGAATGGATTGGGAGCAATTCATATGCGGCTCACAAGGCCTTCTAGGGAGGGCGCTGATCCCACAATCGCTCCTGACCAGGACAAAAGATCCCCGACCCGGCGCGCGATCTTTTCGTTATGGTTGGCGGCGATATCTGACAGTTTGTGATCCAGAAAAGGATTGGCAAACCGTTCCAGCGTCGATTGCGCATAGAGGCGCGCCTCGGTCTCTAGGCCTCGGTTTGCAAATAGAGGGATTACTTCCGTGTCGTAGACCTTTTCAAGCGCCTCCCTCTCGGGGCCACGCATACAATCGAGAACCGTTTTTCCGTCAGGCTCACCCGCATCAAACCACCAATCCGCCAAAAGTGTGTGGCCAAGGTTCAAGATATGAAGCTTCAGCCGCTCAGGCTGGGCCAACGAAGCGAAGACCTGGATAGCCGGATGCTCGCAAGGTGCCGAGATACCTTCTGTTTTTTGGATGGCCCAAAGCGCGTAGGGCTCGGCAACAGCACCCGCAGGCTGCAAAGCTTCAGATACGATCCGATCAACGATGGAATTTGCCGCGGGCATCTGAACGAGCCAATCCTGGAAGCCCGGCAGAGGCAGCACGTCTTTCGCTATATCGATGACGCGGCCCTTCAGCGTATCTCCGTTCTTTGCGATCAGTTCTGTCGGAAGAAGCACCGGAGGGGGACATGCCGCTTGAAATCGAGCTGCCAGAATATGAGCCAGTTTTGCCGGAAAACTTGCAGACAATAGGCGATCGGGATCGGTGTCCTCTGGCTTGGGGCTGAATCCTTTTTCCGAAGTGTTTGACACGATGAAACGCGCCGTCTTGGCAACCTCGCAGACCGCATCCCAATCCGTTGCCGTTGAGAAGGCCTGCTTCACACAGCTTACGGTGTGTGTTTCATCAATTTCAACTTGGTCGCGGATGCCACGCACAATCACCGGAAATCCTTCGGGCACAGCCAGCGCCTTGAGACGCTTGGCGCGCGACGCATCGCCCGAAGTCTGCACGACGGTCACGGTCAAGGGCTCTGTGGCTTGCGAAAAAAACAAGTCTGCATGGGCTTGCAGAAACCGGCTGGTGCCAAACTGCAGAACGTCTGTTTTGAGGGGCTTGGCCATTGCCTATGCCACCTCAAGAATGGCTTTGATCACATCGTCGCGCGCATCGGACCACGCCGAGATATTCTCAGCCGCCGTATCAAATGTCGTTCTGTGCGTGTGAAGGCTATCAGTATCGATGGCACCAGATTTGATCGCCGCGACAACGAACTCAAAGTCGTCGGCAAGCGCATTGCGGCTGCTCAACAAGTTGGTTTCACGCTTGTGGAATTCGGGGGCCTCGAAGACGAGGTCACCTTTCACGACGCTCACCAGAACGTAGCTACCGCCATGGGCGACAAACCGCAGACCGTTATTCATGGCGTGAATGCTGCCCGTGGCGTCAAACACGAATGTGTTGGACAGTTCTTGGGTCTTGAGATGCCAGGCATCATCAGGCGAGATCGTGTTGAAGCCAAAGGTCTCGGACAAGGTTTCGCACTTTGCTTTCGAGCGATCTAAAATAGTGACCTCGCCGCCCTCCAAACGGGCGAAGAGGCCGCAGGCCAGACCAATCGGACCGCCGCCGATCACCAGCGATCTAGCTCCTTTTGTCACGCCCGCGCGGACGACAGCGTGCCGACCAATGGCGAGGAATTCGACCATAGCGGCTTGGTCGGCGCTGAGCCCGTCAGCTCGAATGAGGTTTTCAGGCGGTGCTGCGAATTTTTCGGCCATGGCGCCGTCTCGGTGCACGCCAAAGACACGAATATTCTCGCAGCAATTGGGCTTGCCCATCCGACAGGCGTGGCACGTACCGCAGGCAAGATACGGGTTCAAAATGACAAGTTCACCAGGCGTGAAAGCGGACCCTTTGTAGTCTGACGACACGCGCGCGGAGACTTCATGGCCCATAACCCTTGGGTATTCTAGAAAGGGCTGGTTTCCTGCGAAAATATGATAGTCCGTCCCACAAATCCCAACACGCGCGGTGTCAAGGGGCACCCAGCCGTCTGGAACAGCGTCAAACTCTGTCTCCTCAAGCGTCAACTCGCCCGGCTTTCTACAGATTAGCGTTTTCATTTGGGGCTCGTTCAGTTGGAGTTGAGGTATTCAGGCAGGGCGAGCGTCAGCGCTGGCACAAAGGTGAGAAGCAGAAGGACACCGATCAAAGGAACCAAGAACGGCATTGTGGCTCGGACACATTGGCCGAATGGGACGCCTGAGACTTTCGAAAGCACGAACAGGACCATGCCCACCGGCGGCGTCAAAAGTCCGATCATGAGGTTCAAGATGATGATGACGCCCAGATGGACCGGATCGACACCAATTTCAGCAGAGATAGGCAACAAGACCGGAACAAGAATTGAGATCGCCGCAATCGTTTCCATGAAAAGCCCAATGATCAGGACGACCAGCATGATGATCAACAAGATCGCGTTCCGGTTGTCGGTGATCGAGAACATGAAGTCTGCGAATTGGGCCGCAGCTTGGTTGGCCGTCAGGATCCAGGCAAAGACGGTGGCAGCGCCCACGATCAACATGATCGAGGCGGTCGTCTCTATCGTTTCCATCGAAACACGGACGAAGGATCGAACCGTGATCGTACGGTAGACGAGCACACCGAGCACCAGGGCGTAGGCCGCAGCACAAACGGCCGCTTCAGTTGGGGTGAAAGCGCCCGACACGATCCCGCCCACAATGATCACCGGCGTCATGAGCGGCAAAAAGGCGGACACAAAGGTGCGGCCAACATTGGAGACCGAAAAGCCCGTATCCGTGGGGTATCCACGCCGCCGCGCGTAGAACCAGACCATGATCATAAGGGCCAAAGCCATCAACAAACCGGGAACAATGCCTGCGACGAAGAGGTCTCCGATTGAGACCGAGGCCATGACGCCGAAGATAACAAGCGGCAGTGAGGGCGGGATAATCGGGCCGATCGTTGAGGACGCAGCCGTAACACCGACCGAGAAGTCATCGTCATAGCCGGCGTCGCGCATCGCCTTGATCTCGATTGCACCGAGCCCACCCGCATCGGCAACTGCCGCACCAGACATCCCAGCAAAAATGATGCTCGCGCCGACATTCACATGCCCCAATCCGCCATGCATCCACCCCACAATCGAGCGTGCGAAGGCGAAAATGCGACTGGTGATGCCCGAGGAATTCATCAGAGCTCCGGCGAGAATGAAGAAGGGAATGGCCAGGAGCGGGAAGCTGTTCATGCCGTTGACCATGTTGTGCATCAACAGCACCGGCGGCAGGCCTTCGAGCGCGATGTAGCCGATGCAGGACAGCGCCAAGGCGAAGGCGATCGGCACCCGCATCAGCATCAAGGCAAAGAGCGAGACGAACATCAGAACAACGGTCATTTGAACGCCCTCCGAACGGCGACATAAAGCTGCAACGCGCAGACAAGGGACATCGCGATCAAAGCGACGATGATGACAGCGTAGAGATAGTATTTCGGGAACGGCAAAGAGATCATGCTTTGAAAACTCGTCCGCTGGATCAACTCCCAGGTTGACCAGGTGCAAAAGATCGAAAAGCCCAGGATCAGGGCCAAAGAGAAAACCTTGAGGTACTTAATCTTATCGCCCAGAACTTGGTCGATCACTTCCAAGCGAATATGCGAGTCGAGGATCTGGCATTTCACGCACCCGATGAAGGCTAGACAGATCAAAAGATACCGCGCCGCCTCTTCAGTCCAGCTGATCGAGTCGTTGAGGGCATAGCGCGTGAAAAACTGCAAGAAAACCACGCCGAATAGAGCGATGAACACCAGCAAAACGACGATATCATAGGGCTTGAACGGAACCCGTGGCGCTTCTTCTTCGCTGCGCTCTTGTGCGTGCAGCATGTCTTCGATCATGTCTTCACTGACGCGGTCGCTCGAACTCATACTCATTCCAGACCTCTCCTCCACCCTAGCGTGAAAGAGGGGCCAGAGACCCCTCTTTCGCTTTTGCAATCAGATGCTTTACTGCCCGATGTCCTGCAGACGCTCGTAGACCGACGAGTCCCACGGCATGACGTCGCTGACGAGCGACGGGGCCACGGCTTCGATGAACGGGCTGCGGTCCACTTCGTTGACGGTTACGCCTTCGGCGCGGAACCATTCCACCAATTCGTTCTCAGATTGAACGATCTCGGCGGACGCCCAAAGAGCGGCTTCCTCAAGAACTTCATCTAGGATCGCGATGTCGTCACCCAAGGCCTGCTCAGTTGAGGGCGATACCAATGTCGCCAGCGAGTTCACGATGTGGCCCGTCAAGTTGATGTTGCTTTGCACTTCGTGGAAGGCCTTCGCCTGAATGGTCGGGAGCGGGTTTTCTTGCGCATCCACAACGCCTTGCTGCAAGGCTAGGTAAACCTCGGAGAACGCCATGGGCGTGGGGTTGGCGCCGGTCACTTCGGGAAAGAGCTGATAGGCGGGCGCATTCGGCGTCCGAATTTTCAAGCCCTCCATGTCGGCAGGCGTCAAGATCGGGTAGTTCGACGTGACGTGGCGGGCACCGTAATAGGTCATGGCCGCCACGTAGTTGCCGGTGACCTCCGTATAGCCACCGGCCAACTCATCAAAGAGATCAGAGGTCGCATAGGCTTCCCAATGGTCATAGCCGCGAAGCGTGAACGGGAAGTCCGAGATCGCGATCGGCGGGTAACTTTGTGCCATAAAGGCCGGGCCGGTATAGATGATATCGACCGTGCCCAAGGAAAGCGCTTCGTTCAAAGCCGTCTCGTTTCCAAGCTGCGATGCCGGAAAGACCTGGATCTCATACCGGCCGTCAGTTGCCTCACCAAAGGCTTCGGCTGCGCGCAATGCGGCCTGGTGGTAGGGCGTGCTTTCTTCGTAGACGTGGCCAAAGCGCAGAACGTCCTGCGCTGCAGCCGGGACAGCTGTCATTGCGATTGCACCCAGCACGATGCCAGCACTGAAGGTCCGCCGTGAAAGGGCGTTTAGTTTCGTCATTGTGTCCTCCCAAGGATATGTGTCTATAATCGATAAAAGACTATCTTTATCAGAATCAACTGTCTTTAAATGTTAAAAAACGCTGAAAGGGACGGCGATGGCACGGTCAAATCGGCTCTATAAACGCTGCTACAATGATGCTTTGGATTTGATTGCCGCAAACCGCATGGCCGGCTCTGTGTCTGAGCTGGCAACGCGACTCGATGTCAGCCGGAACACCGCCCGCCGGGTCGCCGAAAGCCTTCAAGAGAACGGCATACTGCAGCTGGGTGCCAAGGCTTGGAATATCGAACGGCCACCTGAAGCCTTCGACTACTTTCCAAGCAATATGGTCGAGACTACCGAAAAGATGATCGAACGGGCCTTTATGGAAATGGTCCTGAACGAGCGGCTTAGGCCGAACAGCCGGATCAACGAAGCCGCCTTGGCCAAAGAAATCGGGGTATCAAACTCCGCCGTGCGAGAGTTCTTGATCCGGCTCAGCCGCTTCGAATTTGTTCGAAAGGAACCCCAGAAAAGTTGGACACTTGTGGGCTTCACCGAGAGTTATGCAGAAGAGTTACACGAGGTCCGCGTAATGTTCGAACTGCGTTCCATCGAGAAACTCATTGGCCTTCCCGAAGAGCACCTTTTCTGGGTTGTTCTTCAAAAATCGCATCGTGAACATCTCGCCTTTTTGGAGAGCTATGATGAGAATTTCATGCAGTTTCCTGCGCTGGATGCCGAGTTTCATAGACAGCTGAACTCTGCATCTCACAACAGGTTTATTGAGAGCTTTCAGGAGGCCATCTCCCTAATCTTCCACTACCACTATCGCTGGAACAAATCCGATGAAAAAGAACGAAACTATGCAGCTGCAAAGGAACATGTCGACGTGATAGAGGCCTTGCTGTTGCGCGATGAAGACGCTGCAACTCAAGCACTTGAGGCGCATCTACTCTCCGCAAAGCGCACCCTGAGAATGTCGATAAAGTGATGGATCTGAAGCCGTCTGTGCGCTTGTTGATGTCAATTCTGGTTGGATTATGTCGGAGAGCTATGACCGGGTTGGCTGGACTGCTCCATCGTCCCTAAAAACCGCAATAAGACTATGCTAACCGCTCATAGGCCGTTCATATCCCTCGCAAAATTTCTGCCTTCTTTGTGTTTGCGTTTTGGCCCCAGCCCAACGGCACAGCAATTGTCTAACCCCCAGTTTCAGTACCACTAGTTTGTGCTTTCTCTAAAGAGATTTCGGGCATTGGCGGACGCATGTTCAGTGCATGATGCTGGCGGATTTGGTCGTATTGTCTGAGCAATGCCTTGACGGCGACCTGGGCTTGCTTGGTGGTGTAACGCTTACACCGGATCCAGGGGCCGAAGACAGCCCCACTATCGAGGTAAGAACCGCCCTAAAAGCGCTGCGCAATGCGGCCGATCTGTTAGAGTAGCCCTGCACGATTACTGACAATGCCTGGCAACGACTCGCATTCTGGCACCACCGTTCGGTGTGTCCTCAATACGTTTGGCGCTAAGCACAATCTCAACGACATGAGAACAAACGACAATTAACGGTGGGGCAAGGGGCGCTGCCCCCGCTGGCCTATCGGCCATCTCCCCCGGAGTATTTTCAAGACAAAGACGGGCGACCGCCGCCCTTGAGGGGCTCGGCCCAACGTTTGCTGACCGATCTGGGATTGAGGGGCCGGGGGGCGGGAGCGGCTTTGGATATACCGCGGTTGAATTGGGGTTGTCTCTGCCGGCATGCGCGCCATTGTCTGTGGCCATGTTGGAAGAACGCACACCCCTGCAGGGGCTGAAAGTGGTTGAGTTGGCACGGGTGCTGGCTGGGCCGTGGATTGGGCAGGCGCTTGGAGACCTGGGCGCCGAGGTAACGAAGGTCGAGAGCCCGGCTGGGGATGATACCCGCCATTGGGGGCCGCCCTTTATTGAACGCGAAGGGGATCAGACAGCCGCCTATTACTATTCTGCAAACCGCGGAAAGACAGCCGTTATTGCCGATTTTCGCAAGGCAGAAGATCGGGAGAGGGTGCGCGCTTTGGTGCGGGATGCCGATATCCTGATCGAGAACTTCAAGGTTGGCGGGTTACAGAAATACGGGCTGGACTATGACAGCCTATCTGCCCTGAACCCACGCCTGATCTATTGCTCGGTGACCGGGTTTGGGCAGGACGGCCCTTATGCGCACCGTCCGGGCTACGATTTTTTGATCCAGGGCATGTCCGGGTTGATGTCGATCACGGGAGAGCCGGGCCGTCAGCCTCAGAAATACGGTGTCGCCGTGACGGATCTTGTCTCTGGCCTCTATGGAACGGTCGGGATTCTCGCCGCGTTGGAGCAGCGCCGGGCAACCGGGCGCGGGCAGCATATCGATATCTCGCTGCTGGACTGTGCCACAGCCTTGTTGGCCAATATGGCTATGAACTATTTCGCGAGTGGCACCGCGCCCGGTCAGGCCGGAAATGCGCATCAGAACCTCGCGCCGTATCAGGTTTTTGCCACCTCTGATGGGCATGTCATCGTCGCCGTCGGCAATGATGGACAGTTCCAACGGTTCTGCACCGTGATGGGCGTGGATTTTGCAACGGATCCGCGCTTTGCCACCAATCCCGACCGCGTCCGCAACAGGCATTTGCTCACGGACCTGCTGACCCCGATCGTTGCCGCGCGCGGACAGGCCGAGTTGTTGGCCGCGCTGGAGGACGCCGGCGTGCCCGGTGGGCCGATCAACCGGATCGATCAGGTGTTCGAAGATCCGCAGATCAAGGCACGGGGCATGCAGATCGCCCCCCAGGGTGTGGCCGGTGTTCGAGGGCCCTGGAAGTTTTCCGATGCCGTGCTGAAACTGGATCGCACCGCCCCTGTCCTGCCCAAAGCGTGAGGCGTTTCGTAGGCTCTGTCAGGCACAGGGGAAAGCCCGGCCAGCGGCGCAGGATGGCGTACACCTCCGGCCTTTCCGCGTGGGTCAGATTGCATGACCTTCGCCCTGTCCGCGGAGTTCATCCCCGCGCCAAAGGCAGATGGGATAACGACCCCCAAGCAATCGCCGGATCAGCCATTCAGAACTCCGTACATCCCGTTATCTGAGCATGTGACGGCCTTCTGATGCGGGGTTGCCTTGTCCCGGATGGGGGGAGGGATTATGTCGCTTCCCATGAAACGTTATATCCCGTTCATGACCGCTGAGCCGGTCATCTCCGTACTCAGGCTGTCCGGCATGATTGCTGCCGGTGGTCGGGGCATCAACGATGCAATGCTGGCGCCGTCGATCGAGCGCGCATTTGTCAAAGGCAACCCGGTTGCCGTGGCGCTTGCGATCAACTCGCCCGGGGGCTCACCTGTTCAATCCTCCTTGATCGCGGCCCGGATCCGGCGCCTGTCCGAGGAGAAAGAAATCCCGGTTGTTGCCTTCGTGGAGGACGTTGCGGCCTCTGGTGGGTACTGGCTGGCCTGCGCCGCGGATGAGATCTACGCAGATGAAAGCTCGATCCTGGGTTCTATCGGAGTGATCTCGGCCGGGTTCGGCTTTCAGGAGTTGATCGGGCGGTACGGGATTGAACGCCGGGTGCACACAGCCGGCAATTCCAAGAGCTTTCTCGACCCGTTCAAACCGGAACAGGCCGAAGACGTTGCCCGCCTGCGCGCCTTGCAAGATCAGATCCATGACAGCTTCAAAGCGCATGTCAGCGCCCGCCGGGGCAACAGATTGCCCGATGATCGGGATCTTTTTACCGGCGACGTCTGGGTTGGCTCTGGTGCGGTGGATGTTGGCCTTGCGGATGGGATCGGCCATCTCAAGCCCATGATGCAGGCGCGGTATGGCGAAAAGGCGGTCTTCAAGGTGCATGGTCCACGCCGCTCGTTCATGCAGCGGCTGGGTGCAGGTGCGCTGTCCAAGGTCAGCGCCGAGATAGAGGAACGCGCCCTTTACGCGCGGTTTGGGCTCTAGCGTGATCGTCAAGATCGTCACTCTGTTTTTGATTGGCATGGGCGTGCTGGCGATGTTTGGCCGGCTGCGCATGCCCGAGAGCCTGCGGCAGATCGGCCGCAAGACAGGCTTGCCCGGGCGGCCCACAAAGTGCCGCCGCTGCGGCGCGCCACGGGTGGGCAAAGGCCCTTGCCCCTGCGGAGAAGCCTGATCCATGGTCGTTGAAGTCGCGCTGGCCGGTCTGGGGCTTGTTATCCTCCTGCTGGCGGGCGACGCGCTTGTCAAAGGCGCGGTTAACCTCGCCCTGCGGCTTGGCGTGCCAGCGCTGCTGGTGTCGCTGACAATTGTGGCGTTTGGCACCTCTGCGCCCGAACTGCTCATTGCCATCTCTGCGATCCTCGATGGTGCGCCGGGCTTGGCGATCGGCAATGTGGTTGGCTCAAACATTGCGAATGTTTTGCTGGTGCTCGGTGTGCCGGCACTTATCGCAGGACTTGATACCAGCCACTGCGACACGCGCCGCAACTACGTCTTTATGCTGATCGGCACGCTCTTGTTCATGGCGCTGTGCTTTGTCGGCCCCCTGACACATTGGCACGGTTTCTTGCTGCTGGGCTTGCTGGCCTATGTGCTTGTTGACACGTGGCGTACGGCCAAGGCGCAGCGCGCGCGCCCGGACGACGCTGCCTCGGGCCCCGCAGCAGAAGAAACTTCAGAAGATCTGGAAGGGGCTGATCCCTCGATAAGTGGTTGGAAGATCGGCGTGTTTTTGCTGCTTGGCATGATCGGTCTGCCGCTTGGTGCAGATCTACTGGTGGACAATGCCGTTGAGATTGCGACGCGGCTGAACGTGCCTGAAACGGTGATCGGCCTCACATTGGTTGCCATTGGAACCTCTTTGCCAGAGCTTGCCACCACCGTTTCCGCCGCCCTCAGACGGCAGGCCGATGTGGCGCTTGGCAATGTCATCGGGTCCAACATGTTCAACCTGCTGGCCATCATCGGCATCTCGGTGCAGGTGGGTCCAATCCCAGTTGATCCGGCCATCCTGAGCTTTGACCTTTGGGCGATGCTGGCCGCCACCCTGTTGCTTGCGCCCTTCGTGTTCACGAAGATTCAGATGGGCAAACGTGTGGGCATCGGGTTGACCGCACTCTATGCGGCCTATCTCATCGTCCTCGTAACCTAAGGACGATCGCTCATGCCCACTGCCCTTGTAACCGGTGCCGCCAAACGCCTCGGACGCGCCATGGCGCTTTACCTCGCCGAGCGCGGCTATGACGTTGCTGTGCACTATGCCGGCTCCGCCACAGAGGCAGAGGCTGTCGCCGAGGACATTCGCAGCAAAGGCCGCAAGGCGGTCACGGTGCAGGCAGATCTCACGGTTGAGGCCGATATGCAAAGCCTTGTGCCGCGCGCCACAGAGGCTCTTGGCGCGCCCTTGGAGGTGCTGATCAACAACGCGTCGATCTTTGAGTATGACACGTTGGAAAGCGCCACCCGCACCAGCTGGGACCGACATCTTGAAAGCAATTTGCGCGCGCCCTTTGTGCTGACACAGGCCTTTGCTGCGCAAGCCCCAGATGCCGAGAACGACGCTGCGGGCGAGCCGCGCGCGCGCGCCTTGGTCATCAATATGATCGATCAGCGGGTGCGGAAACTGACGCCGGAGTTCATGACCTATACTCTTGCGAAAACCGCCCTCTGGACACTCACCCAAACCAGCGCGCAGGGCCTGGCACCCCATGTGCGCGTGAATGCGATCGGGCCTGGGCCGACCCTTCAAGGCGCACGGCAAACAGCCGACCACTTTGCCCGCCAGCGCGCTGCCACGATCATGGGCCGGGGCGCGGGGCCTGATGACATCATCGGAGCGCTTGGATATTTCCTCGATGCCAAGGCTGTGACTGGACAATTGCTCTGTGTGGACGGAGGCCAACATCTAGGCTGGCAAACGCCAGATGTGCTCGGCCCAGAATAATCTTCCATAGATTGCACAAAGAGGTTGATCCCGGGCAAGTTATGCACCTGCGTCACTCTGGTAACGAATCGGTAACAATTTCTGCATGAAAATCAGTCGTTTGGTCGGCGGATAAAAAAATATGCAGCCTCTACAACGGCTTATAAATAAGCCTAATTTTTAGGCAAACCGTGGAAATAGCCGAAAAACAACGGAAAACCGGAGTGGCCCAATGTTTCCCCCCAAACTTATCCACAGCATCCGGGGACAGGTAAATGCTTGATCCCAGCGCCCGATTTGGGCAGCCATGGGAGAGAATCAAGAGGTTGTGATGAAGTCTGACACCCCAGACTGCCAACAGAACATGACAGATAGCGACAAGTCCGACACGGCGCTTGTGGGGCATGCGCGGATTCAGGCCTATCTGAAAACCCTGGATGGGTCGCCCGGGGTCTACCGGATGTTGGATGCGGAAAGCCGGGTGCTCTATGTTGGCAAGGCCCGCAATCTGCGCGCCCGCGTCTCCAATTATGCCCGGCCCAGCGGCCACAGCGCACGCATCGCACGGATGATCTCTGAAACCGCCTCGATGATGTTTCTGACCACCCGCACCGAGACCGAGGCGCTGCTGCTCGAGCAGAACCTGATCAAGCAACTCAAGCCGCGCTACAACGTTCTTTTGCGCGACGACAAGAGCTTTCCCAATATACTTATTAGCGGTGACCACACCTATCCCATGATCCGCAAACACCGCGGCGCGAAATCCGCCAAGGGCAGCTACTATGGCCCCTTCGCAAGTGCCGGTGCCGTGAACCGAACGCTCAATCAGTTGCAGAAGGTGTTTTTGCTGCGCAATTGCACGGATGCCACCTTTGATGCGCGCACCCGGCCCTGCCTTCTGTATCAGATCAAGCGCTGCGCAGCGCCTTGCGTCGGCAAGATCAACGCACAGGATTATGGGGCGCTGGTCGGGGATGCCCAGCGGTTCTTGCAGGGCAAGACCACCCGCGTGCAGGCCGAACTGGCGATCGAGATGCAAAAGGCCAGCGACGAGATGGAGTTTGAGCGCGCCGCGGCCCTGCGGGACCGGATCCGCGCCCTGACCACTGTCCAGTCGGCACAGGGCATCAATCCGCGCGGCGTCGATGAGGCAGATGTGATCGGCTTGCACATGGAGGGCGGGCAAGCCTGTGTGCAGGTGTTTTTTATTCGGGCCAACCAGAACTGGGGCAACCGGGATTTCTATCCGCGCACGGGCGGGGCCGAAAGCCCTGCCGAGGTGCTACAGGCCTTCATCACCCAGTTCTATGACACCAAGGACCCGGCCAAACGGCTGATCCTGTCGCATGACATCGAAGACAAGGATCTGGTGGCAGAGGCGCTCGGCGGCAAACTTGGTCGAAAGGTGGAGGTACTGGTGCCGCAAAGGGGCGAGAAAGCCGAGCTTGTCTCAGGCGCCGTGCGCAACGCCCGCGAAAGCCTGGCTCGGAAAATGTCGGAAAGCGCCACACAGGCCAAGCTGTTGCGGGGTCTGGCCGAAGCATTTGACCTGCCTGCCCCGCCTGCGCGCATCGAAGTGTATGACAACTCTCACATTCAGGGCACGGACGCGGTGGGCGGCATGATCGTCGCCGGGCCGGAAGGCTTTCTCAAAAGCCAATATCGCAAATACAATATTCGCGGGGACAGCATCACGCCCGGCGATGATTTCGGCATGATGAAGGAGGTGCTCACGCGCCGTTTCCAGCGCCTGTTGAAAGAGGACCCAGACCGTGAAACCGAGGCCTGGCCAGACTTGCTGCTGATCGATGGCGGAGCGGGACAAGTTTCAGCTGTAGCCGAGATCATGGCGGATTTGGGCGTTGAAGACGTGCCCTTCATCGGGGTTGCGAAGGGGATTGATCGCGACGCCGGCAAGGAAGAATTTCACCGCATCGGCGCGCGCCCCTTCGCGCTGCGGCACAATGATCCCGTGCTCTATTTCGTGCAGCGGCTGCGTGATGAAGCCCACCGCTTTGCGATTGGCACCCATAGGGCAAAGCGCTCGAAATCCGTGTCGCGCAACCCGCTGGATGATATTGATGGCGTGGGCGCGACGCGCAAGCGGGCCTTGCTGGCCCATTTCGGCTCGGCCAAAGCGGTGGCGCGGGCCAACCTTGCAGATCTGGAAGCCGTTGACGGGATTTCGAAATCATTGGCCCAGAAAATTTATGACCACCTGCAAGACAGGTGAGCCGGCTGGGGGCGCTGCCCCCAGACCCCCGGAGTATTTTCGCCAAGATGATGGGAGCAGGCATGGGCGGTGAAACAGATCTGGCGGCTTTGTTGGCGGGCATGTCTGCGCGGATGCAGCCTGAAACGTATGTTTTCGTGACCTTGGCGCGTGGGGTGAGGCCGCCCGCGGGCCTGACGCCGCGCATGCAATTCATGGAAGCCGAGGGGCTTAGCCTGATCCTGACGCGCAAGGAGGCCGAAGAGGCCGGGCTTGAATACAGCTTTCCCTGTCGAATGATCACGCTTGACGTGCATTCAGCGCTGGAGGCTGTGGGGTTTATCGCACGGGTTGCCACAGCATTGGCAGATGCTGGCATGGGGGTAAACCCGGTGGCGGGTTTCTATCACGATCATCTGTTTGTCCCGGAAGACAGGGCAGAAGATGCCATGACTGTTTTGGAAGGGCTAGCGCGCGGGGGCTAAAATGACAAAAGGCCACCCATCGGGCGGCCTTGAGCCAATGAAACCATTTGAGTGTTTCTCAGATCCGCAGGAACGGCTGTGCCAGACGCGGCGCGATGCCCTTGAACTTCAGCGGCGCATTGGTGGCCGCGAGGCAGATGCAATCTTCGCCGATATCTGCGACTGGGGTATGCTCCAGATCCTCATCGGCCACTTCCAAGTCACCCCGTGCAAAGCGATCATCGCCGTCGATGAAAGCGCCCTGCAGAACAAGCGTCAGTTCCTGGCCATGGTGGCCATGATCCGGCAATTCCGATCCAGCCGGGATATAAAGCAGGCGTACATCCGCATCGCCAGAGCTTTTCAGGATCGCCTGCTTGGCCCCCATTCCGATCGGGCGCCATTTCACCTTGGAGATATCTCCGCCCACATATTCCATCAGCGGCTTTGGAAGCACCTTGCAGCTTGCCTCTGGCTGCACAGGCACGGCCTTGATCGGCTCTTTCGGGCGATCAGAGATCAGCCGCAGTGTTGCCTCCAAGCTGCCGTGAGACATGGGCATTTCATCCAAGTCATCGAGCAGGGCACCACCGACCGCTTCCATCGCCTCCAGGCGCACGCGCGCTTCGGTGCACAGGGACACGTGGGTTGCGACCACAAGGTTAAAGGCCTCAGGCAGGTTGCCTGCTGCATAGGCCGTTAGCAGTTCTTCCGTCACTTGATGCTTTACAGTCATCTGTCCGGTCTTTCACTCATGTCGTGGCGCAGTCGTTCAAGCGCCAACCTAATACGCGATTTGATCGTGCCCAGCGGTAATCCCGTTTCCGCTGCGATCTCGCTATGACTGAGGTCCCCAAAATAGGCCCTCTCGATCAGTTCTCGTTGCTTGTCTGGCAGCGTTTTGATCGCTTCTTCCAGACGCGCGCTATCCTGTTGCATCGCCATGACGTCGGCCTGATCGGGCTCAGGTTCCGGACCCCAGGGCAGGTCTTCCGGTTCGGGGCGCCGCTGTTTGCGCAGCGCGTCGATCTTTTTGTTTCGCGCGATCGTGAAGATCCAAGTCGCCACGGAGGCGCGCGCGGGGTCAAAGAGATGCGCTTTGTGCCAGAGCGTCGCCATGACGTCCTGTGCGCATTCTTCGGCGAGCGCCTCATCGGCACCCGACTTCATCAGGAACGCTTTCACCCGAGGGGCGAAATAGGCGAAAAGCTGCGCAAAGGCGCGTTGATCGCGATGGGTGTGAATACGCTCAACGTGTTCAACCCAAGTCGTGTCCCGTATCTGCGATGATGGCGCCATATCCCGCTCACCCGCATCCGAGCCATGCCCGGCTGCCAGCACCTCTGGCGCGGCAGTGCCGCGTGGTTGCTGTTCTGGCAAAGAAGCGGATCGCTCCATCAACATAGCCCTTCTACGACCGGCCCGTTCTGCCGGATCACTTATCAAGCGCAGAAAATAGAATTCAGCGCAATGCATCCGATTCCATCCGGCGCACGTAGAAGATGTAGCACGACCAAGGAAAGACCCCAAACCCATGCCATACGAACACATTGGAAACGCCCCCCGCCGCATCGCCGTAATCGGGGGGGGCATCTCAGGTATGGGTGCCGCGCACCTTCTGGGTGACCAGCACAATATCGTTTTGTTTGAAGCAGAAGGGCGCCTTGGCGGGCATGCCCGTACCAAGATCGCAGGCAAACGGGGTGACCAGCCGGTCGACACCGGCTTTATCGTCTTCAACCACGTCAACTATCCCCATCTGACAGCTCTGTTCGACAAGCTGGATGTGCCGACGGCCCAAAGCGACATGAGCTTTGCGGCGTCGATCGATGGTGGCCGCATCGAATATGCGCTGCGCTCCCTCGACACCCTGTTCGCCCAGCGCCGCAACATCGTGCGCCCGGGCTATCTGCGCATGATCCGTGATCTGCTCGCATTCAACAGCCGGGCAGAGGCCATTGCTCAGGATCCGAACCAGACCATTGGCGGGTTGCTGGCCGAACTGGGCACAGGGCCGTGGTTCCGCGACTATTATCTCAAGCCCTTCTCAGGGGCGATCTGGTCCAGCCCGGTTGAAAAGATCATGGATTTCCCTGCCAAGGGCATGGTGGAGTTCTTCCGCAATCACCACCTGATGCAAACCCACGGCCAGCATCAGTGGTACACAGTGCGCGGCGGCTCAATCCAGTATGTCACCCGGCTGGGCGCCGCGATGAACCGGCAGGGCATCGATATCCGCCTCAACGCTCCGATCGCCGGGGTGCGGCGGCTTCCCGTTGGCGTTGAAGTGCGCGCCCATGGCGGCGAATGGGAGCTTTTTGATGAGGTCATCTTCGCCTGCCATTCCGACCAGGCCCTCGCCATGCTGGAAGACCCCACCCCTCAGGAACGCCGGGATTTGGGCGCCATCGCCTATCAGCCAAACAAGGTTGTGCTGCACGCAGACACCTCCGTAATGCCGACACGGCGCAAGTGCTGGTCATCCTGGAACTACACCGAAGAGGCCGGGAAAACCTCCGACCGGATCGATCTGACCTACTGGATGAACTCTCTGCAGCCGATCCCCGAAGACGATCCGCTTTTTGTGACGCTGAACTCCACCCGGCCCATCCGGGAGGAGCTCATCCACGACGAAACCACCCTGCACCACCCGGTCTACACAGTTGACGCCTTCCGGGCACAGGCAGCGATCGCAGCGCGCAACGGCGCGGACAACACGTGGTATTGCGGCGCCTGGATGAAGAATGGCTTCCATGAAGACGGGCTCGGCTCTGCCGTTGACGTGGCCAACCTGATCGCAAGCCGCGACACAGCACGGATGGCCGCCCAATGAGCACTCTTGAACATGTCCCCGCCATGACATTCCACGGCCGCAAGGGCGTGGTGTCGAACGCCTTCCGGTATTCGATCGACTACGTGATCCTTGATCCGGAAAACACACCCCGCGGGCCAGCCCTGTTTTCGCGCAACCGGCGCAACCTGACCGCCCTGCGCGACAAAGACCATGGCGGCGCACCCGGAGAAGGGCGCGGTGTCGCCTGGGTGCGGGACGTCCTGACCGAACGCAAGCTTGAGATGGCAGGCCACAAGATCCTCCTGCTGGCCCAGCCGCGCGTCATGGGCCATGTGTTCAACCCGGTCAGCTTCTGGCTGTGCTACTGCGCAGAAGGCAAACTGCGCGTGGTGATCTCTGAGGTGACCAACACCTATGGCGACCGCCATTCCTACCTGAACTATCACCCCGACCTGCGGGAAATCACCTCGCAGGAGGCCCTGCACGCCGAGAAGATCTTTTACGTGTCGCCCTTTCAGCCGGTGAAAGGCGACTACACGTTCCGCTTTGACATCACCGACAGTCGGATCGGTGTCTGGATCGACTACAAGGCGGGCAATGGGCGTCTTCTGGCCACGCTGGCAGGCCCCCGTCAGGAATTGACAAACCGTGCCATTCTGCGCGCCTGTCTGCGCCGGCCTTTTGGATCGCGCAGGGTTTGGGGTCTGATCCACTGGCAAGCGCTCAAGCTGCATCTCAAGGGGGCGCATTTCCTCAAGCGCCCCGAACCACCCAAGCAGGAAATCTCGTGATGTCGTCTGCTCCGGTCACTGCGGAGCCGCGTGCCCGCGCGACCGGGGCAGCGGCCCCTGCCCAACGCCTGTGGGCCTACGGGCTATACGGGGCTGTGCTGTCCGGGGCGGGCCTGCCCATCTATATCTTCGCCCCAAAATACTACGCAGACACCTATGGGGTCAGCCTCACGGCGCTGGCGGCAGTGCTGTTCGTGCTGCGCCTTGTGGATGTGGTGCAGGACCCGGCGCTCGGCTGGGTGTCCGAGCGCCTTGGCACATGGCGACGGCGGGCAACAGCCGCCGGCGGGCTGGTTTTGGCCGCGGCCATGCTGTGCCTGTTTGCAGCCCCGCCTGCCTTCGATCCGGTTTGGTGGTTTGCGCTGTCGCTGACAGGGCTGTTCTCTGCATTCAGCTTCCTGTCGATCACGTTTTATGCCCAGGGCGTCGAGAAAGCGCGCAGCTTGCCCGGCGGGCATCTGCGGCTGGCGGGCTGGCGCGAAGGTGGCAGCCTTCTGGGCGTGTGCCTTGCCGCAGTTGCGCCCACGGTGCTGGCGCTGTGGCTGGCCAGCCCCTATGCGGCTTTCGCCGTGGGGTTTGCCACCGTTACCCTGCTGGCCATCCTTGCGATGGTGCCGGAGTGGACAACGGCATCCCGCGCCGGAACGATTGAAAAGCCGGTGCCCCTGCGCACCATTCTTGGCGATGCAGTGACCCGCCGCCTGCTGATCCTGGCCCTTGTAAACGCCACGCCGCTGGCCGTCTCTTCCACGCTGTTTTTGTACTACGTGGAAAGCGTTCTTCAGGCCCCGGGCCTCGAAGGGGGGCTGCTGGTGCTGTTTTTCCTGTCTGCGGCTGCCAGCGCGCCGCTATGGTCGTGGATGGCGGGGCGGGTGGGCGCCCGCAAGGTCCTGCTCGGCGCCATGATCCTTGCGGTGCTGTCCTTTGCAGCCGTGCCCCTGCTGGGCCCCGGTGACACCGTGCCCTTTGCCGTGATTTGCCTGATCTCAGGGGCAACCATCGGCGCAGACCTCACCCTGCTGCCCGCGCTTTTTGCGGCACGCATGGCCCGCATTGCCCCTCGCGGCGGGCAGGGGTTTGGGCTTTGGGCCTTCGCTCAGAAGTTCACATTGGCTTTCGCCGCAGCCCTTTTGCTGCCCGCCCTTGAGCTTGCGGGCTTCGAGTCGCGGGCCGGCGCAGACAATCCCGATGGCGCTCTGCGCCTGTTGACCTACCTATACGCAATCTTGCCCTGTGGCTTGAAGCTGCTGGCCATCGGCCTGCTTGTCTTCCAGCCCGCAACTTTCGAAGAGGACTGACCCATGGACGCCTTCCTCTACATTTTGCTTGGCGCTGGCCTTCTGGCCTTTTTCGCCTGGCTGCGCGTGCGTTTGTGGGATTTTCCCGCCCAGCGCCCCGAAGACTATGACGGCCAGGCCCCCGCGATGGACCTGCGCGAACATCTCAAGGGCCCCATCCTGTGCGAGGGCGTGATCTACGGGCCCACGGGGCGCGTGTCCTCCCGTTTCGTGGCGGATTTTGATGCCCAATGGGATGGCAATAATGGCGTCATGCGGGAGCATTTCCGCTATGACAGCGGCGCCACACAGGATCGTGAATGGCGTTTGACCATTGCCAATGACGGCTCCATCCGGGCCGAAGCAGACGATCTTGTCGGCGTAGGCACGGGGCGCACGGCCGGGCCCGGCCTGCAGTTAAACTATCGGATCAAGCTGCCCGACTCGTCCGGCGGCCATGTGCTCGACACGACCGATTGGATGTATGTCGTGGAGAACGGGGCAATCATCAACCGCTCTCAGTTCCGCAAATACGGGATCAAGGTGGCCGAGCTTGTGGCAACCATGCGCCGGAAGGATGCTGCGTGAGAGACTTTACAGGCAAGCGCTACTGGCTGGTCGGGGCCTCCGAAGGGCTGGGGCGCGCGCTCGCAGAGGGCCTGAGCCGGCGCGGCGCCCATCTGGTGCTGAGTGCCCGCAACCGCGACCGCCTTGAAGAGCTTGCTGCCGCCCTGCCCGGTGCGGCTGAAGCCCTGCCCATGGACATTTCCGACAGCGCCTCCGTGCGTGCAGCTGCGGCCGAAATGGGCCCTGTAGACGGGGTGATTTTCCTGGCCGGTGTCTATTGGCCGATGAAAGCCACCGAATGGGATGCAGACAAGGCCGAGGCCATGGCAGACATCAACTTCACCGGCGCTGTGCGTGTGCTGGGCCAGGTGGTGCCCGATATGGTGGCGCGCGACGCGGGCCATATCGTGATCACGGGAAGCCTGTCGGCCTTCCGCGGCCTTCCCGGCGCGGTCGGCTATGCGGCGTCAAAGGCCGGCACCATGAGCCTCGCTGAAAGCCTCTATTACGACCTGCGCAAAACCGGTGTCGATGTCCAACTGGCGAACCCCGGCTATATCCGCACGCGCCTGACCGATCTCAACACATTCACCATGCCCCAGATCATGGAGCCCGAAGATGCCGCGCGCACGATGATCGAGCACATGATGAGCAACCGGTTCTCGGTCAGCTTTCCGGCACCGTTTGCCTGGCTGTTCAGGGTTGGGAACTTCCTGCCAAACTGGCTGTACTACCGCCTGTTTGCCTGACCGCGCGCCGCCGTGGAGGGCCGCGCAAAGGCCCGCCCGATAGGCGTTTGCGCCACATCCTTCTGCACAAAACACACAGTTCACGGCACGTGCCCGCATGGGCCCGTCCATTTGCTGGCCCCCCGCGCTTCCTGTGTCTATAAGGTTCGCGGACACTTCCGCAGGAGCCCACCGGGACATGGATCTCTCGCCCATCGACAAAGCCAAGTTCGTCGCTGCAAAGCGCTCGGTTGAATTTATTTCGTCGGGCATGCGTGTGGGCCTCGGGACAGGCTCGACGGCGGCCTGGATGGTGCGCTGCCTGGCCGAACGAATCCACGGCGAAGGCCTTGATATCGTGGGGGTGCCGACCTCCTCGCGCACCGCTGAACTGGCCCGCGAACTGGGGGTGCCGGTGACGTCCCTTGATGATGCGCGGTGGCTCGACGTGACCATCGATGGCGCCGACGAGTTCGACAGCGCCCTGGCCCTGATCAAGGGGGGCGGTGGTGCGCTGTTGCAGGAAAAGATCGTGGCCACCGCCTCGGACCGGATGATCGTCATCACCGATGCCGCCAAGGAAGTGCGCACCTTGGGGCGCTTTCCGCTGCCGGTTGAGGTTGTCCCCTTCGGCTGGCAGACCACAAAAGCCCTGCTGGAAGAAACCCTCGTCAATCTGGACGTGCTCGGGCGCGAAGCCTCGCTGCGCATGAACGATGACGCGCCTTTCGTCACAGACGAAGGCAATTTCATCATCGATCTGCATTTGCAACGCATCGGCAATGCCCGTCAGGTGGGCCTTGTCATCAACCAGATCCCGGGCGTCGTGGAAAACGGCCTCTTCGTGGATATCTGCGATGTGGTGGTCATTGGCGACGGGGACGGCACCGTTCAGGTCCGCGATATCAACGAGGGCGAGGTCCGGGAAGAGAGCTATGAATTTCTCGATGACGATAACGTGTTTCGCGATATCGACGGCTGACACCATCTGGGCAACAGGCATGGCACAGCATCACGGGCCAAAGGAAGGGCCACATTATGGAATTTGACTACGATCTCTTCGTTATCGGCGGCGGCTCAGGCGGTGTGCGCGCCGCACGGGTTGCTGCCAGTGAAACCGGGGCCAAGGTGGCGCTGGCAGAAGAGAGCCGGATGGGCGGCACCTGCGTGATCCGCGGCTGCGTTCCCAAAAAGCTGATGGTGTTTGCATCCACCTATCCGGGCCGCGTCGCCGAGGCGCGCGACTATGGCTGGAACGCGACCCTCGAGGGCGCTTTTGACTGGCCCAAGTTCCGCACCGCGCTCGAGGCAGAGCTGGACCGTCTTGAAGGCGTGTATAATCGCCTGCTCGATGGCGCTGGCGTGACAACCTATGCCCAGCGCGCAAAGATCGCCGATCCGCACACGGTGGAACTGGCCGATGGCAGCCGCTACACGGCCAAGCATATCCTTGTGGCCACCGGCGGCTGGCCTGCCACACCCGACATCGAAAACGCCGATCTGGCGATTACGTCGAACGAGGTTTTCCACCTCGAGACCCTGCCCCAAAAGATGCTCATCGTGGGCGGCGGCTATATCGCCTGCGAATTTGCCGGCATCATGAACGGGCTGGGGGTCGAGGTCACACAGTTCTATCGCGGAGCCCAGATCCTGCGCGGCTTTGACGAAGAAGCTCGCGGCCATATTGCCGATCACATGATCCGCGATGGCATCCGCCTGCACACGGGCACCAATATCCTGCGCATGCAGAAGGCCGAGGGCGGCGGGATCGAGGTTGTATCCACCACCGGGCAAACCGACATCTTCGATCAGGTCATGTTTGCCACGGGCCGCGCGCCCAACACCAAAGGGATCGGGCTTGAGGAGGCCGGCGTAGCGCTGAACCGTCGGGGCGCGATTGTGGTCGATGGGTATTCGCAAACCGATGTGCCGTCGATCTATGCCATTGGGGATGTGACAGACCGGGTCCAATTGACGCCAGTTGCCATCCGCGAGGCAATGGCCTTTGTGGATACGGTGTTCAGGGGCACGCCGACGGCGGTGGATCACAAGCTGATCCCCTCGGCCGTCTTTACCCAGCCGGAATTTGGCACGGTGGGCCTGACCGAAGAAGAGGCGCGCGCACAAGAAGAGATCGAAGTGTACTGCACTGCCTTCAAACCGATGCAGCAAAGCTTTGTGGGCCGGGAAGACCGGGTGCTGATGAAATTGATTGTCAGCAAGGCCACGCGGGTGGTTCTGGGCTGCCATATCGTGGCCGAAGGGGCGGGCGAAATGATCCAGATGGCGGGCATCGCGATCAAGATGGGCGCCACCAAGGAAGACTTCGATCGCACGGTCGCCGTGCATCCAACCGTTTCGGAAGAGCTTGTCACAATGCGTGTTCCTACCAGAACAGCTTGATTATGACGTAAGAGCAACCACCTAATCACTTGAAGCAAACGCAAGACGTATAACCGAGGAAGAGAGACACCTTATGGCAGGTAATAACGGACCTTGGGGCGGTGGCTCCAACGGGGGCGGAAGCAACCAGGGGGGCGGCCGCGGCGGCTCCGGTGGTGGCGGTCGCAAACCCGGTGGCCCCAATGACCCCCAGATCCCCGAGATCGACGAGATTGTCCGCAAGGGCCAGGAACAACTGCGCGTGCTGATGGGCGGGCGCGGTGGCAATGGCGGCTCCGGCGGCGACGGGGGCGGTGATGGCTTCAAGATGACGCGCGGCGCGTGGATCATCGCGGGCCTTGCCGCTGTCGTAATGTGGTTTCTCGCATCGTTCTACACGGTTGCGCCGGAAGAGCGGGGCGTTGAACTGTTCCTGGGTGAGTACTACCGCACCACCGATGACGGGCCGCACCTTGCGCCCTGGCCATTCGTGCGCGCAACAGTGCTGCCAACCTCTACGGAACGTACCGAGCAGATCGGCATTGGCCGCTCCGGTGATGGCCTGATGCTGACCACTGACGAAAACGTGGTCGACATTGACTTCGAGGTGGTCTGGAACATCGCCGACCCTGCGCGCTTCCTGTTCAACCTTGCAGATGGGCAAGCCACCGTGCGCGCTGTGTCGGAATCGGCCATGCGCGAAGTGGTTTCGCAATCTGAGCTGGCACCGATCCTGAACCGGGATCGTCAGTCGATTGCAGACTCTGTGGAAGTGCTGATCCAAGCCACGCTCGATGGCTATGACAGCGGCATCAACATCGTCCGCCTCAACTTGGACCGCGCCGACCCGCCCGCCGAGGTGATCGATGCATTCCGGGACGTGCAGGCGGCCGAACAGGAACGGGATCGTCTGGAACGCCAGGCCGATGCCTATGCAAACCAGGTGCTCGCCGGGGCGCGCGGTCAGGCTGCAGAGGTGTTGGAACAGGCCGAAGGGTACCGCGCCCGTGTCGTTAACGAAGCACAGGGTGAGGCCTCCCGCTTCAGCGCGGTTCTGGGCGAGTACCAGAAAGCGCCTGAGGTGACGCGCAAGCGTCTCTACCTTGAAACCATGGAGCGCATCCTGGGCGACGTGGACAAGGTGATCCTTGATGACAATGGCAGCGGTGGCGGCAGCCAGGGCGTTGTGCCCTACCTGCCCCTGAACGAACTGCGCAGCACGAACCGGAGCAACTGATATGAAACGATCCCTGTACTTGGTGCCGATCGTCGTAATCGCGCTGGCCGGCCTGCTGTCGTCGATCTTCATCGTGGATGAGCGCGAGAAGGCGCTTGTTCTGCAATTCGGCCAGATCCGCAGCGTGAAGGAAGATCCGGGCTTGGCCTTCAAGATCCCGGTCATTCAGGAAGTCGTGCGCTACGACGACCGCATCCTGTCGCTCGATACGGATACGATCGAGGTCACCCCTTCGGACGACCGGCGCCTCGTGGTTGATGCGTTCGCGCGCTACCGGATTGCCGACGTTGTCCAGTTCCGTCAGGCCGTGGGTGCGGGCGGTCTCCGCCTGGCCGAGAACCGGCTGGAAGGCATCCTGAACCCGGTGATCCGGGCCGTTCTGGGTGCGGATGGCGTCACATCGAACACCATTCTGTCCTCCGAGCGGGCAAGCCTGATGGGGCAGATCCGCGAACAGGCACAGGCGCGCGCTTCGGCGATTGGCCTAGAAGTGGTCGACGTGCGTTTGAAGCAGACCAACCTGCCTGCGCAGAACCTGGAAGCGACCTTTGCAAGAATGCGCGCGGAACGGGAACGGGAAGCCACTGACGAACGCGCCCGCGGTGAAGAAGCCGCTCAGCGTGTCCGCGCTCAGGCAGATCGGACCGTGGTCGAACTGGTATCAGAGGCAAATCGCGAAGCCGAGATCGTGCGCGGTGAAGCCGATGCCAACCGGAACGCCATCTTTGCCGATGCGTTTGGGGCCGATGCGGATTTCTTTGAGTTCTACCGTTCGCTGAGCGCCTATGAGAAGGCGCTGCAAGGCTCGAACTCGACGATGGTGATCACGCCCGACAGCGAGTTCTTCGAGTATCTCGATGGCAGTGGCGGTCAGGCGGCCGCGCCTGCCAACTGATGGGCGTTGTTTTCCTAGCCCTTGGGCTGGTCTTTATTCTGGAGGGGCTGGTGCTTGCACTGGCCCCTTCGCGTATCACGCAGATCCTGGCGTTATTGGCCAGTCTGCCGGAAGAAACCCGCAGGTTGCTGGGGTTGCTGGCAGTGACTGCGGGGGGCATTCTGTTGACGTTGGGCGCCATTTTGGCAGGTTGAGCGTCGGCTGTCTGCCCCCCAGAACAGGGGCGCTGCCCCTCACATCCTGCGGATGCTCACCCCGGAGTATTTTCAAGACAAAGACAGGGCAGGCCCTTTGCGCGCCTGCCGCCTGTTCAGGAAGCGCGTGCCGCGTCCATCAGGGCGCGCATTTCCTTGATCGCGGCCTCTAGGCCCACGAAGACGCTTTCCCCGATCAGGAAATGGCCGATGTTGAGCTCCATGATCTCGGGGATGGCCGCCACCGGGCCAACAGTTTCGTAGCTCAGCCCGTGGCCTGCGTGCACTTCGAGACCCAGCGAATGGGCCAGGGCGGACATCTCGACGATCCGGGCCAGTTCCGCGTCGCGTTCCGCGTGGCGGCCTTCGTTGTGCAGATCGGTGTAGGTGCCTGCGTGCAGCTCGATCACGGCGGCGCCGATCCGGGCAGAGGCGCGCACCTGTGCCTCATCGGGCGCGATGAACAGCGAGACACGGCTGCCGGCCGCTGCCAGCGGTTCGATATAGGTCGCCAGGCGGTTGTCATCCCCTGCCACCTCAAGCCCACCTTCGGTTGTGCGCTCTTCGCGCTTTTCCGGCACGATGCAGACGGCATGGGGTTTGTGGCGCAGCGCGATCTCCTGCATTTCCTGCGTCGCGGCCATTTCGAAGTTCAGCGGTGTTTCCAGGGCCTCCATCAGGGCCTCGATATCGGCATCGCGGATATGACGGCGATCCTCACGCAGGTGGGCGGTGATCCCATCCGCCCCGGCCGCCTCGGCCAGCTTGGCCGCGCGGATCGGGTCGGGCGTTGTGCCGCCGCGCGCATTGCGCAGGGTGGCCACGTGGTCGATGTTGACGCCGAGTCGCAGTTTGTCCGACATTTCCGTTCCCTTCTTACCTTGTCCGCAAGATGCGCCCTGCGACGAGGAGGTCAAGCCGATGCCTTGACTCTATTCAGAACAAAATGGGAACATTTAGGCGAGATTCTCATCGTGCTGTCTGGGTGCTGCCCCCATGCCATTTGCCGAGCTCTGTGCCTTGTCTAATTTCACCTTCCTCACCGGGGCATCACATCCCGAGGAGATGGTGGAGCGTGCGGCCTGGATGGGGTTGGAGGCGATTGCGATCAGTGATGTGAACTCAGTTGCGGGCATCGTGCGGGGCCATGCCAGGGCCCGCGAGATCGCCCGGTCTGTCCGGTTGCGACGCGAGGCGATCGCACGGGATGGGCCAATCGGGCCACCCTGCCCTGAGGGATGCCACCCGGTGCGGGAGGCGTGCCCCGATACGGCCCCTCGGCTGATACCTGCGGCGCGTCTGCGCACCACAGACGGGTTTGAGGCGACCGCCTTGCCCGGCGATAGGGCGGCCTGGGGGCGTTTGTGTCGCCTGCTTTCTGTAGGGCAGTTGCGGGCGGAGAAAGGCGCATGCGACCTGACGCTTGCCGATCTTGAAGCATGGTGTGATGGCATTCACCTGTTGCTCCACCCGCCATGTGCGCAAACCTTGCAGAGCGGCGCGGGCCCATGGCTGTCACAGGCGCAACGGCTGACGCGCCGCTTTCCCGGGCAGTGCCATTTGGTGCTGTCCCCGCGCTATGACGGCCAGGACAGGCCGCGCCTGGCCCGCATCGCCGAACTGGCCAGAACATTAGATTTGCCGACCATCGCCTCCGCCGATCCGATCATGCATCACGGCCGTCGTCGTCGCTTGGCAGATGTGCTGACTGCAGTGCGGACAGGGCGGCGGGTGGATGATCTGGGCCGAAGCGCATTGGCCAATGCAGAGCGGCGCCTGCGCACCGGGAATGAGGTATGCGCCTTGATGGGCCCCCATGCGCAGGCTGTGGCCCGCGCTGCTGCGTTGGCAAACCGTCTGGCCTTTTGCCTCGATGATCTGCGCTACGAATATCCCAGCGAAGCCGAAGGATCCGAAACCGCTGCCGAACGGCTGGAACGTCTGGCCCGGGCAGGGCTTGAGCAGCGCTACCCGTCGGGCGCGCCTGAGCGGGTCAGGAACATGCTGGCCCATGAATTGGCCCTGATCGCAAAGCTGAACTATGCGCCTTATTTTCTCACGGTGCATGACATCGTGGCCTTTGCCCGGTCCCGCAGCATCCTGTGCCAAGGACGCGGTTCGGCCGCGAATTCGGTGGTGTGCTACTGCCTGGGCGTGACCTCCGTCAGCCCTGAGATCGGCACGATGGTGTTTGAGCGGTTTGTCTCAGAGGCCCGGGACGAGCCACCAGATATCGACGTGGATTTCGAACATGAACGTCGCGAGGAGGTGATCCAGTGGATCTATCGGCGGTATGGGCGGCATCGGGCCGGGCTCTGCGCGACCGTGATCCATTACCGTGGCAAACGGGCCGTGCGCGAAGTGGGCCGGGCCATGGGCCTGTCCGAGGACACGCTTGGCGCGCTCAGTTCGCAAATCTGGGGCTTTGGCACGCTCACGGGCACAGAGGCCGCGCGCCTGCGTGAAATCGGGCTGGACCCGGACGATCGCAGACTGATGCAGACCATCAAGCTGATCCACGAGGTGCAGGGCTTTCCACGCCACCTGTCACAGCATGTGGGCGGGTTCATTATCACCGAAGGGCGGCTGGATGAGCTCTGCCCGGTAGAGAACGCCACCATGGAAGACCGCACCATCATCCCCTGGGACAAGGATGACATCGACACGCTGGGCATCCTGAAGGTGGATATCCTCGCGCTGGGCATGTTGAGCTGCGTGCGCAAGGCCTTTGACCTGATCCAGCAGCATCATGGAACGGAATATGGTTTGGCCAGCCTGCCCCCAGAGGATCCGGCCGTTTATGACATGCTGTGCAAGGCGGACAGTCTGGGTGTCTTTCAGGTGGAAAGCCGGGCGCAGATGAACTTTCTGCCGCGCATGAAGCCACGTTGTTTCTATGATCTTGTGATCGAGACAGCGATCGTGCGGCCCGGCCCGATCCAAGGGGACATGGTGCACCCCTATATTCGGCGGCGAAATGGCGAGGAAGAGGTGCACTTTCCCTCAGACGCTCTGGGGCAGGTGCTGGCCAAGACACTGGGCGTGCCTCTGTTTCAGGAGCAAGCCATGCAGATCGCCATCGTCGGGGCTGGCTTCACGCCCGAGGAGGCCGATCGCCTGCGCCGGGCGCTGGCAACCTTCAAGAAGCACGGGAATGTCTCGGAATTCCGGGAGAGGTTTCTTAGGGGCATGCGGCGCAACGGCTATGCACAGGATTTTGCCGAACGCTGCTTTTCACAGATCGAGGGCTTTGGCTCCTACGGGTTTCCCGAAAGCCACGCCGCCAGTTTTGCACTGCTTGTCTATGCCAGCGCATGGCTGAAATGCCATCACCCCGGGATCTTTGCCTGTGCACTGCTGAACGCCCAGCCCATGGGGTTTTATGCCCCTGCCCAGATCGTGCGCGATGCGCGCGAACACGGTGTCGAGGTGCGGCCGATCGATATCAATCGCAGCTACTGGGACAATGTGATGGAACCCGATGGTCGTGGCGGGCTGGCCTTGCGGCTGGGCCTGCGCCAGATCAAGGCCCTGAGGGAGGAAGAAGCCCGGTGGCTGACAGCTGCACGCGGCAACGGATATCAGGACGTGGCGGAGGTCTGGCGTCGGGCCGGCGTGGCCCCTGCCACCCTGGAAGGTCTGGCGGAGGCAGATGTGTTTGCCAGCCTTGGGATCGGGCGCAGGCAAGCCCTGTGGGACGCCAAAGCCCTGCGCGCGCCCAAAGCCTTGCCCCTGTTCGATTCGGATATGGACGGAGAAAGCATCCATGAGCCCCTGGCCCAGTTGCCGCAGATGTCACCCGGCGAACATGTGGTGGAGGATTACGTTGCCATGCGCCTCTCCTTGCGGGCCCATCCGCTGGCATTGCTGCGCGGGCTTCTGACCCCTGAGCAGGCCGCCTAGGAGGCCATCCGCGCCGGGGCGCGCGGACGGCATGGGGCTGTGCCCCGCCTGCTGCCGCAGGCCCCCCCGAGTATTTTGAAGACAAAGACGCGCCTTTCGCCTGTTCAGACGGGTGGAGCCAGCATCGCGTTCTTCAGCGCGAGCGCTTGCGCCGGGGGCCGACACCGCGGGAATGATAATCAGCTGGCCTTTTGGCGACCCAGGCCAGAAACCGCGCCAAACGGGGATGTGCCTTGAGCGCTTCAATCGTGGCATAGTCGCGGGCCAGTTCGGTTTCCGTCAATGTGGCATGGATTTCGTTGTGGCAGATTTGGTGCAGCAAGACCGTCGGGCCACCTTTCCCGCCGCGCAGTTTCGGCACCAGATGATGCAAGCTTTGGCGGGCGTGGGGCGGAATGGGCCGCCCGCACAGAGGGCAGATCGGATCTGCATGCACAGGGGGCTCTGCATCAGGCCAGTTTGTGTTACGACGCTTGGGCATAAAACGAGGATGGTCTGCCATGCGGCCCTGACAAGGGCGCTATGGCATGGAGGAAACCATGGCAGAGGCATTGGTGATCGGGTCCGGACCTGCAGGGTTGATGGCGGCTGAAGCGCTGGCCGACGGCGGCCTTGCCGTTACGGTTGCAGACAGCAAGCCGTCTTTCGGGCGCAAATTCCTGATGGCAGGCAAGTCTGGTCTCAATCTGACGATGGCAGAGGATACCGAGGCGTTCCTGCACAAGATGCATCCCTCAGCGCCGCTGGCCCCCATGCTGCGCAGCTTTGGCCCTGAGGACGTGCAAGATTTCTCTCGGGCGCTTGGCCAGGAGGTGTTCACTGGCTCTTCGGGACGGGTTTTTCCGCTGTCCATGAAGGCCTCCCCGCTGCTGCGTGCTTGGCTCAACCGCCTGTCCTCCAAAGGCGTCCGCTTTGAGACCCGGTGGCGTTGGCAGGGATGGGAGGGGCGCAACACGGTGATCGAAACCCCAGAAGGATTACGCCATCTGACGCCAGATGTTCTGGTGCTCGCTTTGGGCGGTGCCAGTTGGTCTCGGCTGGGATCGGATGGGGCTTGGGTGGCGCACTTGCAGAAAATCGGCGCCCGCACGCTGCCGTTTCAGCCTGCGAATATGGGATTCCGCGTTGCGTGGTCTGCGCACATGGAAAAGCATTTTGGGCGCCCCTTGAAGCCCATCGCCCTGCGCGCAGGCCCACACAGCACCACCGGGGAATGCGTGATCTCGCGCAGGGGGCTTGAGGGCAGCGCTGTTTATACAGTGTCGCGAGCGCTGCGGGAGGGCGCACCGCTTGAACTGGATCTTGCACCCGGCCTCGACGCGGCAGCCCTTGCGGCGCGTTTGGCACGGCCCCGTGGCAAGGCGAGCCTGAACAACCATCTGCGCAAGGCGGCCCGGCTGGACCCGGCGAAAATTGCCCTTCTGCGGGAGTGGTCTGACAGGGTGCCAGATGATCCGGCGGCGCTGGCCGGACGGATCAAGGCTTTGCCTGCACGGCTGGAGGGTCCGCGCCCGCTTGATGAAGCGATTTCCACCGCGGGCGGGCTGAGTTGGGACAGCCTCGATGAAAACCTGATGCTGCGCGAGAAAGCGGGCGTCTTTTGCGCGGGGGAGATGTTGGACTGGGAAGCCCCGACCGGTGGCTATCTGATCAGCGCCTGTCTGGCGACCGGCCTTTGGGCCGGGCACCACGCCGCCCAATGGGCCCAGACACACACCTGAGCCCAGCCTAGCGGGCCGCCGCGCGCTTGAAGGCCGGGCGCGCGCGCATCCGCTTGGCATAGGCCACCAGCGCGGGTGTCTCGACCGGGAATTTGGCGGCGATGGCCCAGCTGAGGCAGTGGGTGAGGATGATATCGGGCACTGTCATCTGCGCGCCCATCAGGAACGCGTCTTCGCCCATGCGTGCCAGCAGCGTGTTCTGACTGCGCTCCATTTCCCATTTCAGGCTGTCTTTGATCGCGGGCAGGCGCAGATGTTCTGGCAAGACAAAGCTGTGGCGTGACGCCATCCAGAGCACCGCGTCGAATTCATCCAGCAGGAACTGTGTCATGCTGTCCTGGCGGGCGCGCTCCAAGCTGCCGGCAGGGGCCGTCAGACGGCCGAAATGATCGGCAAGAAAGGTCAGTATTGCGGTGCTGTCCGTGATGGGCACGCCATCGGCCAGCAGAACCGGCACTTTGCCCGTTGCGTTCAGGGCCATCACATCCGCTGAGCGTGGCGCAGCCGGGACATGCTCGAACGGCACCTCCAGCTCTTCCAGCATCCAGATCACCCGCATGGCACGGCTTTTCACGCTGCCAAATACTTTCAGTTCCATGATGAACCTCCCCCACTCTTGGCCCCGTTGCGGCCGGGCAATCGCTGTCAGCGGCCGCGCAGCATAGCAAGCCGAATGAACAGCCGCTCGACGGATGCGGCCTCTGGTGCCACGCGCCCCGCCGAGCGCAAAACCATGTCGACTTCGATCAAAGATTGCAGGGCCTGTTCCAGCCGAACCCGCCCCCAATCACTTGCCTGACGCGCCATTCTTGAGCGGCGCGGGCCAAAAACGGGCGGCCGCAGCTTGCCCATGCCCGCCTCGGCACCGCCGGGATCAGAGGCCGCGGCATGCAATATCCGGAAGTGGCGCAGCCCCATGATACACATGGTCACCGCGGCAACACCCTGCCCTTCAAGGCGGCGCATCAGCGGGCCAACTTCCCGCACCTGCCCTTCCGCCACCGCATGAAGAAGCGCATCCACATCTGCATCCACCGTGGCCGGGGCCATCTTCTGGACCTCTTCCGCCGTCAGGGGGGCCGGGTCATCGAGCTTGTAGAGCGCGATCTTGTCGAGCGTCTGGCGGAAATCCCCCGGAGGGACGCTGGCAGCCAAAGCCATGAGCGCGTCCTGCGCATCGGGTTGCGGTTGGGGAATGCCGGCGCGCTCTAACTCGGCAGACACCTCAGCCCGCGAGGGTGGATCATCGTAAACCCCAAGGGCGTAGGCGCTTTTATCCGCTTCAAAGGCTTTGCGCAGCTTGGAGGAGGCTTTCAGCGAAGCGGCCGTGGCAATGATCGCGCCATCGCCCGGCTGGAACGCGTCCAGCGCTTCAGCGAAGGTCGCCGCCAGCCCGTCTGTGGCCTCCTCGACCCAGACCGCCCGGGGGCCGGGGAAAAAGCCGGCCGCCCGCATCCCGTCTTGCAAGGCCGCGGGATCGCGACGCAATTCCGCGCCGGTCAGACGGGTGAGGCGCATTTCCTCTTCTGCATTGGGGCCAAGCAGGTTTTCCAAAAACGTGCGGCGCCGTATGGCCACCCGCTCGGCGTCCGCGCCGTAGATCAGGATGCCAGCACGGGCGGGGTCTGGCTTGCGCAGCACCCCAAGGGCGTCCCGCGGTTGCAGCTTCACGGCAACCAGCCCGCGCCCGAGGCAACAAGTTCGCTCACCACGGCATTGGCCAGCAAGACCATCAGGCGGGCTTGCGCATCGCGCGCGCTGGTGCGCGTTGCGACGATGGTGGAGGTGGTGTTGAAGCCCGTAAACGCGGTTTGCCGGCCAGAGGTCAGCGTGCGACCCGTCGCGTTCTCGATCACCGAATACTCGACAGCGCCCAGCAGCGCGATCCGCTGGATGGCCTGATCCGGCGTGATGGCCTGATCTTCCGTTCTGGTGCTGATCGCATAGGTCAGCCGGTAGGGGCCAGAGTCAACGCGGCCCAGAAGCTGCTCAACCTGGGCTGCAAAGGCAAAGCTCGCACGGTCATCGGGTGGGGTAACAACCAGCAGGCCGCGCAGCCGGTCACCCGGCGCGCCGGGGGCATATAGGGGGGTAAAGCCACAGCCAGCCCCCGTCACAAGGGCAGCCAGCCCAAGCCCCAGCGCCGCGCGGCGCCCATATGTCGTGCCGTCACACGACAACGTTCACGATCCGCCCCGGCACAACGATCAGCTTTCGGGGCTGGCCGCCATCGAGGGCTTTCTGGACCACTTCGGTGGCAAGGACTGCGGCCTCGATGCTGGCCTTATCCGCATCTTTGGCAACGGACAGTTCGCCCCTGCGCTTGCCGTTGATCTGGATCGGCAGGGTCACCGTGTCTTCGACCAAAAGGGCAGGATCAGCCGTTGGCCAAACCGCCTGAGCCACAAGGCCCTCACCGCCCAGCAGATGCCACATCTCTTCGGCCAGGTGGGGCGTCATCGGCTGCATCAGCTTGGCCATCGTGCGCATGGCCTCCTGCTTGGCGGCTGCGCCCGCCTTGCTTTTCTGCACAGCGCTGGTGAATGCATAGAGCTTTGCAACCGACGTGTTGAACGCAAAGCCCTCAATGCCGGCGGTGACATCAACGATGGCACGGGCCGCCGCCCGGGCCAGGGCCACGTCTTCATCCGGGTGTGCGGGGGCGGTGCTTTCGGCGGCTTCTGCAGCCAGTCGATACACGCGGCTAAGATGCTTGAACGCGGCCTCGGCACCGGCTGCGGTCCATTCAACGTCACGCTCGGGCGGGCTGTCAGACATGACGAACCAGCGGGCGGTGTCGGCCCCGAAGGCGTCGATGATCGCCAGAGGATCAACCACATTCTTCTTGGATTTCGACATCTTGGCAGAGGGGATAATCTCCACCGCTTCGCCCGTCGCCTTCACCGTGGCGCTGTCCAGATCGACATCTTCGGGCAGGTGATAGATCGGACGGCCATTGCCATCGCGCGTCTGGTAAATCTCATGGGTGACCATGCCTTGCGTGAACAGGGCATCAAACGGCTCTTTTGCGGTGTCTGGCAGGTGGCCGCAGATATGCATCGCGCGGGCAAAGAAACGCGAGTAGAGCAGGTGCAGGATCGCGTGCTCGATCCCGCCGATATACTGATCGACATTCATCCAGTAGCCAACCTCATCCGCATCGGTGGGCGTTTCCGCCCGCGGCGCGGTGAAGCGTGCAAAATACCACGACGAATCGACGAACGTATCCATCGTGTCGGTCTCACGTTTCGCTGGCGCACCGCAGGCCGGGCAGGCGCAATCGCGCCAGGTGGGGTGGCGATCCAGCGGATTGCCGGGCACGTCGAACGACACATCGTCGGGCAGCGCGATCGGCAGGTTTTCCTTCTTCTCGGGCACCACGCCGCAGGTTTCGCAATGCACCACGGGGATCGGACATCCCCAGTAGCGCTGGCGGCTCAGGCCCCAATCCCGCAAGCGGAACTGTGTCTTGCCCTGCCCCCAACCCGCAGCTTCCGCGAAATCGACGGTGGCATCGATGGCTTCCTGGCCAGTCGCCACATCCAGCCCGGCAAAATGGTTCACCCACTTCACTTTCTCTGTCTTGGGCGGCACGAAAGCTTCATTGGCGACGGGGGTGTCATCGTCCAGCGCGAAGAACGTATCGACGACCGGCAGATCATATTTGCGACAGAAATCGAGATCGCGCTGGTCATGGGCCGGGCAGGCAAAGATCGCGCCGGTGCCGTAGTCCATCAGGATGAAATTCGCGATCCAGACGGGCAATTCCCAGTTCGGGTCAAGCGGGTGCTTCACCTTCAGGCCCGTGTCAAAGCCAAGTTTGGGGGCTGTTTCCAGCGCTTCCTCTGTGGTGCCGCCCTTGGTGGCCTCGGCGATGAATGCGGCCACCTCCGGGTTGTCCTCTGCCATGGCTTTGGCGATTGGATGGCCGGGCGATATGCCCACGAAGCTGGCCCCCAGCAGGGTGTCGGGCCGGGTGGTGTACACCTCGATCGGGGCGCCCCCATCCGTGCGCTCAAAGGCAAATTGGAGGCCGCGGCTCTTGCCGATCCAGTTGGCCTGCATCAGGCGCACCTTTTCGGGCCAGTCTTTCAGATCATCGATTGCCGAGAGCAACTCATCCGCGTGATCGGTGATCTTGAAAAACCACTGGGTCAGTTCTTTGCGCTCAACCAGCGCGCCCGAACGCCACCCGCGCCCTGCCTCAACCTGCTCATTGGCAAGCACGGTCATATCCACCGGGTCCCAGTTGACGATGGCGTTCTTGCGATACACGAGGCCCTTTTCGAGAAAGTCGATGAACATCGCCTGCTGCTGGCCGTAGTATTCCGGATCGCAGGTGGCAAATTCGCGCGACCAGTCAATCGACAGGCCCAGCGGCTTCATCTGCGCGCGCATCTCGGCAATGTTGTTGTAGGTCCAAGTCTTGGGATGGCCGCCGGTGGCCATTGCGGCATTCTCGGCGGGCATCCCGAACGCATCCCAGCCCATCGGGTGCAAGACGCTGAAACCACAGGACGACTTATAGCGCGCGATCACATCCCCCATGGTGTAGTTGCGCACATGTCCCATATGGATGCGCCCCGACGGATAGGGGAACATCTCCAACACGTAGTATTTCTGCTTGGCGGGATCAGGCGTGGCGGTAAAGACACCGGCTGCGTCCCACGCAGCTTGCCACTTGGGTTCGATCTCGGACGGGGTCAGTCGGGACATGGGCGCGTGTCTCTTGGCTGGATCGGCAATGCAATTCGGGCGGAGGGCCAGTCAGGCCCGCAGGCGTTCTTAATGCGATGCCGGGGCGTGGTCCAGCATCACAGGCGCATCAGAACAGGAAAGATGGGTGCACGTTATATAACGGCGGCTGCCACACGGGCCTCGGCCTGCACCTGCCGCCCGCGCTTACAGGCGGCCGTTGGCAATGCGCAATTGGCGGGCCCGGGTGAGAATCGCATCCTCAACCGCGCGCTGGGTTTCCGCAGAGACCGGGCCGCCGCGACTCGCCAGTGCAACGCGCAAGGATCGGGCTTCAAGCGCGGGATCCTGCACATAGACCGTAGCACGATATGAACTGCCCCCGCCGGGCGGTGTGCCATAGCCCATGACAATCACGCCAGAGAATGGATCGACCGATTCAATCGGCAAAAAGTTCAAAACATCGAGGGCCGCATTCCAGATAAAACGGTTCACTTCGATGGTGACATTCGGATCATCTACGTTGGCAAACAGGTCCGCAAAGGTGGATTGGCGGTTCTGGGGCGGCGGGTTTGGATTGACAGCCACGTTTTCGCTGGGCGCTTCGCTGCCAGTGCTTTGGCTATCGAACGGGTTGAGATTGCTCAGAAAACCGCCACTGCCGCCACAACCGGCCAGGCCCAGACACAAGACCGATACAGAGGAAATTCGCAAAAGACGCCTGATCGCCATTGGTCCGGTCTCACTTTCTATTCGCAGCGGTGTGGGTATGGCTTGGATGCCCCCTCGATCCAAACCTGTAGCGAAGCGGCTGGGGGGCGACAAGGTTTTTCGAAATTCCCCAGCGTGGATCGGGCCCGAAAATCGACTGTGGCATAGCTGCACCATTCCAGGAGCACGGTTGCCAAACGCTGGCTGGCGGCTTGCAAAGCGCGGCCCACAGAGCGAGTAACGTCGTCATACCCAATTCGCAGTGCCGGATTGCGGTGAACCCATCAATACTAACGAGGGAAAATATGAAAAAGATTCTTCTCGCATCGGCCGCATCGTTCGCATTCGCGGGCGCCGCAGCAGCCGACATCACCTTCTCCGGCTCCGCAAACGTTGGTTTCGGTGAACTGAACGACGATTCAACCGGCGGCGCGCTGAACGGCGCAACGGGCGCCCAGATGTATCAGAACATCTCGCTGACAACGACGATGTCCGGTGAAACAGATACCGGCTTGGCGTTTGGCGCAAGCATCACCTTCCGCAACGGCGACGACATCGATCTCGACGCTGGCGATCTGGATTATGATGGCGATCTGTCCACTGCATCTTTCGGCAACGTCTTCATCTCCGGCGACTGGGGCAAGCTGACGTTTGACCGCAACGGCCTCGACAACCTGTGGAACGACGACTTCTCGCACGACATCCAGTACGACTACAGCTTCGACGCGTTCTCGTTCTCGTTGACCTATGACATCGACGGTTCCGGCGACAGCGAAGAGTGGTCCGCAAAGATCTCTTATGCGCTTGACGCGTTCGACGCATCCTTGGCGACCGACGACTCCGGTGAGTTCGACATCACCCTGGGCTACCAGATCACTTCCGAGATCAAAGTTAGCCTGACCAACGAGTCCGACACCGGCGAAAACACCCTCAAGGGCGTTTACGACGACGGCACCTTCAACGCATCGCTGGCGATCTCCGACACCGATAGCGAGTGGGATCTGGGCCTCGGCTACACCGCCAACGGCATCGCAATCGCTGCCAACTACGGCGATCAGGACACGGGTGACGAGTCCTGGGACCTGTCCGCTTCCTATGACCTCGGTGGCGGCCTGACTGTTAAGGCGATGACCAACGAGTCCGACGCTTACTACGTCGGTCTGGCAATGTCCTTCTGATCCTACCCGGATTGGTTGACAGAAGAGCGGGCTTCGGCCCGCTCTTTTTATTTTGGGCTATGGTATTCAAAGGAAGCCACTTCGTGCGGCCATCCATACCGCGCTTGCCCCAACTCTTTTCCCCCGAGCACGTATGCGTTGATGGCGGCCCAAAGCGCTCTAATTTGCAATGCCGATAGGCCACCAAGCCATTTGCAACCCCCTGCAGGCTGGTGCAGATGTACCGGCACCCAACACCACGCCCCATTCCCAAAGGACGCACCATGAGCGGATTGGCAGATATCACCGCACGCATCCACGCCGCAGAAACCAAGGCCGGGCGCAGCACTGGCAGCACCACGCTGATCGCTGTCTCGAAGGTGCAGCCCGAAGACCGTGTGCGCGCCGTGCTCGACGCAGGCCACCGCACCTATGGTGAAAACCGCGTGCAGGAGGCCACGGGCCGCTGGACCCCGCTTCTGGAAGACTATGCCGGGCTCGACCTGCATCTGATCGGGCCCTTGCAATCCAACAAGGTCCGCCAGGCCTTTGGCCTGTTCCAATGGATCCACTCCGTTGACAGGCCAAAGCTTGCAAAGGCGATTGCCCGCATCGCTCAGGAAGAAGGCACATGCCCCGGGCTGTTTGTTCAGGTCAACACGGGCAATGAGCCTCAGAAGGCCGGGATCGCCCCGGCGGAGGCGGACGACTTTGTTGCAGAATGCCGCGCCATGGATCTGCCCGTTGCGGGCCTCATGTGCATCCCCCCCGCCGAGGAAGAAGCCTCCCTGCATTTTGCCCTGCTGGCCAAGATTGCCGCACGCAACGGATTGACAGGCCTGTCCATGGGGATGTCTGCCGATTTTGAGAAAGCCATCGCCTTGGGGGCCACCCATGTGCGGGTTGGCTCGGCGATCTTTGGGGCGCGCAGCCCCCAATAGGGCCCGCGATCAGGGGATATAGAGGCGTGTGCCCGGCACAATCCGGCGCGCAATCCAGAGCAGATCCGGGGGCCTCAGGGCAAGGCAGCCCTCCGTGGGATGGCCGCGCTTGCGCCAGCGGTGCACGAAAATCGCCGATCCTTTTCCGGGCTGGGCCACCGGCCAGTTCCAATCCGTAAGCAACACAAGATCATAGAGCCTGTCCGCCCGGCGCAGGCGCTCATGCCCATAGGGGTGCGGCGCTCTGACAAACTGATTGTAGCTTGGATCAGCCCCGTCATCCGACCACAGATCCCCGGGCCCGATGGGCAAAGCCGCAGGTGCCGGTTGCGCCATCCTGTCGGCCCGATACAGCATCCCGACGATCCGATGCACGCCGCGTGGCGTGGCGCCGTCACCTTCGCGTTTCTCCCCGGATAAGCCGCCCTTTCCAATGCTGACCGGAAACACCCGCCCCCGAAACCGCAGCCCCCGCGGGCTCAGCACCAGATCGTGGGGGCCAAACATCACAGCATATGGCCGGAGCGTGCCGCCTTGGTGGCCAGATAGGCGCTGTTCTCATCGGTTTCGCCCACTTTCAAGGGCACGCGCTCCACAACCTTGATGCCATTCGCTTCCATCATTTCGATCTTGGCGGGGTTGTTCGTCATCAAACGCACGGAGGAAAAGCGCATTTCCTGCAAGAGCGCCGCCCCGATGCGAAAATCGCGCTCGTCATCTTCAAAGCCCAGCCGGTGATTGGCATCGACCGTATCAAAACCCTGATCCTGCAGCGCATAGGCCCGCATCTTGTTCGCAAGGCCAATCCCACGCCCTTCCTGATTGAGGTACAGCAGAATGCCCGCCCCTTCGGCAGACATCGCCGCCAAGGCCGCGCGCAACTGCGGGCCACAATCGCATTTCAACGATCCCAGCATATCCCCGGTGAAACAGGCGGAATGCAGGCGGGCCAGAACCGGCTCCGACCGGCGCGGCGTGCCCACTTCGATGGCATAGTGTTCTTCTGAACCGTCATGGGGTCGAAACACGCGCACCCGACCATGACGGGCCAATGCCATGGGCAAGCGCGCCGAGACCACTTCGGTATAGGCAGCCTGCTCTGGCGGCAGCAATCCGTCGATGCAGGTGATGCCGGAGGGCGCTTGCGCCACATCAACCACCGCAACCGCAGGCAACAGCCGCGCCTGCTTTGCCAGGGCCAGCGCCGCGCGCGCCAGGCCCGGGTCTGTGCCATCGCGCAGCGTTGTGAACGGCCCCAGCATCGGGGCAGACAGGTCAGCGGCCGGATCAGCAACCCGGTTCAGCCAGCGCAGGTCTGCATCGTCGGGCAGTTCCAGCCGGGCCAGATCCCCGTCATAGGCACGCGCGCGCAGGGTTTGCGCCCGCCGCGCCGTCACCGCCACATAGGGCTTGCCAACCGCGCGCAGGGCCGCAAGCCTGTCCGCATCTAATGTCTCAACGGCGATCGCAAGGATCCGCGCCCCATCCGCCTGCAAGCAGACCGGAAGGCCCATCCGCAGATCATCGCGGGCCCGCGCGCGCAATTCGGTTGGTGTGGGGACAAGGCCCATGCGGCCCTCCTGACATATTTCGCCCTTTTTTGGCGTGAGATTGAAACAATTACCACCCCCACAACACGAGGACGTGAGAGGATTGCAGCAAAGCTTGGCAGAACCGTGTGCCGCACACAGATGACTGCCAGCAAGACAGAAACCCGCTTAGCAGCGCATGACGTAAGGAGAACGCCATGGCCAATCTGAAGAAAATCCTGCTGGTCGACGACGACGAAGACCTGCGCGAAGCCCTCAGCGAGCAGCTGGTTATGACCGAGGATTTCGACGTGTTCGAAGCCGGCAGCGGCGCGGAGGCCATAGAGAAGGTGAAAGCCGGGCTCTATGATCTTGTGATCCTCGACGTGGGCCTGCCCGACACCGATGGCCGTGAGCTGTGCCGCGTGATGCGCAAGACGGGCGTGAAATGCCCGATCCTCATGCTCACCGGACATGACACCGACGCAGATACCATCCTTGGCCTTGATGCCGGGGCCAATGACTACGTGACCAAGCCGTTCAAATTCCCCGTATTGCTGGCCCGCATTCGCGCCCAGCTGCGCCAGCACGAGCAGTCAGAAGATGCTGTATTCCAGCTTGGGCCCTACACGTTCAAGCCCGCGATGAAACTCCTGATGGATGACAGCGAGCGCAAGATCCGGTTGACCGAAAAGGAAACCAACATTTTGAAGTTCCTCTATCGCGCCTCGGAAGGCGTGGTGGCCCGCGATGTGCTGTTGCACGAGGTGTGGGGATACAACGCCGGGGTCACAACCCACACGTTGGAAACCCATATCTACCGCCTGCGCCAGAAGATCGAGCCCGATCCCGGCAATGCGCGCCTGCTGGTCACCGAGAGCGGCGGCTACCGACTGGTCGCCTGACAGTTCCCCTCGTCGCGTCGGGGCAATGACGCGGCTTATTCTCCCTGTTGGACTGGCCCAGGCTTAGCCTGGGCCTTTTTTCTGTTTAAACCATATGCTTGATCGAGGCGCAGCAGACGGCTGTGCGCCGATACTCAATCAGGATTTTACCCCTGCCCGCGGTTGTCCACGATCCGCACAGCCTTCCCTTGAGAGCGCGGAACGCCGCCCGGATCTTCCACTTGCACGGCCACGCTCACACCGACCGTTTCCTTGATCGCTTTTTGCAGGTCAGCCGCTGCGCGGGCCCGGGCCCCGGGATCCGCCTGACCCTCGAGCGCCTCCACATGCACGCGCATCCCATCCATGCGGCCATCGCGGAACAGCTCCACCTGGAAATGGGGCGACAGCGCGGGCTGCTTCATCAACTGCTCTTCGATCTGGGTCGGGAAGACGTTGACGCCGCGCAGGATCATCATGTCATCAGAGCGCCCCGTCACCTTCTCCATGCGCCGCATGGAGCGGGCTGTGCCGGGCAGCAACCGTGTCAGATCGCGGGTGCGGTAGCGGATAATCGGGCAGGCCTGCTTGGTCAGCGATGTCAGGACAAGCTCCCCCAGTTCGCCATCGGGCAACACGTCGCCCGTTTCAGGGTCGATGATCTCGGGATAGAAATGATCCTCCCAGATGTGGAGGCCATCCTTGCTTTCCACGCATTCATTGGCAACGCCGGGGCCGATGATCTCTGACAAGCCATAGATATCAACGGCATGCATGTCGAAGGCCTGCTCAATCTCCTGGCGCATGGCGTGGGTCCAAGGCTCGGCCCCGAAGATGCCCACCTGCAAGCAGCTTTCGCGGGGATCACGGCCCTGAGCCCGATATTCATCGAGGATCGACAGGGCATAGGACGGGGTCACCATGATGGTGGAGGCCCCGAAATCTTCGATCAGTTGGACCTGGCGCGGTGTCATCCCGCCAGAGACAGGCACCACTGTGCAGCCCAGCCGCTCTGCCCCGTAATGGGCGCCCAACCCGCCGGTGAACAGGCCATAACCATAGGCCACATGAACCACATCTCCGGGCCGGGTGCCCGATGCGCGCAACGACCGAGCCATTACATCGGCCCACAGGTCAATGTCAGCTCGGGTGTAGCCCACCACTGTCGGCTTGCCAGTCGTGCCCGAGGAGGCATGCACCCGGGCCACCTCTGCGCGGGGCACGGCAAACATGCCAAACGGATACTGCGCGCGCAGGTCAGCCTTGGTGGTGAAAGGCAGTTTGGCCAGATCAGACAGATCGTGGATATCATCCGGATGCACCCCGGCCGCCTCGAAGCTTGCCTTGTAATGGGGCACGTTCGCATAGGCATGGGCGGCGCTGCTTTTCAGGCGGGCCAGTTGCAGGGCCGTGATCTCATCACGGGAGGCGATCTCGATCGGGTCAAGGCTGTCCTTGGGGGGGGTCAGGTCACGCATCTTGCTGTCAGGCCTCCTGGTCTTCGCTGAAATGTTGGCCGCGGATCTGGCGGGATTGGCCCCGAAACAGGGCGACAACCCGCCCATCATCGCCCGTCACCCGGACGTCATAGACACCGGAGCGCCCCATCAACGCGGCCTCGTGCGCTTCGGCACGCAGCCGTTCACCGGGTTGGGCGGGCGCGACATAGGTAATGGAATTGCCTTGGGCGACCGCAAGACGGTTATGGCTGTTGCAGGCGAAGGCGAACGCGCTGTCTGCCAGGGAAAAGATCAGGCCCCCATGGCATGTGCCGTGGCCATTGAGATGCTGCGGAGCAACTGACATCTCCAGAATGGCGCTGCCCGGGCCCACAGCGACAATCTCCATGCCCAGCGCCCGTGTTGCCGCATCATTGGCCCACATCACATCGGCCACGCGTCGGGCGCGTTCCTGCGCGTCCATCGCTGTTTCCTCCCGTGTTTTTGCCAAGCCTGATGCCCGCTGGCGGGCGGGTCAACCACAAGGATGCAGCTTTGGGCAAAGAAAAAAGCGGCGCACCCAGAGGGCTGACCGCTGAAGTCTCGAACCAACAGGGAGAGAGTTGGTATCGTGGGGGGGCCGGGCTACCGCCCCAAGCGATGGTTCACTTGGGACGGTCCACCCGAACCGGAGCAATTTACAGACGTTCGGGGGGGACGAGGATAGTCTGCAAATGTCACCGATCCCTGACCATTAAGATTAAGGCCAAATGTGGCATCAATTGGGGCGATAAAGGGTGATTGTGTGCAATCCGGAACCATTTGGCATGTGGAAGCTTGATTATTGCCAAATCGGGACACAGTCTAACCCTATGACCCTTCAGCCGCCCACACCGCTGTCACCCCGGCCCCATGCCCCCGAGCAAGTGGCCTTTCACCGAACCGAGCTGAGCCTCATTCTTGGCGTCTATGGCCGAATGGTCGCGGCAGGGGAATGGCGCGACTACGGTATCTCCTGCCTGCGGGATGTAGCTGTGTTTTCGGTGTTTCGTCGCACGGCCGAAAACCCGCTCTATCGCATTGAAAAAAGGCCCAAACTGCGCCTGAAACAGGGGATGTATGCTGTTATCGGCATGGATGGGCAGGTGCTCAAGCGCGGCCATGACCTGCGGACCGTTCTCAGGGTCCTTGAACGCAAGCTGATCCGCGCCGTCGATACCTGAGCCGCGCCGAACCGTTGCTCAGAGGACTCGCATCGCGGCCCTGTATCGGACAAATGCAGGTGCATGCAGGCTTTTTCTGGACCCGTGCTCACGCTGACGTTAGTCTGACAGCCATAACGGGGGCAAAAATGATCCCCGACCAGAGGCGAGCACGCAGTTCATGCACACACCAGAGCGGTATTCCGCACTGCCTTCCTATGCTTTTCCGCGTCTTCGGGCGCTGCTGAGCGGCCATGCGCCCGGCGGGCCAGAGGTCAATATGACCATTGGCGAGCCCCGCCATGCCATGCCTCCCTTCCTTGACGATGTGCTCAGCACGCACACCGCAGGCTTTGCGCGCTACCCGGTGAACGAGGGCACCCCTGAATTGCTGGAGGCGATCAGCAACTGGATCATGCAGCGCTACGGCGTGCGCCTGCCCGCCGAACAGATCATGGCCCTTAACGGCACCCGCGAGGGGCTGTTTGCCGCCTGCATGGCCCTGTGCCCAGAACCTGCGGGCAATACCAAGCCGGTGGTTCTGACGCCCAACCCGTTCTACCAGGTCTATGCGGTGGCAGCCGTGTCGGTGGGCGCGCAGCCGGTCTATGTGAATGCCACGCGCGACACCAACTTCTTGCCCGATTATGCCGCCCTGCCAAAAGACCTGCTCGACCAGGTTCAGATTGCCTATATCTGCTCGCCTGCAAATCCGCAGGGCGCCGTTGCCGACAAGGCCTATTGGCGCGATCTGCTGACCCTTGCAGAGCGGCATGATTTCCGCGTCTTCGCCGATGAATGCTACTCGGAAATCTGGCGGGACACGCCCCCAACCGGCGCGCTCGAAATCGCCGCAGAGATGGGCGCAGACCCCGAACGCGTCACGGTGTTCCACTCGCTTTCCAAGCGGTCCAATCTGCCGGGCCTGCGGTCTGGCTTCGTGGCAGGCGGGCCCGACAGCATCCGCCGGATCCGCCAGTTGCGAGCCTATGCCGGGGCCCCGCTGCCCCTGCCCCTTCAGGCCGTCGCCGCCGCCACGTGGGCGGATGAGGCCCATGTGGACAGCTCGCGCGCACTGTATCAGGAAAAATACCGGATCGCCGATGACATCCTCGGCGATGTTCCGGGCTATTACGCGCCGCAGGCCGGGTTTTTCCTCTGGCTGCCCGTGCCCGATGGTGAGGCTGCAACGATCAGCCTGTACCGCGAAACCGGCATCAAGGTGCTGCCCGGCGCCTATCTGTCGCGCGATACCGAAACAGGCAATCCCGGCGCAGGCTTCATCCGTGTGGCCCTTGTGACCGAACCCGAAGAAACCCGCACCGCCCTCAAGACCCTGCGCGCCCATCTCTATGAGTAACGCGCCAGTGCCCCACAAGAACACAGAACACGACGAGCAGATCTGATGGCCTATCAAACCCAGCGAGACCCATTTCTGGACAGCGCGACGCGGGAAATGATCCTGCGACGGCTTACCGAAATCGGCGGCATTGCGCTGCTTCTGGCGGCTTTGGCGCTGGCGTTGATCCTTGGATCCTACGTGCCCGACGATCCCGGCTGGATGGCCGCCACCGATGAGCCGACGGCCAATCTTCTGGGCCGGTTCGGGGCCTCACTGGCCGCGCCGATGGCAATTATCCTCGGGATGGCGTCTTGGGGGATTGTGGTGCTGTTGGCCGTCTGGGGTGTGCGCCTGATCCTGCATGACGGGCTGGGCCGGGCCACGCAACGGCTGGTAATCGCGCCGGTCGCGCTTGTGCTTGTCGCAGTATTTGCCGCCACCATCGCGCCCGGGCCTTCGTGGGGCCACGCCTTCGGCCTCGGCGGGCTATTGGGCGACACGGTGCTCGGAGCGCTGGCCAACATCATGCCGATGCAGCCTTCCTACACGGTCCAGATCATTGCTCTGCCCATGTTCCTGCTCAGCGTTGGCGTGGGGCTCTACGTGCTCGGGGCGACCCGCGACGAGCTGAAACGGCTGGGCTGGCTTGCCCTGTTTGGCATCGTCACGCTTTACAACGCCGCGCTGCGCGGGCTGGGCTCTGGCGCACAAGCCGCGGCCCGGGGCGCGCGCAACGCAGCGCAACGCGCCACCGAGCCCCGCGTTGAAGCCACCGCGCCCGACGATGCGCTGATCGAGGATGACACGTTTGATGCCCCCGCGCCCCTCGTGGCCGCCCCTGCCGCTGAACCGAGGGCGCGCACCGGGTTGATGGCCCCGCTTTCGGGCCTTGTGCGCCGGGCCTCCTCCGAGCCGGCGCAACCCCGGCACGAGCCGCCCTTGTCAGAAGAAGACGTGGTCGAAGCCCCTCAGGAAGACAGGATCAAAGCCCGCATCAGCGATGCAATCCGCCTGCGCGCCAACCGCAGTCAAGCCGAGGCGGCACAGAAACGCTCGGGTGAGATGATGCGTGCAGAGCCGCCGGTCACCCGCGCCCAGGCGGCTGAGCCCATGATGGTCAAAACCCCCGGCGCCATCCCGCCTGCGCCCATGGCCATGGTCGATGATACCGGATCTATCGCAGAGCCGGATTGGGCAACGCCATCCCGCGCCATCCCCCCGGCGCCAGAGGCCAGAACACAAGCGGAGACCCCATTCGACGACGACGCGGCCGTGCCGGAAGACACCGCCGCCCCCTTCGAAGCCGCGCCCCGCGAAAGCCTGCCCTCACAGGACGAGTCCCAGGCCGCCCCCTTCGCCCCGATCGAGCGTCGGGCCGTGGTGCAGCATCCAACCCGCAAGGCCACACAACCCTCGCGCAGGGCCAAAGCAGAGGCACAGCCCAAACTGGCCTTCGATGCGCAAGAGGCTGATTTCGAGCTGCCGCCCCTGTCCTTGCTGACCAATCCGACAACGATCGAACGCCACCACCTCAGCGATGAAGCATTGGAAGAAAACGCGCGCATGCTGGAAACCGTGCTCGACGACTATGGCGTAAAGGGCGAAATCGTCAGCGTGCGCCCCGGCCCCGTCGTGACAATGTACGAACTGGAGCCCGCGCCCGGCCTGAAAGCCAGCCGTGTCATTGGCCTTGCCGATGACATCGCCCGCTCCATGTCGGCGCTGTCGGCCCGTGTCTCTACGATCCCGGGGCGCAAGGTGATCGGCATCGAACTGCCCAACGTGCACCGCGAGAAAGTTGTCCTGCGCGAAATCCTTGCGGACCGCGCCTTTGGCGACGGAAACCAGCGCCTGCCCCTGGCCCTTGGCAAGGATATCGGCGGCGAACCGATGGTGGCCAACCTCGCCAAGATGCCCCATTTGCTGATCGCGGGCACCACCGGCTCGGGCAAGTCGGTTGCGATCAACACCATGATCCTGTCGCTTCTCTACAAACTGACGCCCGAGGAATGCCGGCTGATCATGATCGATCCAAAGATGCTGGAACTGTCGGTTTATGACGGCATCCCGCATCTGCTCTCCCCCGTGGTGACCGATCCGAAGAAGGCCGTTGTCGCCCTGAAATGGGTGGTGGGCGAAATGGAAGAACGCTACCGCAAGATGTCCAAGATGGGCGTGCGCAACATCGACGGCTACAATGGCCGGGTGCGCGATGCGATGGCCAAGGGCGAAATGTTCTCGCGCACGGTGCAAACCGGCTTTGACGAGGAAACCGGAGATCCGATCTTCGAAACCGAGGAGTTTGCCCCCGAGGCCCTGCCCTTCATCGTGGTGATCGTCGATGAAATGGCAGATTTGATGATGGTCGCCGGCAAAGAGATCGAGGCCTGCATCCAGCGCCTCGCCCAGATGGCCCGGGCCTCTGGCATCCACCTGATCATGGCCACCCAGCGCCCGTCGGTTGATGTGATTACCGGCACCATCAAGGCCAATTTCCCAACCCGGATTTCCTTCCAGGTGACTTCCAAGGTCGACAGCCGCACGATCCTGGGTGAGATGGGCGCCGAGCAGCTTCTGGGCATGGGCGATATGCTCTACATGGCCGGGGGCGGTAAGATCACCCGGTGCCACGGCCCCTTTGTCAGCGACGAAGAGGTTGAGGAAATCGTCAGCCATCTGAAGGCCTTTGGCCCGCCAGATTATGTTGGCGGCGTGCAGGATGGCCCGTCCGAGGACAAGGAAGATGCCATCGATGCCGTGCTGGGCCTGAACACCGGCGGCAACACCAACGGGGCCGATGCCCTGTATGATCAGGCTGTCGCCATCGTGGCCAAGGATCGCAAATGCTCCACCTCCTACATCCAGCGCAAGCTCGGGATCGGCTACAACAAGGCCGCGCGCCTTGTGGAGCAGATGGAGGAAGAAGGCATCGTGTCTACGGCCAACCATGTGGGCAAACGTGAGATCCTGATCCCAGAGGCATGACCGAACGGGGCGCTTTCCCACGCGGCCCGGCTTCACACGGTGATGCAAAACCCGGGCTGGGCCGCCTGCTGCCCGTGTTGTGCTACCAATGCGCTCCCGGGCCACAAGCCCAGCGAATTGTCACAAGGATGACTGCATCGTGACCGCGCGTTGCTCCGCAAGGCATCCCTTCCCGGGGGCAGCGCTATTCCATAGCTGCCTCTCACACCCTATCTGTTGGCACATGTACAAGATTTTCATTGCGCTCAGCCTCGCCCTGACAACAGCCCTGCCCGCCCTGGCGGACCCGATCCCCCTGTCAAGCTTGACCAACTATATCAGGGGGCTGAGCTCCGCCCAGACGACCTTCACGCAAATCTCGGCCGATGGCGCTGTCTCCACCGGCAAGCTCTACCTGCGCAGGCCAGGCCGCGCCCGGTTCGAGTATGACAATGATGGCGGGCTTGTCATTGCAGGCGGCAGCCAGGTGGCGGTGTTCGATCCTGTATCCAACCAGCCGCCTGAGCAGTTTCCCCTGAAGCGCACCCCGCTTAACCTCATCCTGTCGCGCTCGATCAATCTGGCCAATTCCGAAAACATCATCGGCCATTCCGGGGACAGCGAGCTGACCTCGATCCTGGCCCATGATCCCAAAGCGCCAGAGCTGGGCACGCTGGAGATGGTGTTCACAGGCGATCCGATTGAACTGCGCCAGTGGATCATGACCGACGAAACCGGCGGCGAAACCACGGTGGTCCTTGGGCCGCTGGAAAGCGTCGATACCCTGCCCAACAGCATGTTCAACATCACGCGGGAAATCGAAGCGCGACAGCGATAGGCGGCGCGCGCAGCCCGGAAAACACCCCTTTCAAGCCGGCAGGGTGACCCTCCGCCGTCCAATCACCGGCCCGTCACCCTGGTCTGCGATCCGAGCGATGGCGGCCTGCAGCGGCTCGCGGACCACGGCCATGTGATGGGCATTGGCATGGAGCAGGGTATCTGCATCTTCGATCAGGCCCACATGCCCTTTCCAAAAGAACAGATCACCACGCTGCACAGGGGCATCCGCGGGCAGGGCTTGCCCCAACTCTGCCAATTGCTGGTCACTGTCGCCCGGCACCGGAACACCGCGGCCGCAAAACGCCGCGCTCACGAGGCCGGAACAATCGATGCCCCAACAGGAATTGCCCCCCCACAGATAGGGTGTGCCCAGATAGATCAGGGCAGTGTCGACCGGATCGCCCATGTCCGGCGCAAGATGGGCCTGTGGGATCCATCCATGGGATGTCTCTGCAAACCGGCCTTCATATGCGCGCACATGGACCACTGCCCCATGGGGCAGGGCCAGTTGCTCAGGTGATTTGAAATCGGGGCGGGCATAGGCGTGGCTCTGTCGTGCCCGGATCAGGCTGACTGTGCCCTGCTCTGATGCCCCCCCCGCAAGAGCAGCCTCGGCCACCCATCCCACATAGGAGGATGCCGGCGCCCAGCCGAATGCGTGCCCGTCCCGGCGTTCCAGCACATCAAAGCGCTGACCCAGCAGCACTTGTCTGTCCCGCGCACCGCCGGGTGCGTTCAGAATATCAGCGACGGGCCGAGCGATCCGGGCCGGCTCCGGGGCGACAGGCGTGCGATCGGGAAACGCCTCCGCAAGATGCTGCGCCACCACCCGGTCATTGACCGGCACCCGCCGCCGGTCAAACGTCACAGCGCCAGCACCTCAGGCAGGGCGGCGAACAAGGCACGCGCCCCCATGCCTGCGCCCCCCTTCGGACGGCCCGGCGCGGCGCTCGGGTTCCAGCCGTACACATCAAAATGGGTATAGGCCCCACCCCCTGCGAAGCGGCGCAGGAAAAGGGCAGCCGTAATGGCCCCGGCAAAACCGCCCTTGGGTGCATTGTCGAGATCGGCGATGCCGGGCTCGATCATCGCCTCATAGGGGGCGTGGAAGGGCAGCTCCCAAACCGGATCAGCCCAACGCGCCGCGCCTTCCGGCAAAGCGGCCCGCAAGGCTGCATCATCCGTGAAGAACGGCGCCAGATCCGGCCCTACCGCCACCCGCGCGGCCCCGGTCAGCGTGGCCATCGAAATGATGCGGTCAGGCGTCTCTTCTGCGGCCAGGGCCAGCGCGTCCGCAAGAACCAGCCGCCCCTCTGCGTCCGTATTGTTGATCTCAACCGTCAGCCCGTTGCGCGCTGTGAAGATGTCGCCCGGCCGGAACGACGCCCCGGCCACCGCGTTTTCGACCGCCGGGATCAACACCCGCAATCGGACCTTCCAGCCCTGCGCCATGATCATATGCGCAAGACCCAGCACCGTCGCCGCGCCGCCCATATCCTTTTTCATCAATCCCATGGACCCGCCGGGCTTGAGATTGAGCCCCCCGGTGTCAAAGCAGACGCCCTTGCCCACAAGCGTCAGCCGCGGCCCCTCACCCCCCCATCGCAGATCCAGCAAGCGCGGTGCCCTGTCCGCGCTCGCGGCCCGGCCCACGGTGTGGATCAGCGGAAAGTTCTCTTCCAGCAGCGCATCGCCCACGGTGGCTGACATTTCCGCCCCATGCAGCAAGGCCAAGGCGGCAACGGCCGCCTGCAAATCGGCGGGGCCCATATCCTCGGCCGGGGTGTTGATCAGATCACGGGTGAGCGCTTCGGCCGCCGCCAGCGCCTCCACCCGGGCGGCATCCACCCCGTCAGGCGCCACAAGGCCCACGGCCTTGCGCCCTGCTTTGCGATACCGGTCAAAGCGATAGCCGCTGAGCAGCCAGCCAAGGCATTCCGCTTCCAGCGCCGCAGCAGACAGCGCGTGACCTACCAGCCGATAACAGCCCTCAGGCAGTTTCTGACCCCCTGCCGCAAGGGTGAAGCGGGCCCGGCTGCGCTGCGAGGGCGTGCCATAGCCGACAACGGCGACCGCACCGCCATCGGGTGCGGGCAGCAGACGGGCATCGCCAATGGCCCCGGAAAAGCCGTTGCGACCAGCCCAGGCCCGGGCGGCCTCTGGCAGGGCCGACATGGCTGCTTCGAAGTCGTCTCCACCGGCAATCAGATAAAGATCAGTGACGTCCTGCTCTGACGTGGGCTGCATGAAGACGAGGGCGTTGTCAGGCTCAGACATTCCGGGGCTCCTGTGAGATATGCGCCTCACAGTAGCGCGCTGCCCAAGGCCCGCAAGCAGAAGCACCGCACACAAAAGGCGATGGCATAGCGGGTGGCCAAAGCGCGTGCGTCAGACTGAGGGCATGATGTTGATCTGGCACAAGGCTGTCAGGGATTTGTCACCGATCCGGATCAGACGGGCGGATGTGGCCGCCGCACCCGCGACATCCCCATTGCCGCAGGTGTTTTCCACATCCCCGGCCACGCGCGCCAAGGTGGTCATCCCAACCTCGTTTGCGATGCCAACCATCCGGCGCGCGGCCCGCCCCAAGGCATCCAGATCGCCAGCGTCGCGCAGGCGCGGCACCTCCCCAAGGCGCAGGGCAAGGGTTTCCATCGCGCGGCATACCGCGTTCTCAGCCCCGGCTTCGCCCAGATTGCAATACAGTTCGATCAGCCGATCAGAATCGACCCGCACCTGCTCATCCTTGAATTCCACCAGCATTTCGCACCCCTTCTTCATCGCCCCATGGCGGCCATCCCCCCAGATGGCGCTGGATGAGGATCGGCAAAATCTCTGAAAAAAGTCTTTTTCGTCCCCGGCCAAATAGGGGGCTTTTTGTTCAAATGCGGGCAAAAGGCCCGGATGCAGGCCTTTGTGGCCCACGCCGCCACAGGATGTGCGCCCGCCATCGCCAGTTTAACGCCCTTGGCATCCTGCACCGCGCATTCATGCACCACGTCTTGGGAGGAATATGCGTGCCAATCCAAATGCACCTAAGCTGGCATTTGTGAAAACAGGTTTCAGATCGAAGGTGGAACCAGAACTCATGAAGTTTTTTAGTACGCTCCGATGGCGGCAACTCGCCTTTTGCCTGCCGCCGCCGAGGCCGCGATCAAGAGCGATCGCTTTAAGTTGTCTTTCCTTGGCCGTCACTACGTCGACGGCACACTGACCATCGACGTTTCAAAAGCCGATGAGCGTAATAGAGTTCTTGCAACTAGGACCGGTGCGACGACTGGCGTTGAGGGTTTCGCCGTCAGTATTCTCAACACGGTGGACACATTGCTGGCCAGCTACACGCTTGTCATCAATCGCATTTCCAAGAGCGTAAATTTATTGAACGCGGATTTGTCCGGTGCCAACCCCGGCTTTACCTTTGAAGGTACTGCCGCCGTGCCGCTGCCCGCCGCCGCATGGCTGTTGCTGGCCGGTGTGGGCGGCCTTGTGGGCGTGCGCCGCTTGCGCACCTGATCTAGCCGCCCCCGTGAAACGACAAAGGCCCCGGCGCGGTGCCGAGGCCTTTGCATGTTCAAGTTGACCGGACCGGTCAGCCTTTCTTGAGAACCTCGCGGCCCAAAAGCTCTGCGATCTGGACGGCGTTCAGCGCGGCGCCCTTGCGCAGGTTGTCGGAGACGCACCACAGGTTCAGGCCGTTTTCCACGGTGCTGTCCTGCCGGATGCGGCTGATGAAGGTGGCGAAATCGCCAACGCATTCGATCGGCGTGACATAGCCGCCATCTTCGCGCTTATCGATCACCATGATGCCCGGGGCTTCGCGCAGGATATCGCGGGCTTCGTCTTCATCGAGGAAATCCTCGGTTTCGATATTGATCGCCTCAGAGTGGCCCACGAAAACCGGCACCCGCACGCAGGTTGCCGTCACTTTGATCGCGCTGTCGACGATCTTCTTGGTCTCGGCGACCATCTTCCACTCTTCCTTGGTGGTGCCATCTTCCATGAACACGTCGATATGGGGGATGACGTTGAAGGCGATCTGCTTGGGGTAAACGCTGGGCTCGATCTCCTGTCCGGGAACATAGACGCCCTTGGTCTGGTTCCACAGCTCGTCAATGGCGTCCTTGCCCGAGCCTGACACCGACTGGTAGGTGCTGACGACAACGCGCTTGATCCGGGCGCGGTCATGCAGCGGCTTGAGCGCCACGACCATCTGCGCGGTCGAGCAGTTGGGATTGGCGATGATGTTCTTTTTGGCGTAGCCGTGGATGGCGGCCGGGTTCACCTCGGGAACGATCAACGGGATGTCGGGATCGTAGCGATAGAGCGACGAATTATCGATCACCACGCAGCCCGCCGCCGCCGCCTTGGGGGCGTATTCCTTGGTGGGGCCAGAGCCGATTGCGAACAGGGCCATGTCCCATCCGCTGAAATCGAACGTGTCGATGTCCTGGGTCTTCAGGGTTTTGTCGCCAAAGCTGACCTCCGTCCCAAGAGAGCGGCGCGACGCGAGCGCGGCGATCTCATCCACAGGGAACTGGCGCTCTGCCAGAATGTTCAGCATCTCGCGGCCCACGTTGCCCGTGGCACCCGCGACGACGACCTTGTAGCCCATGACGGCCTCCATCGTGTGAGTAACGGGCGCCAGATAACGCAAGCGGGCCGCGCGCGAAAGGGGGGTTGCGCGATCGAAGGCTTTTGCGCGGCGCCAAGATCAGCCCGGCCCGCGCGCTTGCGGTTGCAAGGGGGGGCATCGCTCGCCATACCTGAGGGGACAGACCCAGAGGGAACCGCCCATGCCAACTGCCGATCAGGATTTGCCCGCCGCCACTGAGCCAGGCCCGAAGGCCCGGCATGTGCTGGCGGTGTTCATTGGCCGGTTCCAGCCCTTTCACGCCGGACATCGGGCCGTTGTTCAGCACGCGATGGGTTTTGCAGACTCGGTTTTGATCCTCGTAGGTTCGGCCTTTCGTCCACGCACCCCCCGCAATCCGCTGACCTATGTGGAGCGGGCCGGGGGGATCGCCGCCGCCCTGCAGGATGCAACCGTGCCAATTGCGGTGACCCCGCTGGTCGACACGCTTTATGACGATGCCGCCTGGGGCCAGAATGTGCGCATGGCCGTCACCCGCCATATCCTCGACATGGGACTGTCGCCCGCAGATGTGGACGTGGTCCTGACCGGCTATGAAAAGGACAAAAGCTCAGCCTATGTGCGCTGGTTCCCCGATTGGGGCTGGAACGGCGCGCCGGTCCACAGCCACGGGGGCGAGACGGTCAGCGCCACGGGGCTGCGCAATGCGTTTTACGGGCTGGTCGAGGCCACTGAGGACGATCTGATCGCCCGGTATGGGGAGGTTGCCGTATCAGTCCTGGCCGGGTGGGCGCACCAGAATGAGGGGCTGATGGCAGGCCTACGGGCAGAGGCGCTGGTGGCTGCCGATGGGAAAGCACGCCAGGCCGCGCTGGCGGAAAGCTGGGGGTTTCCGATTGCGCTTAACACCGTGGATGCGGTTGTCGTCTGCGCGGGGCAGATCTGTCTGATCCGGCGTGGACAATATCCCGGCCATGGCTTGCTCGCCCTGCCCGGCGGCTTTCTCGAGGCTGAGGAAACCGGCCTTGAGGCCGTCTTGCGCGAGGTGCACGAAGAAACCGGTCTAGACCTGTCTGGCCACACGCCTGTTCAGCGGCGGGTCTTTGATCACCCCGATCGATCCGAGCGGGGCTGGCTGCGGACCGAGGCTTTTGTCTTTGAACTGGACGGGCCGCTGCCCCCTCTGCAGGCAGGGGATGATGCAGCCGATGCCATGTGGATCCCCATGGGCGCGGTAACCTCCGAACTTTTGTTCGAAGATCATTTCGACATCCTTGAGACACTGTTGGACGCAGTCCCCAGCCCCTATGCCGCGCAACTTTCTGCGCGCCGCGGATAGGCATCACAGGCGCGAAACCCCTCATTCATTGATCGAATCGCTATTTTGTGGTGCGATCTACGCAATCTAGCAGGCCATTTTCGCCCGCCTTTGCCTCCATGCATTTTCAGCAGAGCCATAGATGTAGAAAGGAATGTTTCATGACCGTCCATCTGCAAACTGACAGCGCCGGCAATACCTATGGCGTCTGGGCACAGCGCCAGGCCATGTCCTGTGCCATCGCCTCCATGTGGATGGCCATGAACCAAGTGCGGCAGTCCACATCCGTGGAGGGTGAATGGGATCTTGCGCAACGCACATTCCAGCACGCGGTGCAGGGCATCGCTTGGGCCGCCACGGATCCTGGCGCCAACGGCGCGCCGCGCACGATCAATCCCGGCGCTGCAGGCCAGACCGGATCTACCTCTGACGCCATGTTTGGTGTGCAAGGCACCGGGCCCGCGATTTGGAGGTCTGCCCTCGCAGCGAATGGGATCAGCGTGGTCACCACGCAAGCCAATGGCAACTGGCCGCATCGACTGAACATGACGCGCCTTGGCGCAAGAACTCCGGCTTTGGTGGGTGTGGGCTGGTGGTCGCAAACCGGTGGCACATGGCAGCGCAACAGCGGGCATGTCATCGTAGCGGCTGGCACGGTTGGCGGCGCGATCGTTTATCTCGATCCGGGCGGTGGCGTATTGCGTGAACTGCCCAATAATGGACGCTATGGCACAACAGGCTGGGTTGAAGTGGTGCTGTACCTATCGTGAGCCAGCTAACGCAGCGCGCGGCTCACACGCAAACCCGTGCCCATTCCCCTCGCTCAACTTAGCGTTTGGCTTCCCAGCTGATGGACGCAGCCCGGCGGGTCACGAACTCACCCATAAGGCCTATACACATCAGCACAGCCGACACGGTGACCGGATAGCTTACACTTGAGAAATGCGGATTGTAGTTGATAAAGGCGAAGCCGCGGGCCTGATCGATAATGTGGAAAAGCGGGTTCCAGGTGAAATACACCAAAACATAACCTGGCATCGCATTGGCCAC
>JAKVBK010000019.1 GCA_022447275.1 Oceanicola sp. | reverse complement strand
ACAGGTGGTGCCTCCGGGGGCGCGAAAAGCAAAGCCAAAGGCGTTGCCAAGTACCGCAACCCTGAAGACCCTTCCAAGACGTGGACTGGACGTGGGCGTCGCCCGGAGTGGGTAAAGGCCTTGGATAGCGCTGGCCGCCTCGATGAAGCGCTGATCGGCTAAATCCGCCTTTTTGAATACCAGTTGGGCCCCGACCACGCCGGTTCGGGGCCTTTGTCTTTTTACTCCGCAAACACTGCGTTAATAGCGCGCTGCGGCCATGCAAGCGTCTGTGAGGCAACAGAAAATGACAATCCATATCGGGGCGGAACCCGGTCAGATCGCAGAAACAGTTTTGATGCCAGGCGATCCGTTGAGGGCCAAATGGGCAGCGGAAACATTTCTTAAGGATGCCGTCCTCGTAAATAACACCCGTGGCATGATGGGCTTTACCGGGACTTGGAATGGCAATCCGGTAACCATTCAGGGCTCAGGGATGGGAATGCCGTCTCTTTCGATTTATGCCAATGAATTGATCAAGGATTTTGGCGCAAAAACCCTGATCCGCATTGGGTCGGCAGGCGGGATGCAATCCTCCGTTGCGGTACGGGATGTCGTGTTGGCGATGACAGCCACGACGATTTCAACGCCTTCCAGCGCCATGTTCAAGGAATTGAACTTTGCGCCATGTGCGGATTGGTCTTTGCTGTCCGCGGCCGCAAAAGCGGCTGAACAGAAAAGCGTGACCACACATGTTGGCGGCATTTATTCGTCAGACGTTTTTTACGATGAGCGCCCTGATCTCAACGAGCAAATGATGCGTCATGGGGTGCTCTGCGTCGAAATGGAGGCGGCAGAGCTTTACAATGTGGCAGCCCGTTACGGCTGCCGCGCCTTGGCCGTTTTGACCATTTCAGACCATTTGCTGACCGGCGAGGCATTGCCTGCCGATCAACGCCAATCCAGCTTTGGCGATATGGTCGAGATCGCGCTTCAGGCGGCATTTCCCGCAGCCTGATCTCGCGAGACCGGGCCGTGACTTCTGTCATAGCCATTGCGTGGCGCATGTTCCCAATGCCCGGGTGCGCCCGCAAACACTTCTACCAAAAGGGGATGGCAGGCTGCTGCGTCGCTTGAATGGGTGGCCGAGCAATCCCCGCCTGGGCAGGCAGACAGTGCCCCAAGCAGATCAATTTCCGCAAAGAATTCGATGTGGTCGCCCGGGCGCACTGGGCTGGCTTTCATAAAGTACTGGCCCGTATCGCGGGTGAAACCGGTGCACATGAAAACATTCATCACATCATGCACAAGCGGCTCGGCCTCAGCCCGACTGAGGCCCGTGAAGCCCGCAAGGGCACGGGTCAGGTTCGAGTGACAGCAGTAGTGGTAGGTCTCGCCAGACAGCAAGCGGTGCGTGTAGGGATCGCAGCGCGTTCCAATGACGTCATGCACAGAGCCCCCATGGGCATCGATCCCGTACCAATCCAGCGTATCGCTCAGGATTGTCGCCATGGGGCGCAGATTTGGAAAACTGCTCCAGAGACGATGGCCCGTTGTTACATGGGTGCCATGCAGCGCCCGCGTCTTGCCGGAATAGAACCGTTCCGAAAGGTCATGCCGGTTCCAAAGGTTGAGATCGCCCACTTGCGGCCCCTCAATACTGGCGATGCGAAACACGCCGCCAGCGGGCACTTCAAAACAGCCTGCGGTGCGGGGTGGAATAATCACTTCATCGATTTTGTGCATGTGGGCCCTGCGCGTTGTCCGCGTTTGCAGATCGGGATCGGGCAGGGTCTCGGTTGGGTAACAGATCACCGGAGGAATCGCGCGGCGGGCTTCAGCATCATCTGGCACGGGATGCAGGGCAGTGGGACGCGTCATGGTGAACCTCTTTGTTGATGCATGATCAGCCTAACGGGTGCGGGGCATTTGGCACAGGGGGGGAAGGCACTTCCGCATATCCCAATCCGAAATGCGCCCATGGCAAAGAGAAGGATGCGTGCTAGGCCTGCGAACCGGTCACAACGACAGGCTGCAAGGGCAATGTCAGGGTGAAAGTGCTGCCTTTATCGGGCGTGCTCTGGAGGCTCAGCGCGCCCCCCATGCGCGCGGCAAGGTCTTGACTGATCGCGAGGCCGAGCCCTGCACCACCCTGCCTGTTGCCCTCTGCCTGCCAGTACCTGTCAAACACGGCACGTTGGGCCGCCTCTTCCAGACCGATGCCTGTGTCTGACACGCTGATCGTTGCGGTGTCCTCAGTGGCGCGCATCTGGATATCAATGGCACCATCAGCCGTGAATTTTACGGCATTCGTGAGTAAGTTCATGAGGATTTGCTGCACGCGAGATGGGTCAAGCACCAGAGTTTCTGGAACTTCGCGGGCCACCGTGCCACCGGCCCTTATAGCTTTTCCCGACAGCGCAATATCCGCTTCAAGGGCGACCACCCAAGTTTTCATAAGCTTGCGCGGGTCGACCGGCTCCGGACGGATGCGGATGGTCTGCTCGTCAAGCTGTGCCATATCCAGCATCTGGCTGACCTGTACCTGCAGGTTGCGGCTGGCGGACAGGCCTGCATCACTCCAGCGGCGCTGCCGGTCGTTGAGGTCGGAGCGGTCCAGTAATTGGAACATCCCATGGATGGCGTTCAGAGGTGTTTTGATTTCATGACTTAGGGCCGACAGGTGCTGCACCTGTGACCCGATGCGTGCCTGCTGCTTTGCTGCGGCGGTTTCCATGCGGCCAAGCTGTGCGGCGATTAGGTTGCCGGGCAAGACTGCGCACAGGAATAGAATGGCAAACGAAACGGCGGATGCACTTGGCCAAGCCGCATCACTCAAATCGGCACTTCCCGGGCCCGTCAGAGCGAGGCCAAGCGTTCCAACCACCGTAAGCAGCATGATCCCCACCCGGCCTGATCGCAGGGCGCACAGTGGTATCAGGAGCAGCGGCAGGACGAGGCTCATCACGTTCTGTGGGAAAACGAGGCCAGCTGCGAGGACGAGCATCAAGCATAGCGCTGCTGCCGCTGTCCAAATCGCTTCGCGCGCGGACACCGCAAAACGTGTCTCTGGGTCCGAAAACCCCCAAAGCGCCAATGGCGTTCCTGCCAGAAGCCCAATGCCAAGGTAAATCAGCCAGTTGCTAAAGGCCGTTTCAAATGCGGTCCCATCCAGAACAAAGGATAGGGCAGCGCCAGCCAGGGCACCGATGATTGCGGCGGGCAGCACGATCAAAACGGCAAAGCGCAAGTAGCTGGCTTCGTCGAAATGGGGCGGTTGGCCCTGCAAGGCGCGTTCATACAGCCAAGCTGCCAGGCTGACAGATATGAGGCTGACCAAGGCTTGCAGGGCGGCTGGGGTGAGGCCGACCCCGAGCGAGATGAGGCCCGCCAGCACGCCCAGTGCCAACGCCGCGAGATAAGGCGCGCGGGTCTGATGCTCTTGCAGCGTCAGCAAGCGTGCCAGAACGATCGCGGGAGGGGCCCAGATCATGCCGCCTATCATGGCGATAGAGTCGAGCAGCACCGAAGTCGCTGTTAGCGCAGCGACCAGCGCCAGCCAAAACAGGAAGGTGACTGCAGCCCGCTGTGTCTTGTTCTGATCCTCCGGCAAAATCCCGTGCCTTTCTCCCGCGGCCAAAGTTTAGAGCACGGATTGGCTGGCACAAGAGAGGCTGGTGCAATGCCCACAGCGCAGTGCGGGCCAAACCTGCCCGTCACTGCAAGAGGCGATGCACCGGGGGTGCGGCATCACACGTGGCGTTCGACCATCATCTTCTTGATCGAGGCGATTGCCTTGGCCGGGTTCAGGCCTTTCGGGCAGGTCTTGGCGCAGTTCATGATGGTGTGGCAGCGGTAAAGCTTGAACGGGTCCTCGAGGTCATCGAGGCGCTCGCCAGTGGCTTCATCCCGGCTGTCGATGATCCAACGGTAGGCGTGCAGCAGGGCGGCGGGGCCGAGGTAGCGATCACCATTCCACCAGTAGCTGGGGCAGGAGGTCGAGCAGGATGCGCACATCACGCATTCATAGAGACCGTCCAGCTTTTTGCGGTCCTCGATGGATTGCTTCCACTCATGTTCCGGGCGCTGGGTCTTGGTTTCCAGCCACGGCATGATCGAGGCATGCTGCGCGTAGAAATGGGTCAGATCAGGGATCAGGTCCTTGACCACGGGCATGTGGGGCAGGGGATAAATCTTCACGTCGCCCGAGATTTCTTCCATGCCGTAGATGCAGGCCAACGTGTTGATGCCGTCGATATTCATCGCGCAGGAGCCGCAAATCCCTTCACGGCAAGAACGGCGGAAGGTCAGCGTTGGGTCGATCTCATTCTTGATCTTGATCAGCGCATCGAGAACCATCGGGCCACAGGTGTCCATGTCTACGAAGTAGGTGTCGACACTCGGGTTTTGGCCATCGTCTGGGTTCCAGCGATAAATCTGGAACTTGCGCACATTCGTGGCCCCTTCGGGCTTTGGCCAAGTCTTGCCCTTCGTGATCGTCGAATTTTTGGGCAGCGTGAATTGAACCATGGGGTTTCTCCGGGGCTAAGCGTCTGCCTGGACCGAAGCACGCAGGACGGCTTGGCCAAGGGTTAGGTGGACGTTGGCGACGTTTGGATTGGCAGCCTTGTTGCCAAGGCGCTGAGCGGTGTTGGGCGGCTGGTGCGCCTTGAGGGGTACTGCAGCACTGCCGCAAGGCATCACCCACGCGAGTGGCGCGTGCGCCACGGCGTGTTGTGCTCTGCCATGTGGCAAGGCACACATATCCCTGGGTCCGCTGCGGTGTATGCTCATTTAGTACACGCGCGCCTTCGGGGCGATTTTCTTCAGATCGATGCCGCCCTCATTGTGGCCCAGCAGCGGGTTCAGATGGACAGGGCGATAGCTTAGCTCAACCTTGCCATTCACCTTCGCCAATGAGTGCACGCGCCAGTTCTCGTCGTCGCGATCGGGATAGTCCTCATGGGCATGGGCCCCGCGGCTTTCCTTGCGCGCCTCTGCCCCGACAATGGTGGCCAAGGCGTTTGGCATCAGGTTGGTGAGTTCGAGCGTCTCCATCAGGTCCGAGTTCCAGACGAGTGAGCGGTCCGTGACTTTCAGATCGTCCATCTTGCCTGCCACGCCGTACATCTTGTCCACGCCCTCCGCGAGGGTTTGGTCCGTGCGGAACACAGCTGCATCGGCCTGCATCGTCTTTTGCATCTCCAGCCGCAGCTCTGCCGTGGATGTGGTTCCCTTGGCGTGGCGGATCCCGTCGAAGCGAGCAAACGCCTTGTCGAGGCTGGCTTGGTTCAGCTTTGGGTTCGGAGATTTGGGATCGACAACTTGCCCGGCCTTGATCGCAGCCGCGCGGCCAAAGACCACAAGGTCGATCAGGGAGTTGGAGCCAAGCCGGTTGGCGCCGTGGACTGACGCACAGCCAGCCTCACCGACGGCCATGAGGCCGGGGCAAATCCGGTCAGGATCGTCCTCTGTGGGGTTGAGCACCTCGCCCCAGTAGTTGGTGGGGATGCCGCCCATGTTGTAATGCACGGTTGGCAGCACTGGGATCGGCTCTTTGGTCAGATCGACACCGGCAAAGATCCGGGCACTTTCCGAGATGCCGGGCAGGCGCTCTGCCAGCGTTTCCGGGGGAAGGTGGTTGAGGTGCAGGTAGATGTGATCCTTTCCAGCACCGACACCGCGCCCTTCGCGGATTTCCATCGTCATGCAGCGTGAGACCACGTCGCGCGATGCAAGGTCTTTGTAGGTGGGGGCATAACGCTCCATGAAGCGTTCGCCCTCGGAATTGGTGAGGTAACCGCCCTCGCCGCGGGCGCCCTCGGTGATCAGGCAGCCTGACCCGTAGATGCCCGTGGGATGGAACTGCACGAATTCCATATCCTGCAGGGGCAGCCCTTGGCGGGCCACCATGCCGCCGCCATCGCCGGTACAGGTGTGCGCAGAGGTGGCGCTGAAATAGGCGCGCCCGTAGCCGCCTGTGGCCAGCACAACCATCTTCGCGTTGAACACGTGCATGGTGCCATCGTCCAGCTTCCAGGCAACAACGCCCTGGCACTGGCCGTCTTCAGACATCAAGAGATCCGTTGCGAAATACTCGATGTAGAACTCGGCATTGTTCTTCAGCGACTGGCCATACAGGGTGTGCAGGATGGCGTGGCCGGTCCGGTCCGCTGCTGCACAGGTGCGCTGCACCGGGGGGCCTTCGCCAAACTGGGTGGTGTGGCCGCCGAACGGGCGTTGGTAGATTTTACCATCTTCGGTGCGCGAGAACGGCACGCCGTAATGCTCAAGCTCATAGACTGCTTTGGGGGCTTCGCGGGCAAGGTACTCCATGGCGTCGGTATCGCCCAGCCAGTCTGAGCCTTTGACCGTGTCGTACATGTGCCATTGCCAGCTGTCGGGGCCCATGTTGCCCAAGCTTGCAGCGATGCCTCCTTGGGCGGCAACGGTGTGCGAGCGGGTTGGGAACACCTTTGTCACGCAGGCTGTCTTGAGGCCTTGTTCTGCCATGCCAAGAGTCGCGCGCAGGCCAGCGCCACCGGCGCCAACGACCACGACGTCATATTCATGCGTCTCGTATTCGTATGCTGCAGTCATTTTCATGCTTCCTAAGCGCGTTGGTGTCAGAGGGCGATCTTGAGCAGAGCAAACAGCCCCGACGCGATCAGACAGTAAGATAGGGCGGTGACAGCGGCATGGGCCAGTTTGCCTGGTACGCCATGCACGTAGTCTACAATGGCCTCATGGGTTTCATGCATCACATGCAAAATGATCACCACAAGAGAAATGCCCGTCACGAGGGCCGGGAAGGGGCGTGCGAAATAGGCCTGCACCTCTTCATAAGTGCCGCCGAAGCCCACGCCGAACGTGAAAACGAAGAAAGGCACCAGAACGACCAGCGCCATGGAACTGATCAGCATCTGCCAGTGGTGGTGGGTGCCAGTGCGGCCAGAGCCCAGGCCAACGGCGCGCTTGCGGTCTGTTACAAACTTCATGTCAGCCCCCTCAAACGGCAATCAGGGTGAGGATGGTCAGGGCGGTGGCGCCGATGAACATGGCCAGCCCCATTTTTTCGGAGATATCGACTTCGACGAGGTAGCCAAGATCCCAGATCACGTGGCGCAGGCGGCCCAGCATATGATACCAGAGCGCCCATGTGGCGCCGGCCATCAGGATCGACCCAACGATACCGCGCAGCAGCCCGTCGACCACGGCAAATGCGGCCTCTGATCCTGCTGCCGCCAGCAGCCACGCAACAACGAGCACGGCGGCTCCCAAGGTGGCAATGCCGGTTATCCGAACCATGATCGATGAGATCGACGTCATCTGAGGGCGGTAGTATTGCCCGATCATGAAGGGTGAGAGCGGGCGGTTGCCCCGGTTCACATCTGCCATGCGCCTTCTTGAGTCCTTTGCCGTGGGTCGCGCGCGGGCGCGGTCGTATGCGTAGTTCTAGGGCGGGAGGGGCATGCGGGACACTCCCCGGAAGGTCGCAGCGGCGCGGTGTTTTGCCTCAACCCAACACAATTATGCGCTTTGTGATCACGGCAAGAAATTTCGTGATCACAGAGTTCTGGCGGGGCGCGCTAGCGAATAGCGTGCGCGTAAAATTCAGGCCGCTGAGACCAGTGCTTTGCCCACTCGACGCCCTGTCTTGCGCGCGGGGCTAGGCTCACATCGGCACAAGCGCCCAGTAGTCGAGGTCAAGCAGCACATCAGGCAGGTACTTTCCGTCCTCACCACGAAGATCGAGGCAAGGTTTCGGCCCTTTGGTTGCTACTAGCCGCAAGCGCAATGCGCCGACGCCGGGCGCGGTTGTTTCAGCTTTCTCAATGACTTCTGTCCAGGCCCGCACGGTGTCTCCGGCAAAGCAGGGATTCGCATGCGCCCCGCCATTGATCGCGACCACCATCTGGGCGTTTGCAAGCCCATTGAAGCTGAGCGCACGCGCCATCGAGATCACATGCCCGCCATAGATCAAGCGTTTGCCGTCGGGCCGGAACGTTGCATCAAAATGCACCTTGGCCGTGTTTTGCCACAGGCGGGTGGCCATCATGTGTTCGGCCTCTTCGATCGTCACGCCATCCACATGGTCGATCACTTCACCCACCGTATAGTCGCCCCAGCGATGCGCTTCCCCGGCAAGTGTGGTGTCATAGGCGCTGAAATCGAGGCCCGCCGGTATGATCAGCTCCGCCGCTGGAACGGTCCGCTGCAACTCTGGGAGGGTGGTTTCTGGCGCCGGTGCATCCAGATCACGTTTGCGAACCATCACCCAGCGGCAATAGCTTAGTACAGCGTCCCCGTTTTGATTGCGTCCTGTGGTGCGCACGTAGACAACGCCCGACTTGCCATTCGAATTCTGCTTCAGGCCAATCACATCGCTCGTGGATGCCAATGTATCGCCGGGATAAACAGGCCGCAGGAACCTTCCTTCCGCATATCCAAGATTAGCAATCGCGTTGAGCGAGATATCTGGCACGGTTTTGCCAAAGACCGTGTGGAAAACGATCATGTCGTCGATTGGGCTGGCCGGCAAACCACAGGCTTGGGCAAACGCGTCCGAGGAATAGAGAGCATGGCGCGCGGGATACAGCGCATGATAAAGGGCGCGTTCGCCACCGGACAGGGTGCGGGGAACAGCGTGCTGGATCGTTTCCCCCAGCGTGTAGTCTTCAAAAAACCGGCCCGGATTGGTTTTGGCCATCACTGTTCTCCAAGCTTCATGTCGGGGTGGTATGGGGTGTCGATGGCCTTTGTGACGGCCTGTCCGCAGCGCATCACACCGCGTTTGGCATCAAAGGCGTAGGTCGGGTCGCCATGCAGCTCCCACCCTTTTGACAGCGCTTCAGACACTTTGTGACAGAATGCCGAAGTGTCATCTTCGGACAGGAATCTGTATATTTTCATGAGGATACGTCTTCTTTAGCCGACCGGTGGAACCCCGAGCCATGTGTGGACACCGATCATGATCCCATAAACAGCCAAGGAAATGATCGCCAGTTTTACGTCGCCCTTTGCGTCGCCTGGCTCGGGTCTTTCCCAGGTTTCGGACTTGTTGATAAGGATCACGGACGCCACGGCCCAAGCCAGCATGCTGCCGAACAGCACGATCGAGGCGAGATCCCCGTTCACAAGCAGATGTGCAACCGCCCATACCTTGACGCCTGTCAGCATCGGATGGCGCATCCAGCCGCGCAGGCGCCCCGTAGTGGCCGACATCCCAACAAGAACAACGGCCAGCAGCATCAAAAGGTTGTTCACATGGGTCAGAAATGCTGGGGGATACCAAACGGGAATGAACGCGGCATTGCGATACCCGATGACCATGAGAACGAGACCTGCCAGAATCCCCAGAGCAGCAAGCCCCTTTCCCTTGTCGCCCAGCCCGGCCCTTGCGGCAGGGGCGAGACGCTTGAAGAAATGGCCACCAGACCACAGCAGGATTCCGAGTATCATCAAGAGCATTGGGGTTACGAAGCCTCCGAGTCAGTTAGCTCGGCCAATGCGCTAATTGCATCGGCCTTGGCGAGAAGAGCTGTCGCAGTGGCCACATGCAGGTTTTCAACAATCTTGCCATCTACGACGGCAACACCCTCTCCTGCGGCCTCTGCCACTTTGAAAGCTTCGATCTGACGGCGGGCAAGGTCAATCTCTTCTGTCCCCGGAGCGAAAACTTCGTTGGCGATGTCGACTTGGGCGGGGTGGATCAGCGTTTTTCCGTCCATCCCCAAATCGCGCCCCTGTTCGCATTCGGCGCGCAGGCCGTCGGTATCCTTGAACGCGTTATAGACCCCGTCGACACAAACAATCCCCGCGGCGCGCGCCGCCAGCATGCAGGTTTGCAGCGCAACTTGCATGGGCAGGCGGTCTGCGCGGAAGCGACACCCAAGCTCTTTGGCGAGGTCGTTGGTGCCCAGCACAAAGCCTGTCAGACCCGGCGCGTGGGCCAGCGCATTGGCATTCAGGATGCCCGCAGGGGTTTCCATCATCGCCCAGATCTCCGTATCGCGCGCACCCGCAGCGGCCAGCGCATCTGCGACCTGCGCCACCTGCGCAACCGTCTCAACCTTCGGGATCAGGATCGCATCCGGTTTTGCAGCTGCAAAATGCCCAAGATCCTCTGCGCCCCAGGGCGTATCGAGGCCGTTGATCCGAACGATCTTCATGCGGGCCCCGTAGCCACCTTCGGCCAGAGCGGCCGACAATATGGCACGCGCATTCGCTTTTTCTGCAGGGGCAACAGCATCTTCGAGATCAAAGATAATCGCATCGACCGGCAGGCTGCGGGCTTTGTGCAAGGCGCGATCCTTGGCGCCGGGGATATAAAGCACAGAGCGGACGGGGCGGTGAGGGGTGGCCATGATTCTCTCCGGTTGTTCTGCAGGTGCAAACAACATGCCGCGCGCCCCGGCGCAAGAAACTTCATGCCAGAACCGCCGTGCGCGCAACTTTTTTACGCGCCGTCACATGCCGAACCGGTGCGCAACAGGGCCGCGCACGATGTGTTAACGCAAATGCAGTATTCGGGGCGCAGCCTTGTTCGTGCAAATGTCGGGCTCTTCCACAGGCTGACCGGCCCTCTGCCACGGGCGCTGCAACTGCTGGAAAAGGATCAAATCCGTCCGACCCAACCAAGATCGAACTGCGCGCCCGTTCGCTTTCGTCGTCGCGAAATGGACAGAGCGGAGCACGCACGGGAAACAAGGAAAGGAAAGACGATGAGAGAGACTCTCTTTGGATTATGCGCCTTTGCTGCCCTGGCATGTGCAGCCTCCAGTTCAAAGGCGCAAAGCGCACGCAACTGCGCCGATCGCGAACGTGTCGTAACCCGCCTTGCCGAAAGCTATGGCGAAGTGCGTCAGTCCATCGGGCTTGGCACCAACAATTCAATCGTCGAGGTGTTCGCCTCAAACGAGACAGGCACATGGACGATCACGGTGACGTCTCCCTCTGGGATTACATGCCTTGTCGCAACGGGCCAGGCTTTTGAGATGACACGAGATGTATTGGAGCCAGCAAAGCAAGACGTCTGATTAAGGTGCCCGGGTGAGATACTCCCGGGCAGATGCGCCTTCAGGGTCTGAGCGGAACAAACACTTGGGCCATCACAGTGTCAGCGCTCTTATGTCAGCGCGTCCCAGATCAGTTTTGCGCCGGTACAGGTCAGCAAGACATATGTGATCTGAAAGAAGAGTTTCTCGGGCACCAAGTGGTGTGCTTTGACGCCGATCCAAACTCCCAGGAAGGCAACGGGTGCCATCCAAAGATTCACGGCCAATGTGTCCAGCGTGAAAATGCCCAGAAATGCGTAGGGAAAGAACTTCATGATATTGATCGCCGTAAAGACGATCACAGTGGTGGCCTGATACTCTGTTTTTGGGCTGCGTTGGGACAGCATGAACATGGCCACGGGCGGCCCGCCGGCATGGCTGATAAAACTTGTGAACCCGGCGACCGTACCTGTGAAAATCGCGAGGGGCCGCGAAAATGGGCGCTGTTTGGGATTTATCCAACCACGGGCCCTGGCCATCTCAAACGCCACGAAACCGATTGCGATTGCACCGATCAACAGGCGAAAGACATCCGCATTGGTGATCTGGAAGACGGCTGCTGCAAGGGCCACCCCCGGCAGACCACCGAGAATCATGGCCCGGGATGACGGAACGTTCCACTGGCGCCAGTAAGATTTCAGAGCCGCCACATCCATTAACATCAACAGGGGCAGCATGATCCCCAGCGCCGTGCGCGGATCAACTGCGACTGCAATGATCGGGGTTGCCGCAAATGCAGCGCCAGATCCAAAGCCACCCTTTGAAATTCCAGCGAAAATTACCGCAATCGCGATCAGTGTCAGGGTCATGGGCTCAAAGAGCATGGCGTGGTTTCCTTGCGATGCTGCGACGTTTGAAACGCGCAAATCGGGGGCTCGAGGATGCGGCAATTGAAAGCCAAAGTCGGCCTGCCGCGAATTGACACGCTTGTGTGACGCGCCGCAGCAAGCTAGGCAACTGCCGAAATTGGTACAGATACGGGACTCGAACCATGGCCAGACCCAAGATTGCTCTTATCGGCGCAGGCCAGATCGGCGGCACGCTCGCCCATTTGGCAGCCATGAAGGAACTCGGCGACGTCGTTCTTTTCGACATTGCGGAAGGTATTCCGGAAGGCAAAGCGCTCGACATCGCGGAATCCGGCCCCTCGGAGGGGTTTGACGCTGCGCTGAAGGGCACGCAGGACTATGCTGACATCGCCGGCGCAGATGTCTGCATCGTGACAGCAGGCGTTGCGCGGAAGCCGGGCATGTCCCGTGATGACTTGCTGGGCATCAACCTCAAGGTCATGAAGTCGGTTGGCGAAGGCATTCGTGACAACGCACCAGACGCCTTTGTGATCTGCATCACCAACCCGCTTGATGCGATGGTCTGGGCGCTGCAGCAGTTCTCTGGTCTGCCCGCCAACAAGGTTTGCGGGATGGCCGGTGTTCTCGATAGCGCTCGTTTCCGCCATTTCCTGTCGGTTGAGTTCGGCGTGTCGATGAAAGACGTCACGGCCTTCGTTCTGGGTGGCCACGGCGATACGATGGTGCCGTCCGTGCGCTACTCCACGGTCGGCGGCATCCCGTTGCCCGACCTTGTGAAGATGGGCTGGACAAGCCAGGAGAAGCTCGATGCCATCGTGCAGCGCACCCGCGACGGCGGCGCAGAAATCGTTGGCTTGCTGAAAACCGGCTCCGCCTATTATGCGCCCGCGACCTCCGCGATCGAGATGGCAGAAGCCTACCTCAAGGACCAAAAGCGCGTTCTGCCCTGTGCGGCCTATTGCGATGGCGAGCTGGGTGTGAAGGGCATGTATGTGGGCGTGCCCACCGTGATCGGCGCCGGTGGCGTGGAGAAGGTGATCGACATCAGCCTGACCAAGGAAGAACAGACCATGTTCGACAACTCGGTCAACGCTGTGAAGGGCTTGGTCGAGGCCTGCAAAGGCATTGACGAAAGCCTGGGCTAATACGCCTTAGAAAAGAGCCCCATGCCGCCGTGGCATGGGGCACGCATCGCCTAGACGGTGCAGCGAAACATTCCCAAAACCTGACTTGAATGCGCGCCCGCCAGCCGGGTCATCGGGCCCGTGTTGCGGCCGCCCGTTGTCGCATAGTGGAATACGGCGCGGGGCATGGCCGGGGGCGAACCGGCCTCGAACAGAAAGACTTCAGCGTTCGGGAAATTGTCTCCGCGCACCTTCCCAACCACGAAAAGGCCGGTGCCGGTCTGCATTGCGTCTATGTCAACGAAGGTGTCGATATCGGGCGCGCCCGGGATCAAAGGCAGAGCCCCTTCGGTGTAGGCGGTGAATTTCAGGCTGGAGCCCGCGTGCGAGACGCCCGATATCGAACAGGTTGTGATGCCGGTTCGACGGAACGAGGGGGCCGCCACGTGGAAGCTTACACCAGAGCGGCCCACCCCGGTCACCCGGCCCGATGACATATCGAAATTTACAATCCCGATCGTGCGGGCGGTTCCCGTATAGCTTGGGGTGGTGCGGCCATCGCCATGAAACCCGCCACCGAAACTGGTGAATGGGGCATAGCGTTTAAACGTCAGCTGGTAGGGCATGGCTGACCTTTCCTTTCGAGAATAGGTAAACCATAGCCGAAGCGGCAAAATCGAACAAATCCCGCCGTGGTTCAGGGTTAATTGCGCGACTCATCGGGCTGGTTTTCGGTTATTTGGCAGCGCCCACAAAGATCGCCCGGCATGTCTGTGATCACAGTTTTTCTGCGTGTGATCACAAATGTCGGAAATTCTCCCAAAACGGCCCCACTGCGTCATTTCTGCGGTTTGCGCGGCTTCATCTCCGTGTCAAAGGTCAAACAATCGCAGCAAGAGGGACAGTTCTCGTGAACATCCATGAATATCAGGCGAAGGCTCTGCTTCGCGATTACGGCGCACCGGTTTCTGACGGGCGTGTCGTACTGAAAGCAGAAGATGCCAAAACCGCCGCAGGTGAACTCGATGGCCCGCTCTGGGTCGTGAAAGCGCAAATCCACGCCGGGGGGCGGGGCAAGGGCTCTTTCAAGGAGGCCGAGGCTGGCGAAAAGGGCGGTGTGCGCCTTGCCAAGTCGGTTTCCGAGGCAGACGAAGAGGCCCGCAAGATGCTGGGCCGCACATTGGTCACCCACCAGACCGGTCCGGCCGGCAAGCAGGTGAACCGCGTCTATATCGAGGATGGGTCCGGCATCGAAACAGAGATGTATCTCGCGCTGCTGGTTGATCGCGTGACGTCGCGCGTGTCATTCGTCTGCTCGACGGAAGGCGGCATGGATATCGAGGAAGTGGCCGCTGCCACGCCCGAAAAGATCTTGTCCTTCTCTGTCGATCCGGCCACGGGCTACATGCCTTACCACGGCCGCCGCATTGCCTTTGCGCTGGGCCTGAAGGGCGCGCAGACAAAACAATGCGTCAAGCTGATGGGCATTCTCTACAAAGCCTTCATGGAGAAGGACATGGAGATGCTCGAAATCAATCCGCTGATCGTGACCGATACGGGCGATCTGAAGGTGCTTGATGCCAAGGTCGGTTTTGACGGCAACGCCGTGTACCGCCATGCCGATATCGCCGCCCTGCGCGACGAGACGGAAGAGGATCCCAAGGAACTCGCCGCCTCCAAGTTCGATCTGAACTACATTGCGCTGGACGGTGAGATTGGCTGCATGGTGAACGGCGCAGGCCTTGCCATGGCCACGATGGACATCATCAAGCTCTACGGAGCGGAACCGGCCAACTTCCTCGACGTGGGTGGCGGCGCCACCACCGAGAAAGTGACCGAAGCGTTCAAGATCATCACCTCTGACCCGAACGTCAAAGGCATCCTCGTCAACATCTTCGGCGGCATCATGCGCTGCGATGTGATCGCAGAGGGCGTTGTGACGGCCGTGAAGGAAGTTGGTCTTGAGGTGCCGCTGGTTGTCCGTCTGGAGGGCACCAATGTCGAAAAGGGCAAAGAGATCATCAACACCTCTGGTCTGAACGTCATCGCCGCAGACGATCTGCGCGACGGTGCCGAGAAGATCGTGAAAGCCGTCAAAGGCTAATCTTGTGAGGGCGGCAGAGCCATATGATGTTGAGCAGCGCTTTTGGGACAAGGGTCGGATCGACACCTGTTTTCCAACTGTTCGCAGGGTCATGTTGCGGGGGGCGGAAGGGTTTCTTCGGCTGGTCCGCGCAGGTGTCCTTGCTGGCTCTCGGCCTTCTGTCCGGCTTGCGCGCAATCTTCAGCCTGCCCCCGGGTCGGGGCGCTGGCTGTGCGGCCGCCTTCTTATTTGTCACGCTCGTCGCCGCATGGATCGTCAAAGCGATCATGGGTTCGGTGCGAGCCGTGTTCCTACCTTCTGAAAGGACCGAATAATGGCTGTCCTCGTAGACGAAAACACCAAGGTTATCTGTCAGGGCTTTACCGGCTCTCAGGGCACCTTCCACTCTGAACAGGCGATTGCCTATGGCACGCAAATGGTCGGCGGTGTCACGCCGGGCAAAGGCGGGATGGAACATCTGGGCCTGCCCGTGTTCGACAGCGCCCATGAGGCCGTTGCAAAGACTGGCGCGAATGCGTCGGTGATCTATGTGCCGCCGCCCTTCGCGGCAGACTCGATCCTGGAAGCGATCGACGCGGAAATCCCGCTGATCTGCTGCATCACCGAAGGCATTCCGGTGCTCGACATGATGCGGGTGAAGCGCGCGCTGGAAAGCTCGTCTTCCCGTCTGATCGGCCCCAACTGCCCCGGCGTGATCACGCCCGGCGCATGCAAGATCGGCATCATGCCCGGCCACATCCACAAGCGTGGTTCGGTCGGTGTTGTGTCGCGCTCCGGCACGCTGACCTATGAGGCCGTCAAGCAGACCTCTGACAGTGGTCTGGGCCAGTCCACCGCCGTGGGCATCGGAGGCGACCCGATCAAGGGCACCGAGCATATCGACGTGCTGGAAATGTTCCTCGCCGATGACGAGACCACCTCGATCATCATGATCGGTGAGATCGGCGGCTCTGCCGAAGAGGAAGCCGCGCAGTTCCTCGCCGATGAAAAGAAGAAGGGCCGTTGGAAGCCGACCGCTGGCTTCATCGCGGGCCGTACGGCACCTCCGGGCCGCCGCATGGGCCATGCCGGTGCGATCGTGGCCGGCGGCAAGGGCGGCGCAGAAGATAAGATCGAGGCCATGCAAAGCGCGGGCATCGTTGTCGCGGAAAGCCCTGCTGGGCTCGGCGAGGCCGTTCTCAAAGCAATTGAGATCGGCTGACCAGATAACAGCGCGCGCTCCGGACAGGTTCCGGGGCGCGCCCCACACCTTATGAAGGACGCCGCAGGCCCCCTGCGGCTGGATGCAGCAAATGGCCATGAGAGCCGCATCAGAAAAGCAGCTTTGTCCCGCCCATTACCGGGCCGGGTGCGCTGCCTTGGGGGCCAAATCCCATCACCACCAGTCGCCCGAGGAGGCCCAGAATGAGCTTTTCTGACGCTGTAAGAACCTGCTTTTCCAAGTATGTGACATTCTCGGGCCGCGCGACGCGCCCGGAATACTGGTGGTTTGTGCTGTTCAATCTGCTTGGCTCTATCGCGGCCAGTATCCTCGACATGATTCTGTTTGGATCCGGGCAGGACATCGTGGTCGAAACAGGCTTTGAAGCGGGCGCGCAAGCTGGCCCACTTGCGGGTCTGTTTTCGCTGGTGATGTTTGTCCCGCTGCTGGCCGCCGGTTGGCGCCGCATGCACGACACAGGAAGATCTGGCCTGTTTCTTCTATACCCGCTGATCGTGATGACGGGCGTTGGCATCGCCGGCGCACTTTTGATCGGCCCCGATGGCACCTTCGCCGGCGGGCTCGGCGGCGTGATCATGTGGATTGGCATCTTCGTCCTGGCCATCTCTCCCCTGCTGGTTCTGTGGTGGCTGACCCGCCCGACGCAGCCCGGCGACAATGAATACGGTCCTAACCCGACAGAGGCACACTCATGACCGACCATTCCTCGAACGACCAGTTCCACGCATCCAGCTTTCTGCAGGGGCACAACGCTGCCTACCTGGAGCAGATGTACGCGCGCTACGCCAATGACCCCAGTGCCGTGGATGCAGCATGGCAGGCCTTCTTCGCCCAGATGGGCGATGAAGAGCTTGCGGTCAAACGAGATGCAGAAGGCCCGTCCTGGGCCCGCAATGACTGGCCACCGCAGCCGGCTGACGATCTGACGGCTGCGCTGACGGGCGAATGGCCCGCAGCCCCGGAAGAAACCCGCGAGGCTGGCGACAAGATCAAGGCCAAGGCGGCCGAGGTTGGCGTTGAGGTCTCCGATGATCAGATCAAGCGCGCGGTGCTCGACAGTATTCGTGCCCTGATGCTGATCCGGGCCTACCGGATCCGTGGCCACCTGATTGCCGACATCGATCCCCTTGGCATGCGCGATCAGACGCCCGCCCCCGAACTGGACCCGAAATCCTATGGGTTCACGGATGCGGACATGGATCGCCCGATTTTCATCGACAATGTGCTGGGCCTGCAAATTGCCTCGATGCGCCAGATCGTGGACATCGTGAAGCGCACCTATTGCGGCACCTTTGCGCTCCAGTACATGCACATCTCCAATCCGGAGGAAGCCGGTTGGCTGAAAGAGCGGATTGAGGGCTTTGACAAGGAAATCCAGTTCACCCGGGAAGGCCGCAAGGCGATCCTGAACAAGCTGGTCGAGGCAGAGGGCTTCGAGAAATTCCTGCACGTCAAGTACATGGGCACCAAGCGCTTTGGCCTTGATGGCGGCGAAGCGCTGATCCCGGCGATGGAGCAGGTGATCAAGCGCGGCGGCAGCCTTGGCCTGCAGGAAATCGTGATTGGCATGCCGCACCGCGGCCGCCTGAGCGTTCTGGCGAACGTGATGAGCAAGCCCTACAAGGCCATTTTCAACGAATTCCAGGGCGGCAGCTTCAAGCCCGAGGATGTGGATGGCTCTGGCGATGTGAAATACCATCTCGGCGCGTCCTCCGACCGCGAATTTGACGGCAACAAAGTGCACCTGTCCCTGACGGCGAACCCCTCGCACCTTGAGGCCGTGAACCCGGTTGTGCTTGGCAAGGTCCGCGCCAAGCAGGATCAGCTGGGCGATGAAGACCGCACCAAGGTGATGGCGATCCTGCTGCACGGTGATGCGGCCTTTGCCGGCCAGGGCGTGGTTGCCGAAGGCTTTGGCCTGTCGGGCCTGCGCGGACACCGGACAGGCGGCACCATGCATATCGTGGTCAACAACCAGATCGGCTTTACCACGGCGCCCCATTTCAGCCGCTCCAGCCCCTATCCCACGGATATTGCACTGATGGTTGAGGCCCCGATCTTCCATGTGAACGGAGATGACCCTGAGGCCGTTGTGCACGCAGCCAAAGTGGCCACCGAGTTCCGGCAGAAGTTCAAGAAAGACGTTGTGATCGACATCATCTGTTATCGCCGCTTTGGCCATAACGAAGGTGATGAGCCGATGTTCACCAACCCGCTGATGTACAAGAAGATCAAGGGTCACAAGACCACGCTGACCTTGTACACGAACCGGCTGGTCAAGGACGGTCTGATCCCCGAGGGCGAAATCGAAGACATGAAGGCCGCTTTCCAGGCCCGCATGAACGAGGAATTCGAGGCGGGCAAGGAATACCGCCCCAACAAGGCCGACTGGCTCGATGGCCGCTGGTCTCATCTCGAAAGCGAGGATGAGAATTACCAGCGCGGCCAGACCTCGATCAAACGCGAGACGTTCGATGAGGTGGGCGCGGCCCTGTGTCAGGTGCCCGATGGCTATCCCGCGCACCGCACTGTGCAGCGCTTGCTGGACGCCAAGGCCGAGATGTTCAAAACCGGCGAAGGCTTCGATTGGGCCACCGGCGAAGCTCTGGCCTTTGGGTCTTTGCTGACGGAAGGCTACCCGGTGCGTCTGGCCGGCCAGGACAGCACGCGGGGCACGTTCTCGCAGCGTCATTCCGGGATCGTGAATCAGGAAACCGAAGAGCGCTACTTCCCGCTCAATCACATCCGGGCGGGGCAAAGCCGCTACGAAGTGATTGACTCGATGCTGTCGGAATACGCGGTGCTCGGCTTTGAATACGGTTACTCACTGGCCGAACCTAACGCGCTGACCATGTGGGAGGCCCAGTTCGGTGATTTCGCCAACGGTGCGCAGATCATGTTTGATCAGTTCATCAGCTCCGGTGAAAGCAAGTGGCTGCGGATGTCAGGCCTCGTAATGCTCTTGCCCCATGGCTTTGAAGGCCAGGGCCCCGAGCATTCCTCGGCGCGCCTGGAACGGTTCTTGCAGATGTGCGGTCAGGATAACTGGATCGTGGCGAACTGTACGACGCCTGCGAACTACTTCCACATCCTGCGCCGCCAGTTGCACCGCTCTTTCCGCAAACCGCTTGTGTTGATGACGCCGAAATCCCTGCTGCGTCACAAGATGGCGGTATCCGAAGCAGAGGATTTCCTCGAAGGGTCTTCCTTCCACCGGGTGCTTTGGGATGACGCTCAAAAGGGCCATTCAGACACCGAGCTGAAGCCCGATGGTGAGATCAAGCGCGTCGTCATGTGCTCAGGGAAAGTCTACTACGACCTGTTGGAGGAGCGCGACAAGCGCGGCATCGATGACGTCTACCTGCTGCGTATCGAGCAGTTCTATCCTTTCCCGGCGATCAGCCTTGTGAAGGAATTGGAGCGTTTCAAGGGCGCCCACATGGTCTGGTGCCAGGAAGAGCCCAAGAACCAGGGGGCCTGGAACTTTATCGAACCCAATATTGAGTGGGTGCTGACACGGATCGGCGCCGATTACACCCGTCCCGTTTACGCGGGCCGCCCAGCTTCGGCCTCACCGGCCACAGGGTTGGCCAGCCAGCACAAAGCACAACAGGCCACCCTTGTGGATGAGGCCCTGACGATCGAAGGAAACAAGTGATGTCTGTCGAAGTTCGAGTGCCCACTCTGGGCGAGTCCGTGACCGAAGCAACGGTGGCAACCTGGTTCAAGAAGCCGGGCGATGCCGTGGCGGTGGACGAGATGCTCTGTGAACTGGAGACCGATAAGGTAACCGTTGAAGTTCCGGCACCGTCCAGTGGCGTTTTGGGTGAAATCGTTGCCAACGAGGGCGATACGGTCGGGGTCGATGCCCTGCTTGGCATGATCGCTGAAGGCGCTGGGGCGGAGGCTGCGCCTGCTGCGGCACCTGCCGCAGCCGCAGAGGCCGCTGACGCGCCGAGCGACGCGCCCGCTGCCGACACTGGCGACAGCCCCGCAGTGGATGTCATGGTGCCTACGCTGGGTGAAAGCGTGACGGAAGCGACGGTTTCGAACTGGTTCAAGGCCGTGGGCGACACCGTCGCGCAGGATGAAATGCTGTGCGAGTTGGAGACCGACAAGGTGTCGGTGGAGGTGCCCGCGCCTGCCGCAGGCATTCTGGCAGAGATCATTGCCCCAGAGGGCACAACGGTTGACGCAAGCGCAAAGCTGGCGGTCATCTCTGCAGGCGCCGGCGCGGCCCCCTCGGCTGCGCCATCGGTGCCCGCCCCCGCAGCCCAACAAGCCCCCGCAGCTGCGGACAGGGATGTTGAGGATGCCCCCTCTGCCAAGAAGATGATGGCAGAGGCGGGTCTGTCCGCAAATCAAGTTCAGGGCAGTGGCCGGGATGGGCGTGTGATGAAAGAAGATGTCCAAAACGCGCTGGCCGCTGGTGTGACAGCAGCCCCTGCACCTGCCGCCGCCCCAGCCGCGGTGCCGCGCGCGCCCGTCGCCGCCGAGGATGCGGCCCGCGAGGAACGGGTGAAGATGACCCGTCTGCGCCAGACAATTGCCAAGCGACTGAAGGATGCGCAGAACACCGCGGCCATTCTGACCACCTATAACGAAGTGGACATGACCGAGTGCATGGCGCTGCGCAAGCAATACAAAGACGCCTTCGAGAAGAAGCATGGCGCACGTCTTGGCTTCATGTCCTTCTTCACCAAGGCCTGCTGCCACGCGCTCAAGGAAGTGCCGGAGGTCAACGCAGAGATCGACGGCACAGACATCGTCTACAAGAATTTCGTCCATATGGGCATCGCGGCAGGCACGCCGCAGGGGCTCGTGGTGCCGGTCATCCGGGATGCAGACAAAATGTCGTTCGCTGAAATCGAGAAAGCGATCGCCGAGAAGGGCAAGCGCGCCCGCGATGGCAAGCTGTCGATGGCAGAAATGCAGGGCGGCACCTTCACCATCTCCAACGGCGGTGTCTATGGCTCGCTGATGTCCTCGCCGATCCTGAACCCGCCGCAGTCGGGCATCCTCGGCATGCACAAGATCCAGGATCGCCCGATGGTCATCAACGGTGAGATCAAGATCCGCCCGATGATGTATCTGGCTCTGTCCTACGATCACCGCATCGTCGATGGCAAAGGCGCCGTGACCTTCCTCGTGCGCGTGAAAGAAGCGCTGGAAGACCCCCGCCGCCTGCTGATGGATCTGTAATCCAGTCGCGCCAGCCCCGTATCAGGGGCTGGCCCCAATCTGCCCGTCAGGACCAGGCCGTGCGCTTCAAAAACCGCTTCAGTTCAGAGACCGTCACCCAAGCCGCCCTTTGGGCAGGCTATGGGCGATACGGCGCACTGGCGCCCGTAAATCGGGACATCTGCCATGACCACTGAACTTCACGTCCTCGCGCTCGCGGCCCTTCTGCAAATGGTCCAATTCGGCCTCTTCTCCGTTGCGGCCAACTTGCAGGTTGGCCCAAGGACGGCAATGGCGCCGCGCGATACGCCCATCGAACTCACCGGGGCCGCCGGCCGCCTGCAGCGCGCGATGAACAACCACTTCGAAGGGCTGATCCTCTTCACCATCGCGGTGCTGGTGGTCACTCTGGGTGAAAAGTCGTCTGCCCTTACAGAGGCCTGCGCCCATACCTACCTCATCGCGCGCATCGCCTATGTGCCCGCCTACGTCAACGGATGGGTGCCCTGGCGCTCAATCATCTGGTTCGCAGGCTTTTTGGCGACAGCCCTCATGCTCATCACGGCGCTCATATCATGAACGCCCCTCTCCCCTTCCTCTTGCCCGAAATACCTCGGGGGTGAATGCCGAACGGCAGAGGGGGCAGCGCCCCCAACCCCGCCCGAACACAGGAGTTCCCAAATGGCAAATTATGATGTCATCGTCATCGGTTCCGGCCCCGGCGGCTATGTTTGTGCGATCCGCTGCGCGCAACTGGGCCTGAAAACAGCCTGTGTCGAGGGCCGCGAAACCCTCGGCGGCACGTGTCTCAACGTCGGCTGCATCCCCTCCAAGGCCTTGCTGCACGCCTCTCACCAGTTGCACGAGGCAGAGCACAATTTCGCAAAGATGGGCCTTGTCGCTGAAAAGCCCGCCGTCGATTGGGAAAAGATGCTGGCCTACAAAACCGATGTCATCGGCCAGAACACCCAAGGCATCGAGTTCCTGTTCAAGAAGAACAAGATCGACTGGCTTAAAGGCTGGGGCTCGATCCCGGCAGCGGGGCAGGTCAAGGTTGGTGAAGACGTCCATACGGCCAAGCATATCGTGATTGCCTCCGGCTCGGAGAGCGCATCGATCCCCGGCGCAGACGTAAGCATCGACGAAAAAATCGTGGTCACCTCCACGGGCGCGCTGGAGCTTGAGAAGATCCCGGGCTCGATGGTCGTTGTGGGCGGCGGCGTGATCGGGCTCGAACTGGGCTCGGTTTATGCCCGTCTGGGGACAAAGGTCACCGTGGTGGAGTTCCTCGACGCCATCACCCCTGGCCAGGACGCAGAGATCGCGCGCACATTCCAGCGCACCCTGAAAAAGCAGGGGCTGCGGTTCATCACCGGGGCCGCAGTGTCGCAAGTCGCAACCGGCAAAAACAGCGCCACGGTTACATACAGCCTGCGCAAGGATGACAGCGTCCACGAAATCGAAGCCGACACGGTGCTGGTGGCCACGGGCCGCAAGCCCTTTGTCGAAGGTCTGGGCCTTGATGCGCTGGGGCTGAAACTCAGCCCCCGCGGTCAGATTGCAACCGATGGCCACTACGCCACCTCCGTGCCCGGCATCTATGCCATTGGCGATGTCATCGATGGACCGATGCTTGCCCACAAGGCTGAGGATGAAGGCATGGCGGTCGCTGAAATGCTGGCCGGCCAGAAGCCCCATGTGAATTACGATGTGATCCCGGGCGTCATCTATACCCACCCAGAGGTCGCCTCCGTCGGCAAGACGGAAGAACAGCTCAAAGAAGCGGGCCACGCCTATAAGGTGGGCAAGTTTTCCTTCATGGGCAACGGGCGCGCCAAGGCGAATTTTGCAGCGGATGGCTTCGTCAAGATTCTGGCTGATGCCAAGACGGACAGGATCCTTGGTGCCCATATGATCGGCCCGATGGTGGGCGATCTGATCCATGAGATCTGCGTCGGGATGGAATTTGGCGCCGCCGCCGAGGACATTGCGCGCACCTGCCACGCCCACCCAACCTATTCGGAGGCGGTCCGTGAGGCCGCCCTCGCCTGTGGGGATGGCCCAATCCATTCCTGAGGTTTGAAAAGGGCTGAAGGAGTGCCCGCTCCTTTCGCCAGCAATGGCTACACAAAAAAAGGCTCGGTGGGAGGGACCTGCCGAGCCTTTAAGTTTTGAGCGCCCGGGGACGGGAACATTGCAGGGGATGGGCGCCTGTTAACTGTTACGGCGCAGGGGGCCATTTCCGTCGCTCTTAGATCAGTTTTTTGTGCGATGACCGGATGGGCGGCGCTTTGGCACGCCTGCGACGCCAACCCTCCATTGCCCCTGACGCACCGGCATGTGTAAACACGGGTGCGCATGTGCGCGTGACGGAGGATGCCAGATGGCGCAGATCTCACCCCAGCCGGGGATTATGGATATCGCCCTGTATCAGGCTGGCGAAAGCCGGATTGAGGGACAGGCAGAGGTGCTCAAGCTCTCTGCCAATGAAAACCCGTTCGGATGCTCACCGAAGGCCTCTGCCGCGGTGGCTGCCAGCATCTCTGAATTGCATCGGTATCCCAACGTGGATCACAGGTCCTTGCGCGCAGCGATTGCTGAAATTCACGGGCTTGATCCGGCGCGGATCGTGCTGGGTGTGGGATCGGACGAGACGATCGACAAACTGTGCCAGGCCTATGCCGGCCCCGGGCTGGAGGTGATGCACACGCAGCACGGCTTCGCCATGTACCGCATCAGTGCCCTCAGCCATGGCGCTACACCTGTGGAGGTGCCCGAGAAAGACCGCCGGGTGGATGTGGATGCCATCCTGGCCCATCTCACGCCCCTGACCCGTCTTGTGTTCATTGCCAATCCGGCAAACCCGACAGCAACCTTCTTGGATATCGCGGAACTCACCCGCCTTGCGGATGGCCTGCCGCCTGAATGTCTGTTGGTGCTCGATGGTGCCTATGCGGAATTTGCCCCGGGCTATGATGGGGGCGCGGCCCTCGTGGACAGTCGCGACAACATCGTGATGACCCGCACGTTCTCCAAAGCCTACGGGTTGGGCGGCTTGCGCGTGGGCTATGGCTATGGTCCGGCCCATGTCACGGAAGTTCTCAACCGAATCCGGGCCCCGTTCAACCTGTCCGTGCCGGCCCTGCAGGGGGCCGAGGCGGCCATGGCGGATCAGGAGTGGGTGCAAACCTGCCTTGAGGTGAATGCGCAGGAACGCCAGCGTCTGACAGGGGGGCTGATCCAACTTGGGTTGGGATGCGACGACAGCTTTGCCAATTTCGTACTGGCCCGCTTTGCAGATGCTGATACGGCCAGTGCAGCCGATGCGTTTTTGAAATCCCGTGGGATTATCGTACGGCACCCCAAGAGCTATGGCTTTCCCGATGCGCTGCGCATCACTGTCGGGCGCCCCGAAGACAACACCCGCGTGCTGCAGGCATTGGCGGATTTTCAGGGGGCCGCATGACGACGCTCTATGACAAGGTTGCGTTTATCGGGCTCGGCCTGATTGCCTCTTCGATGATCCATGCAATCCGGCGCGATGGCCTCGCTGGACAGATTTCAGGCTCGGCCCGATCGGCTGAAACCCGTGCGATCGCGCGCGAAGACGGCCTGTGCGACATGGTCTGCGACACGGCCGCCGAAGCGGTAGAGGGCGCGGACCTCGTGGTGCTGTGCGTGCCGATTGGGGCAATGGGTCAGGTGGCCCGCGAAATTGGCCCCCATCTCGCGCCCGGGGCCACGGTAACAGATGTGGGCTCGGTCAAGCGGGAAGTCATCGCGGCCGTTGCCCCGCACTTGCCCGAGCACGCGCATTTCATCCCCGGCCACCCCCTCGCCGGGACCGAACATTCCGGGCCTCGCTCGGGGTTCGCCGAACTGTTCGAAAACCGCTTTTGCCTTCTGTTGCCCGCCGCCGATGCGGATGCGGATGCGGTGGCCCGCCTGCGGGCGCTTTGGGAAGGCATGGGGGCCCAGGTCGAAGAGATGGAGCCTGAGCACCATGACCTTGTGCTGGCGGTTACCTCCCATGCGCCGCATCTGATTGCCTATACCATGGTGGGCGTGGCCGATGACTTGCGGCGGGTGACCAATAGTGAAGTCATCAAGTATTCTGCGACGGGATTTCGGGATTTCACCCGTATTGCCGCTTCTGATCCGACCATGTGGCGCGACGTGTTCCTCAACAACAAGGAAGCCACGCTCGAAATTCTGGGCCGGTTCACGGAGGAACTGTTTGCCTTGCAGCGCGCCATTCGCACGGGCGATGGCGACATGCTGTTTGACTATTTCACCCGGACACGGGCTGTGCGGCGTGGTATCATCGAAGCCGGTCAAGACACGGCCGCACCAGATTTTGGCCGCGGCGCTGTGTTGCAAGGCCCGAGCGGTGGAAAGGATCAGGATGAAGATGCGGATTAGTGCCATTGCTGGCCTGATCGGGGCTCTTGCTTCGGGCGGCGCGCTGCAGGCGGCGCCGACGACATCTCTTTTCCCTGTGGCGCGCTCTGGTGGTGTGGCGGAAATTGCGGCTCCGCAGGCCCCATCACCGGCACAGGTCGGGGCGGATGGTGTCACGGTCAATATCGCTGCGGCAGCGCAGGCGCGACCGCAATTGCGCGCGCCCGTGATACCACTGCGCCCAGAGCCCAGACCTTCCCAAGCCCAAGCTGTGGCGGCGTCTGCCCCCACTGCGGCGGCGGCTGCAGAGCCCGCAGTTGTGACACCGGTAAGTGGCCGGGTGCAGCGCTCTCTGGTGCCGGTCGCCCGTCCTGAGGGGCGCGCCTCTGGTCCGACACGCGTTGTGCGCGCTGGCCTCTTTGCCGGGCTGACAGCGCGCGCCAACAGCGGGCAAAGCCGACAGCCGCGCAAAGGCTCGGTCTGCGGTGATCGCAGCCTGCGCGGTGTGAAAATCGCGCCCATCAAGGGGAAGTTGGCAGGCTGCGGGGTGGCCGAGCCCGTGAAAGTGACCGAAGTGGATGGCATCACCCTGTCGCAGGCCTCGATCATGGATTGCGCGACGGCGCAGGCGCTGAAGTCATGGATCAATGAGGGCGTGCGTCCGGCGGTCGGGCGCAGGGGCGGGGGCTTGTCCGGCCTGAAGGTGGCGGCCCATTACAGTTGCCGCACGCGCAACCATCGACCGGGTGCCAAGATTTCAGAGCATGGCAAGGGCCGCGCAATCGACATCTCTGCGCTCATCCTAAAGAACGGGGAAGCGATCACGGTTCTGGACGGGTGGCGTCAGCGCCGCGAGGGCAAGATCCTCAAGGCCGCCCACGCTGCGGCGTGCGGGCCCTTTGGCACGGTTCTGGGTCCGGAAGCTGACCGGCAACACCAGGACCATTTTCATTTCGATACAGCGCGGTATCGGTCGGGCGCGTATTGCCGCTAAGCAGAGCGGACAGCGCCAGCCCGCACAGCCCCTGATGGGGCTGGCAGGGGCGCAGCCTTGCGGATCAAAGGTCCCAGTGGCCTGCAGCGCGGGTTAGCGAATGCTCAAATTCGGGGCGGTCGCGATGGGCAATGGGCCCAAAAACACGCGGCCCCCGCGCAGATTGAGCGGCATATCAAGCGTATCGGGATTGCCTGACAGTCCGCTAGCCAGTTCCAGTGCACGGGTGAAGGTGGGCAACATGCTTTCGGGCAGGATGCCGGTCTGCACGGCCAGATCAAGAATATCGCGCCAGTTCTTCACCTTGACTGTCACGGTCCCTTCCGGTGTGCCGGAGTCAGATACCGTGACCTCGCCGGCCATAGCCACCTCCAATGCGCCCCAGCTTGCATCGGCGCGATCAATGCGGATTTCGACCGGCTGGGGCCGGGCTTGCTCGAGCGCGCGCAGATCCCAGACCGTGTCGAATGTGGCGGTGGCATCCGCTGTCACCTGTGCCAGCGCGCCCGCGGGGCCAACGCCCTCGGGGGCCTGAACATCGGACAGGGCGAGGCCAAGCCGGTAGGTTGGGGTATCGCCCGTCCGTTCGACGGCCATGCGCATTTCGCGCGCTGTCCAGCCTTCATTGCCGTCAACGGCGACACCACCGCCCTCGATCACGGCCGTGGCCCGCTCGAGCGCGAGGTTTCTGTTCGGTTCCAGCGCCAGCGAGGCCCGGATGTCATCGCCTTGCAAGCGATAGCTATGCTCAACAGTCTGCAGGGTCGTGTCATTGGGCAGCACGACGATTGCCTGTGTAGGACGGTATGACAGGCTGAGGATCTGAACGAAGGGCGCCTGCCACGACCAGCCTGAGGCCGTGTCGGCTAGGGCGATGTCATTGATGGTGGTGTCGAGCCGGTTGGGAAAGCCGCGCACCTCGATGTCAGACCAATCTGCCTGCCAGCCAGCGGCGCGGCGCTCTTCCATCCATGCGGTGAGGCCCCGCTCCCAGGCCTTGGCGCTGACAAACCAGTAGGCGCTCCAGGCGCCAGCCGCCACGATGATCACAACAATCAAAAATCTCAACATGGCAGCGCTGCCCTTTCTCTTGCCTATGGGACCGTCTACATCAGGTCCGGGCCGGACAACCAGAGGCCTTTGCAACTTGGAGCGGATATATGACAAGGCTTGCCGCAGCGCAGGAACTGCGCCCCATGTGGGTGTTCGGCTACGGATCGCTGATCTGGAACCCGGGCTTTGAGGTGGCAGAGCGCCGTATTGCGCGCGCCCACGGATACCGGCGTGCCTTCTGCATGCTTTCGATCCACCATCGCGGCACCGAGGAAGACCCCGGCCTTGTTCTGGCCCTTGATCACGACACCCCCGCCCCGGGCTCGCAGGCTGAGCCGCGCAGTTGCGATGGCGTTGCCTTCCGCGTTGCGCCCGGCGCCGAGGCGGAAACGCTTGCCGCCCTGCGCACCCGAGAGTTGGTCTCGTCGGCCTATCGCGAGGAAATCACGCCGCTGCGCACCCGAGATGGCGACACGGTGCATGCGTTGTCTTACGTGGTGGATCGGGATCATCGCCAGTATGTGGGTGATCTCAGCCTCGAAGAACAGGCCATCATGATTGCCCGCGCCCATGGCGGGCGCGGCCCCAACAGCGAGTACCTGTGGAACACCGCATCGCATCTTGCAGAGCTTGGTATTTCAGACCCAGAGCTTGAATGGTTGGCACAACGTGTGAAATCCCTTGCCTGAACGTCATTTAAGCCTTAGCGGCCTTGGCATGCCGATCCATCTGCCGGTAGGCTGACACAAACCACTTAAGGCGCATCTTCCCGCTCATGGCTCTGACCGACACCCCTGATCCCTTCCCCCGCGAAACTGACGCGGTCATCGTTCACTTCTCACAGCCGGTGCGCCAGATCTTCTCGATGCTGGTGGTTGTCGGGCTTGTCGCGGCTGGTGGCTACCTGATCTTTCCGGCGCTGAAGCCGGTGCTGCTGTCGAACCCCTTCCTAAACGGGTTGATCGTCGCGGTGTTCCTGATCGGGGTGCTGGCATGCTTCTGGCAGGTTTTGCAGCTGATCGGCTGCGTCAACTGGATCGAGACATTTGCCAGCGGCGAAAGCACAGGCGGGCGATTGCCCCCGCGTCTGCTGGTGTCGCTGGCGGCGCTTCTGCGCGGGCGTGGCCGCAGCATGGAAATCTCGGCCACGTCTTCCCGGTCAATCCTCGATTCTGTGGCGACCCGGATCGAAGAGTTGCGCGACATCACGCGCTATCTCGTGAACTTGCTGATTTTTCTGGGCCTTCTGGGCACCTTCTACGGCTTGGCAACCACGGTGCCAGCGGTTGTGGAAACGATCCGAAGCCTTGCCCCGCAGGACGGTGAGGCGGGCGGCGCCGTGTTTGGCCGATTGCTGACCGGGCTGGAGGCGCAGCTGGGCGGTATGGGCACCGCGTTTGCGTCCTCGCTGCTCGGGCTTGCGGGCTCCTTGGTCGTGGGTCTGCTGGAGCTTTTTGCCTCCCAATCCCAGAACCGCTTCTACCGCGAACTTGAAGAATGGCTGTCTTCGATCACCCGGCTTGGGGTGGCGGGGGCCACGGATTTTGAGGGCGCTGGCGAAGGTGAGGGTGAAGCCGCGCAAACGGCTGGTCTGGTGCAATATATGGCCCAGCAAATGGATGGCCTTGCCCAGATAATTGCCCGTGGGGAACAGGCCCGTGCAGATACGGACCTGCGCCTTGCTGCGCTGGCAGATGGTGTGGAAAAACTCACGCTGGCACTGGAGCGTGAAACTGCCGGAACCGGCGCAGCTTTGGGCCGTCTGGCTGACAGTCAGGCCACGATTGCCGAACGCTTGGCCCCGCAGGAACCGGCACGCGAGGCGGGGCTGTTTGAAGGCGAGGGCGATCCTGAGGCCCGAATGCATCTGCGCTCCATCGACACGCAATTGTTGCGGCTGCTCGAAGAGATCGCCGCTGGCCGACAGGAAACCCTCACCGAATTGCGTACGGATCTGCAGCAGGTGTCGCGCGAAGTGCGCAAACTGACCCGCAGTGTCACCGGGGTCGGAGACCCGGGCGGGGGCGGCCGTTCGAAGAACAGCGGATCCTGATCCATGGCCCTGTCGCGACGCTCGGGCGCACGTTTCAATACCTCGATCTGGCCCGGATTTGTGGATGCCATGACGGCCCTGCTGCTGGTTTTGATGTTCGTGTTGTCGATCTTCATGATCATGCAATTCATTTTGCAGGAAACAATCACGGGGCAGGAAAGCGAGCTTGATACGCTCAATGCGGAGGTCAGTGCGCTGGCCAGTGCCCTGGGTTTGGCGCAGGAGCGCGCTGACGGGTTGGAAACCGAGGTGGGCGACCTGAATGCGCAGCTGGCGCAATCGCAGGCGGATGGCATTGCCCAGGCAGCGCTTATCTCGCGGTTGCAGGGCCAACTGGAAGAAAGTGGCGCCGCACTTACCGCAGCGCAGGGCACGATCGCCGATTTCGAGGAGCAGGTTGCAGCGCTTATTCTGGCACGCAATGCGGCAACGGCCCGGGCCGAGGGGCTGGCCACATCACTGGGGGCCGCCGAGGAAGAGGCGGCGCGCCTGGCGCGGGATTTGACGGCCACGGAAGAGGCCCGTCTCGCTGCGGAACAGGAGGTCGATGCGCTCACCCAGCGGCTGACCTCCGCCCGCTCGGAAATCGATGCCCAAGCGGAAACGGCCCGTTTGGCAGCTGCGCGGCGCGCGGCGCTGGAGGCGCTGGTGGCTGAGCTGCGCGCCCAGCAGGAAGAGACGTCAGATGCGCTTCTGGCGGCACAGGATGCGCGTGCCAGCCTGCAGAACCAGCTGTCAGAGGAGCAGGCCGCCCGCCTTGCCGAGGCCGAAGCTGCGCGCCGACTGCAGGAGCGGCTGCGCACGGCAGATGCAGAGCTGAGCGCCATGACACTTGCCCTGGAGGAAGAGCGGCAGCGCGCCGAAGATACCCTCACCGTTTTGGCAGCCACCCGGGATACCCGCGATGATCTCGATGCGCGGCTTGCGGCAGCCATTCTGGAAGGCGACGCCCTGACCCAAAGCCTTGAGGCCACACGCGCCGATCTTGCAACGGCGCAAACCGCGCTGGAAAGCACCCAAACAAACCTCGCCGAGACGGATGACGGGTTGCGTCTGGCTGAGGCTGAGCTTGAACGGTTGCAGGCGGCGCTGGCCGCTTCGGCGGCTGAGCGGCTTCGCTTGGCTACTGAACTTGAAACCCTGCAGGCGGAGGTCAGTGCCCTGTCGCAAGAGGGGCAGGACCTCATTGCGGCCCGCACCGCGTTGGAAGCGGACCTTGCCGATCGGGAAGGGGCCCTCGCCGCCTTGGAGGCGTCCCTTGCCCAGACACGCACAGAGGCTGACAGCGTAGAGGCGGAGGTGGCGCGCCTGCAGCAGGCTTTGGCGATGGCCCAGTCAATCACCGCTCGCCTTGAGGCTGAGAACGCAGCTCTGCGGGCGGATGGGGCCGAAATGGCCTCTATTCGAAGCCAGCTCACGGCGGCCCTCGCGGCCAAGCTGGCGGCGGAGCAGGGTTTGGCGGATGCTTCTGATGCGGCACAGCAGCGGGCCCAGCTTCTGGCGCAGGCGCAAGCCACCCTGTCAGAGCGGGAAGCGGCGTCGGCAGAGGATCAACGGCGCATTGCGGCCCTCAATGCACAGGTGGCACAGCTGCGCGCAGAGATCGGCACGCTCCAGCAAATCCTCGATGAAGCAGAGGCGCGCGATGTCGCGAATGATGTGCAACTGCGCAATCTTGGCCAGCAATTGAACGCGGCGCTCGCGCAAGTGGCCTCCGAGCAGCGCAAGCTGGCGTTGGAGGCGGAGCGCAGAGCCGAGGCTGAGACAGCCCGGGCTGAACTCGAGGAGGCAGAGCGCATTCGCCTTGAGGAAGAAGCCCGGCGCCTGGCTGAAGAGGCCCGCACGCTGGCAAGCTACCGCTCTGAGTTTTTTGGACGATTGCGGGATATTCTTGGCAACCGCGAAGGTGTTCAGATCGAGGGCGACCGGTTCGTCTTTTCCTCTGAGGTGCTGTTTGCCCCGGGATCCGCCGAATTGGAGCCCGCCGGTCAGGAGCAGATTGCACGGGTGGCAGACATCCTCTTTGACGTGTCGGGCGAGATCCCTGAAGAGATTGATTGGGCGATCCGCGTTGATGGGCACACGGATTCAGACCAGATGTCCGGCTTTGGTGAGTTTCGCGACAATTGGGAGCTCAGCCAAGCCCGAGCCTTGTCCGTTGTTCGCTACATGACGGAGGTTCTGGGCTTTCCACCGGAGCGCCTTGCAGCGAATGGATTTGGCGAGTTCCAGCCCATCGACCCCCGGGATACGGAAGAAGCCAAAGCCCGCAACCGCCGGATCGAGCTGAAACTCACGGAACGGTAATGTCTTGCCGAGGGGCTGCTGCGGGTATGCGAAAGGCGCATCGCTTTTGCTCTGAGGCAGCGGATTATTACCAGAGATTAGCCCTGCATAGTGGCACGTGACGCTGAGTGAAGCTGTTTGCAAGCCCACAAAAACCATCACAAAAAAGGGCGGCCGATGGCCGCCCTTTTCTTTCAGGTTTTGGTGCGCTCACTCGGCGGTGAGAAGCGGCGGCTTTTTGGTGCTGATACGCGGGTTTGCCGGTTCTTCGATCCGTAGATCCAATTCACCGCCCTTGATACCAACTTTCACCAAACCGCCCTTCATCAACTTGCCAAAGAGCAGTTCCTCGGCCAGCGGCTTCTTGATGTTTTCCTGGATAACGCGGCCCAGCGGACGCGCCCCCATCTTGTCATCATAGCCGCGCTCGGCCAGCCATTCCGCTGCCGCGCGGGTCAACTCGATCGATACGTTGCGGTCCATCAGCTGTGCTTCCAACTGCAGCACAAACTTCTCGACCACCTGCAGGATGACCTCCTTGCCCAAGGGCGCGAAGCTGATCACTGCATCGAGGCGGTTGCGGAATTCCGGCGTGAACGTCCGCTCGATCGCGGCTGTATCTTCACCTTCACGACGATCCCGACCAAAGCCGATCGCAGCCTTAGCCTGCTCGGCGGCGCCAGCGTTCGACGTCATGATGAGCACCACATTGCGGAAATCCACCTTACGCCCGTTGTGATCTGTCAGCGTGCCGTGGTCCATCACTTGCAACAAAATGTTGAACACATCCGGGTGCGCTTTCTCGATTTCGTCGAGCAGCAAAACGCAGTGCGGATGCTGATCCACGCCGTCTGTCAGCTGTCCGCCCTGATCAAAGCCGACATAGCCCGGAGGCGCCCCGATCAACCTGCTGACAGCATGCTTTTCCATGTATTCCGACATATCGAAGCGCAGCAATTCAACGCCCAGCTGATCTGCCAGTTGCTTGGCCACCTCCGTTTTGCCGACGCCCGTGGGGCCCGCGAAGAGATAGTTGCCGATGGGCTTTTCAGGCTCTCGCAGACCAGCCCGTGCCAGTTTGATGGCAGAGGACAGGGCTTCGATCGCGCTGTCTTGGCCAAACACCACGCGCTTGAGCGATCTTTCGAGATCCTTCAACACCTCTGCATCGTCCTTGGAGACGTTCTTGGGCGGGATGCGCGCAATCTTTGCCACAACCGCTTCGATCTCTTTGGTGCCGATGGTCTTGCGGCGCTTGCTCTCGGCCACAAGGTGTTGCGCTGCGCCAGCTTCGTCGATCACGTCGATCGCTTTGTCTGGCAGCTTGCGGTCATTGATATAGCGTGCCGAAAGCTCGACGGCCGTTTTGATGGCATCCGAAGTGTATTTGATCGCATGGTGATCTTCAAAATAGGGCTTGAGGCCCTTGAGGATTTTCACGCTGTCTTCGACCGAAGGCTCGTTCACGTCGATTTTCTGGAAGCGGCGCGAAAGGGCGCGGTCTTTTTCGAAATGCTGACGGAATTCCTTGTAGGTGGTCGAGCCCATGCAGCGCAGCTTGCCGCCCTGCAAGGCAGGCTTGAGCAGGTTGGAGGCATCCATTGCCCCGCCCGAAGTTGCACCGGCGCCGATCACTGTGTGGATTTCATCGATGAACAGCACCGCGTCCGGGTGGTCTTCCAACTCGGTCACAACGGCTTTCAGGCGTTCTTCGAAATCGCCGCGATAGCGGGTGCCAGCCAAAAGTGCCCCCATATCCAAGGAATAGATGGTTGCACCGGAAAGCACCTCTGGCACTTCGCTGCTGACAATCTTGCGGGCCAAGCCTTCAGCAATCGCTGTTTTGCCCACGCCGGGATCGCCCACCAGGAGCGGGTTGTTTTTGCGGCGGCGGCACAGCACCTGCACGCAACGCTCCACCTCATGATCGCGTCCGATAAGGGGATCTACGTCGCCCTTATTGGCCTTGGCGTTCAGATCGACACAGTATTTGGCCAGAGCGGATTCTTTGCCCTCGTCGTCACCAGAAATGGTGCTGGCATTGTCCGGGGCTGCACTGCCGTCCTCGTCGTCCATTTCGGACGCGCCGGTGATTGGGCGGTTTTCGCCAAAGGACGGATCCTTGGCGACGCCATGCGCAATAAAGTTCACCGCATCATAGCGCGTCATGTCCTGCTCTTGCAGGAAGTAAGCCGCGTTTGATTCCCGCTCAGCAAAGATCGCGACGAGGACGTTGGCGCCTGTCACCTCCGTACGACCGGATGATTGAACATGGATGGCAGCGCGTTGGATCACGCGCTGGAACGCCGCTGTTGGCACGGCCTCAGACCCTTCAATCTCCGTGACCAGCGTCGAGAGGTCATCATCAATGAAGGTGTTGAGCGTGCTTCTTAGGGCATCCAGATCAACCGAACAGGCCTGCATAACCTTGGCCGCATCCGGTTCATCAATCAGTGCAAGGAGCAGGTGCTCCAACGTGGCAAGCTCGTGGCGGCGATCATTGGCCAGCGCAAGCGCCGCGTGAATGGCTTGTTCCAGGGTATTCGAAAACGACGGCACGTGACGTGCTCCTTTCCTGTAGGGCCCAGACGGCGCTGCTCGATTAGCACAGTCTCTGACCATGGCCTCCTATACTTAAAGTTTGGTTGGGTTACCGGCCGCTTCAAGTCTTTTCTGCCTTCAAAAGGCATTTGATGCGTCTGGTGCCCGATTCGTGACCACTTGTCAGGGCGGAGGCCACATTGCAGCGGCAAGTGGTGCAGTTACAGGAAAGACCCACCAGCAAAGCTGGTGAAAATCGGTGGAAGCTGCCTGCGAGGTCTCATCTTAAAAAGCGTTGCGTCGGTCACGCAGGGCAGCAAAGACGGCTCTTGAGTCGGCGGTGTCTAGAGAAAGATGGGTCTTTATGGTGGGATCGGCAAGTCTGAGAAATGGATTTGTCGCCTTTTCCTCGCTCAAGAGGGCCGGAGTGCAGGGTTTGCCAGCCATGATGTCGGCGGCGCGGGCCTGAAGGGCGGGATTGTCGGGGTCTACTTCGAGACAAAACCGAGCATTGGTCTTGCCGTATTCATGACCAGAGCAGATCAGCGTGTCGTCCGGTAGCGCGCCAAGCAGCATCAGCGTGTCGAATTGCATGTCATAGCTGCCCTCGGGGTTTACTCTGCCACAGCCCAAAGCCATGAGGCTGTCGGCGGTGAAGGCCATCTTCGCATCGGCAAAATGGAACGCGATGTGGCCTTTCGTGTGCCCATCTGCGGCCAGCACCTCTGCGCTTTGGCTTCCCACCTCGATGAAATCTCCGGGGGCCACGGCCACATCGAGCGGCGGCAGGCGGTGCGCGTCGGCCTGTGCGCCAATGATGCGGGCCCCGGTTTCATCGGCCAGTGCGGCGACCCCGTCGATATGATCCCAGTGGTGGTGCGTTACCAGAATGTCGCTCAGGGCCCAGCCTTTCGCCGCCAGCACATCGCGGTAGGGGGCCGCGTCGCCAACATCAATCGCGGCGGTCGCGCCGGTAGCTGTGTCGTGGATGATGTAGCCGTAGTTGTCCGACAGCACGTCAAAGGTAATCAGTTCCAGCGCCATTCTGCTTGGCCTCCTGTCATGAGCAGGGTTAGGGTTTGGCGGAGCGTGGCGCAGTCTTGGCATGGCTGCAAGCAAGACACGCGGTGATGGGATCCGGAGACACCATGCATCTCGACGTGCGAGACCTGCGCAACTTCTATTATCGGACGCAGTTGGGCCGGGTGGCCCAACGTGCCATCCGGGATCAGTTGGGTGTCTTTTGGCCTGAAGCCCGTGCCCAAACGGTGGCCGGGTTTGGCTTTGCTGCTCCGCTTTTGCGGCCTTATCTCGAACAGGCCCGCCGCGTTGTGGCTCTGATGCCCGGGCCGCAGGGGGTGATGCCCTGGCCCGCAGGAGAGGCAAATCTCTCGGTTCTGTGCGAAGAAACCCGGTGGCCGTTGGCGACCGGCGCGGTCGACAAACTGATCGTCCTGCACGGGCTGGAGACATCCGAGCGCCCGTCCGATGTGCTGGAGGAATGTGCCCGCGTGCTGGGGCCCGGCGGGCATGCGCTGTTTATCGTGCCGAACCGCTCCGGGCTGTGGGCCCGCCGTGACCGGACGCCCTTTGGCTATGGGCGCCCTTATTCGTTGTTCCAGTTGGAAGCCCAACTCCGCCGTCATGGCTTTACGCCCGAGCGCCACCTCGCGGCCCTGTATTCCCCCCCTTCAGAGCGACGCTTCTGGGTGCGCACTGCACCCATGTGGGAAAAGACAGGGCGATCGGTCACCTCGGTCTTTGCGGGCGGTGTGCTGATGGTCGAGGTGTCCAAGCAGGTCCATATGCCCACCGGCACCCCGGTCTCCTCGCTGGTGCGCACGCCGCTGCAAGTGCTTGATCCCGTGCGTGGCACAGAACCGGTGCGGGGCAGGGTGTCGAACGCTCCGTCTGGCTAGCTGCCGGTCACGCGCTGTGCCCAAGCCCAAAACATTGTGCCATTATGCCGCAGCGGGGCGGCAAACACGTGGTTTTGATGTCGTAAGGGTAAGATTCTCGACGTCTTTTCTGCATTGCGGCGCAGCTTCAATCGGTCGCATAATTGCCAAACTTAAGCAACTGACTGATATCGCTACAAAAAAACAGCCACCCAACTGCGTTAACAGCAGTTGCCCGGAGAAAACTGGTCTGCTACACCCCGCCGCGACGAGGAAGCTATCCAAAACGGCGGCTTCTGATCAATCTGCCCGAGCTGACTTCGCACATGAGTCACGTGACGTCCCGCCAGGGCGTTTTTTAGTTGGGCTAGGAAGCAAACGAAGGGGTGGCCGTGTCCGAGACAGCTTCGATTTCCGCGAGCATCGCCGCGCGCTACGCGCAGGCTCTGTTCGATATCTCTAAGGAAGAGGGCGCGCTCGACGCGCTCGAGGCCGATGCTGGCAGCTTGCAGGCTGCCCTCGATGAAAGCCCTGAACTGCGGGATCTGATCGCCTCGCCGGTCTATTCCCGTGATGAGCAGGGAGCCGCGATCACCGCCGTTGCCGGCAAGCTGGGCGTTGGCGCTATGTTTGCCAACACGCTGGCGCTGATGGCATCCAAGCGGCGTTTGTTCGCACTGCCAGCACTGCTGAGTGCTTTGGGCGACATGATCGCCGCTGAAAAAGGTGAAGTGACGGCGGAAGTCGCCTCCGCCAAACCCCTCACCGCCAAGCAGGAGGCCAAGCTGGTCAAAACGCTGCAGGCGCGCGTGGGCAAAGATGTGAAACTGAATAAGACCGTCGATGAAAGCCTCATTGGCGGTCTCGTTGTGAAGGTGGGTTCGAAGATGATCGATAGCTCGATCGCCTCGAAACTCGCAAACCTCCAGAATGCTATGAAAGAGGTCGGGTAATGGCACTGCAAGCTGCAGAAATCTCTGCGATCCTAAAGGACCAGATCAAGAACTTTGGCCAAGAGGCCGAAGTTGCCGAGGTGGGCCGTGTGCTCTCTGTCGGAGACGGTATTGCTCGTGTGCACGGGCTGGACAACATCCAGGCCGGCGAAATGGTCGAGTTCCCGGGTGGTGTGCGCGGCATGGCGCTGAACCTCGAGATCGACAATGTCGGTATCGTGATCTTCGGCTCTGACCGGGACATCAAAGAAGGCGACGTGGTCAAGCGGACCAACGCCATCGTGGACGTGCCCGTGGGCGACGGCCTGCTGGGCCGCGTTGTGGACGGTCTGGGCAACCCGCTCGACGGCAAGGGCCCGATCGAAGCTTCCAGCCGCTCCGTTGCGGACGTGAAGGCGCCGGGCATCATCCCGCGTAAATCCGTGCACGAGCCCATGGCAACCGGCCTGAAAGCCGTTGACGCCATGATCCCGATCGGTCGTGGCCAGCGCGAATTGATCATTGGTGACCGTCAGACCGGCAAGACCGCCGTTGCTCTGGACGCGATCCTCAACCAGAAAACCTACAACGACGCTGCCGGCGATGACGAGAGCAAGAAGCTCTACTGCATCTACGTTGCCGTTGGCCAGAAGCGCTCCACCGTGGCGCAGCTGGTGAAGAAGCTCGAAGAAACCGGCGCGATCGATTACTCGATCGTGGTTGCGGCCACCGCATCCGACCCGGCACCCATGCAGTTCCTGGCACCCTACGCGGCCACCTCCATGGCCGAGTATTTCCGGGACAACGGCAAGCATGCTCTGATCATCTACGATGACCTCTCCAAGCAGGCCGTTGCCTACCGTCAGATGTCGCTGCTGCTGCGTCGTCCGCCCGGACGTGAAGCCTATCCTGGCGACGTTTTCTACCTGCACTCCCGCCTGCTGGAGCGTTCGGCAAAGCTGAACGAAGACAACGGTGCCGGTTCGCTGACGGCTCTGCCGATCATCGAAACCCAAGGTGGTGACGTGTCCGCGTTTATTCCGACCAACGTGATTTCGATCACCGACGGTCAGATCTTCCTGGAAACGGAACTCTTCTACCAGGGCATCCGCCCGGCCGTGAACACCGGTCTGTCGGTTTCCCGTGTGGGCTCCTCGGCACAGACCGACGCCATGTCCTCCGTGGCGGGCCCGGTGAAGCTGTCGCTCGCTCAGTATCGCGAAATGGCTGCGTTTGCGCAGTTCGGCTCAGACCTCGATGCCTCCACCCAGCAGTTGCTGGCCCGTGGCGCGCGCCTGACCGAGCTGATGAAGCAGGCTCAGTACTCGCCGCTGACCAACGCGGAAATCGTCTGCATCATCTTTGCTGGCACCAACGGGTATCTCGACAATGTCGACGTGGCCGATGTTGGCCGCTACGAGAGCGCACTGGTGGCGTTCCTGCGTGGCAAGAAGGCTGACTTCCTGGCATGGATCGAAGCCGAAGACCCCAAGTTCAAAAAGGGCGAACCGGTTGACAAGATGAAGGCTGTTCTCGACGAATTCGCAGCCGATTTCGCCTGAGGTTGAGTAGATGCCCAGCCTCAAGGACCTGAAAAACCGGATCGGAAGCGTGACCAACACGCGTAAGATCACCTCAGCCATGAAAATGGTTGCGGCGGCTAAGCTCCGCCGTGCCCAGGATGCGGCTGAAGCAGGTCGTCCCTATGCCGAGCGCATGAACGCTGTGATCGCAGGCCTCGCGGCCTCGGTTGGTGACAGTGACAGCGCCCCCCGCCTTCTGGCGGGGACCGGCAAAGATGACGTCCATCTGCTGGTGGTCATGACCGCAGAGCGCGGTCTGTGTGGTGGTTTCAACTCTTCCATCGCCAAGCTTGCGCGCGCGAAAGCGCTCGAGCTTTCAAACAATGGCAAGACGGTCAAGATCCTGACCGTCGGCAAGAAGGGCCGTGAGCAGCTTAAGCGTGACTTCGCGGATCACTTCGTTGGTCACGTGGATCTCTCTGAGGTCAAGCGGATCGGCTATGCAGATGCGTCGGGGATCGCCCGTGACGTGCTCGCCCGCTTTGATGGCGGTGAGTTTGACGTTGCGACGATCTTCTACAACCGCTTCCAATCCGTGATCAGCCAGGTGCCGACCGAGCAGCAGATCATCCCAGCCGCCTATGCGTCGGCAGAGGATGAAGGCGGCGACGCAGCGCTGTATGATTACGAGCCTTCTGAAGAAGCGATCCTTGAAGACCTGTTGCCGCGCGGTGTTGCGACACAAATCTTCTCGGCCCTGCTGGAAAACGGGGCATCCGAACAGGGTGCCCGCATGAGCGCCATGGACAACGCCACCCGTAACGCGGGTGACATGATCGAACGTCTGACCATCGAGTATAACCGCTCGCGTCAGGCCGTGATCACCAATGAGCTGATTGAAATCATTTCGGGCGCTGAAGCGCTCTAAGACCCGGGAGATACCTCCAAATGGCAAACGCACAAGGCAAAATCACGCAGGTGATCGGCGCCGTTGTGGACGTCCAGTTCGACGACCACCTGCCCGAAATCCTCAACGCGCTGAACACGGACAACAACGGCAACAAGCTTGTTCTCGAAGTTGCCCAGCACCTCGGCGAAAACACGGTCCGCACGATCGCTATGGACGCAACCGAAGGCCTCGTTCGCGGCCAGGCGGTTTCCGACACGGGCGGCCCGATCGCCGTGCCGGTGGGGGATGCAACCCTCGGCCGCATCCTGAACGTCGTGGGTGAGCCCGTGGACGAAGGTGGCCCGGTTGAGGCTTCCGAGACCCGTGCAATCCACCAGCCCGCCCCCGAATTCGCCGAGCAGGCAACCGAGTCCGAGATCCTCGTGACCGGCATCAAAGTGGTGGACCTGCTGGCCCCCTACGCCAAGGGCGGTAAGATCGGCCTCTTCGGCGGCGCCGGCGTTGGCAAGACGGTTCTCATCATGGAACTGATCAACAACATCGCGAAAGTGCACTCGGGTTACTCGGTGTTCGCAGGTGTGGGTGAGCGGACCCGTGAAGGCAACGACCTCTATCACGAGATGATCGAATCCAACGTGATCAAGCCCGACAACCTGTCCGAATCTCAGGTTGCTCTGGTCTACGGTCAGATGAACGAGCCTCCGGGAGCCCGTGCCCGTGTCGCACTGACCGGCCTGACCCTCGCCGAGCAGTTCCGTGACCAGTCCGGTACCGACGTTCTGTTCTTCGTCGACAACATCTTCCGCTTCACGCAGGCTGGCTCCGAGGTGTCCGCACTTCTTGGCCGTATCCCCTCTGCTGTGGGCTACCAGCCGACGCTGGCCACCGACATGGGCGCGATGCAGGAGCGGATTACCTCCACGAAGAATGGCTCGATCACTTCGATCCAGGCCGTCTACGTGCCTGCGGACGACTTGACCGACCCCGCGCCGGCCACGACCTTTGCGCACCTCGACGCAACCACCGTTCTGTCGCGTGCGATCTCCGAGCTGGGCATCTACCCCGCCGTGGACCCGCTCGACAGCTCCTCCCGCCTGATGGATCCGCAGATCCTGGGTGAAGAGCACTATCAGGTGGCACGTGACGTGCAGGGTATCCTGCAGAAGTACAAGTCGCTGCAGGACATCATCGCCATCCTCGGCATGGACGAACTGTCGGAAGACGACAAACTGACCGTTGCCCGCGCCCGTAAGATCCAGCGCTTCCTGTCCCAGCCGTTCGACGTGGCAAAAGTGTTCACCGGCTCCGACGGTGTGCAGGTGCCGCTCGAGAAAACAATCGCCTCCTTCAAGGCCGTTGTTGCAGGCGAGTATGACCACCTTCCCGAAGGTGCGTTCTACATGGTTGGCGACATCGATGAGGTGATCGCAAAGGCCGAGAAGATGGCAGCGGAGGCCGCCTGATATGGCCGCATCCATGCAATTCAACCTCGTGAGCCCGGAGCGGAGCCTTGCTTCGCTTCAGGCGAGCGCGGTGCAGATCCCGGGCGCGGATGGTGACCTCACTGCCATGCCCGATCATGCACCCGTGATCACCACTTTGCGGCCCGGTGTGCTCACCGTGTCCGGCGAGGCGGGTGAAACACGCTATGCGGTCACAGGCGGCTTTGCTGAAATCACAGCCGAGGGCACCAGCGTTCTTGCCGAGCGCGCTGTCCCGGTGGAAGATTTCACCGCCGACATGATGGCAGAGATCATGGCAGAGGCGGAAGCCGTTGCGCAGGGTGCCGAAGGCGCTGCCGCAGACGCAGCCGCCAAAACCCTGTCAGATCTTAAGGCGCTTGGTGAGGCCGTAGGCATTTCTGCCTGACACCATCGCGCACTTTGATAGACCAAGACATCAGGGGCCTCCGGGCCCCTTTTGTTATGGCGCGGGCCTTAATTTTGGTGCGGAGAAGCCTCAACAGCACGCCGGGTGTTCTCTCCCCACCACTCTTCCATTGCGTGTGCGGCGAGTTTTCGGCAAATTGTAGCCATGCAGTCGTTGCGAAACAATTTGATCGGCGTTGACCGCGGCCAAGTCTTGATGTTCTCGGACTTTGCCGAAGGCGGCCCCATGTGGACCGAAGAAGGCGCCCGCATGGTCCGTCAGGAAGTCACCTTTGCAGAAACATACCGCAAGGCGCCACAAGTGATGGTCTCCTTGTCCATGTTCGATATGGACAGCGCCACCAACAAGCGGGCGGATTTACAGGCTGAAAGCATCTCCCGTACCGGGTTCACCATTGCTTTCAAAACATGGGGCGACACGCGCGTGGCGCGGGCGCGGGTAGATTGGATGTCCATTGGGGAACTGGCCCACGAGGATGACTGGAATATCCCTTAGTGCCAGTTACTGAGGCGTCCGACTGAAACCCATTCAAAGGTCAAGCCAAGCACGCCACATGCCGATCACGCGATGCTGCATCCACCCGCACAGAGCGCGGGGGACAGTTTGGCCAAACAGCAAGATCACCTACTGGAGATCAGTAGGTGCCCTCATAAATGGCGCTCAGAGTGTCATGGCTGAACAGGGAAGAGACCGAGGTGCCGTTCCAGATATTCAGGATGGCTTGGGCAAAGATCGGGGCCGTGGGAACGATGCGGATGTTTTTGCAGGCCAGCACCGGTTTTGTCGGCTCGATCGTGTCGGTGATCACCATGGATTTCAGCTGCGAATTTGTGATCCGGCCCACGGCAGGCCCGCTGAGCACCCCATGCGAGGTGTAGGCATGCACTTCTTTGGCGCCAGCATCCATCAGCACATCGGCTGCCTTGCACAGGGTGCCGGCCGTATCACACATGTCATCGACGATCAGGCACGTCTTGCCCTTCACGTCACCGATGACGGTCATCTCGGCCACTTCACCGGCTTTCTCGCGGCGTTTGTCGACAATGGCGAGGGCAGAGCCGATGCGTTGGGCCAGTTCACGGGCCCGGGCAACGCCACCCACATCCGGTGACACCACCATCAACTCGTCCATGCGGTCTCCGAACTGGTGCTTGATGTCCAGTGCAAAGACGGGCGAGGCATAGAGGTTGTCCACGGGAATATCGAAAAAGCCCTGAATCTGCGCCGCATGCAAATCCATCGTCAGGATGCGTTCCACCCCGGCGCTGACCAGCATGTTGGCCACCAGCTTGGCCGAGATCGGCGTGCGGGCCTTGGTGCGGCGATCCTGCCGGGCGTAGCCAAAATAGGGAATGACAGCCGTGATACGCCCTGCCGAGGACCGGCGCAGTGCGTCTGACATAATGAGCAATTCCATAAGGTTGTCATTTGCCGGGTTCGAGGTGGGCTGGAGGATGAACATGTCCTCACCGCGGACGTTCTCATACACCTCAACAAAGATTTCCTGATCATTGAACCGTTCAACACGTGCGTCGACCAGCCCGATATGCATGCCACGATACATCGACATCCGACGTGCCACTGCGTTGGCCAAAGCCGGGTTCGCGTTTCCGGAAATCATCTTCGGCTGGGTTGGATTGGACATCTTGCTACCTCGGGTCGAATCTAGGAACGGGGCGGGGTCTCCATACCTTTCGCTTTAAGCCACCTTCCCCTCAAAGGAAACTGTGTCCTTCGCGTCGCACACCATTGTCGTGCAGAAGTGCCCTGTCCAACCGGGCATGGCAGCGCTAGGTTGCCGGCGAACACCGCTCAGGAGCCCGCCACCATGGCCCATATCGACTATTTCTTCTCGACCATCTCGCCCTTCGCCTATCTCGCAAGGAATCGACTGGAAGAGATTGCGGGCAAGCACGGCGCCACGATCACCTACAAGCCCGTGGACCTCATTGCGTTGTTCGGGCGCACAGGGGGGCTTGCGCCGAAGGATCGGCATCCAAGTCGACAGGAAATGCGGCTGCAGGAACTGCGTCGACAAGCGATCAAGGCCGATATGACCATTAATCTGCATCCGGCGTTCTGGCCCACGAATCCGGCGCCGTCATCCTATGCGATCATTGCCGCGCAACAGGCAGGCGATGGGGATGTCGGCAAACTGGTTGCCGCGATCACGTCTGCGTGCTGGGCCAAAGAGCAGGACATCGCCGCCGATGACGTGATCCGGGCCTGTCTCGAACAGGCGGGGTTTGATCCGTCCCTTGCCGACAGTGGCTTGCTGACTGGCGCGGAAACCTACGCTGCCAATCTCGAGGAGGCCGCCAGCCGCGGTGTCTTTGGCGCGCCATTCTACATTACCGATGGCGACGAACGGTTTTGGGGCCAGGATCGGCTTGACGATCTCGACCTGCACCTTTCTGGCAAGCTCTAGGCGCCCCCATGACACCAGATATGCCCCTGCATCTGCGCCAATATGGCGATGGCGCAACCCAAGTTCTGGGATTGCATTGTGCCCTTGCATCCGGACGGGTGCTGCAAGGCCTTGCAGCTGCGCTGCCTGACAGCACGTGGCATGTGCCTGACTTGCCCGGGCATGGGCGTTCCCCAGACTGGCCCGACGAGACAGCTTTGGACTTTCACGGCCACTGCGCGGACTGCATGGTCGGGATCCTACAGAATACGGGCCCAGCCCATCTGTTTGGCCATTCCTATGGTGCTACGATCGCCCTGCGTGTTGCGCTTGATCACCCTGAGCTTGTCCAGAGCCTGACCTTGGTGGAGCCGGTTCTTTTCGCTGCTCTGCGGGGCACTGAGGCCTACACGCAGGTAATTGCGGGAACGACGGGATTTGAGCAGGCACTTGCCGCCGGGGATCGTCTTGGTGCGGCGCAGGATTTCTACACCATGTGGGGCGGCGGCGGCATCCCCTGGGAGATGCTCCCCGCGCCCGTGCGAGACAGCTGGTGCCAACGCATACATCTGATTCAGGCCCAGGCCCCCGGTTTGCACGATGACACGGGCGGCATATTGCTGCCTGGGCGTCTGGAAGGACTTGCCGTGCCCGTGGCCTTGGTTGAAGGGGCTGACAGTCCCGAGGTGATCAGTGGCATCCTCGATCAACTCGAACGGCGTATGGTCACCTCCAGCCGGCATCGCATTGCGGGCGCTGGACATATGGTGCCGCTGACCCATGGCCCCAAAGTGGCGCAGGTGATGGCGGAAGTTATCGCGCGCAGCGCGGCTGAGGCTGGCTAGCCGTCTTGTTCGGGCAGACCGTTCTGCGCCGCGATGAAATCTGCCAGCATCGGCACGAATTTGTCCCCATCGCCCTGCGCGTCCATTGCGGCGAACCCATTGCGGATCACGGCTTGCAACGGGGTCACGGCGCCGGCGGCAAGCCCCATGTTCGATAGATAGCGCATGTCCTTATGTGCGTTGGTGATGGCAAAACGGTGGGCGTTTTCATCCCGTTCGAGAGTCCATTTCATGAAGGTCTCGTAGAAGCCATTGGAGAGACGACCGGGCCGTATCACGCTGTCGATCTGCGCTGCTGTCAGGCCACTTTTGCGGCCAAGCGCCAAGGCTTCGGCATAAAGGGCGGCATAGCCCATCGCGATAAAGTTGTTGATGAGCTTGATCTTGTGTCCAGAGCCCACAGGGCCGACATGGACGATAATCCCCGCCCAGCACGCCAGCACCGGGCGAATCTGTTCGAGCACTTCCGGGCTGCAGCCAACCATTGCGTCCAGCGTGCCTTCCGCGGCTTCCTTCGGAGTGCGTGATAACGGAGCGTCCACGAGGATCACATCGTGGGCGGCCATCTCTGCGTTCAGGGCCTGCGTCGATACAGGATCAGAGGTTGAGCAATCGATCACGATCAGGCCAGGCTGCGCTGCGGACAGAATGCCGTTTGTTCCCCGGATATTCTCCTCTACTTGCGGCGAGCCGGAAACGCAGAGGTGAATGATATCGCATTGCGCGGCCATCTGGGCCGGGCTGTCCACCTCTATGGCGCCCTTGCTGACCAGATCATCGATATTGGTGCGGTTCCGGTGGGCCAACACCCTGAGATCGTACCCGTTTTTCAGGATGTTTGCGGCCATGCCATGCCCCATGAGGCCAAGCCCGATAAATCCGATAACAGGTTTCTGCATGGGAAAGCTCCTTGTCGTACCAGCCCTCTCACCTAGCGCTGGCACATGCCGCACGTCCAGTGATTTGGCTGGGAGGGTGCGGCAAGGCTTGCCTTGCTCCGGACGTGGCGGTATGGCAGCGTATACAGTGACGACACCGGGAGAACCGAACCACCGCCAAGTGGTAAGGTGCCGAAGGAGCAACCGCCCCGGAAACTCTCAGGCCGCAGGACCGGTGTTGTCATAAGACTCTGGAGAGAGGCACGGACATGTGCCCGCCGAAGGGATAACGATCTCAGGCGAAAGGACAGAGGGGGCACCAAGCCGCGCAATGCCGCGCGGTTCAAGGTGCCGGTACGCCATGCGAAAATTGCAGGCCCGGCCAAAGAAGGACGGGAGACTGCTATGGCAGCAGATTTGGATGCCGCACGCGCAACGCCTTTGACGGGCATGTTGGCTGAGTTGGGCGGCAAGATGGTGTCCTATGCCGATCATGCGCTGCCCGTGCAGTTTGCAGGCGTTATGGCCGAACACACCCACACCCGCACGGCTGCCAGCCTGTTCGACGTGTCTCACATGGGGCAGGTCACGGTCCGCGGGCCCGGGGCTGCAGAGGCACTTGAGGCGCTGATCCCGGCAAATCTCATTGGCCTTGCGGAAGGGCGCCAGCGCTATGGCCTTCTGACAAATTCAGCCGGCGGGATCGAGGATGACCTGATGGCCGCACGCCTTGGCCCGGATCACTTCGTTCTGGTGGTCAATGGTGCTTGTCGCGATGCGGATTTTGCGCTGCTCAAGGCGGGCTTGCCGGGCCTGGAGGTGTCGATGGCCGAAGATCGTGCCTTGATTGCCTTGCAGGGGCCCAAGGCCGAGGCCGCGCTGTCTGCGCTTTGGCCGGAGGCCGCCGAGATGCGGTTCATGGATGTCCGGGAGGCGGTCGTTGATGGGATTTCCGTGCTGGTGGCCCGGGCCGGGTACACCGGTGAAGATGGCTATGAGATTTCCGTATCTGCGCAGGATGCCACGCGTCTGGCAAAGCTGCTGTTGGCGCAGCAGGATGTCCTGCCCGCCGGGCTGGGGGCACGCGATAGCCTGAGGCTGGAAGCGGGTCTGCCGCTGATGGGCAATGACATGGGGCCCGATGTGAGCCCGGCGCAAGCTGGCCTTGGCTGGGGGATCCCCAAGATTCGCCGCACTGGTGGCGCGCGGGCCGGAGGCTTCCCCGGGGCCGATGCCATCCTTGCAGAGTTTGAAAACGGCGCGGCACGCAGCCGGGTCGGGCTGCGCCCCGTGGGCCGCGCCCCCATGCGGGCCGGTATCGTCTTGTTTGCCGACCAGGAGGGCGGCACCCCCGTCGGCGAAATCCAGTCCGGCGGCTTTGGCCCCACCGTGGGCGGCCCTATCGCAATGGGCCGTGTCGATGCTGCGCGCGCGCAACCCGGTACCACCCTCTATGGCGAAATGCGCGGAAAACGCCTGCCGGTTGAGGTTGTCCCGCTTCCGTTTACCCCTGCGCAATACAAGCGCTGAAGATTGTCCACCCAGGAGGAACCACCTAATGACCCTGTCCACCATGCGTTTCACCGAGGCTCACGAATGGCTGCGCCCCGACGAAGAAGACCCGACTGTCGTGACCGTTGGCATCACGTCCCACGCGGCAGAACAGTTGGGCGATGTTGTCTTTGTCGAACTGCCTGAGCCGCCGGCAACGGTGGCGAAGGATGATGAGGTTGCGGTGATTGAAAGCGTCAAGGCCGCCTCCGAGATCCTCGCCCCGGTGGATGGTGAGGTGCTTGAGGTCAACGAAGCGCTTGCAGACAATCCGGGCCAGGCCTCTGAAGATCCCATGGGCGAAGGCTGGTTCTTCACCATGAAGATTGCCGATCCAGACGCCCTTGCGGCGCTGATGACCGAAGCCGCCTATAAGGCCCATATCGGAGAGTGATCCGTTCTGCCTGCACGGCCCGTTCGTGCAGGCAATCCTTGCCGGGCCTTGCCATGGGCCTGACCCTTCAAGTGCCGACAGCTTGCGCCACAGGAGCCGACCGATGTCGTTCAAACCCACAGACTATCTGCCCTACGATTTCGCAAACCGCCGCCATATTGGCCCTTCGCCCGAAGAAATGGAGGCGATGCTCGCCACCGTGAAGGCCGACAGCCTTGATGCGCTGATCGATGAAACCGTGCCGGAGGCCATCCGGCAGGCGGCGCCGCTGGAATTCGGGGAAGCCTATTCCGAGGGAGGGCTGATGCACCACCTCGGCAAGATCGCGGCCAAGAACAAGGTGTTCACCTCGCTCATTGGCATGGGGTATCACGGCACGATGACGCCGCCGGCAATCCAGCGCAACATTCTGGAGAACCCGGCGTGGTACACGGCCTACACACCCTATCAGCCAGAAATTTCCCAGGGCCGCCTTGAGGCGCTGCTGAACTTCCAGACGATGGTTGCCGATCTGACGGGCTTGCCCGTTGCGGGCGCCTCGCTTCTGGATGAAGCCACCGCTTGCGCAGAGGCGATGACGATGGCGCGGCGCCTGTCCAAATCGAAAGCTGTGGCGTTCTTCGTGGATGAGGATTGCCACCCTCAGAATATCGCTGTGGTGAAAACCCGGGCCGAACCCCTTGGCATTGAGGTGATCGTTGGCAATCCCGACGAGATGGACGCAGCCGCCGTGTTTGGGGCGCTGTTCCAGTACCCCGGCACCTATGGCCAGGTGCGGGACTTCACGCCGCATATTGCGGCTCTGCATGAGCATCGGGCGCTGGGCATCGTCTCGGCAGACCCATTGGCCCTGACCCTGCTCAAAGAGCCCGGCGCAATGGGCGCAGATATTGCGGTGGGCAACACGCAGCGTTTTGGTGTGCCGATGGGCTATGGTGGTCCGCATGCGGCCTATCTGGCGTGCAAGGACTCGATGAAACGCGCGATGCCGGGCCGTCTTGTTGGCATCTCCATCGACAGTCATGGCAACCGCGCCTACAGGCTGTCGTTGCAGACGCGCGAACAGCATATCCGTCGCGAAAAGGCCACTTCGAACATCTGCACAGCGCAGGCTTTGCTGGCTGTGATGGCCGGGTTTTACGCGGTGTTCCACGGGCCCAAGGGCCTCAAGGCGATTGCGCAAAGGGTACATCGCAAGACCGTGCGCCTCGTCGAGGGGCTCGAAGATGCGGGCTTCAAGGTGGACCAGGACGCGTTCTTTGACACTGTGACAGTGCATGTGGGGCTGTTTCAAAGGGCGGTATTGGACCGGGCTGAGGCCGAGGGCATCAACCTGCGCCGCGTCGGTGACGATCGGATCGGGATCGCCTTTGACGAATTGGTGCGCCGCGAAACGACGGAAGCGGTCTGGCGCGCCTTCGGTATACATCGGGCCGATGATGTCACCGCCCCGCGTTACCGTTTGCCCGAGGGCATGGAGCGGGTCAGCGGCTTCCTCGAGCATGACGTGTTCCATATGAACCGCGCGGAAACCGAGATGATGCGGTATATGCGCCGCCTTGCAGACCGGGATCTCGCGCTGGACCGTGCGATGATCCCTCTTGGGTCGTGCACGATGAAGCTCAACGCGGCAGCCGAGATGATGCCGGTCAGCTGGCCGGAATTTTCCGCGCTGCACCCGTTCTGTCCGCCCGAACAGGCGGAGGGCTATCATCAACTCATCGGAGATCTGTCCGACAAACTGGCCCAGATCACCGGGTACGATGCCATCTCGATGCAGCCGAACTCAGGCGCACAGGGGGAATATGCGGGGTTGCTTACCATCGCGCGCTACCACGAGGCGCGCGGGCAGGCAGATCGCAACATCTGCCTGATCCCCGTCAATGCCCATGGCACAAACCCGGCCTCCGCCCAGATGGTGGGATGGGATGTGGTTGCTGTGACATGTGATGACAACGGCAATATCGACATGGAGGATTTTCGCGCCAAGGCCGCCGCGGCGGGCGACAAGCTTGCAGGTTGCATGATCACCTATCCATCCACGCATGGGGTGTTCGAAGAAACCGTGGTCGAGGTCTGTGCGGTGACCCATGAGCATGGCGGACAGGTCTATATCGATGGGGCGAACCTGAATGCCATGGTGGGTTTGTCGAAGCCCGGTGATTTGGGCGGGGACGTCAGCCACCTGAACCTGCACAAGACGTTCTGCATCCCCCATGGTGGGGGTGGCCCGGGCATGGGGCCGATTGGCGTGAAGGCGCATCTTGCGCCCTATCTGCCAGGGCACCCGGTCAGCGGGGCGGGGGCGGTTCTGCAGGCCTTGCACCGTCCCTTGGATGGCACAGTGGCTGCGGCCGCCTATGGTTCGCCGTCGCTGTTGCCGATTTCCTGGGCCTATATTCGGATGATGGGGGGCGCAGGCCTGACGCAGGCCACCCGCGTCGCCATCCTGAATGCAAACTACATCGCCGATCGGCTGTCGGGGGCGTTTGAGGTGCTCTATCGCGGCCATGCGGGACGTGTGGCTCATGAGTGTATTCTGGACGTGCGGCCTTTTGCGAAATCCGCGGGTGTCACCGTCGAGGACATCGCCAAGCGTCTGGTGGATTGTGGCTTTCATGCGCCGACCATGTCGTGGCCGGTGTCAGGCACCTTGATGATTGAGCCGACGGAGTCGGAAACCAAGGCGGAGCTTGATCGTTTCTGTGACGCCATGCTGGGCATCCGCGCAGAGATTGCGGCGATTGAGCGGGGGGAGATCACTGTAGAGGCGAGCCCCCTGCGTCACGCTCCGCATACGGTCGAAGATCTGGTTGGCGATTGGGACCGCGCCTATTCCCGTGCAGAGGGATGCTACCCGATGGGAGCCTTCCGCGTGGACAAGTACTGGCCGCCGGTAAATCGCGTGGACAACGCCTATGGGGATCGCAACCTGGTCTGCACATGCCCGCCCATGTCCGAGATCGCCGAGGCCGCAGAGTGAGACGGGCGCACCCCCGGCTTCCGGCTGGGGGTGCGGTCGCAGCCGCGCGCCGATGAGTATTTTTGAGACAAAGATTAGACTTATGGTCGATCTGGCTCGGGTCTGGCAGCGCCCCTAGCGGGCGCAATCGATGCAGCGCATCACGGTTGGATCCAGATCGAGGCGCTTTGCGGCGATTGGCTCGCCGCACTCATCGCACCAGCCAAAATCCTCTTCCTCCAGCCTTTGCAGGGCGGCATGGATCGCCTTGATCCGGGCGTCGCGGCGGGCCTGCTGGCCCTGTGCCATGGCTTGGTGTTGCAGGGCGTCCATGCGGGACACTCTGCCCACGGATTGCTGGTCCAGCATGACCGGGGCGCGGGCGGCACCGGTGTCGCGGCTGCGTTGCTGGAGTTCTGCAAGTTCGGCGCGCAGAAGCGTGCCGTAGCGTGCGCGTAGGGCAATTGGGTCGGGCTCGGTCATGGGCTGAGTTTGCGGCAGCCCAAGTTTTCGATCAATGCCCGTTGCTTTTGGCTCCGCCAAACATAGCCGTCACTCGGGTGATGATCGGGATCAGCAAGAGGCCCGCGATCAGGCCAATGATCCCGTCCAAGGTGGCTGTCACACCCCATTCGATGGCGCCTTGGGCGACTGGCGAGGCTTGCGCGACTGAGACCGCGATGTCGTGAATGATGTCATAGGGCGTGTGCCACCCCATTTCATGCAAAGCATGCACGAGGATTGAGCCGCCGACCCAGATCATGGCTGCCGTCCCTACAATGACCAACAGTTTCATGAAGCCCGGCATGCCGCGCACGATTGCCTCGCCCAGGCGGCGTGTGGTCGATGTACGGCCGTTGGCCGCCATATGCAGGCCCACATCATCGGCTTTCACGATCAGGGCCACGGCACCGTACACCGCTGCCGTGATAATGATGCCGGCCACGGCCAGTGCGGCGGCGGTGAAAGGCAGCGTCAAGTCCTGGGGCAGTGCGGACAGGATGATCGTCATGATTTCGGCCGACAGAATGAAATCGGTTTTGATGGCACCCTGCACTTTTCGTTTTTCAAGGGTGGGATCGGCCTCCATCCGGGCTTCGGTTTCCTTTGCCCGTTCGGAATGCGGTGACAGGGCATGATAGACTTTCTCCGCCCCTTCGAAGCACAGGTAGCCGCCGCCAAGCATCAGGAGCGGAGGAATACCCCAAGGGGCAAACGTGGCCAGTAGAAGAGCCGCTGGCAGCAGGATTACCAGTTTGTTGAACAAGGACCCTTTTGCGATCGACCACACGATCGGCAATTCTCGATCCGCGGAAAAGCCATGCACGTATTTCGGGGTGACGGCGGCATCGTCGATCACGGCGCCGGCTGCCTTGGAGGAGGCCTTTACCGCTTGGGTGATCACGTCATCCATAGAAGCCGCGGCAACCTTTGCAATCGCTGCAACATCGTCAAGTAGGGCGAGAAGTCCGCTCATGTCACCTGTGTCCCTCGGGATATTGGTTTCCCGCAGCATATCCGGTGGGGCGCTAGGGGCAATGGAGGGTTTGGCTTGTCTCGCCCGCGGGCTTGAAAGCATGCTGAATTCGACGCTGTAATGCGGTGTATTTGAGTGTGTCGAGGCGGCAGAAGCATGAAACGCTATGAGGATCGTTGGTCTGCGCGCTTGGCTGGGGCGGCGCATTGGAAAAGCGTGAGATCGGAGGCGGGATTTTGCGTTTTGACGGACGTTTACATGACTGACAAGGGGCCAGCCCCTCTGACGGGTTCCCCGTCATTCACCCCGGAGTATTGCAGCCAAAATGATAGGAGCAGATAGCGTGGACGATCCTCTTTTGATGTGGCCGGATCCTTTGTCTGCCGTTTTGGCGGCAATTCTAAGGGAAGATGGCTGTGGCACGATGGAAGCGGCCTGTATCGCGGATCATTTGGTGGATGCGTCATGCTGTGGACATGACAGCCATGGTGTCATCCGGATCGGTCGGTATCATGCGGGGCTGCGCTCTGGCCTGTTCAATCCGGATATGCGCCCGCGTGTTGTAGGCGACTTGGGCGCCCTCATGCAGTTTGACGGGGGGAATGGGATGGGCCAGTGGGTGGCGCGGCAGGTTTTTGAGCAAGGCATTGCGCGCGCAGACAGCGCGGGCCTTGCCGTGATTTCTCTGCGGCGGGCGGGGCATATTGGACGTGTGGGGGCCTATGCTGAGATGGCCGCGCAGGCGGGTCTGGCATCTGTGATCTTCACCAATGTGGCCGGCTCGCGCCTTGTTGCACCCTTCGGCACGGCGCGGCGTGCAGGATCAACGGCGCCGGTGACCATTGGGGTGCCAAACCGGCTTGGTGACGATTTCATTCTCGATTTTGCTACGTCGCTTGTTGCGGAAGGCAAGGCCTTGGTCGCGGCGCAAGGGGGCGCGCCCCTTTCGGATGCGGTTCTTGTTGACGCGGACGGCAGACCGAACCGCGATCCCGCGTCACTTTACGGAGAAACGGCGTCTCAGGATGTGCCGGACCCCCGCGCGGGCCCCGGCGCTTTGCGGCCTTTTGGGCTGCATAAAGGCTCTGGTTTGATGCTGGCTTGTGAACTGCTGGGGGGCGCCTTGACGGGAAATGGCACCAACGGAGAAAAGGACCACAGGTTTGGCAATGGCCTGTTTGCCCTTTTGATCGATCCTGAGCGGTTGGATGATCAGGACATGTTTCACCGGGAAGTCGCGGACTATTTGCGCTTTGTGCAAAGCGCACCGCCGGCTGAGGGTGTGGATGCTGTGCGCATACCCGGCGATCGAGAGCGCCAGATGCGTCTGTTGCGTCGCACCGAAGGCCTTCCGGTTGCGAAACGGGTGGACAAGGTGATCTGCGACATCTGCGAAGCGCTGTCTATACCGCTGCCCAAAGACCTGTACGTGGATGGCCCGGCATCAGCGAGCTGAGGCGAGGCATGATGTCCTTTGACAAATGTTGGGTTCCTTTTAGCCTTATGTCATGGCACGCGATTACACCCTTTCCGAGGAAGCCACTGCCCGCGCTGAGGCCGCCGGCTTGGCGAACCCGTCTTGGTACCGCACACCGATTGATCCGGCTGAGATCCGCCGCCTGATGGAAAAGGATGATGCGCGGGCCACCCGCGACACGGTGCTGTGGCTCGGGCTTATGGTGGCTTTTGCCGGTATCGGAGTTCTACTTTGGCCCAGTTGGTGGTCTGCCCCGTTCTGGCTGGCCTACGGGGTGCTGTACGGATCTGCCTCTGATTCTCGCTGGCATGAATGCGGTCACCGCACCGCGTTCAAGACGCCTTGGAAGAATGAGGTTGTCTACCAGATTGCCAGCTTCATGCTGATGCGCAACCCGGTGGTTTGGCGGGCCAGCCATGTGCGCCATCACACCGATACGATCATTGTGGGCCGGGATCCGGAAATCGTGGCAATGCGCCCGCCGGATCTTTTGCGCCTGTTTCTCAATTGTTTTGGCGTGCTGGATGTCTGGACGCTTGGGGGCAGAATGCTGATGCATGCCTCGGGCCGCATCCATCCCCAAGAAGCGCCTTACCTGCGGCCACAGGATCATGCGGCTGTGTTCCGCGTGGCCCGAATCTGGGTGGCGATTTACGTCAGCGTCATTGTGCTTTCGCTTGCGACAGGATCACTTCTGCCGCTCATGGTGATCGGGCTGCCGCGGCTCTATGGGGCATGGCACCACATCATGACCGGGGTGCTGCAGCATCTGGGGCTGGCAGAGAATGTGACGGACCATCGGTTGAACACGCGTACGGTTTTGATGAACCCGGTGACGCGCTTCATCTACCTGAACATGAACTATCACGTGGAGCACCACATGTTCACCATGGTGCCCTATTATCGCCTGCCGGAGCTTCATGAGCTGATCAAACACGATTTGCCCGCGCCTGAGCCCTCGATCCCAGCGGCGTTCCGCAGGCTATTGCCCGTTCTGCTGCGGCAACTGCGCTATCAGGATGCCGTCATAGTGCCGCCCCTGCCTGAGAGCGCCATGCCCTATCGTGAAGAGGTTGAGCGCCTGCGCCCCCATGCGGTTTGATCGGTTTCTCGATTGACTTCGTTTGTCACCAGGATTTTGAACGCCTGGATCATTGGTCGATTTTCACATCTGCCTTGAAAAACTGTCGTCCCCCTGCGTGATGCAAGTAGATGAGCGCGCCCCAGAAGGTGCATAAGCATATGTAAACGCTGTTATTTCATGCAGATGTTGACCGGTTTGCTATCTGGGCCCTAGGCTGAAAAAGAATTCCAACTTGCTTTCATATTCGGGGTGTCGCCATGCGGATTACCAAACTTTACACGTTTGCAGCCCTGTTGTTCGGGCTTGTTGCCATGCCTATGGGGGGCGTCGCACAGGACCAGCGCACAGAGGCCATACGCTTCGCACCCGGCGCAACGGGTGCGGAGATCAGCGACCGCATTACCGGATATGAAATGGTGGTCTATTCCCTCGGGGCGGAGGCGGGGCAACGCATGCGCATTGGCCTCGTGCCGACAAACCCGCAGACCTACTTCAACGTTTATGGCCCGGGATCGGGCCCGGGGGATGAGGCGTTGGCCGTTTCCCAGTCCATGGATGAGAGGGTGCCAGACCTCAATGTTTTCGATGCGGTGCTCCCGTCTTCCGGCACCTATTCTGTGTCGGTCTATATGATGCGGGCCGCGGCGAGGCGGAATGAGGTTTCGGATTACACCTTATCTGTGAGCATCACCGGGGATCTCGCCGAGACGGTCACAGGAGATTATGCCGATGGGCTGCAGGGTGGTCCGGATTTTTATGAAGTGACCACAGAGGGGGGAGACCTGAACCTGCGGGCGGATGTCTCAACTGGGGCGCCTGTGCTGGCGCGGCTGCCGAACGGGACCACGGTCCGCAATCTGGGCTGCCGGATGGCTGAGGCGCGGCGCTGGTGTCGTGTCGAAACGAGCTCTGGCGTTGCGGGGTGGGCGGCAGGCGATTTTCTCACAGAGGCCGCTGACCCGAACGCGGCCTTCGCGCCCGTGCCGGCCTGCCTCGACGCCGTTGCGCGTGCGAGCAACAACTCGGTTTCGGAACTGAGCACCCAATTTGATGACACCGGAGCGAAGGTCATGGTCGGGGTAGGGGACAGCAATGCGCCCTGGGAATGCACCATTTCAAATGCAGGCGTTGTCCAGCAGGTGATGTTTGTGGGCGATGACAGTGCCCGGGTGTCGCCGCCCAAAGCAGTTCCGCTCATCGGCAGCAATACCGACCTCACCCCTTTTGAAGGAGCCCGTGCCGGACAAGCCGAGATGGGCATCACGGCCCTTGGATACGAGTTGGTACGCTCAGAGGGGCTGACGTCCTACTGGGCCAATGCGGACACGGGTGTGTGCGCGCGCATCACCACCTCGAATGGCCGCTATTCAGAGGTCGCGATGGTGGCTGAAACGAATTGCTAGGCAGAAAGAATGTGGCTGCCGAGATGGCCAAAAGGGAGTGATAGGATGAGCAAGCGCGAGACAAAATCACTTCGGAGCTTTCTTGCCGCAACCGCATTTGCAGTGCTGACAGGCCCCACGATGGGTTTGGCGCAGGGATCCTATGCGCCGATGCCTTGCCCAGACCCTTTGCCCTGGGACGGCGAAGTTGAGGGGGAGACCTACGAATGTGGCGTTGTCACAGTCCCGGAAAACCATGACATTCCGGATGGGCGGCAAATCGAACTGTTGTTTATGCGGCTGCATGCAACGACGCTCGCGCCTGCGTCTGATCCCTTGGTGTATCTGTCCGGGGGGCCGGGGGGCTCTGCTCTGGGGGAGATCACGACATCGTCTCCGCTTTTTAAGAACATGCAGAGCATACGCCAGCGGCGGGATCTGGTTTTCTACGACCAGCGCGGAACCGGGCATTCCACGCTGATTGCCTGTGGGCCGATGTCGGCGGCCTTGGGCATCGCAGCTGAAACCATGGACATTGGCGATGTCACCTTGGAGGAGATGGAAGCCATCCGAGAAGATGAGGGCGGAACAGCCCTATGGTTTAGCGCCTGTGCCCTAGGATATGCCGGAGAAGGGCTCGACCTTGGGCAATTCAACAGCATCTCCAGCGCGCGCGATATCGCCATGCTGACCAAGGCCCTTGGCTATCCCGGCGCCTACAATCTCTATGGCACAAGCTACGGCACACGGCTGTCCCAGATCGCCATGCGCGAGACACCCGAGCGCATCCGGGCCGTTATTCTGGATGGCACCGTTTCGCCCGCAGTTCCGGGAACAGCCGAAACCACCAACAAGCTGCGCTATACCTATGACTCGCTCTTTGATCTGTGTGCAGCAGATGCCTTTTGCGCGGAAACCTACCCAGACCTGCGAGACCGCTTCATCGCGCTTCTGGGCACACTTGCGGACGAGCCGCTGGTGTTTGATCCGCCGTTGATCCCAAACGTGAACCTGCGCAAGAAATTCGGCGTGATCGACAAGATTGAGCCAGACTTCTTCGCGACATTTGCCTTGTTGAACAATTCTTTCACCCAAGGCGGCTATGCCCCGTTCTTCCCAGTGATCATGACGGCCATGGAGTCGCGCGACACAGACTTGCTGCGCACCGTACTGGGGCGGGGCCCGGTTGATGAAGCGGTGGAGGTAGCCCAAGCCCCTGCGCTTGACGATATCTTTGACACGGATGATGCCTTCTTCACGGAGGCCCTTGAATATCTGCGGGCGGCCGAGCAAGCGCCCCGTGACGAGGATGCGGCGGGATTGGCAACGGACTGGATCGATACGGTTCTGGCGGCGCTTACCGCAAGCCTGCGCGAGGGGCGGCCACAGGCGGAGGTGGTTGGCCATCTCTATCGGCTGGCCCTTCTGCCAGTGCACGGGCCGGACGCCGCAAGATTGATCGATTTTGCAAATACCCATTTGCCCGATGACGTGGCGCAGACAGCCAATGCCTTGGTCGGCGAGATGGCGGAAACCGACCTGCGGCTGACGATGTGGTCTATCAGCGATATCGCCCGAAACATGGGGCCTGTCGTGGAAGGTGGCCACATGTCCTATGCCATGCTTCTGGGAATAAATTGCATTGAGGAGGTCGGCTTCACGCCGTTGGACTATGTTGAAGAGCTGATCGCGACCAACCCGTATCCCAATGTGCAACTCCGCAGCGTGCAGGATTATCGCCTAACCCAGGTTATTTGTGATTACTGGCCCAGCCCATTCGCAGCCGAGGATATTCTCTATCCTGTCGTCAGCGACATTCCCGCGCTCGTCTATGCTCAGGGCCTCGACACCCAAACGCCCGTGAAGTTCGGCGAAGACGTTGCGGCCTCGTTGCGCAACAGTTTTTACCACGAGTGGCCTATTGAGGGGCATGTCATTGCAGCACGCAGCCCTGATAGCTGCCCCGGTGATATTGCTGCCGCTTTTCTTGATGATCCTGCCACCGCGCCGAATTTTGCGTGCTCCAACGCGCCCCACTACACCACCATGGCGTTTGAACTGTATCACAACGAGGTCTTTGGCGCGGATGCCGCCGAGTAGGGCGTAAAGTCCAAGCGGGGGCCGCTCAGAACGGAAAGCCGTATTCTGTTCGGTGCGGGTGATCCCTAGGCGGGAGGCGTAACGGGATATTTTGGTTTAGGGAGCTTTCTCGCCCCTCCATTTGCTGCATGAGATATCGCGCGCGGCGGTCTCTTGGGGCTTCGCAAAAAGCGGGGTTAGCCTACAGGGGCTTGGCTGCACCACATCAGGGATGGCCGATCCCACCAGACGCGACGCAGGCCCGATGGCTCACCGAGCTTGGACCAACAAAGCAGAAATCAGGGATTTTTCGGGATCTTGATACTGTCCTGCGCAGTATGTGAGGTGCCCGTAGCCCTC
>JAKVBK010000018.1 GCA_022447275.1 Oceanicola sp. | reverse complement strand
CTGCGCGCAAACCCGACGGCGCAGCGGCCGTCAGCAAAAATCAGCGGTATCCTCCGGTCTCTAAGCACCTTAATCTTGGGTAGCTTGTCGGCACTTTCTTCGCGTTTGTGCCGCTTGAAAGCCATCCATGATCCTCCACCTCCTAAGGCTTAGGGGCTGATCAGTTTTCATACCGGTGCATGAAGTTGCTCAAGATTGCAGATTGCTAAACCGCTAGCAGGCCCGAAAAATCCTTATCCTCCTCATAATAAAAATCACCAGACATTTCTGGTTGCAAGTTGATGTGAGCCTGTTCGAAACCGGCACTTGCCGCCGAAGGGAAGCAAAACATTCGTGTCTTATAGGGTTGCCAGTGGGGTTTGGTTATTCTCCCGTTCTGGAAGAAAGGAGCTCCTGACAAGGGAATGATAATGCTTGGGCGAGTGATTATGACTATCTTTCTGCCACGCATGTTTCTTGAGAGTGCTTGAGGCTCTGCTATGACCGCCTAACACTGTCACGAAAAGCGATCCGAGAGACGATATCGAAAACACAGGGCGAAATATGAAGATCGCGCTTTGGCAAACCACCCCAAGAAGCAGCATAGACATCGCCCTGAAAGCGCTGACGATGGCTGCTCAGGGCGCTGCTGATGATCGTGCGGACATTCTTGTCACACCGGAGATGTTCATCGGCGGCTATAACGTGGGCGCGGACACTGTGGTTGCCCATGCTGCCCAAGCTGCGGGGGTGCTCAACAGCCTGCAAGAGATTGCGCGCAGCTATCGCATAGCCTTGGTTGTTGGCTTGCCCGCACCTGCTGATCCACGTCCCCGAAATACCTCGGTGATCATCGATCAAGATGGGAATGTGCTGGGCGCGTATTCCAAAACCCATCTTTTCGGTTCCGTGGATCAGGAACAGTTCATGGCGGGCGATACGCTATCAGATGTTATCACACTGAACGGTTGGCGCGTTGGGATGGCAATTTGCTATGATGTTGAGTTTCCCGAACTCGTTCGTGCGCTCGCACTCAAAGGCGCAGAACTCATCCTCGTCCCGACCGCGAATATGACCCCTTTTGACAGTGTCGCAACGCGCCTGGTGCCGGCAAGAGCGGAAGAAAATGCCGTCTTCGTTGCCTACTGCAACTATATCGGTGCAGAAGGCAGCTTTACCTATAACGGTCTGTCTTGCATTTGCGGCCCGGATGGCACCGATCTTGCGCGCGCAAATGAGACATCGGAAGACGTTGTCTGTGCGACTATAACCCGGCAGCAGCTGTCTATAACACGTCAAAACTACACGCATCTGCGCGACCGACGCGACGATCTCTACTAAGGCTCCATGCATGAAACCGCTGACCGTTTTTGGCCCTGATTTCCCCTTCGCTTATGACGACTGGATTAAACATCCCGCTGGCTTGGGAACTCTGCCAAAAGACGCGATGGGTGCCAAAATCGCGATCATAGGCTCTGGCGCTGCCGGCATCATCGCAGGCTATGAGTTGATGAAGCTTGGTGCGCATCCGATCATTTTTGAGTCTGGAAAGTTCGGCGGACGCCTACGGTCGCAACCCTTTGAAGGGGCAGACAATGTGATCGCGGAACTGGGGGGCATGCGATTTCCTGTCTCGGGCGCGGGATTTTATCACTACGTCGACCTCCTCGGCTTAGACAGTGCCCCGTTCCCCAATCCGCTGACACCGGCTGCTGGGTCTACGGTCATCGATTTGTTGGGGCAAACATACTACGCGGAGAAAGCGGACGATCTGCCCCCGCTGTTTCGCGAAGTCGCAGCGGCCTATGACGCTGCACTTGAAGAGGGCGCGAACTTCAGCGCGTTGAAACAGGCGATCCGTGACCGTGATCCGGCACGCATAAAGGCCATCTGGAACCCCATTGTTGCGGCTTGGGATGAACGGTCGTTCTATGATTTTGTGGCGTCTTCAGAGGCCTTTCAAAAACTGACCTTTCATCATCGCGAAGTCTTTGGGCAGGTTGGGTTTGGTACAGGGGGCTGGGACAGCGATTTTCCCAATTCCATGTTGGAAATTTTGCGCGTCAACGTAACGGAATGCGATGACAATCAGCGTTATATCATTGGCGGGGCGAACCAGGTTCCGCGTGGATTATGGGAGCACGCGCCCGACAAACTTGCCCATTGGCCAAAAGGCACAACGTTGGCGTCCCTCAACAACGGCGCAACGCGCGCCGGTGCTGCGCGGATCAGGCGCGGCGCACATAACCAGCTCGAGATCACAGATCAATGGGGGCATGCTCAGGCCTTCGATGCGGTCATCGTCACCTGCCAAAGCCACCTGTTGTCCACGCAGATTGAAACAGAGGAATCCCTGTTTTCACATGATTTGTGGATGGCGCTGGATCGAACACGCTACATGCAATCGGCAAAAACATTCGTCATGGTCGACCGCCCGTTTTGGAAAGACAAAGATCCTGAGACCGGGCGTGATGTGATGTCCATGACACTGACAGACCGCATGACACGCGGAACGTATCTGTTTGATAACGGGCCCGACAAACCCTCTGTCATTTGTTTGAGCTATTCCTGGATGACGGATGCCCTCAAAGTGCTGCCGCTGCCTGTCGAAAAGCGCGTGAATTTGGCGTTGTCAGCATTGAACAAAATCTACCCAAACGTTGATATTCGCAGCCACATTATCGGTGATCCCATCACCGTGAGCTGGGAGGCGGATGCCAATTTCCTTGGCGCTTTCAAAGGCGCTTTGCCCGGTCACTACCGGTATAACTGGCGGATGTTTGGGCATTTCATGCAAGACGATCTGCCCGCAGCCGAACGCGGCATATTCTTGGCTGGGGATGGTGTCAGTTGGACGCCAGCATGGGTGGAAGGGGCAGTGCAGACTTCCCTGAACGCGGTGGCCGGTGTCATACGTCACCTCGGGGGGACGTTTTCAAAGGAAAACCCCTCGCCCAGTGATCTTTACCCAGTGACAGGGCCGGTCGCGCCTTCGAGCCTGTAAACGATTTGGGAGCGGTGGCTATGGGCGCTGATGACAACCCAAAATTCGACAAACCTCTGTTCAGCCTCGTCTTTAACCGCCCAGAATGATCGGCTGACAGTTGCGAAGAGAATGCAATTGCTGAGTGCTGTTGAAATGCGCGGGCCGAGCGTTCCTATTGATCCGGGTTCAAGCAGTGCCCAACCGCAAGCGATGTGTGCAACAAAGCTGCGCTCCCTTCAGGCTCTTCATATCTTCAGATCAAGGCGTGGCTTCCAAAAGGGACGGAACAGTTCGATCTTGGGGCATCGGTTCATCACAACCTTTAAGCCGGCGTCTTCGGCCAGTTTTGCTGCCCTGTCATCGTAGACGCCGATCTGCCCCCAAAGCACCTTGGCTCTGATCGCAATGGCCTGTTCCGCTATCCCGTAGAGCTCTGCCTTCGGCCGGAAAACGTCCACCATATCAACTGGTTTGTCGATTTCTGTGAGGCTCCGATACACTTTGAGCCCCCTGATCTCCAAAACGGTTGGGTTGGGATTGACCGGCAGGATATCGTAGCCGATTTCGCTCAGTTGACGGAGCACACCGTAGCTGAATTTCGTTTTGTCAGCACTCGCCCCAACCATGGCAATGGTTTTCACTGATTTCAGGATCTCTGCGAGATACTTTGGATCGTACTCGTATATGTGTTCGATATCGGCTTCGGGCATGGGTCAATCTTCCTTCGGCGTCGCAATGTCAGCCTTCAACTCGTGCGGTTTGAGCGGATCGAGAAACGGGTTTCGGTAGAGCTTGTCATGGCTTTCAACCCCAATCTCTAGCGTGATGTCTGAGGTTGCGCGGGCCACACATAGTATGACGTAACCGTCTGCGATCTGGCGATTGTTGAGCGCGACCTGGCGCCTTTGATCCACCGTACCTGATGTGAGTTTGGCCGCGCAGGTGATGCAGCCTCCGTACTCACAGCCATAGGGAAGATCGACGCCCTGCGCTTTGAGTTGCGCGAGCAAGGGCCGACGCGCGTTAACGGCGTAAGTTTCCCCACCCTTGTTCGCGATCGTCACGGTATGGGCCGTCATAGCCAGATGTCACTTGTGCAGTCGCCCCCGGGATAGCGCGCCTCATGGCAACGCGAGGGGCCGTTTGGCTCTTGGCCGAAATCGATGATGAAGTCCGGATTGATCTTCATGCCGCCATTGACCGGATCGCAGTCGATCAGGACCATGACGCCGCCCTTGGTGCGGATCTCTGGGTAAAACTGGTTGTCCCAGGTCGAGAACAGTGAGGTCGTCACATAAAGCCTGCGGCCATCGAGAGAGAGTTGGAACATCTGTGGCCCGCCCGCGACCTCTATGCCATTGACGGTTGGGGCCTTTCCCAAAAGACCACCCATGAATACCTGGCCGGTCAGCCTCGGATTGTGTGGGTCGGTGATGTCATACTGGCGCATATCACCATGCAGCCAGTTGTTGAGATAGAGAAACCTGTCATCCATTGAAATCAGGATGGCTGACATGACACCAGGCAAGGGGATCGGCCAGTCCGGGTGCAATTCGTTCTCGACGTCTATGATCTTTTCCCAATTCCATGTGTCGTCACTGTCTTTCCACCAGTGGATGACATTGGTCGACAGAGCGGCCCCGCAGAAGCCGTGCGTGCTGTCAGGGTTGTGGTGGAACTTAACCTCCAGCGGCAACAAACCGTCTTCGCCCAGATAGAAGCTTTCGATCGGTTCGCGCTTTTCGAAGTCCCAGAAGTGCAGTTCGCGCCCATATTTCAGATGCCCGACTTCTTCGAGGTCAAAGCCCGGCATGAACGTGTTGGGCGCAGCCCATTCCGAACTGACCATCACGTTGTGACGAGGTTGGTACCAGAAGTCATATCCAAACTTGATATCGCCCATGGAGTTTTCCCACCGGCCAACGATGTTGAACTCCTTATCAAGATGCAGATAGCCCCCGGGTGCTTCGCCCTTGGCGTTTCCCAGGAACGAGATGATGATCTCTGATCCCAGACAGTGCACCGTGTGCGGGCCGGACAGATCAGCCTTGGCCTTGATTTCGGCGCCCTCGATCACCTTGTGCAATCGTGGGGCGCGCGGGTCGGTCGCGGTGTCGACAATGTGCAGCTTGTTCGAGCGGACACCGGGCAGGATCAGGTATTTGCGCGACATCGAACTGTCGTCATGACAGGACGAGCAGGCATTCCATCCCATATGGTGGAGCTCATCCCCAATTCCCGGCATCTCCAGGCGGTGGATCACTTGGGAATAGGTTGTGCTGTCCGGGTCTACATCGACGGTTGCCAAGTAGTCGGGCTTCTGGATGCCGGTGCCTGTGTAAATGGCAATGGTGTAGAGCAGTTTCTCACGGGGGGCTTTGATTGCGTCTTGCGGGCTCTCATAACCCGGTCCGCAACAGGTTCCATCCATCGATTTCTCGCTCCCTTGATTCCGCCTTTTTCTATCGTATAACGAGATATCGGTTATCGCAAAGTGAGAAAAATGCATCTCGATCGCGTCGCGCTTATCTTGGAAGTCGTTGGCCAGAAAGGGCGCGCGAGCGTTGCTGATATCTGTGCGCAGTCCGATATCCCAAAGCCCACCGTGTATCGGCTGGTCCAGGATCTTGTGGCATCTGGATTTCTGGAAGCCCCCGCGCGTGGACAGTTTTCCATTGGTACGCGGCTGAAGCGCATCACGATGAGTGACCAGTCTGATGCTGCGGTGCTGGAAGTGATTGCACCGGCGCTAAACATTGCAGCCAGCGCCTATGGGGCAGCATTTTTCCTGTCTCGTTTACGTGGCCACTGGGTCGAGATCATTCATGTGGCCCCCCCGGAAACGGGGGTGTCGTACCTTCATCCTGGCCTCGGCAAGCGGCCAATACATGCGTGCTCCTGTGCCAAGGCAATTGCGGCCGTTTCTCCAGGCTTGTTGTCTCATGATGCGCTCAGTGGGCAGCTTAAGCAGTACACGGAACACACCATTACCGACCGCGAGGATCTGGCACGCGAACTCGAGGCTATCCGGGCCAAAGGTTACGCCGAGTGTGTTGAAGAACTGGAGCGGGGCATAAGCTCTGTGGCAGTGACGTTGGCCCCTGCAGGCGTTGGATCAACGCTGTCGATCGGCGCAACAGCTTCGGTTCGTGTCTTTACCCCGTTGCAGCGGGCCAAGATCGGCGCAGTTCTGGCTGAGATTGCGCATGAACTTTCATCTGAGCTTGGATGGGGGTGTGCTGACGAAGAGAAGGCATCTGCCTAGGGAGAGAGGCTTGCCAAGGTTATGCCGGAGCTGTGTGACACCCAGCGTTGCCAAGAAATCGGATATTTTTGTGCGGGTTGGCTCGCATCAGACGGGTGGGCGCTCCTGTACTCATTGCCCGGTCACGCCCTCTTTTCCAGCGACAAACGGGTATAAGTCACAAAAAACCAAGGCTGCTGCTGCTTTGACAACTTTCGCTGCATTGGATCGACGCTCGCTGCAAGCGCGCGCGCCTGATCTATGAGCTTTTCCGTATGCTTGGGTTCTTTTCGTGCACTTGTCGCTCTCTACAGATCCTGCGCCGAACCGTTCTTATGAGGGCGCGTCTTCCTTCCGGGTAGGCTTAAAACAGGATGGACATGCCCTTACCCAAGGCGTTCAGCCCGAGGCAAAGGAAAAGAACACACAGAATGATTGCATTGTTCCGCTCCAGCCAAATCCGCCAAGACTGCAAGGTTTCCTTCGAAGTCTCGCCACCCATCAAATACAGAGCAATTGGAACCAAAAGCCCGACTGTCCCCAGAAATGCAAAAACCACCATCGTCAGCGAGGTTTGCGCAAGGCCAAGCCCACTGGCTGAAATCACAGCGGCAGCGGAGGTGACGATCGGGAAGTTCTTTACGTTTACGGGCCCCAAAAGGCAGCCAAACCCAAAACATTTGACTGTGGAGTAACTGTCCAATGCGGCGAGCCAGGCGGCTGGCTCTGCCTCTTGCCCGGGCTCCGGCTGAGAAGTCCATTGCTTCCAGGCGAGGAAAAGCAGAAGCGCTCCGAATGCCAGTTTTACGATCCCGGCAATGGTCTGAGAGTCCTGTCCGGTGGACTCAGACCCACCTGTTACCAGAAGAATGACCAATCCGCATAAAATAAGGATCCCGGTAAACCAGCCCAATGAGAAGGCAAAAGCGTTTCGTTGCCCAGAGGACCCGGTCAGCATGAGGATAACCGCGACCAGAGGAATGGGGCTCAGCGCCAGACCGCCTGCAAAGGGCAAGATATTTCCAATGGTCGAGATCATGTCGCATGTCCGTAATTTATGGCTGTGCGCAGCATGCAGGTTGCTGTGGCAAATGTTGAGGGCTTTCAGGCCCTAAGGGAAACTTTGAGAGTGTTTTTAGTAGGTGTCGCTGTGGGGGCCATTGCCGGTTTCGATGCAGCCGCGCCGCGAGGTTTGTGAACACGTGACGCCAAGCGGGGTCGCGGCACAGGTAAGCCTACGCTTCTGGTCGCAGCGGATCGCAATCGACGATTTGAAATCAATTGCCTACGGAGCATAACTTTTCCTCCTCCAGTGAATTGCCCCAAAAGGAAACTTGGTAGAACGACACCCGGCACCCTGACGGTGAAAATGCTAAAGGAGGCTCAATGCGGCCACTTATTACCTGTCGCCAACGGGTGCTGCCGTCATTTGCCACTTCGAGTTCATATAACCCTCTCCGAAAAGACGGAATCGGAAAACCCGCAACATGAAAAAAGACTCTACCGTCCACAGCATAAACATCTTCCTGAGTGAAGCACCCACAGCCACAAGAAAAGCAACTCAACTTTCCTCTGACGGACAAAAGGTCATCCTTTGGCAATGCCAAGGTTTGAACCACGGAAAGGTCTCGATCCAGCCACCATCCGGTTCTGAGACAGGCCCCATCTTCTTTCGGGTATTGGCAGTCAGTTTGAAGCGCAAAGAACATCCCAGCGTGCTGGTCCCAAACTACGAATGGAGCTGTAGTGTTTTCAGGAAACTGCAACGGCAGGTTGATTAACTTGGGTTCCGGTCCTGCAAATACGATGAGGCCAATTTTTCCCAAGTGCGAATATGTCTTGAACGGTATGCCCTCCGTCCGGGGAAAGCCTTGATTTATACCGGTTCGAGGCCACGCTCCGTAGCGACTTACCCGAACCTTTTCCCCCGCGATCATCATGTAATTGTAACCATCTTGCTCAAAGAACTCGCCTGGATCAGCGGGCTCAAGATCAAACCGGGGGACTTCCTCGCCCCACTCAGGCACCTGTTCTGTGCCGAGACGCGTCGTTCTGTTGCTGGTGTTCACAGCATGAATGACACCACCTTGAGCATACAGATAGGTATCTTCATCCTGCCAGTTTAACGGCGTAGCCTTGTCCCCTAGGTCAACTCGCTTCTCGGGAACGCATCTGGCTACCAATCCCAAAACTGCGAGGATTAGGAACAATTGCACCAAGAAACGTCGTCTCGGCAAAACCCTTGTCATCAAGCATCCTCACACGCCAGTTTCTCCGCAGGGCAAGGCTCGTCTTATTTGGTGCGCGGCCTGCAAATCGCACATATCCAATTGCAATCGAAAATTGTTTTTTTTGTGGATACTTGGCAAATCTGAAACCAACGGGGTAGGTCCGTTGGGAAATTTTTGGGGCCGAGTCATACTGTTGCCCGGTCAGCTTTCCAGATGCTGAGTGCGAACAAAACCACGCCTGCAATCATGAACGGCATATTGATCAAAGCGCCAGGCGCTGTGCCCGCAGTTTCGATTTCCTTATTGGCGCCCACCCACAGACGCATGGCGTACTCAAGCGCAAAGAGCAGATAGAGGAAGGGGATAAGGGACCGATATCGCAACGCGGCCAGGAGGTAGATAAAACCGATGATAAGCTGCGATAAACCCCACAGGCCGAAGATCCCGATGATCGTCCCGGCCGCATTGGTGGAGTAGGTATCAAGCGGGATGGAGGCGATGCTCTGTGCGCCGCCATCAGGGGCAAACAAATGATGTTGGCTGCGCCAGAGGGTCAGAGCAGTCAGTGCATAGAACACGTAGAGCGCAATTTTGTGGCCGGGAAATTGGTTGTCGAGCGCTTTTGGAAAGATGCGTTCCAGCATTTGAGAAACTCCTTCTTCAATCCTGTGATTGGATAAAATCGTATCGGCTGCAGTGGATAGATTGTCTGATTTCTTGGGGGGAGAGAATAATTTTTGCCACGTTTCGTCTGTGTCGCTCAAGCGACACGCTGCTGGGTGCATTTTCAGCCATTCCAGCAAGACACAGACCATCACCGGGGCGCATGACATGTGGCCTTGAAGAAAATCGTTTTGTCGCTGTGTGGTTTCTTTGTACCTTAGGCGCCTCACCGGTCACGAATGCAGGAAGCAAAGCATGCCTAAAGGATACCTGATCGCGCATATCCGTGTACAAGACAAACAAGCTTTTGAAGCGTTTAAACAACTCTCTGGTGCGGCGATTCAGGCGCATAATGGAAAAGTCTTGGTCCGAAACCCGTCTCCTGATCATCGCGAAGGGGCGGCACAAGGCCTGGCAATTGTGATCGAATTCGAGAGCATTGCCGCCGCAAAGACATTCTACGAGTCAGAGGCCTACACCGAGGCAAGAGCTGTCAGAGAGAAAATCTCTGATACGGACCTTATCCTCGTCGAGGGCCTTTAACGCGGGCGCGCGCTCGCCCCCCAGGGGAGAGCCGAGCGGTGCTGTCGAGGGCATCTTAGGCGGCATACTGCTACGTTTGCATTATGCCGCGCTGGGACGGCATTGCCCGATGACCCTTTGGCCAGACGCGTAGCCCGAATAGGTCTGCGAACCTTGCGCCGGAACGTATTTCCACGGTGCCTGAATGTGTCGATTCCAGGCTGGAACTGGAAGGATCAGCCTATTTACAGGCGTCCAGGGCGAATTCGCCATCGCGCACAGTCAGCTTACCTTCCCACAACATACGGTCGATAACCTCGTCTACGCGCACTGCAATTTCATCGCGAGCATCGGCAACCTGGTCCGCGGGGATACCTGCCGCTAGGGCCTCTGCTTCGATGACATCGCCGACGGTGCCGAGCGTCGACAATTTGCACCCAGAATCGAGCATCGCCTTTGTAATGCGCTCCTCCCAGTCTTCAGTGGACAAGCTGGAAAGGCCGGACGCTTCGATCAATTCGCAGTCGGCAACAGTGAGCAAATCATCCGAAACAGCCAAGCTGCAGCTGTATGCGCGGCCGCCGTTATCGATGATCAGATGACCATCTTCAGACACTCTAACGGGTTCAGCGCCAAGCGCTGGGTCCATGGTTTGCGCGTGAAGAGGCGCAGATAAAAGCAGACATGCCGCCGTCAGGGAAAAGAACCTTTTGATCATCGTATGCTCCGCAGGGTGTGAGATGGCTGGCGCTTCGCCGCGCCTGGGATATTAACTATCTTGGATATATGCGAAATTTATGCCCGTCCAGTGGAGGCGAGCGATATAATCAAACCCGGCTCATGTGCTGCGCCGGAGGATCCTTTCAGCCTGTTGCTCAATGGCGCGGGCCGATGATGGCCAACATGAATGCAGGCCGCAATTGCTTAGGGCATCTGTGGTTTGGACGTGTGGCGCGGGATCAGCGTTCGCTATCGCAAAAGACGTCAGTCCGGCTCACTGCGACCCGCTGCGCGCAGCACCTCTACGATGCGCTCTGCCTCTTGTGTATCGAACCCGCGCTGCGCCTGCCCAAAGCCAAAATCGACATAACGCCGGTCGAGGAGTTGTTTGCATGAGCACGAGGCATGGAACGCTCTCACGGGCGTGTTGGCAATGAGATCGGGAAGCTTGGTGCTGGTGATGCCGCCACCTGCCATGATTTCGATCTGGCCGTCTGCGGCGGCGCACAACCGTCGAAGCCCTTCGATGCCTGCGGGGGCGCTGGGCGCGCCGCCAGAGGTGAGAACCCGCTTGAAGCCAAGCGCGATTGCCTCACCAAGTGCCGCGATGGGATCATCCACGAGGTCGATCACCCGGTGCAGCGTCAGATCGAGACCATCGGCCGCTTCCACCATGTGCTGCAAGGCGGGCAGATCGAGCTGGCCCGCCTTTTCAGCCCCGATCACGATCCCCTTGAGGCCCATCTGGCGCACGGCCTTGATGCTGGTGCAGGCAACTGCCAGCTCATCGTCCTGCAGCGTGAAATCGCCACTGCGGCCGCGGATCAAAACATGTGTCTCCAGGCCTGAAGCGGCCGCTTGCGCCATCAGGCCGGGCTCTGGTGTCAGCCCGCCCACGTCGAGGCCGGCGCACAGCTCGATCCGGTCTGCAAAACCGGCTGCTGCAGCCAGCGCTTGGGCAGACTCCACGCAAATTTCGAACGTGAATGGGCTAGTGCTGGGCATTGCTTGCACGGGTCAGGGCGTCGGTGTCTGCGAAGGATTGCAGCCCCTGCAAATCGTCTGTCAGCAGGACGAGATCCCGGACATTCCGGCCCTGTATCTCTGCCCATTTGGGCTGCCTGACGACTTCTGCAGGCGTTGTGATCGCCATGCGCAGCGCCTCTTCCAGCCCAAGACCCACATGATTGACCAACCGCGCCACACCGCGTGCTTGCGTGACATGCGCGCCAGCCAGGCTGCCTTCTGTGTTCACGAGACAGCCCTCCTGCAGGTGCACCTCGCGGCCATAGAGCGCAAAGTGATCAGGGCCCCCCACTGTGGCCATCGCATCAGAGACCAGAAACATGAGGTCTGGGGCAGGGCGCGCCCGGCAGGCGAGGGCGATCATGCGGTCGTCCACATGGTGCCCGTCGCAAATGATGCCCGTGCGCAGTGTCGAGTTGATGACAGCGCCGACTGTGCCCGGCGCCCGTCCAACCATGGGGGACATGGCGTTGAACAGATGCGTTGCACATTGTGCCCCGGCGCGCGTCGCCGCTTCGACCATCTCGGCAGTGGCATCAGTATGTCCGAGGGAAACGATCGCCCCCAGGTCACATAGCTGGGCGATTTGCTCCGGCGTCGTGGCTTCCGGGGCAACCGTGATCATCACGGTGACGTCGGCTTGGCGCAGGCGTGCAACCACGTCCATCGTGCGCGCATCCATGTCGCGCACAAACTCCGCCTCATGGGTGCCGCGCCGTGCGACAGCGATATGCGGCCCTTCGATGTGCAAGCCAACGATCCCCTCATCTGAGCGGGCTGCAAGTGCTGCTGCTGCGGCTTTGTCCAGCACGTCGGGGGCGTCGGTGATCACTGTTGGCATGATAGCCACTGTGCCGAATTGCCTGTGGGCTGCGGCAATTGTGGCAATGCCCTCACGGGTGGGGGTGGAGTTCAGCATGACGCCACCGCCACCATTGACCTGCAAGTCAACAAAACCCGGCGAGAGGCATCCCTTGATTGCCACTGCTCCGGGGGGCGCGGGCGCGACCTCAGTCACGTGCCCATCGGTGATGCGCAGCGCATGGCCCAGCAACACTTGCTGTCCATCAAAAAGGCGCTCGGGCGCGACCCATGTGTCTGTCATGTCGCCTCCTCAAAGAAATAGGGGGCCAAGGCGGTCTGAATTTCCGCGTCGATAAGCCGTTGCGATTGCGGGCCGTCAAGACCTTCTGCGCGCGCCAGCACGGCTGGCGCGAAGGCCTGCCGCAATTGCGTGTCAGACAGGGGGCGATCAAAGGCGGACTTCAAGCTTTGAACGGCAGCCTGCGCTTTGGGTGCGGGCCAGTAGTATCTGATGCGATCGGCCAGCCCGAAGTGGCGCTGCTCGCGCAGGGCGTCTGGATCCCCGCTATAGTGGCCCTGCCATTTTGACGGATCTTCCAGCATGACGGCTTCCATCTCTGCCTGCAGCGCACCCTTGTCTTCGCGCAGTTGGTCCAACGCATAGAGCGCTTGGCGGTAAGCGAAGGTCAGTGCGGGGCCCACTTTCTGGAACGCAAAGCCGAGCTGGGCGAGACGCGGATAAACCGCGTCTTGCTGGTAATCCGTTGAATGGGCTTCAAGGCAAATGTCAGGATGCTCGGACAGCGCATTCAGCAATCCCGGATCGCGGCCCATGGGCAACGCGTGCACGGCGGTTGGGCTGAATTCGACGCCGGGTTGCACAACCAGCCCCCCGATCATCGGGGCCAGGGGCCCAAAGGCGGCGTCATGGGCGGCCAGGGTTGCCCGTGCATCCATCGGAGTGGTGGCTGGAATATCCCCGTCTTCGTCGACGCGGGCGCCACCGGGCGGGGGCACCTCCGTGCCGATCACGAACAGCAGATCCGGATGCACTTCGCTGCAAATCTGGGCCAGTCTGGCCGAGCGCGCCGCGGTGACATCATCGCCCAACTGGGCAGTCTCGCCTGCGCAGCCTTCCGAGCAATCAAGGTGGATTTTGTGAAAACCAGCGGCGACGTAGTCGTGGACGAGGCGGTCAGCCTTGGCAAGCGCTTGCGCAGCATCCATGGACCGCCAGGCTTGCGGGCCCAGATGGTCGCCGCCGAAAATAACCTGTGCGCGGTCAATCTTGGCCTCATCCGCCAGCGCGTTCACGAACTGGATGAAATCCACAGGTGTCATCCCTGTGTAGCCCCCATCCTGATTGACCTGGTTGGAGGTCGCCTCGATCACGATGTGGCGGTCAAGCTGGGCCGCGAGCGCCAGGGAGGCGCGCAAAACGTCGGGATGGGCAGAGCAAACCGAAGGAATGGCAACCGCTGCGCCAGCGCGATTGCGCCGGATGATATCACGCAGAACCTCAACCATTGCGCTGCTCCTGCCAGGCAGCATAGGCCGCTCCGCGGGCGCCGCTGGCATCTCCGCCCTGCGCAAGCGCTAGAGGCGGCGTTGAGAAATCTGCAAATTGTGCCGACTTCAAAGCGGCTGTCAGCGCGTCCAGCAGGCCGTCGATCTGGCTGAGCCCACCCGCCAGAACAATGATGTCAGGATCGGTGGAAAGGGTCAGCCGGTGCAGCAGATCTGCTGTCAGTTCACACCATATCTGCCAGACATCGGACATCTGATCCGCCCGGTGTGCGGCGATCTGGCGTGGGGTCTGGTCGTGCCCGGTGAGATGCTTGGCCAAGCGCGACAGGCTGGGCCCGGAGATATAGCTCTCGATACAGCCCATGCGGCCGCAGCCACATTGGAAAATAGGTAAGTCATACTTTGCCACCAAATGCGCGGGCGCAGACATATGGCCAAATTCGCCCCCGGTGAGCGTCGGCCCCGGAAGCAGGCGCTGTTCGACAGCGATGCCACCGCCCACGCCGGTGCCCAGGATCACGGCCACCACGGTGCGATGCTCTTTACCAACGCCGAAAACGGCCTCTGACAGCGCAAGGGCGCGGCAGTCATTCACATATGTCAAAGGACGCCCGATCTTGGCGGCGATATCCGTTGGGAACGGGTGCCCGGTGGCTGGCAAATTGGCCGTAAGCGCAAGGCCGTTCGCCGGATTGACGAGCCCTGCTGCCCCAACGCCCACCGGCGCATCTGGCCCAGCCTGTGCGAGGCCCCAGGAAATCTGGTCCGCCATGGCTTGCACCAGTTCGGGATAGCTGCGCGGCGTGTCCTGACGCTGGCGGCTCACCACCGCCCAGCTGTCATCAAAGATCTGTGTTTCGATCTTTGTGCCGCCCAGATCTATCCCAACCGCGCTCATCCCGTCACCGGATAGAGTTTGACGCCCGCCACAACGCGGCTCAGCGTGGATTTGCCGGCAAAAGGATCATCGACATTCAGCCCCAGCTCATCCGACCAGCTAACGCCGCGCATTTGCGCGGCTGCAATGCAGAGCGGGGCCGCCCAAACCGGGCCAAAGGGCATGGGCACGTCGATATTGCCGCCCGGCCCAATGGTTTCGACCCGCGCTTTGGGGAATTGCTGGCGCAACTCGCTGGCCAGATCCGCATCATAGGCAGATCCGGGGTGGCGAGCGCCGGTGAAGATCGTGATCGCGGTGCCATCCGTGACAAACGCCTTGGGACCATGGCGAAACCCAAGGGTGCTGTCCCAAAGCGCCGGGATCTGCCCGGCGGACAGTTCCATGACCTTCAGGGCGGCCTCGCGCGCGGCAAAGGCAAGGGGGCCTGTGCCCACATAAACCACGCGTTCGGGGCGTGCTGCAGGCAGGAACTGCGGCAGAAGATCATCCAGGCTATCAGCGAGGGTATTCAGACGGGCACTGACATCGCAGGGCGCATCGAAGATCGCCAGTGCTGTCAGCAGCATGGTGGACAGGCTCGAGGTCATGGCAAAACCTGCATCATGCGTGGCCTCCGGCAGCACGACACATTTGGTCGGTGCGCGCGATGCGCGTGTGGCCAGAGCGCTGTCTTTGTTGCAGGTGATGTTCAGCCTTGGGGCAAGGGGCAGCAAGGCGTCCAATGCGTCGAGCGTGCCAATGGTTTCCGCGCTGTTTCCAGATCTGCCAAAGCTGACAACCAGCGGCTTGGCACCGGACAGAAGATGGGCCGGATCAGCCACGATATCCGTTGTGGGAACAGACCGCGTGCCGGGAAGCGCTGCCGCCAGCATGTCGCCGATATAGGCGCTGCTGCCGGCCCCACAAAACCAGACCACATCAAAGGATTGTGCGGCGACCCAGTCCCGCAAAGCGGCCACATCCAAGGCTGACCCCCAGCTGCGCCAGATATCCGGCTGCTGGTGGATCTCGTGCCAAGTGGCCCATTTTGCGTGGGGGTCGCTCATGTGGTTTGCGTCACTTTTGCCAGTGTTTCGGGTGTATCTGGGTTCATGCCAAGGGCAAGCGCCGTATTCAGGATCACCGGGTAGATTGCCGACAGCAAAAGCGCGGCAGCGGCTGCGGGCACAAGCTTGTCAACGCCAAGATCTTGGATGCGGACGCGATGCACATCACTGTTGATGCCCCGGAATCTGGCCTCTGCCTGATCGAGGCTGGCCTGAATTTCGGGGTGTCCCGTGTCCAGCATCAGAACCATCAGCGGATTCGTTGCCAATTGCAGCGGACCATGCAGCACTTCCGAGCTTGAATAGGCTTCGGCATGGATGGCGCAGCATTCCTTGAGCTTCAGCGCCAGTTCATGTGCCGCGCCATAGCCGGTATCGCGCCCGATCACATAGACATGGTGGGCGCGCAGCAAGGCGGCTTGCAGCGCTGCGGCTTGGGGCAGGGCCAGCGTCAGGTCGCGCAGGGTGTCGGCTGCGTGCTGGGCATCGGCGCGGTAGGCCGGCTTCAGCGCCCCCAGAAGGGCAAGCCCTGCTGCAACAGAGCCGACAACGGATTTGGTGGCCGGGACCGCAAGCTCCGGGCCCGCGCCGATCGGCACTGTCAGCGAAGCTGCCGCCTCGACAGGGCTGTCGGGCTGGTTGGTGATTGCAAGCACCTGTGCACCTGCTTTGGCCGCGCCCTTGGCTGTGCGCACCAGATCGTCACTTGCCCCGGACTGGCTGATGACCAGTGCGGCACTGTCGCTCAGGTCAACGCCATCCCCAATGGAGAAGACCGAAGGCGGCAGAGATGTGACGGGCAGACCCAGTTCGCGCATATACTCGTAGGACAAGATATTGGCGGCGGCATCTGACGAGCCCCGCGCCACGGTGTAGATCGAGCGGGGCAGGGCTGGCAGCGCACCGGCAATCTCTTGCGCAGCGGCATGGGCGAAAACGGACAGGCATTCGGCGGACTCGCGCGCCATCAGATGTCCGGGAGTGGTGGTTTCAGAGGTCATTGTCTTAGTCCAAAGCGATCAAATTCAGCCCATGTTTCGGTCATGTCGTGCATGCGTCCGGTCTGGCGCGCCTCATCGAGGCCCATCGCCACGAGGCCCGCCTCCAGTGCATCCACAACGCCCACTGGCAAAGTGTCGGCCTCGCCACGCAGGAAAGCCACGATATCGTCAATCATCATGTGATCCGCGCCGTAATGGGCAGAGGCGCGGGTGGCTTCCATCTGGGTGTAGTCATGATGAGCGATGGTGCTGCCATCGCGGGCAGTGGCCTTCAATGTGCCGCGCACAAAGTCCCCTTCGGCCATGCCATGGGTGCCCATCACGCAAAAGCGGCGATGCTGATCGGGCACATTGAGATTTGTGTGAAAGGCCAGGGAGGCACCGCTTTCATACTGCAAAAGCGCCGTCTGAAAGTCGATGATATCCCCGTCCGAGTGGAACGCATCGGGTGCGCTGCTCCAGATCGACGGCTTTTGGTGCATGATCTGGTTTTCGGCATTCACAGTTGGCGCATTGGCGGGCACGAAGGATTTGCGTCCGCCAAAACTGGCCAGCTTGGTCGGTCTGGAGCCGGTGACCATGTTGTATATGTCGATGTCGTGGCAGCACTTTTCCAGCATGAAGCCGCCCGACCACGACACCATCCGGCGCCAATCGCGCATGAAAAACGCACCGTGATAGGGCGCGATATGCTCATTGGCCTCAAGAGAGGTGATCTCGCCCAGTTCGTCCAGCACCGCCCGCAGGTCGACCATGTGCTGCGAGTAGCGCAGAACGAGGCCCACCATCACGCTGTCAGTGCCGTGTTCCGCCAGCAGGGCGGCCAGTTCCATGGTTTCGGCCTGCGTCGTCACGACGGGCTTTTCGGTGAAAATCCGGACGCCCGCAGCCAGGCCCATGCGGATATGCTCAAGGTGGTATGCATTGGGCGAGCCGACGAAGAACAAATCGGGCTGCGTGTCGGCCAGCATGGTTTCAAGATCATCATAGCGCGGAGTGGCGCGCCTCAGGGCACCACAGGCCCTAAAGGCTGTGCGCTGTTGGCTGATCGATTCCGGAGTGGGAAAGCTGGGGTAGATATTGTCGGCCACCAATTCCCCGATGGCCGCGTCGCTGAGCGTTGTCCCGTCCACATCCAGGGCATTGTGCTCGGCCGGGTCATAAAACCCGACCAGCTCCGCCTCTGGCATGGCGTCACAGAGAATGGAGAGGACATGACCGGCCCGCAGGCCCAGGCCAGCCGTGACAACGCGCATGATCTTATCCGTTTGCAGCGATGGCCGGGGCAGACATGCGGCGCAGCACATCCCCCGATGCATCAAATACGTGACAATCCTCGGGTGACACGGTCAGCGCGAGGGGTTGGCCCTCCTCAACGGCGGCGTCGCCGGGCAGGGAGGCGCAGAAGCGCACGCCGTCGCCCAGCGTGCCATAGGTGATCGACACGCCGCCGAGGCGTTCCAGGACATTGACCGAGATCGGAAAGCCGCCGTCGCCGATCTGAACGTGCTCGGGGCGAATGCCAACCTCAACCTTGTCACCCTTCGCGACACGGCCCCCTTCCACGGGCAGCACCATTTCGTGCCCCCCTGTGAGGGTTACCTTCACGCCGGTCGCATCTGCTGCGCTGACGGTTGCGGGGATGAGGTTCATATTGGGCTGGCCAATGAAGGACGCCACGAATTTCGTGCGGGGGTGATGGTAGAGCTCCATCGGGGTGCCGAACTGCTCCACATGGCCGCCATTTAGAACAACGATCCGGTCCGCCATTGTCATGGCCTCGACCTGGTCATGGGTCACATAGACCATGGTTGCATCAAGGCTGCGGTGCAATTGGCTCAACTCAACCCGCATATCGCCGCGCAGGGCGGCATCGAGGTTAGAGAGCGGCTCGTCAAAGAGGAATACTTTGGGGTTGCGCACAATCGATCGCCCGATGGCGACACGCTGGCGCTGACCGCCCGACAATTGGCCGGGCTTCAACTGCAACTTATCAGTCAGTTGCAGGATGCTCGCGGCCTGCTGTACGCGGGTGTCCAGCTCTGCCTTTTCCATTTTCTGGACCCGCAGCGGGAAGGCGATGTTTTCGTAGACACTGAGATGCGGATAGAGCGCATAGGACTGGAACACCATGGAAATGCCCCGGTCGACCGGATGCGCTGTGCTGACATCCTCGCCGCCGATCATGATCTGGCCGGACGTGGCTTCTTCGAGCCCGGCGATGATCCGCAAAAGGGTGGATTTGCCGCAACCGGACGGGCCGACGAACACCACGAATTCCTTGTCCCGGATCGCAAGGCTGATGTCGTGCAACACCTTGGCCGAGCCGAAGGATTTGCTGATGGACATGAGCTCAAGAGTTGCCATGGCGCTGTCTACCTATTTCGAAAATTTGCAGATGTGTCAGGGCGGCAGCAAGCCACCGCCCCGACGGGGAGAAACCTTACAGGGCGTCGTCCAGCTCTTCGCCGGCGATCGTCACGAGGTTATCAACGGTGTCGTCCTCAAGCAGGATGCCCTGCACCATGTTGGTGAAGACGGACTGCAGGGATTTGAAGTCTTCCACGATCGGCTCGGGGCCACCGGTCGAGATCGACGCGGTGAAGTTCGGCCACACGCCGGCTTCGTAGTAGAGATCGTCCTTGCCCATTGCAGAGTAGTCGAAGATCGGGGTCAGGCCCCAGGAGCTGTCGAGGTCATACTGCGCATCGCCAGAGGTGATCCGCTGAGCCAGTTCCTGTGCCAGCTCTTCGTTGCCCGAGCCCTTGAAGACCACGATCGAGTCCGTGATCAGGATCGAGCCGCTTTCACCGGAGGGGCCTGCAGGCACAGGTGCAACCAGCTGGTTGATGTCTTCGTTGTGCTGGCCGTAGCCCCACGGACCCTGCACATACATGGCGATCTTGCCGTCGTTGAACAGATCCTTGAGCTGGTCACGCTCCCATGCGGTGGGGCCTTCCTGTGCAACGCTGGCCAGACGACCGTAGAATTCCAGCGTTTCGCGGGTCTGCTGGCTGTCCAGCTTGTTTTCGCCCGTTGCCGGATCGATCACAACGCCACCGTTGGAATACAGGTAGTTCAGGAACTGGTGCATCGTGTTGTCGAAATCCTTGCCAGCAAGGCCAACGCCTGCTGCATCGGTGTTGTCGACAACGCCCTGAGCCATGGTGAACATCTCGTCCCATGTGGTGGGCGCGACGCATTCCTGACCGGATTCTTCAACCAGATCGCAGTTGATGTAGAGGGCTTTGGTCGAGAAGGCGTGCGGGTAGCCCCAGGTGGTGCCTTCGATGGTCACGGTGTTCAGAACGCCGGGCTGGTAGGGCGCGCCCTCGGGGATATTGGCTGGCACGATCAGGTCGTTGTTGGCCAGCTGGCGCAGGGTGCGCGAGCCCATGTAGGCGATGGACGGCGGATCGCCGGCGGCGGCCAGTGTCAGCGACTTGTCCTGGCAGGTGCCCCACGGAACCGCCTCGAGATTGACGGTTACGCCTTCGTTGTCGGCGATGAACTGATCCACAACGGCTTGGTCTGCTTCGCGGACTTCGCCGCCGCACATGATGAAGTGCAGCTCTTTTGCATGGCCGTCGGCGAAGGCCGTGCCGGCCACGCCGGACAAGAGCGCGGCGCCAAGAGTCAGTTTGGTAAGGTTCATTGTAGTCTCCCTAGGTTGCATTTTGGCTATTCTTTGACCGCACCTGCGGTCAGACCTGCCACGAGGTATTTCTGAAGGAACAGGAAGATGACCATGACCGGCAGGATGCCTGTCAGTGCAGCGGCCATCATCTGGTTCCAGGTAACGTCCTGATAGCCGATGAATTCGAAAAGTCCGGCTGGCAGGGGTTGCAGCTCACGTTGCTGGTTGAACGTGATTGCAAACAGGAATTGCTGTGCATAGGCGCCGATGAACACTGCCGTGCCGACGACGATTAGGCCCGGTGTTGCAAGTGGCAGCACCACGCGGCGCAATGTATAGAGGCGGCTGGCGCCGTCGACGAACGCGGCTTCTTCCAGCTCGCGCGGAATCTTTTCCAGATAGGAGCGCAGCAACCAGATGCCCTGGGGGATGAGGAAGGCCACGCCTGGCACAATCATCGCCCAGTAGGTGTTGAGCAGCCCCATGGAGCGCAGCACGCGATAGAGCGGGATCAAGAGCACCGCACCGGTGAACATGTTGACGCCCAAAAAGATCGCCAGCGACCCGTTTTTGAAGGGGAAGTTCAGCCGCGCGTAGGCATAGGCGGCAGGCACGACAAAGATCATGGTCAGGCCCGTCACGGCGGACGCGATGAAGACCGAGTTGATGATGTAGCGGCCCAGCAGCGGAACAGTGTCCCACATGTCGCGATACGCTTGGAAGCTGAAATCATCGGACCAGAACTGGTAGGGGCTGCGGAACAGGTGCTCCAGCGGGCGCAGAGACGCCATGAACATCTCAAAGAACGGCAGCAGGATGAAGATCAGGAACACTGTGACTGCGGCGTAGATGCCCGTCATCTGGAGCTTTGTGTACTTGTCCATCATGTCACTTGGTCCCGTACTTGCGGTTCACGAACTTGAGCACGTTCAGATACAGCAGTGCGAAGATGCCCAGCAGGATCACGATGATCACCGCACGCGCGGACCCTTCGCCGAATTTGAAATTGCTTATGGCGGTCTTGTAGGTATCGACAATCAGCGTGGTTGTGGCCCCGCGTGGCCCGCCTTCGGTCAGGATCCAGATGATCTCGAAGCTGTTGAAGGTGAAGATCGCCGACAGAAGCGACATCGAAACGATCACCGGCATGATCTGCGGGATCGTGATCCGGCGGAACCGGTACCAGCGGCCCGCACCATCCACCCAGGCCGCCTCATAAAGATCACGGCTCACACCCTGCATGGCAGCGAGGAAGAACAGCGTCACCATCGGCGTGCCCACCCAGACGTCTGCCACAACCGCTGAATAAAAGGCCGATTGCTTGTAGGCGAGGAATTCGAATGGGCCGTCGGTGATGCCCAAGGTCATCAGCGTGCCGGACAGGATGCCGAAATAGCCATTATAGAGCCACAGCCAGCCAAACATCCCGATCGCCATGGGGATGATCCAGGGCGGCATAACCAGCACGCGGAACAAGCCGCGGCCCGGCACGGCCGCATTGAGAAGCGTTGCGCCGATCAAGCCCAGCACGAGTTTCAGCGCCACCGACAGGAACATCCAGTAGAAGGTGCGGATGATCGTCTGGTGGAACTTCCGGCTCTCGACCAATTCCTGGTAGTTTGCCAAGCCGACATATTCTTCACCGCCAAGGCCCGCATCCATGAAGGACAGGCGGATTGTTTCGGCAAGGGGCCAGGCGACGATGACTGCGATAAAGAGCATCGCAGGGCCGATCAAAAGCCATGCGAACACTGCCTCCGACAGTGTTTTCGTGCGTGGCATCGCGCTGCCGCTCGGCAAGGCCTGCGAGATCTCCGTCATTGGCTTCCCCCGGTTTGCGTCAACGAATCAACGCCGTTGCATCAAGGTTACCGCAGAAGTCCAACTTTGCTACCAATATAATACCATAAACTTCAGGATGATAAAAAACATTTAAATACAGGGTATTGATCGGTGCAAAAAAATAGCCCATTGTTGAGTGGACTGGCATTGGTATTATAATTCGATACCAGCCCAAATGGCGAAGGAGTACGGGAATGGCGGAGCTCGCAACCCGGCTGGATCAGCGTGAATGGTACCGTGATGGCCGTGGCCCGCGGTACAAACAGCTCTGTCGTCATATCAGTGCTTTGGTCACTTCAGGGGCGCTGGCCGCAGAAGACCAATTGCCATCAGAGCGCGAGATTGCCGAGATCGCGGATGTCAGCCGCGTCACCGTCCGCAAGGCCATCGCCGAGTTGGTGGCCGATGGCATGATCGTCCAGCGGCAGGGGGCAGGGTCCTTCGTGCGCACGGTTGGCGAGCGGACGGAGCAGTCGCTGTCGTCGCTGGTGTCCTTCACCGAGAACTTGCAGGCGCGGGGCATCGCCTCCTCCAGCCGTTTGCTGCTCAACGGGCTCTTCCGGCCCACGCCGAATGAGGCGATGGTTTTGGGGCTCTCGCCGCACCATCAAGTGGCGCGCATCCATCGCTTGCGCAGCGGCGATGCGGTGCCGATGGCTTTGGAGTATTCATCGCTGCCCGAAGATATCCTGCCCCGTCCGGACAAGGTTGACGTGTCGCTCTATGAGCTTTTGCGCGCGCGTAATTCCGCGCCCAGCCGTGCGATCCAGCGGGTAACGGCAATCAACGCCACAGCGCCCGTAGCCGAATTGCTGGAACTGCCCGAGGGCGCCGCGATCCTTCAGATCGAACGGACCGGGTACCTGCAATCGGGGCGGCCCATTGAGTTTACCAGCGGCTTGTACCGCTCCGATGTCTACGACTTTGTCTCGGAACTTAGATTGGACTGACATGCACTATGATTGTCGTATCGAAGGGGATGCATTGCTGTGCACCCTCACCCCCGACCGCGCGCTGACTGGGGGCGTGTTCTGCTGCTCAGGGATGGCGCCACTGACCGTCGTCTCGGGCGAGACAGAGCTGCGCAGCCTTGGCAGCTACCTAGAGTTCGAACTGCCGGATCTGGCTGCGGGCACAACCCATGCATTTACCATCAAATACGCGGGCGGCTTCACGCCAGCCAATCGCGCGTGGATGCCGCTTGGCCCTGCGGTGCGCCTTGAGGATGAGCTTATTGCCCTAACGCCAACGCGGGCCGGGCGCGACAAGCCGGTCCCCACAGCAGCGGCACAGATATCTGGCCTGCCGCTGCTGCCGCAGCCCAGCGTTTGGCGGCCTTCAGGGGCGCATGTCAGCGTGGATGGGTTTGCGGGCGATCATCCCGCAATGACCGCCGCGCAGGCCCTCGCCGCACGTCAGGGAATGGCGTTTTCTGGCAGCCAGCCGGTGGTGTTTGAAACGGCTGATATGGCCTTGGATGCCTATCGACTGCGCATTGCGCAGGATCAAATCACGATCTGGTCTGCTTCCTATGGCGGGGCATTTTATGCCTGCATGACCCTGATGACGCTTTTGCGCAATGGCCCTTTGCCCTGCGGCGAGATCGAAGACGCGCCCCGCTTTTCGTGGCGCGGCCAGCATCTCGACACGGCCCGCCATTATTATGCACCAGAGAGCATCATGGCCCTGCTTGATCTGATGGCGCTTTTGAAGCTCAACCGGTTCCATTGGCATTTCGCGGATGATGAGACCTTCCGCATCCCGATCGACACATTGCCCGAGTTGACTGAAAAGCTCACAACGCGGGGCGAGGGGCAATTTCTGCCGGGGCTGTTTACGGCTGCTCCGATGCAGGGCGGTTTGTACAGTCATGAAACCGTGCGGGACATTCTTGCCCACGCAGCGGCCCTGAATATCGAGATCCTGCCCGAGATCGAGGCGCCCGCCCACGCGCTGGGCCTGGCCGCGCTCTACCCGGACACCCGCGATCCGGATGACAGCGGCGAGGAAGTCTCTGTGCAGGGCTATCGGGGCAACGTGCTGAACCCTGCCATGCCCAAAACATGGGAGGTTCTGGAGAAGCTCGTGGATGGCATCACCGCGCTTTTCCCCTTTGGCCATCTGCATTTGGGCTGTGATGAACTGCCAGAGGACACCTGGATGGGCAGCCCTCGCGCCAAGGCCCTGATGGCAGAGCACGGCCTGCAAACCACCCAGGATTTGCAGGGATGGACGATCGCAAAACTCGCCGCCTATACCGCAGCCAAAGGCGTGCGGCCCGCCGCCTGGGAGGAGGCCGCGCAGGGCAGCAACGGAGGGATCGGCCATGATGCGATCCTCTTCAGCTGGACGGGGCAGGGGCCCGGGCTTGAGGCTGCGCGCGCAGGCTATGATGTTGTCATGACGCCGGCTCAGCATGTCTACCTGGACATGGCACATACGGATGATACCGACGACTGGGGCGCCAGTTGGGCCGCATTTGTTGATCTGCCCGATACCATCGCATGGGATCCCGTACCGGACCCCGCCCTTGCAGACCGGATCATCGGGGTGCAGGGCAGCTTCTGGTCTGAATTCACGACCCGCGATGAGCAATTATGGCCAATGCTGATGCCGCGGATGCTGGGGGTCGCCATGATGGCCTGGCAGACAGAACGCCCCGAGTTCGCAACGCTGCAGGCGCTCTCTCATGCCTATGACATTGATGACGGCGGGCGCTTGGTCTGATTTGTGATGAAGCGGGGCAGGCCGCAAAGCTTGCCCCTGCACGGATCGTGATGGGGCGCAGCAGACGCGCGCCCCACTTCTTTGTCAAAGCTGCAAAAGCGCCAAAGCCAGACAGGCGATGAACAGGGTTTCCGCCACAAGAAGCCCAATGGCCGCGCGTCCGACGCCCAGAACATCCTTCAGGGATGTGTTCACCCCCACTGCCGCAACCGCCGTGAGCAAGGCCCATCGAGATACATTCGTCGCGGCCTCAATGACAGGTGCAGGCAGCAGTCCGAAGGAGTTGATTGCAACGATCACGAAGAAGGCCAAGACAAAGAACGGGATCAGGGGCGGGCGCGTCTGGGCTTCGTCGCTGCCCTTTGTGTTGCGCCGGATCACCAGTGCCGCGATAAAGACGACCGGTGCCAGCATCGACACCCGAACCAGCTTCACCACGGTCGAGATTTCGCCGGTTTCCTCGGATACGGAAAAGCCTGCGCCCACGACCTGGGCCACGTCATGGATCGTGGCGCCGAGGAATACGCCGGCGACAGTGTCATTCATCTGCAAAAGCTCTGCCAGGATCGGGTAGAAGATCATCGCGATCGTTGACAGAACCGTCACGCCCACAACCGTGAACACAAGACGCTCCTCGCTGCGCTCATCCTTCGGAAGGATTGCAGAGATGGCCAAGGCAGCAGAGGCCCCGCAAATGGCCACGGACCCCGCCGAGAGGAAAGAAAACCGGGCTTTAAACCCAAAAAAGCGCCCCACCATCATGCCAAAGAGGATCGTGGCGATCACAACGCCGACTGTCAGCCCGATGACGGACCAGCCCAATTCAGCGGCCATCGAAAAGCTGATGCGTGCGCCCAGAAGCGCAACGCCAATCCGCAGGACGCGCTTGGATGCAAAAGCGATGCCGGGGCCGCATGTGGGTTGCTCTGTAAGGAAGTGCAGCGCAATACCAAACAGCAGGGCCATCAGCATGGCGGGTGCGCCGTAGTGATCCGAGATGAACTGCGCAGCCAGCGCGATCATTCCGGCCACGAGCAGCCCGGGCCAGATATCTTGAACGCGGATCGTCCAGTCATTCAGCACAGTACGCATGAGGTCCCCTAAGTCCGTTTCGGGTGGCGGGTCTGCTCTGTCTTAAAGGGCCGCCGGGGGCAATGTAAAACTGGACATGACCTTGCGGACAAAAGCCACAGAGATGGGCTGATCTACGCATAGACGCGCAAAAGATGAGGCAATGTAAAGGTTCTGTGCTGAATCCTCTATACTGCAAGTTTGAAATCGCTACGATGCTTTCCGATAGATTTTTCCAATGATGTAGCGTGGCAATGATACCAAAACTGGAAATGTTGATTGCTTTGGCCAAAGAGCAGCATTTTGGGCGTGCAGCAGAAAGCCTTGGCATCACGCAGCCCACCCTTTCAAGCGGGATCCGTCAGCTCGAAGATTATCTTGGGGTGAAGCTGGTGACCCGCGGCGCGCGCTTTGGTGGCCTGACGCCCGAAGGGCAACGCGCGCTGGAAACGGCGCGCCAGATTGTGGGCGATATGCGCCGCTTGCGGCAGGAAATGCGCTTTACCCACCATGGCCTGTCCGGCCAGGTGCGTTTGGCCGTGATTCCAACGGCTTTGGCGCAGGCCGCGCGCCTCGTGAACCGGTTCAAACAGGATCACCCGGGGGTCAAATTCCAGATCCTGTCGCGCACCTCTTCCGATATCCTGTCGCTGATCGAGAACCTCGAGGTTGATGCCGGGCTGACCTATCTCGACAATGAGCCGCTGGGCCGGGTCGCGCATCAGCCGCTCTATCGGGAAAGCTACAGGTTTGTATGCGCCCCGGATCATGCCCTTGCGGGACGGGCTGAAATTCGCTGGCCTGAATTGGCCGAAACGCGTCTGTGTCTGCTGACCCCAGACATGCAAAACCGCCGCATCATAAACCGCAACTTCATGGAAGCGGGGCTGGACTCGGACACCATGTTAGAGAGCAATTCCACGCTCGTACTGGTGGCATCCGTCCTGGAGGGCGATTGGGCAACCATCCTGCCCACGGATCTGGCGGCTTTCCTTGCGCCCGGGCACGATCTGGTGTCCATCCCGATCTCGGGGGGCGTGCAAAGCCACAGTGTCGGTCTGGTCGCGCAATATCAGGAGCCGCAGACCCCGGTTCTGAAGGCGCTGTTTGATGCCACGCGAAAAATGGCCAAATCAGCATAGGCAGAGGCCAGCTTGCGCACATTGACCGGTTGGCATCGGCCCTAGGTGCATCTCCAAGGGCGCGCAATCAGTCTGCGGGCTCTTGCTCTGCGATGCGCAGGGCGCGGGGCGTTTGCGTGAACTCGGCTTTGAAGGCGCGTGTCATGGCGCTGGCGTTTTCATAGCCGGAGCGCAGGGCGATTTCTGCGATCGGAAGCCGTGTGCTGCGCACAAGCCTGCGGGCCAGTCGCAGGCGCACACGGCGATAGAGCGCGCGGGGTGTGAGGCCTGTCTCCCCCTGTATGATCCGCTCGAACTGCCTTTGGCTCAGCCCGAGCTGTTTGGCGATCTGCCCGATGGTCAGCAGGCGCTCCGTATTTCGGCGCATGACCGCCACCGTTGCATCAACGGTGCCCCGGGGCGGCAGATAGGCGCCCGCATGGGGCCCCTCTGAGCCGATCATGAAGTTTGCAGCAACGTCGAGGCGCAAAGAAATGCCGTGATCGGCCTCGATAAAATCCAGCATGAAATCAAGCGTAGTGGTGCCGCCCCCGCAGGAGGGGTGCTTGGGGTCGTGCACAACGCGGTCTTCCCGCACATGCACGTTTGGAAATGTCTCAGCGAAATGATCCAGAACGTCCCAGTGAATGGTGGCTTTGCGCCCATCCAGAAGGCCCGCTTCCGCAAGCAGCCAACTGCCGCTGTCCAGGCCGGCAAGCTGATCGAAGCGGCTGCTGGCAGCCCGCAGCGCCCGCGCCACCGCCGGCGTGACAAAGCCTTCGAAGCGGTCCCCGGCCATGACAAGCAGCGCCTGTCCCGTTCCGCTGTCTGACAAGGTAGCATCGGGGCTGACCGGCAGCCCGCTGGACGACAAAACCGGGCCGGGCGTGAGCCCCAGATGTCGCCATGTATAGAGCTTTTTGTCTGCAATGGCATTGGCGGCGCGCAGGGGCTCAACCGCATTGGCAAGACAGTGATTGGAGAAGGCCGGGCACAAAAGTACGGCGATCTCTTTTGGCGTATCTGGCGATTTGGGCATGAAGATCGACAATCCCTGCACAGCATTTGCGCCACCTTGCGCTAGAGTTGCGGCCAGAGCAAGCCGCAGCCAAAAGGAAAGACCCATGCCGCTTTCGATGACCCGCGAGGTGTTTGTGACCTGTGCCGTAACCGGTTCGGGCAGCACCCAGGATCGCAGCCCCCATGTGCCCCGTTCGCCTGAACAGATTGCGCAGTCGGCCATTGATGCGGCCAAGGCCGGGGCCGCTATCGTCCATTGCCATGTTCGTGATCCTGAAACGGGCGCCCCTTCGCGCCGTTTGGAGCTGTATCGCGAGGTGACGGATCGGATCAGGGATGCGGATGTGGATGTCGTGCTGAACCTGACAGCCGGTATGGGCGGCGACATTGTCTTTGGCCCAACGGATGCCCCTTTGCCCGTCAATCCCAACGGCACCGACATGATTGGCGCCGAAGAGCGCATGGCCCATGTGGCCGAATGCCTGCCGGAAATCTGTACCCTTGATTGTGGCACCATGAATTTCGCCGAGGCTGACTATGTCATGACCAACACCCCCGGCATGCTGCGGGCCATGGGACAGATGATGACAGATCTGGGCGTAAAGCCCGAGATTGAGGCCTTTGATACAGGCCATCTCTGGTTCGCAAAGGAGCTGGTCAAGGAAGGCATCCTGGAAAACCCGGCCCTTGTGCAGCTGTGCATGGGGGTTCCTTGGGGCGCACCCAATGATCTCAATACCTTCATGGCCATGGTCAATAACGTGCCCGACGACTGGACGTTCAGTGCATTTTCTCTGGGCCGCAACCAGATGGCCTATGCGGCGGCTGCGGTTTTGGCCGGTGGGCATGTGCGTGTCGGGCTGGAAGACAACCTGTGGCTGGACAAGGGGGTGCTGGCCACGAACGCGCAGCTTGTTGAACGCGCTGTGGGCGTGGTTGAGGGGATGGGTGCCCGCGTGATCGGACCCGCCGAGGTGCGCGAGAAGCTGGGCCTCGTGAAGCGCGCTCCGGCCTGAAGTGGCCCGGTGGCGGCACGATAACAGGCCGAATTCGGCCCCGCGTTCGATCTGTTCGGCGGTTGGGGCCGTCCTGGCCATTGCTTTGGCGCTGGTCCTGCCTGGCGGGCCCTTAATGGCCGAGCAGACCAGCAAAGAAGCCCTGCCAACCCAACAGCAAGTGGCGGATTGCAAGGCGGATGCCGGGCAGTGGGTGCGGGCAGGTCTGCGCAATGCGCTGGTCTGTATCCGGCCCACGGCAGATGGCGGTGCGGCCTGTTCTGCCTCGGAGCAATGTGTCGGCCTGTGCCTTGCAAAAAGCGGCACCTGCGCGGCGGAAACACCGATGTTCGGGTGCATCCCGATCCTCGAGAACGGACAGGAGATCGTGATCTGTGTCGATTGAAGAAAACAACGGGGGCGCAGCTGGCGCCCAAAGGGTTCTGATCACGGCTGGGGGCTCGGGGATCGGGGCCTGCCTCGTGCGTCGCTTCCTCGCGCAAGGGGCGCGGGTGGCCTATTGCGATCTTGACCCTGGGCACGTGCCGGATGGGGCCATGGGCTATCAGGCGGATGTCACCGATGAGGCCCAGATGCAGGCGTTTTTCGATGCCGCTGAGGCCTTTCTCGGCGGTGTCGATGTGGTCTGTGCCAATGCTGGGATCGGCGGTCCGGCCTCTCCTATCGCAGAGATGGATTTCGCCGCATGGCGGGCCTGCGTGGCCGCCAACCTGGATGGAGCTTTCCTCACATGCCGCTGGGCGGCCGGGCGCATGGCGGCGCAAAACGGAGGCGCGATCATCCTGATGTCATCGACCTCTGGGCAATGGGGGGTTCCAACACGTTCGCCCTATGTGACGGCCAAATGGGGCATCCTGGGATTGATGAAAACGCTGGCCATGGAGCTGGGCCCCCACGGTGTGCGCGTCAATGCAATCTGCCCCGGTGCAGTGGAAGGGGATCGCATGGAGCGCGTTGTTGCGATGGAAGCAGCCGCGCGGGGCGTGCCCGAAGACAGCGTGCGGACCCTCTATGCAGACGGCAACAGCCTGCGCACATGGGTCACCGCTGATGATCTGGCCGAGATGATCCTTTTTCTCACCTCGCCTCAAGGCGCAAAAATCTCGGGTCAGGCCATCGCCGTCGATGGCAATACGGAGCGTATGACATGAAGGCAGCAATCATCGGTGGCGGTGTTATTGGCGGCGGCTGGGCGGCACGGTTTCTGCTCAATGGCTGGGATGTGGCCATTCTCGACCCTGATCCGGAAGCCGAACGCAAGATCACCGAAGTGCTCGACAATGCGCGTCGGGCCTTGCCGGGCCTCTATGACGCCGCTTTGCCACCCGAAGGCAGGCTGCGTTTTGCCGATGATCTGGCACAGGCCTGCGCGGATGCAGACTGGATTCAGGAAAGCGTGCCGGAACGGCTGGAGATCAAGCACAGTGTCTTGGCCGAGATCGACGCCGCAGCCCCTGCAAGCGCTGTGATCGGTTCCTCCACATCCGGTTTCAAGCCATCGGAACTGACGGCCAAGGGGGCACGGGCAATCGTCGCGCACCCCTTTAATCCGGTCTACCTGCTGCCGCTGGTTGAACTGGTCGGGGAGGCCGCACAATGCGCGCGCGCGGCCCCTTTGCTACAACAGTTGGGCATGTACCCCCTGCATGTGCGCAAGGAAATTGATGCACATATCGCAGACCGTTTTCTCGAGGCGGTCTGGCGTGAGGCGCTTTGGCTCGTCAAGGATGGTGTCGCAACAACGGCCGAAATTGACGAAGCGATCCGGATGGGGTTCGGATTGCGCTGGGCCCAGATGGGGCTGTTTGAAACCTATCGTGTGGCCGGTGGCGAGGCAGGCATGAAACACTTCATGGCACAGTTTGGTCCGGCTCTTGAATGGCCGTGGACCAAGCTCATGGATGTGCCGGAATTTACAGAGGAGCTGGTGGATTTGATCGCTGGTCAGTCCGATGCGCAATCGGGTCATATGTCGATCCGCGAACTGGAACGTCTGCGCGATGATAATCTTGTCGGCATCCTGAGGGCCTTGCGCCGCACGGGCAGCGGGGCGGGGGGCGTGATCACGGATCATGAGGCAAGCCTGTCCGTTCCCGTCGTTGACCCGCCGGTGACAGCCCAGCAACAGGTGCCCGTCACCTGGACAGATTACAACGGCCACATGAACGAAACCCATTACCTAGAGCTGGCGTCCCGTGGCACTGACGGGTTCATGGGCCTGATCGGCGCAGATGCGGCCTATGTGGCGTCCGGGATGAGCTATTTCACACTCGAAAACACGGTCCGCTACCTGGCAGAAGTGCACGCCGGCGAAAGCCTTGCCGTGACCACATACGCAACCCTCGCCGAAGGCAAGAAAATGGGCCTGCGCCACCTGCTGACAAAACCAGACGGCACCGTGGCAGCAGAGGTCGACAGCCTGCTCATCCATGTCAGCCTTGAAACGCGCCGAAGCTGTCCCCCGCCCACCGATATGATGGACCGGCTCGAGGCTTTCGTCGCAACCCACACCAAAGCGCTGGCCGCCCTGTCAGAGCGCTAAAAGCAAAGGCTTCTAAACACCCAAGCCCGTCTTTGTCTTGAAAATACTCTGGGGTGAGCGCACGCCGTGCGCGAGGGGCAACGCCCCTTGTCGGGGCTCACACCTGCAACGCTCAATGCGGTGTGATCAGGGGGCGCCGCGTGCAGCGCCCCCCGCAAAATTTGCATCAGATGGCTTTAGCCAATGATGGCATTCAGCGTTGCCGATGGCCGCATGAAGGCTGCGACGCGGCTGCGATCTGCATGATAGTAGCCGCCCTGATCCACGGCCTGCCCTGCATTCTGCAGCAGTTCGGCAAGGATCGTGCTCTCAGCTTCGGCCAATGCGGTGGCGATGGGCGCAAAATGCGCGGCCATGTCCGCATCCGCGTCCTGTGCGGCCAGTGCTTCGGCCCAGTAGCGTGCAAACCAATAGTGGCTGGCGCGGTTGTCCGGCTGGCCGGGCTTGCGCTGAGGCGAGCGATCATTGTTGAGCACACCTTGCGTTGCCACGTCGACAGCTGCGCCCAAGACACCTGCCTTGGCATTGTCTTTGGCCGCAGCCAGGAAGTTGAAGCTCTCCCCCAGCGCGCAGAACTCGCCGAGGCTGTCCCAGCGCAGATGGTTTTCAGCCACAAACTGCTGGACATGCTTTGGTGCAGAACCGCCCGCACCGGTTTCGAACAGGCCGCCCCCATTCATCAGCTTCACGATCGACAGCATCTTGGCCGAGGTGGCCAGTTCGAGGATCGGGAAGAGGTCTGTGAGGTAGTCACGCAGCACATTGCCAGTGATTGCGATGGTGCTGTCACCCTTGGTGATGGTTTCCAGCGATGCGCGCGTGGCTTCGCGCGGTGCCATGATTTCGAACTTGTCGGCCACGCCCTTCGCCTCAAGGATCGGGGTGACATATTTGATCAGTTCCGCGTCATGGGCACGGCTGGCATCCAGCCAGAAAATCGCCCGGTAACCCGTGGCTGCCTGGCGATCGATCGCGAGGTTAACCCAGTCCTCGATCGGCGCCTTGCGGGCCGAGGCAGAGCGCCAGATGTCACCAGCCTCAACCGCATGGCTATGCAGCACGGTGCCATCCTCGAGGATCATCTTGACCGTGCCGGCCTCTGCGATCTCGAACGTAGTGGGGTGAGAGCCGTATTCCTCGGCCTTCTGCGCCATGAGGCCCACGTTTTGAACTGTGCCTGCGGTGGCCGGGTTCAGGGCACCGTTCTCTTTGAAGAACTTGATCGTCTCGTCATAGACCGGCGCATAGGAGGTGTCCGGGATCACGCAGTTGGTGTCGGACTCTTTGCCATCGGGGCCCCAGCCCTTGCCGCCGCCACGGATAAGCGCGGGCATTGACGCGTCGATAATCACGTCGGACGGCACGTGCAGGTTGGTGATGCCACGGTCACTGTCGACCATGTACATCGGCGGCCGGTCAGCGGTGCACGCGTCAATGGCTGCCATGATGTCGGCGTCGCCTTCGACACGGGCGAGCAGATCTCCCATGCCCGAGTTCGGGTTCACGCCCAGATCAGCCATCTTGTCGCCATATGCCTCAAACACCGGGGCCAGCCAGGCTTTTACAGCATGCCCAAAGATGATCGGGTCAGAGACCTTCATCATCGTGGCCTTCATGTGCAGGGAGAACAATGTGCCCTCTGCTTTGGTGTTCTCGATCTCGGCAGCCAGAAATTCCGACAGGGCGGCGGCGCTCATGAAGGTGGCATCGACAACAGTGCCCGCAGGATAGGAAACACCTTCCTTCAACACTGTTTCACCGGACGCGGTTTCCAGAACGATCCGGGCCGTGGTGGCCGCGGGCAGGGTGGCGGATACTTCGTTGGCGCGGAAATCATTGCCCGACATGGAGGCAACGCGCGTCTTGCTGTCAGCCACCCATGCGCCCATGCGGTGCGGGTTTGCCTGGGCAAAGGCCTTCACGGCCCCTGCGGCGCGGCGGTCAGAGTTGCCTTCGCGCAGAACCGGGTTCACAGCAGAGCCTTTGATCCCGTCATATTTTGCGCGCACAGCCTTCTCGGCGTCTGTTGCGGGCTCTTCGGGATAGTCGGGAAGGGCATAGCCCTGACCCTGCAATTCCTTGATGGCCGCTACCAACTGCGGGACTGACGCCGAGATATTGGGCAGCTTGATCACATTGGCTTCGGGTGTCTTGACCAATTCCCCCAGCAACGCGAGGTCATCGGGGATGCGCTGCTCCTCCGAGAGGTATTCCGGGAAGGTCGCGATAATGCGGCCTGCCAGAGAGATATCTTTCGTGCCAACGGTCACGCCGGCAGCAGATGCAAAGCTCTGAACGATCGGAAGAAGGGAGGCACTGGCCAGTTCAGGCGCTTCGTCTACGATGGTATACACAATATCCGGTGAGTTTGCGTCAGCCATTTTTTCTACCCTTTTTTCGAGATGTCTGTGTTGGGGTCAGAGAAGAGGTGCAGCCGCCACGCCAAGCGCAGACCAGCCAGCGGCTTGGTATACGATTGTATGCAGTAATGTAAAGGCGGTGCGAAAGATCATGCGCGACCCTTAGACCACTGCCCCTGAGGTTGCACCATATCTTCGGTGGATCGTGGGGAGGCATTGTGACGCTGTTCGCGCGCATATGCTCCGGCGCGATACCTATACGGCCCGTTATCTTATTGAAATTATTATATTTAGTATTTGGTAGACGAAGTGGCTGCAGATAGAAAACCCTGTGTGGCGATCATCGCCGGAGAGGGACGGCTGCGTGCCGTTCTCATCAAATCCGCGCCGACCCGTATTCCAATTCTCACCCCAGATGTTCGCAAAAATGTGCCTATCTGAGCGCATCGCATCTTGAGAATGCGAGTCGCTTCCCCGTGCTTTCGACCAATTGCGGGATACCGTTTGGGCGTCATGCCTGCCCGGTCACCGCCCGCTTTGCACTTGGCGCAGGGCTTTAGGCGTGGCAGCGTGACACCGCAGGATACGGCCCCCAAAACCCGAGACTCAGGCGAAGACCGTGATCGACATTCTGTCAGACCGAACCTTCAGGCATATGTGGCTGGCGCAGGTGGCGGCCTTGTTTGGCACGGGCCTTGCCACCGTGGCACTGGCATTGCTGGCCTATGATCTGGCGGGAGGGCAGGCCTCGTTGGTGCTCGGCACTGTGTTCACGATCAAGATGGTTGCCTATGTTTGCATCGCGCCAGTGGCGTCGGCCCTCGCGGAAAGGTTGCCACGCCGCAGGGTACTTGTCGGGCTTGATATTGTACGGTGTGCGGTTGCTTTGCTGCTGCCCTTTGTGACCCAGACTTGGCAGGTCTATGTCTTGATCGCTGCATTGCAGGTGGCCGCGGCGGGGTTCACCCCGATCTATCAAGCCACGATCCCCGATATTCTGCCGGAAGAAGATCGCTACACAAAGGCCTTGTCCCTGTCCCGACTGGCCTATGACCTTGAAGCGATGATCTCGCCTGCGCTGGCGGCTGTGTTGCTGAGCGTGGTTTCGGCTTCTGCCCTGTTTGGCGGCACGGCGCTGGGCTTTGCGGCCTCGGCCGTTCTGATCTTTTCTGTGGCTCTGCCGCACCCTGCACAGGGCGAAAGACGCGGGATTTTCGAGCGCACGACGCGGGGCACGAAAATCTATCTGGCAACCCCCCGTTTGCGCGGATTGCTGGCTTTTAACGTGGCCATTGCGATGGCAGGGGCCATGGTCTTGGTGAATACCGTTTTGATCGTGCAGGGGACGCTGGGCCTTCAAGAAGGGGCGGTGGCCGTGGTCATGGCCGCGTTTGGAGCAGGCTCGATGGCGGCGGCACTGGCCTTGCCGCGCGTTCTGGAGCGGCTTGGGGATCGCCCCGTCATGAGCTTTGGCGCTTTTTTGATGGGTGCCAGCCTGCTTGCCCTGGCGCTCCATGTCAGCCAGTCGGGTTGGGGCCAGTGGGCCTTGATGCTGGCATGGTTTGGGGTGGGTGTGGGCTTCAGTACGGTGTTAACACCCTCTGGGCGTCTTTTGCGTCGATCTGCGCAAGAGGCGGACCGCCCAGCCATCTTCGCGGCACAGTTCGCGCTGTCCCATGCGTGCTGGCTGTTCGGCTATCCGTTGGCGGGGTGGCTGGCCACGGCATTCAGCCCATTGGTCAGCCTTGTCTTGCTCGGGGTGCTGTGTCTTGCCGCTTTGGGGGCGGCGCGCTGGTTATGGCCGGCTGATGATCCTGCGGAAATCGCGCACAGTCATCCCGACCTTCCCCCCGATCATCCGCATCTGCGCGACCATCACGCCGCCCATAGCCATACGTTTCGCATTGACGATCTGCACCCGCAGTGGCCACGCCCCGGCTAGAGCCGTGCCGTGGCCTGCAAGCGGTGCGTTTAGGCGGCGGTGCGGCGCTTGTTGGGCCGACGCCGCTTGGGGCTTTGGGTGCCGCCGGGTTTGCTGGGCTTGGGGCCGCGGCTCCACTTGCTCTGGGAAGAGCCACCCCCGGATGAGCCATTGCCACCCTTGCCCTTGGCGCCACCGTTGCCGCGGCGATTGCCCTGCGGTTTGCCGCCGCCACCTCCCCGGCGCCGCTGGGGCCTTGGGCTGGCATGGGCGGGGCGGTCACCGCTGGCGGTCGGGATTTCCATCTTCATCAGCTTCTCGATCTGCTTGAGAAGATCGACTTCCTCCTCAGAACAGAAGGCAATCGCTTCCCCTTCGCGCCCGGCGCGCGCCGTGCGTCCGATCCGGTGCACATAGTTGTCGGGCACATCGGGCAGATCGAAGTTTACGACATATGCCACGCCGGGGATATCAATCCCCCGGGCTGCCACATCCGTGGCCACCAGCACGTTGATCTTGCCATCGCGGAAAGCCGTAATCGCGCGATCCCGCTTGCCCTGGCTTTTGTTGCCATGGATCGAGTCTGCGTTGTAGCCATCGGCCACGAGGCCCTTCATCAGCCGTTCTGCGCCATGCTTGGTGCGCGAGAAGACAAGGGTCAAAGCGCCGGGGTCGCGGTCGAGGATCTCGCGCAGCTTGCGCGGCTTTCCGGCCTTCTCAACGAAGTGGATCGACTGGGTGATCTTGTCTGCCGCCTTGCCCGGGGGCGCCACCTGCACCCGCATGGGGTTGTTCAGGTAGGCTTGCGACAGCTCTTCCATGAGCTTTGGCATTGTTGCGGAGAACAGCATCGTCTGGCGCGGTGTGGCCAGCAGCGGGGCAATCTTGCGCAGCGAGTGGATAAAGCCCATGTCGAGCATCTGGTCGGCCTCATCGAGCACGAGGAACCGGACCTGAGACAGCTCCAACGCCCGGCGATCCAACAGGTCAATCAGACGCCCGGGTGTGGCGACAAGCACGTCCGTGGGTCGGGCAAGCGCATTGACCTGCCGGTTGATGGAAGCGCCGCCAACCACGGTGACAATGCGCAGATTGGTGCTGCCGGTCATATCCCGCAGGCTTTCGGCTATCTGGTTTACCAGTTCGCGGGTTGGGGCAAGGATCAAGGCGGAGGGCAGGCGCGGACGCGGGCGTTCTTCTGCATGGATCAGTTGATCCAGCAGGGGCAGGCCAAAGGCCAGGGTCTTGCCGGTGCCGGTCTGGGCAAGGCCCATGACGTCATGGCCTTCAAGAACCAACGGAATGGCCTTCTGTTGGATCGGTGTCGGGTCGGTCAGCTTGCGGGCGTCGAGGGCCGAAAGCAGAGCGGGCGCGAGGCCCAGTGCGGAAAAGTCGTTCAAGGTATGTCCTTCAGGCCGTGACACTTACGCAGTGCACACGACGATATCTGTTGCACACGCACCCCATGTGCGTGGCGTCGCAGGTGATGCAGATCCTCTGGACAGGCGGGCGCACCCCGCTCTGTCTGGTGTCTGCTTCAGGACCCTGCGTGATGGGGAACTGTCGGTATCTGATACGCTGATGCGCCCGGTATTTATTCGTCTTGTCGGGGCGCGGCTTGCTCACGCGGCAGCGCAGCGTGGTGTGCATGTGGGGCAAAGCCAGCCTTCTGTCAAGCTTTGCCTGCCCTTATCGAGCGTGCCTCAGGGGCTGTCAGGGCGGCCATGCAGGCGGAGCACCAGCATCGGCGTGAGGTACATGGGGATCTGGTAGCAACCGATAAAGATCATCAACGGGGCCGCGATATGGTCTGGCAAGACAAGCAGAAAAAGCGCGATATTGCGATTTCCCGCAAAGATCGACAGGGCGACTGCGTTCTGTACGCCTAGCCACCGGCACAGGTGCAAGGTTCCGATATGCAGGCCGAAGTTGATCGCCAGGGCCGCGATGATCCAACCCAGCAACTGCACCGGATCCGCCCGCAGCATCGGGCCCACCGCCGACATAAGCCCAATGACAATGATGGCCAAAAGCAGGGCAGCGAGGCCTTCCAATTGGGGGCGTGCATCCGCTTGCCCAAGCCTTGGGAAAGCCGCCCGCAGCCCAAAGCCTGCGCCGACCGCAAGCAATATGGCGGCCATCAGTTGCGCAGCCAGCAGGAGCGCCCCGACGGGCCCATTTCCCAGAGGGTCCAGCAGGGTGAAGGCGGGCAGGGCAGTCAATGGGAACAGCGCTGTGCCCATCACCAGAATCCGCAGGCCCGGAGCGGGGTCATACCCCACCATCGCCGCAAAGCTGGGCGCACCGGCCAGTGAGGGCGCGCACAGCATCAGGGCCACGGCGAGACACAGCGGGGCGTCCAGCCAGCCTGTCAGCCAGAAGAGGCCAAGCACGCTGACGGGCAACGCAAATTGCAGGGCCAGCACGCGCCTCAAAGTACTGCCCGCAGCGTCCAGCGCGAGCGCGTCACGTGCACCCACTCGGATGCCCGTTACCAACAGCAGCAGGGCCACCATTTCACCAATCCAGGGCTGCAGAAGCTGCGCCGCGCCGGGCAGAAGCAACCCCGCAACGATGCCCGCAATCAGCCAAAGCCGGCCAGTGCGCGCTATCCAGGCGAGTAAGATCCCCATGCCTAGGGGCGGTTTCGCATGGTTTCAGGCAGCCACAGGGCCAGATCAGGCAGCCAGATCAGGATGAAGCACATCAGCACCATGATCAGAAACATCGGCAGGGCAGCGCGGGTGATATACCCCATCTCATGGTCTGTCATGCCTTGCAGCACAAACAGGTTAAAGCCGATCGGTGGGGTGATCTGTGCCATCTCGACGACGACAACCACGAAAATGCCAAACCAGATCAGGTCGATGCCGGCGTCTCGCACCATCGGCTCGACGACGGCCATGGTCAGCACTACCGATGAAATCCCGTCGAGGAACATGCCCAGCACGATGTAGAAAACCAACAGCGCCATCAGCAGCTCAAACCGGGATAACTCCATCGTGGCAATCCCATCCGCAAGGGCCCGTGGCAGGCCGGTAAAGCCCATGGCCAGCTTCAGGAATGCGGCGCCCGCCAGGATGAGCGCGATCATGGCCGAGGTGCGTGTCGCGCCCATCAGGCTTGCGCTGAAGGTGCCCCAGTTCAAAGAGCCCTGCGAGGCCGCAAGCACCAGCGCCCCGATCACGCCAATCGCAGCGGCCTCTGTGGCGGTGGCATAGCCAGCATACATCGACCCGATCACGACGAAGATCAGCAGCAAAACGGGGATCAGATAGCGGGAGTTGCGCAGCTTCTCGGCAAAGGGCATCCCGCGTTCCTGCTTTGGGTTCCAGTGCCGTGACACCATCGAATAGATCGCCACATAGCCCATAAACATCAGCGCCAGACACAGGCCCGGCAGCACGCCCGCAAAAAACAGCTGCGTAATGCTTTCATTTACGGTGACTCCATAGACGATCAGCGCCAGCGAGGGCGGGATCATCAGCCCCAGCGTGGCGGCTCCAGCGAGGGTGCCGATCACGACACGTTCGGGATAGTCGCGGGCCCGCAACTCCGGGATCGACATTTTGCCCACGGTGGTTAGCGTCGCTGCTGATGATCCCGAGACGGCCGCAAAGACTGTGCAGCCCACAATATTGGTATGCACCAACCCGCCCGGAAGCCGCGCCAGCCAGGGCGAGAGGCCGCGAAACATGTCTTCGGACAGGCGGGTGCGGAACAGGATCTCGCCCATCCATATGAATAGGGGCAGTGCGGTCAGGGTCCAACTAGAGGACGAGGCCCAAATGGTTGTGACCATCGCATCGCCTACGGGGCGATTGGTGAACAATTCCATCCCCACCCAGGCTACCCCCATCAGAGCCAGCCCGACCCAAACACCGGTGCCCAGCAGGAAGAACAGAACGAACAGGAAGATCGTGATCGCGTAGATTTCGGTCATGCCCGGTTACTCCGCATTGCTGCCCACCGTGTCGCGCACGATTCGATGTTCACCCCGCAGCAGGAGGTGGAAGAAATTGTCCAGAAGGCACAGGGTCAGCAGGCCGCCGCCGATAATCATTACGGATTGTGGAATCCACAGGGCGGTGGCGTCCTGTCCCTGGCTCACATCTTTGAATTTCCAGGACCAGTAGACAAACGTGCTGGCATAGTAGGTAAAATATCCTGCAATCGCGGCGCCAAGCCCAAAGCACCACATATCCAGCAGCCATTTCACCCGCGGCGGTACCGCGTTCAACAAGATCGACACCCGGATATGGGCGCCGTGGGCGAGGGCATTGGCAAAGGCAAAAAAGCTGGCAGCTGCCATGGCATAGCCGGCATAGTTGGGCGCGCCCGGAAACACTTCGCCGGTCCAGCGGGCCAGCATCTGGAGCACGATCAAACCAAGAATTGCAATCAGGCACAGGGCCGCCATCACGCCCGATGCCTGGTAGAGAAAATCGAGGAACCTGCGCACAGCACCCATCGGTCTGACCCCGCCCTGAACATGTGTAGAAAAGCCGGGGCGCAGCCTGTGCCCCGCCCCGGCCAGCGTGGTGTCTTACTCGGCCTTAAAGCCGTCGACGATCGCAGCGCCGGTGTCTCCAGCGGCCTCCAGCCATTCGGCGGTCATGGTGGCGCCCACTTCCTTGAGGCCAGCCATCACTGCATCGTTGACGGGCTCAACGGTCATGCCGCCTGCAGCCAGGCCTGCCATGGTGAAGCCGGTATATTCCTTGGCGCGCCATGTTCCCGCATATTCCGCCATGTCGGCGCAGGCCTGAATGACGTTCTTGTTGCTGTCGGAGACACCATCCCAGACGCTGGAATTCACCATGATGTAATTGCGCGGCAGCCAGGCATCGACCGTGTAGAAATAGTTCAGGCTTTCCCACACCTTGCGATCATATCCTGTGGCCCCGGATGACACCATTGAGTCTGCAACACCGGTGGCGAAGGCTTGGCTGATTTCTGCGGCCTCGATGGTAACCGGCAGCATGCCCGTCAATTCGGCAAGGCGGGATGTGGCGTTGTTGTAGCTGCGGAACTTGACGCCCTTCATATCATCCATCGTCTGCACTTCGTCACGGAAATACAGGCCCTGGGGCGGCCATGGCACGGAATAGAGCAGCGTCAGATTCTGATCTGCGAGCACCTTTTCCACCTCGGGCTTGGCCACTGCATAGAGCTTGTCATGCTCATCGAAGGACGACACCAGAAACGGAACCGAGTCCCAGCCGAATACAGCGCTTTCATTCTGGTGCCCTGACAGCAGACGTTCGCCAATCGGCACCTGCCCTGTCTGGATGGCGCGCTTGATATCGGCACCTGCAAACAGGGAGCCTCCGGGATGGGTGGTGATCTCGATGTCGCCGCCTGTGCCGGTGGTCACGCATTTGGCGAACTCGGCCCCGGTGACGGAGTGGAAGTTTGAGCCGGAATAGGCCATCGGCATATCCCATTTTTCGCCTGCTGTCGCGGGCAGGGCGGTCAAGGCTGTGGTGGCCAGTGCGGCCAGCGTCATTTTCAATGTGGTCATTTCTTTTCCTCCTTGTTGGTGGGCGCGCCGGTGGGCCGGCGTCTGTGATTTTGGCCTGTTATGCGAAGCGCATCGGACTGAATCTGGCGAGATCGATATTGGGCGGCTTGTCCGCCAGCAGGGCTGCCACCATCCGGCCGGTTTTCGGTCCGCCGGTCAGGCCGATATGGTGGTGCCCGAAGGCTGTGTAGATGCCGCTGGTACGGATTTCGCCGATCAGGGGCAGGCTGTCGGATGGGGCTGGCCGATGGCCCTGCCACTCGATTTCTTGGCCCCATGTCATGGCGGGAAACGCGGCCTTTGTCTGTCGCCGCAGCAGATCGAAAGCCTTGCGGTTTGGGCCTGCCTTGAGCCCCCCGAATTCGAGGATGCCCGCGCAGCGCACCCCGGCGGCCATCGGTGTGGCAACAAACTTGCCCGTGGACACCATGATCGGGTGGGAGGGGCCATTTTCGGCGTTTTCAAAGATGATGTGATAGCCCCGTTCGGTCTCAAGCGGGATGGTGAGACCCAGTTTCGCCATCAGCGGCTTGGACCAGACCCCGGTTGCCAGCACGGCGCTGTCACAGGGCAGGCGGCCAGTGTCTGTCAGAACGGCAGTGACATGCTCTGCGGTGATCTCGAAATCCTTGATCTCGGCCTGCAGAATGTGTCCGCCCGCATCCGTAAAAGCCTTGGCCAGGGCTTTCACATACCCGCCCGGATCCCGCACATAGCCATGATCCGACAGTGTCGCCAAAAGCCCGATCTCGGGGGAGAGGTTCGGCTCTCGCGCGCGCAGGTCGGGGCCTTCGATCAACGTGGGCACAAAGCCGTTGGCGGCCCGCACATCCCAGGTGTAGGCATCGCGTTCAAAGGCGGCCCTGTCGGTGTAGGCGAAGGAATAATCGGACAGCTGAACCCACTTCTCGAGGCCGGTTCCGGCGACCAATGCTTGGTGCTGGTGCACTGCATCGCCAATGATATCTGTCAGGCTCGCGGCGATCCGGCGCGTATCCACGTCGTTGGCGTGCGACAGGTATTTGCGCAACCAGGGCAAAAGCTTTGGCACATACCCCCAGCGTACAAACAGCGGGAAATCCGGGTTCATCACCATATGCGGAGCCTTTTTGACAAGGCCGGGTGCCGTGACCGGCGCCACCGAGCAGGCAGCGAGCACCCCTGCGTTGCCATGGGACGTCCCTTCACCGGGGGGCAGGCGATCAACGATTGTCACGTGGGCATCCGACATGCGGCGCAGCCACAAACCGGTTGAGATCCCGACAATCCCTGCTCCTGCTATGATCACGTTCTGAACGATCGATGCCTCCGGTTGTCCCCCCCCAGCGCAGCGTTCACCTTTCCAAAAGCGCGATCAAGGATTTTCTTGTTTCAAATTTTACCAATGCCTCTTTGGGGCGTCGGCGGTCTGTGCGAAGGGACAAAGACGTGTAAGCTTGCCGTTGCAAGGCTGCAGAGGACGGTGCTGATGCAGGTTTGGGCAGGAAAGGGCATTGCGCATGACGCATCAAGATGATCGCGAAGGCCGCGCGGCATGTCTCGGCATCTTGATGCTGCAAACACGCTTTCCCCGGATTCCGGGGGATATCGGCAATGCCGCCACCTGGCCCTTCCCCGTTCAGTACCGCGTGGTGTCGGCGGCAACAGCAGATGGCGTGGTGCATGGGGAGGTTGGCACAGACCTTTTGGAGGATTTCATCGCGGCTGGGCAGGCATTAGTGGCGCAGGGCTGCGATGGGATTGCCACCAGTTGCGGGTTTATGGCCCCCTTTCAAACGCATCTGCGCGCGGCACTTGGGGTGCCCGTGGCCACGTCAGCCCTCCTGCAGGTGCCGTCCATCGCGCAGACCCTGCCCAAGGGGCGCAAGGTTGGCATCCTCACGATTTCGGCGCAAAGCCTGCGTCCTGATCTGCTGTCTCGGATTGGCATTGCGCCGGACACGCCCGTACAGGGCACGGCAGAGACCGCGCATTTCACCACTCAAATTCTGACCGATCAGCCAAGCTTGGACGTGGCGCAGGCCCGCGCTGACAATGTGAACGCGGCCAAGGCGCTGGTTGCGGCACATGCTGATCTGGGCGCCATCGTGTTGGAATGCACCAACATGGTGCCCTATGCGTCGGACATCCGCGCCGCCACCGGGTTGCCCGTTTTCTCGATCTATACCTATTTGCAATGGTTTCACGCCGGGCTCTCCCCCCGCGTTTTCCCAGCCGATCGCACCGCGCGCCAGCCTTAATCCGGTCCGCCATGCTTGAAAGACATGAGCGGATGGCATCCGCTTTGTTGCGGCGCTACTGCGGGCCCACCAGCTGACAGATCTGCCGTGTGGCCGCCGCATAGCCTTCAATGCCAAGCCCGATAAGAACCCCGTCAGCCCGCAGAGACACATAGGAATGGTGGCGGAATGTCTCGCGCTTATGCACCTGACTTATATGCACTTCCATCACGGGGCCCTCAAAGGCGTGCAGCGCATCGAGAATCGCGATCGAGGTGTGGGTAAATGCGCCCGGGTTGATGATGATCCCGCAGCAGCTTTCACGCGCTTCCTGGATCCAGTCGACCAGATGGCCTTCATGGTTTGATTGCTCCGCACGGATATCAAAGCCGGGGCTGGCCGCGCTTTCACAAAGGGCCAGCACGTCTGCCAACGTTTCATGGCCGTAGATATCTGGCTGGCGCTGGCCGAGCAGATTCAGGTTGGGGCCATTCAGAAGCATGATGGTTGGCATAAAGAGGGCCTCCCTTGGGCCTGCGTGATAGCGTTGCACGCACCCTAGTCATGCAGCCCCATGATTGACAGCCACCCCGATCGCTTGGGGGGATCTGCGTGGCCCTGTTGCATCGGGGCTATTTTGCGCGCCGCAGGGGGGCTGCACGATTGAAAGGGCAGGCCCGTCAGGCGACACGCGCGCCTTCATTGCTCGAACTGCGCGGAACGAGCGCCTTAACGAGATCCTTCATGTCCAGTTGGCCAACCGCTTCTCCATCCTGCATGACGCGATAGACATGGTTGGTGTCCCCGTCCGACATGCTGATCAAGCGCTCGAGGGTGCTGCCTGCTTCGATATCACCGTCAAACTGTTCGGCCGTCAGCGCCGACATGACAGAGCGCACGCGCAAAACCCGGGCGCGATTGATGTCGCTGACAAAGTCTTCGATGTAGGGGTCGCACGGATTGAGCAAGATATGCTGCGGCTCGCCTTGCTGCACAATTGCGCCATCCTTCAAGATCACGAGGTGATCCGCCAGTTTCAGGGCCTCATCCAGATCGTGGGTGATAAAGATGATCGTCTTCTCAAGCTCTTTTTGAAGCTCCAACAGCAGGTCTTGCATATCGGTGCGGATGAGGGGATCGAGGGCGGAGAAGGCCTCGTCCATCAGCATGATATCCGTGTTGGCCGTCAGCGCCCGCGCAATGCCCACGCGCTGCTGCATGCCGCCGGACAATTGTGCGGGAAAGCGTTCCTCAAAGCCTTCCAGGCCCACCCGCTTCAGCCATTTGCGGGCCTCGGTGGTTTGGGTGGCGGTATCGACACCGCGCACCGAGAGCGGCATCTCTGCATTTTGCAGAACGGTCTTGTGGGGCAGCAGAGCAAACTTCTGGAAGACCATCGCCATCTTTTCCTGGCGCAGGCGGCGCAGCTTTGCGGCATCGAGGCCCATGATGTCTTGCCCATCGACGAGGATTTCCCCTGCGGTGGGTTCGATCAGGCGGTTGAGGTGGCGGATCAGGGTGGATTTGCCGGAGCCTGACAGCCCCATGATCACCGTGATTTCGCCCGCTTGCATATCCACGTTGATGTCTTGCAGGCCCAGTACATGGCTGTGCTTTTCCAGCAGCGTTGCCTTGTCCATGCCGTTTTGCACCAGCTCAACCATCTCGGTGTCGGTGGGCCCGAAGATCTTGAAAAGGCCCCGGATCGAAACCTTGGGCTGGGCGGGGGTGTCTTGTGTCATGCTGCCGTCTTCCTCAATGCGCGTTGCGCTGCTTGTCGACCCGCGACAGGGCCGCCTTGGACACCCGATCCAGGATGACGGCCAGCAAAACGATGCCGAGGCCGGCCACGATGCCGACGCCCAGTTCAAGATTGCGGATGCCGCGCAGGACAAGCACGCCAAGGCCCGGGGCTGAAACCAACGAAGCAATGACCACCATCGCAAGGCTCATCATGATCGTCTGGTTCACGCCGGCCATGATGTTGGGCAGCGCCAGCGGCAGTTGCACCCGCGTCAGTTTTTGCCGCGAGGTCATGCCGAACGCATCGGCCGCCTCGATCACGTCCTTGTCGACCAGGCGGATGCCCAGATCTGTCAGGCGGATTACCGGCACGATAGCGTAGAGGATGATCGCGATCCCGTACAATTTTGACTCCGTGACGGAGAACAGGAAAATAAGGGGGATCAGATAGACGAAGGTTGGCAGTGTTTGCAGAAGATCGAGCAGGGGCACGATCAACCTTTGTGCCGTGTTGGAGCGTGACATTCCGATCCCGACCGGCACCCCGATCACCACAGACAATCCGGTACAAACAAACACGATGGCCAGCGTTTGCATCGCCACGTCATAGTGATCAATGAGCGAAAAGAAGAGCAGCACGATGGCCACGAAGGCAGTGACCGCACGGGATTTGCTGACAAACCAGCTGACAAGGATCAGCGCCGGGATCATCAACCACCAAGGTGCGCTTTCAAAGACGAACAGGGCGCCGTCCAACAGCCAGCTGAGGGGCTGAGTAACCGGATCCAGCACAAACTTGAGTTCGCCGCGGATCGCGAGAAACCCCTGTTCCAGCCCTTCTGTGAGATCGCGCGTCTGGCCGATTGCAGCGCAGGCTTCATGCATCACATCGAGCGACGGAAACGGCAGCCCTTCGGTTTCTGCGGCGGCGTCATCCCCTTGAGTCTGGGCAAGAAGCTGGGCCATGGACATGGGTGCATCGGTCTTGTTCGCGTCGCACCACTCCCGCAATCCGAGCGCGTCGAACACCTCTTCGTATCGAGCCATCTACCATCCCCCCGTGTCGTGCCGTCGGATTTGGCCTGTTTGTAAAAGGGTGCCCCCACGTTCGGGGGGCACCCGTTGCGCTGTCAGGGTGACAGGCACTGTCTTTTGCAACAGATGTTTCGAGCTTACTCCAGCAGCGCCGAAAGCTTGTCGCGGGCCGCATCATTGAGCCATGCGCCCCATGTTTCGGGGTAGTTGGACAAGAAATACACGGCCGCTTCTTCATAGGAGGCGCCCTGTGCTTCCTGCCAAGCCAGGATTTCGCCCATCTGGGCATTGGTGAAGGTCACCTTGCTCATCAACTCGGCGATTTCAGGCTCTTCATTGGCAAAGCTTGTGGTGGCTACGGTCAACACGATGGCCGTGGGATAGGACGACATCGCAGGCGTGGGGCAGTCATCCTTGACGTTGCAGGTGTGGGCTTCCTCATTGTACGGGCCCATGTCGACCTGCACCATCGGGTAGCTGCCCAGCACCGACGTGGGTGCCCAGTAGTAGCCGAACCAAGGGGCCTTGTCCTCGTAGGCTGCGGCGATCGCCGTGGCCAGCGTTTCGCCGGAGCCGTGCTGGAACCGTTCGATACCCGCATCCAGCAGGCCTGAGGCCTTCAGATTGGAGTGGTTTGTGAAGTTACATCCCCACCCGTCAGGGCAGTCATGGAAGCGGCCGCCAACCAATTCGGGGTTCGCGAGGATGCCTTCGATGGTCGTCAGTTCGGGATGCTCTTCCGCAAGATATTGCGGGATCCACCAGCCCTCAACACCGCCATCAACCAGCACATTGGCGAGTTCGACAACCTTGCCCTGTTCCTTGAGGTCGAAATAGGCAGGGGTGTAGGCCGCCCAAAGCTCTGTCACCAGATCGGGCTCACCGGTTTCCGCAAGGGAGGCAACGGCAGGTGTTGTGGAGGACGGCACGACCTGCACGGTGCAGCCATAGCCCTGCTCCATGAGAAACTTGGACACGTAGGTGACCACGGCCGAAGAGGCCCAGTCCATTTCGGTGATTGAAACCTCGCCGCAGTCGGCAGCAGCGGAGGTTGCTCCGGCAGCGCCGAGGGCGAGCGCGGAGGCAAACGCAATTCTTTTCATTGTGATATCCTTCCTGTTAGCGCCCCTACCTTTTCGAACACGTCCCGCGCATACAAGCTGTTCTTATCCCAACCTGCATCTTTTTTGACTGCTTGGCAGAACGAAGCGGGCCAACCCCCTTTGCATTTGCGGCCCCCTTTCGGTGCGATAAACGCCACGATCTAGTGGGATTTATCATGCTGATCGAGGAAGCGCCGCGCCGCCCCATGGCTCCGCGCGCAGTTTTGCCTGAAGTCGCACCGTCCCATTTTCATGGCCTTGTGCAACCGCCCCATGCAAGGATGCAGCCCATGACCTGCCTGGCGGACCACCAGAAGACCGTAGTTAGAGGCTTCAAAAAGCGGCCCGGTGGGGCTGTGTCTGCACGCAAGCAAGCTGCGGTTTGGTGCCGCCCCTGCTGCAACTTCAAGCCCAAAGGTGTCTCATGTCGAAATCTGTGATCATTACCTGCGCACCCACGGGTGGAATCCACACGCCCACGATGTCGCCGCATTTGCCGGTCACGCCGGCGCAGATCGCAACAGCCTCCATTGAGGCCGCTGAGGCGGGGGCGTCGATCATCCATCTTCATGCCCGCGACCCTGAGACTGGCAAGCCCGACCCGTCTGTCGAGACGTTCATGCAGTTCTTGCCAACGATTAAGCAGGCGACCGATGCGGTCATCAATGTCTCGACCGGGGCAGGGCTTGGCATGAGCATGGACGAACGGCTGCGGGCGGCCACGTCAACCAGCCCGGAAATGGCCAGCCTGAACATGGGCTCCATGAATTTCGGCATTTTCCCCCTGCTGGAGAAATATGACAACTGGCAGCACGACTGGGAGCCAGAGTTTCTGGGGATGACGCGGGATTTCATCTTTCCCAATACGTTCGCAACCATTGAATACGCCCTCAGGGAGTTGGGCCAGAAACACGGCACCAAGTTTGAGTTTGAGTGCTATGATCTGGGCCATCTCTACAATGTGAAATGGTTCGTGGACAAAGGCCTGATCAAGCCGCCCTTCTTCATCCAGATGGTGTTTGGCATTCTGGGTGGCATGGGGGCGGAACTGGATCATCTGCTGCATCTGCACCGTACTGCGGATCGCTTGTTCGGCGCGGAGAACTACGAATGGTCGGTGCTGGCGGCGGGGCGTCACCAGATGCCGTTTGCCACGCAAAGCGCCATGCTGGGGGGCAATCTGCGCGTGGGCCTCGAAGACAGCCTGTATATCGGCAAGGGCGAATTGGCGACGTCTAACGCACAGCAGGTGGACCGCATTCGCATGATCGTCGAGGGGTTGGGCCTGTCCGTTGCAACGCCTGCAGAAGCCCGCGAACGGCTTTCACTCAAGGGCGGCGACAGGGTGAATTTCTAGCCGTCTGCACGGCGGACCAGTCCGGCCACGGGCGGGCGCCAGCCCTTTGCCCGATTGCACCCGGGCGCAAATTGCGGCTTGCTGTGCGAACAGCGCAGAACACTGGAGAGACGGCCATGACAGTTCAGGATATTCAGAGCTTTGCCGCAGGACAGTGGCTGCCCTCAGGCGCTGGCGCGCGGCCGGTGGCCTCGGCCATCACCGGAGAGATCATCGGACAGGCCGGCAATGACGGGCTGGATGTCGCGGCTATGCTGGAGTACGCGCGCAGCAAGGGCGGGCCAGCCCTGCGCGCGATGACGTTCCATGCCCGTGCCAAAATGATCAAGGCGCTGGCCATGCACCTCGCGGAGCACAAACAGACGCTCTATGATCTGTCCTTTGATACCGGCGCCACCCAATCCGATCACCTGATCGACATTGATGGCGGCATCGGCACGATGTTTGTCTTCGCCTCCAAAGGGCGCAGGGAGATGCCAGATGCCCATGTCTATCTCGATGGTGGGCTTGAGCAGTTGTCGCGCTCAGGCAGTTTTCTTGGGCAGCATGTGTGCACGTCCATGCAAGGCGTCGCAGTGCATATCAACGCCTTCAACTTCCCCGTTTGGGGCATGCTGGAGAAACTTGCCCCCACTTTGCTGGCCGGTGTGCCCGCCATTGTGAAGCCGGCCACGGCCACGGGCTATGTCACCGAACGCTGTGTGCGCATTTTGCTGGACAGTGGCCTGCTGCCGGAAGGCGCGCTGCAACTCGTGTCCGGAGGGATGGGCGACATGCTTGACCGTCTGACACATCAGGATGTCGTCAGCTTCACGGGCTCTGCCGAGACCGCGCTCAAGCTGCGCAGTGCACCGCATATCCTTGCCAACTCCATCCGCTTTGTTGCCGAGCAGGACAGCCTCAATGCCTCTGTCTTGGGGCCTGATGCGCATCCCGGCACGCCGGAATTCGATCTCTTCGTGAAAGAGGTTCAGCGTGAGATGACAACCAAGGCAGGCCAGAAATGCACGGCGATCCGACGCATTCTTGCGCCCGCAGAGCATATCGGCGCAGTGATCGAAGCGGTGCAGCGCAGGCTCGACGGCGTGGCCATCGGCGATCCACGCCAAGCTGACACCCGCATGGGCGCTTTGGCCTCGGCGGGGCAAAAGGCGGATGTGCTTGCCAAGGTGCGCCAGATTGAGACGGAAGCGGAGCGCGTCTATGGGGCGCCGGATGGCTTTGCCGTGCCGGGGGCTGAAAACGGGGCGTTCGTACCGCCGATGCTGTTTCACTGCGCAGATCCTGATGCGGCGCAGATTGTGCACGCGGTTGAGGCCTTCGGGCCTGTTGCAACGGTCATGCCCTACCGTGACCTCGATCACGCAATTGCCACGGTCAACCGCGGCGGCGGCAGCTTGGTGGCTTCGGTGATCACGCGCGATGGGGATGTGGCCCGCCAGATGGTTGCGGGCGCTGCTGCCCATCATGGTCGGCTGTATTTCAACAATCGCGATTCAATGGCGGAAAGCACCGGGCACGGCTCTCCGTTGCCGCATATGGTGCATGGGGGGCCGGGCCGGGCCGGGGGCGGTGAAGAGATGGGCGGCGTGCGCGGCGTGATGCACTACATGCAGCGCACTGCGGTTCAGGGCAGCCCGGATATTCTGGCTGCGATCGCCCCGCGCTGGGTGCCGCAATCCGCCACCAGCGAAGGGCCGGCCCACCCGTTTCGCCGCAGCTTCCACGATCTGCAGATCGGCGAGACATTGCATACGCCCGAGCGCCTGATCACCATTGAAGACATTGAGCAATTCGCACATTTCACCGGTGACACGTTCTATGCGCACATGGATGAAGAAGCGGCTTTGCGCAATCCGTTCTTCCCGGGCCGCGTGGCCCATGGCTATCTGATCCTGAGCTTTGCCGCGGGGTTGTTTGTCGCCCCGGAGGAAGGCCCGGTGCTGGCCAATACGGGCCTCGACAACTTGCGGTTTCTCAAGCCCGTGCAGCCCGGTGCCGCCATTCGCGTGGCGCTGACGGTCAAACAGAAGACGCCGCGCACGGACACCTATGGTGAGGTGCGCTGGCATGTGGATGTCCGGGATGGCGCGGGAGATGCCGTCGCGGAGTATGAGTTGCTGACGATGAACGCCTACGCGCTGGGCTGAGCAGCGGCGCGCCCATCTTTCTTTTGCCCGCGTATCAGCCCCGTCGTGCGCCCTAGCGCCGGCGCATTGGCGGTGGGCCAAGTGTTTGCCGCAGGCGGATGTCAGTGCTGAGCTCGACGCGTGTCTGCGCGCTGTCGCCGCTGACCATCGACACAAGCATCTGCGCGGAGCGCCGCCCCATTTCCCGATGCGGCACGTGTACGGTGGTGAGCGCTGGTTCGGCCAGTGTGGCCAACTCGATATCATCAAAGCCGGTGATCGAGATATCATCGGGCACGGACAGGCCCATCTCCTTTGCTGCGCGCAGGGCACCGACGGCAAGCACGTCATTTGCGCACAGAACCGCTGTTGTGCCGGGGGCCTTTGCCATCAATTCACGGAAGGCTTCGGCCCCTTCCTCGATCCCATATTGCGTTTCCAACAAAACGAGGTTGGCCGGGGGCAGGCCGGCTTCAGAGATCGCGTGCCGCACCCCCTCGACGCGATCACGGGCCCTGTCATTGGTGGGGGTGCGCCCCGAGATCATCCCGATGTTGCGATGCCCCAATTGCATCACCTGCCGACCCAATGCGGCCATGGCGGCCACATTGTCAAAGCCGATCGCAGGTTGATCAGAGTGGTTGTCATATGCCCACGCCACAAGGGCAGGCACGTTGCGCCGCTCGAGAAAGGCGTAGAGTTCTGCGCTGCGATGATAGCCAATGAGCAGCAGCGCATCCGCGCCGCGCGCCACAAGGGATCGGATCTGTTCCGCCTCAAGATCTTCGCGGTAGCCAGAAGAGGCGATGAGCAGCGTATAGCCGTGCCGGCCCAGCTCCTCCTGAAAGGCCTGCAGGCCCCGCGCAAATATTGTGTTTTCGATCGTTGGGATGACAGCGCCGATGGTATTGGTGCGCTTGGCGGCAAGGGCGCGTGCATTGAAATTGGGCGCATAGCCGAGCTCATTCACAGCGGCCATCACCCTGTTGCGGGTCGCCTCTCCGACCTTGTCTGGCGCATTCAGGCAGCGCGAAACAGTGGCCGTCGACACATTCGCGTGGCGGGCCACATCGGCGAGGGTTGGTACACCGGTGGGCGGCTGGATTGGGTCTTCGGGGGCGCCGGATGTCACGTGGATGGCCTGTATTCTTGTGCGTGTCCGCGCAGTGTGCAGCAATGCAAAAATAACGTCCAGACAATTGATGTATGCGCTTGCATGGCAAAATGTAAGCGCTTACTTTCGGCGTCGAATCGTACAGTAGCCCTGTGCGAAACAGGGGTCTTGGATGGCGCTTTCGGCATTTTATCGCTCCGCTATGTCCGGATCTGCGGGCCGAAGCGCAGTCTGCGCGCACCGGCTGTCCGGCCGCGCCCCATCCAGACCTTCCCGATGTTTACCGATAGGATGCACGCTGCCATGACACGTGAATATCTCAAGAAAGCGACCCTCACCGCGCGTTCCGATGCGTCCGATGTGAGTGAAATTGTTCAAGGCATCCTGTCCGATATCGAAGCGGGCGGTGATGCCAAGGCGCTCGAATATGCGGCCAAGTTCGACAAATACGAGGGCAACGTGCTGCTGACCGAGGCTGAAATTGAGGCTGCGATTGCCTTGGTGCCGGAGAAGGTCAAACGCGATATCGAGTTCAGCCATGGCAATGTGAAACGCTTCGCCGAGGCCCAGAAGGCCTCGATGCAAGACATAGAAGTCGAGGTGCTGCCCGGCATGGTGGCCGGACAGAAGATGATGCCGGTTGAGGCCGCGGGCTGCTACGTGCCGGGCGGACGCTACAGCCATATCGCCAGCGCCATCATGACCGTGACAACCGCTAAGGTTGCGGGCTGCAAACATATCGTTGCCTGTTCGCCGCCACGCCCCGGCGTGGGGGTGGCCCCTGCCATCGTGTATGCCGCCCATATTTGTGGCGCAGATAAGATCATGGCGATGGGCGGCGTGCAGGCGATCGCCGCTATGACTTTTGGCCTGTTTGATCTTCCGAAGGCCAATATCCTTGTGGGGCCGGGCAACCAGTTCGTTGCTGAGGCCAAGCGCATCCTGTTTGGACGTGTCGGCATCGATATGATCGCAGGCCCAACCGACAGTCTGATCCTTGCCGATGCCTTCGCCGATCCCATGATTGTCGCCACTGATCTGGTGGGGCAGGCAGAGCACGGCTACAACTCGCCCGTCTGGCTTGTCACAGACAGCCGTTTGCTGGCAGAGGAAGTCATGCGCCTGGTGCCAACGCTGATTGAGGCGCTGCCAGATGTGAACCGCGAAAATGCCACCGCCGCATGGCGGGATTATGCTGAGGTGATCCTATGCGAGGACCCAGAAGAGATGGCGTCCACATCAGACGAGTATGCGCCGGAACACCTGACTGTCATGGCAGATGATCTGGATTGGTGGCTGGAGCGCCTGTCTTGCTACGGCTCGCTGTTCTTGGGCGAAGAAACCACCGTCGCGTTCGGGGACAAGGCGTCGGGCACCAATCACGTACTGCCGACCTCGCGGGCTGCAACCTATACTGGCGGTCTTTCTGTGCATAAATACATGAAAGTCGTAACCTGGCAGCGCTCGAACGCGGATGGCATGAAACCCATTGCCGAGGCGACGGCCCGGATTTCGCGTCTGGAGGGGATGGAGGCGCATGCGCGCACGGCAGATATCCGTCTGGCGAAATTTTTCCCCGACGAGAACTTTGATCTGAAACCTGAGGAGTGATCGTGACTGCAGCGACTTCCCTTGACCTGACTGGGCGCGTGGCGCTGGTAACAGGTGCAAGCGCTGGCCTTGGCCGGCAATCCGCCCGCGTGCTGGCCCGGCATGGGGCCAAAGTGGTGGCTGTTGCACGCCGGGCTGAGCCCCTCGCAGACTTGGCAAGCAGCGCCCCGGATGCGATCCATGCGCTGACGTGTGATCTGGCTGATCGATCCGCACTCGAAGGGCTGGCCGCGCAGGCATCGGAGATATTCGGCCCCCCGGACATTCTGGTGCACGCTGCCGGGATAAACACCCGGGAGCCAGCCGATGAATTGACCTCAGAGGGCTGGGACGTGACCCTCGATCTCAACCTGCGCGCCCCCTTCTTCCTGTCGCAGGCCTGTGTGCCGGCGATGAAAAAGCAGGGCTGGGGCCGCATCGTGACATTCGCATCGCTGCAATCCTATCGCGCGTTTCCCGGTGGGCTGAGCTATGGTGCATCGAAGGGCGGCATCGCCCAGATGACCCGGGCAATGGCGCAAGCCTGGTCGGCGGACGGGATAAATGCAAATGCCATCGGGCCAGGCTTTTTCCGCACCGAATTGACAGAAGCCGTCTTCGCGGATCCGGAACGGGCGGCGCGCAATGCTGCGCAAACCTGCATTGGGCGCAATGGCGAACCTGAAGACATTGATGGGCCTTTGCTCTTTCTCTGCTCTGATCTTTCGGCCTATGTCACGGGGCAGGTTATGATGGTGGATGGGGGGTTCACTGCGAAATGAAGGCTCTTGTCTATACAGGCCCGGAAACGCTTGCCTATGGCGATGCCGCCGATCCGGTGGTTGGGGCGGGGATGCATCTTGTCCGGATTGACAGCGTCGGGGTCTGTGGTTCCGACATGCATGCTTATCTCGGCCATGACGACAGACGCCCTGCGCCGCTGATCCTTGGCCATGAAGGGGCTGGGGTTGTTGTCGGCGGCGACCGCGACGGAGAGCGCGTTACGATCAACCCCCTCGTGACCTGCGGCAAATGCCGCGCCTGCTTGGCGGGCCGTAACAACTTGTGCCCGCAGCGCCAGATCATCTCCATGCCACCGCGCCAAGGGGCTTTTGCGCAATATGTGGCCATGCCGGGCGAAAACCTCGTGACCGTCCCCGATGAGGTGACGCTGGAGCAGGCCGCACTGGCCGAGCCAATCGCCGTGAGTTGGCACGCGGTGCGCCTTGCCAAGCAAGCCATGGTGGCGGATCCGGCGCAGAATGCGCTGGTCATTGGTGGCGGGGCGATCGGTGTTGCGGCTGCCCTCTGCCTGCGGGCGCAGGGCATTGAAAACATCACTTTGGTTGAGCCCAACGAAACGCGGCGTGCTTACCTGTCGTCTTTTGAGGCCGCAGAGGTGGTCGTGCCTGCTGCTGTGGACGGCAAGCAGTTCGATCTGACGATTGATGCGGTCGGCTATGATGCAACCCGCGCACAGGCTTCTGCCGTTACGCGTCCTGGCGGGATGATCCTGCATGTGGGGCTCGGCGGAGGGGCAGGGGGGCTGGATATCCGCCGCCTGACCCTGCAGGAAATCACCTTTACGGGCACCTACACCTATACGCCGCAGGATTTCCGCGACACCTGCGCGGCCATGTATGCAGGCAAACTCGGCCCCCTCAACTGGACCGAAACCCGTGCCCTGTCCGAAGGGGCCAGCGCCTTTGCCGACATTCGCTCTGGCAAGATCGCGGCCCCGAAAATTATTCTCAAACCAAGCTGAACCCGGAGACCTCCATGTCCAACCCAACTCCCAATGAAATTCCGCATCTGCTGGTTCACGAAGAGGCCGACAACGTGGGCGTCGTCGTGGTCGAGGGATTGACCGCCGGCACCGATATGCTGTGCTGCATCACCCATGACAATTCCACCTTCCGCCTGACCGCTGGCGCCGATGTGCCGATTGGCCACAAGATCGCGCTGAAAGATCTCAAGGATGGCGACACCGCCACAAAGTACGGTGAAGATATTGGCAAGATCATCGCCGATATTCCCAAGGGCGGCCACGTGCATACCCATAACTGCAAGACGAAGCGCTGGTAATACCGCCTCCCCCCCTGCGCCGCAGGGTGCAGGGGTATCAGGACAACACGCACTTCGCTGCCCAAGCGAAGCAGGAGTGAGAGAAAAGCAATGTCAAAATATTCCAATATCACCTTCAAGGGTTTCCGCCGCGAAAATGGCCGTGTGGGTGTCCGTAACCACATCATCATCCTGCCCGTCGATGACATCTCGAACGCGGCCTGTGAGGCCGTTGCGAACAACGTTAAGGGTACGATGGCCATTCCCCATGCCTATGGCCGCCTGCAATTCGGGGAAGACCTCGAAACCCATTTCCGCACCATCATCGGCACGGGCGCCAACCCCAATGTGGCCGCTGTCGTGGTGATCGGGATCGAGCCGGGTTGGACCAAGCGCATCGCCGATGGCATCCGCCAGACGGGCAAGCCTGTGGCTGAGTTCTCTATCGAGCAGAAGGGGGATTTCGAAACCATCCGGGCGGCCTCATGGGCGGCGAAGGACTTCGTGCACTGGGCCACTGAACTTGAGCGCGAAGAATGCTCTGTCAATGAGCTCTGGGTGTCCACCAAATGCGGTGAGTCCGATACAACCACCGGTCTCGGCTCGTGCCCAACCGTGGGCAACATGTACGACAAGCTGCTGCCCGAGGGCATCACCGGCTTCTTTGGTGAGACCTCCGAGATCACAGGCGCGGAGCACATCTGCCAGAAACGCGCGATCAACGAGGAGGTGGGCGCGCGCTGGTACAAGATGTGGAAGGCCTACCAGGATGAAGTGATCTTCGCCCACCAGACCGATGATCTGTCTGACAGTCAGCCCACCAAGGGCAATATCGAGGGCGGCTTGACCACGATCGAGGAAAAAGCCCTGGGCAACCTCGAAAAGATCGGCCGGACATCGCAGTATATCGACATCCTTGAGCCGGCAGAGATGCCGAACTCCGGCGCAGGGCTCTATTTCATGGACAGCTCTTCTGCGGCAGCGGAATGCGTCACGCTGATGGCGGCTGGCGGTGCCGTGATCCACACCTTCCCCACAGGGCAGGGCAACGTGGTGGGCAACCCGATCGTGCCAGTGATCAAGATCACGGCCAACCCGCGCACCGTGCGTACCATGGCCGAGCATGTGGATGTGGATGTGTCGGGCATCCTGCGCCGCGAGCAGACGATCGATGAGGCAGGCGATGCGCTGATCGACATGATCCGCCGCACCGCGAATGGCCGCAATACCGCGGCCGAGGCACTTGGTCACCGTGAATTCTCGATGACCAAGCTGTACCGCAGCGCCTGACGAAAACGACCGGGGGGCGCCTGTTCTTTGCGCCCCCTGGCTGATGTGATCGCGGGGGGCGGATGCCGGAAACCACCAGACTGCAGCTTGCAGAGGCCGAAGACCTGTTGGAGCGCGTCTTTGGCGCCGCTGGACTGCCCCCCGATGCAGCGCGGAGCGTTGCACGCGCGCTTGTCGCTGCAGAGGCGGAAGGCCAGGTTGGGCACGGGTTCTCGCGCATCGCTGATTACGTGGCCCAAGCCCGCAGCGGCAAGGTCAACCCGGCGGCACAGATTTCCATTCATGAGCGCGGCCCGGCCTCTTTGCTGATTGATGCCGATCTGGGCTTTGCCTACCCGGCGCTCGAAAAGGCGCTGGACGTCGGTTTGCCCCGAGCGCGAGACATGGGCGTATGCGTCATGGCAATTGCCAATTCCCACCATTGCGGGGCGTTGTCAGTACAGGTGGAGAAAATTGCCGCTGCGGGGATGATCGGCCTGATGGTGGCAAACACGCCCAAAGCAATTGCGCCCTGGGGCGGTCGCGATCCCCTGTTCGGCACCAACCCGATTGCCTTTGCAACGCCGCGCGAGAATGGCCCTCCTCTCGTCATTGATCTGTCGCTGTCGGTTGTGGCGCGCGGCAAGGTCATGAACGCCAAAAAGTCTGGCGGCGAGATCCCACTGGGCTGGGCCTTTGACAAAGATGGCCAGCCCACCACCGACCCGGAGGCGGCCTTGGATGGGTCCATGCAGCCTATCGGGGAGGCGAAGGGCACGGCGCTGGCGCTGATGGTCGAAGTGCTGGCCGCCGCGTTTACCGGCAGTGCCTTCAGCCGCGATGCAGGCTCGTTCTTCAATGCGGAGGGGCCGGCGCCACGCGTCGGCCAGACCCTGATTGCCATCGATCCAAGCGCCGATGACGGCTATCTGGCGCGGGTTGCAGATCTGTTGAACGCCATCGAGGGGACACCTGGCGCACGTCTGCCAGGGGCCCGCCGTCTGGCAGCCATCCAAATAGCAAGAGACGAAGGGATTTGCGTCCCCACACTCTATGTCGAACAGGCGCGCGAACTGGCAGGTTCTTGAACCGGCAGGTAAGCAGTCGGTTATCATGGCGCTCGAAGATTCAGAGGCGGGCAGTTTCTTCTTTGGCCTGTCCTTCTGTGTGGCGCAGGGGCAAAATCTCAGTCCGTTGTGACACGCAGATCGAATCTGAGCCGTACCGCGTGGGATCAGGCGCTCCTGTGACGGTTGGGCCAGTTGGTGTCTCCATCCGGTGTCACAAAATGCGCATCCACTTCAAACCGTGTTTGCATGACGAGGCGGTGAAGACGCCTGAGTTTACCTTCGCCTGTTGCTTGGCTGGTGCACAGTTTTGGTGCCACTGCGAACTCAATAAGTCCTAGTGCGACGAATCCAAAGCGTCTCCACACCCATTATAATTGACGGAATCAGTCAGTCGTTTTGGGAGGGATGTTTGGGGCCAAGCCGATTTCACCTATCCGTTTGCCTCAATATGAAACTTAATCAAGCGTTACCAGAGCTCTATCGCTCGCAGAATATCACATAAACCGGCGGTATTTGTAGATAAAA
>JAKVBK010000017.1 GCA_022447275.1 Oceanicola sp. | reverse complement strand
CGCGAAGGGCGACGGGATCGGGCGCAACAGTCGCATTTGAAACGAGACGCGGCGAGGCGGGCAGGCCGTCCCTTGGGAGACACTTTAGGATTGCGTGCTGAAAGGCTGCGATCCCGGCAATTGGCTTGGCCAAGAAATCATCTGCGCCGGCATCAAGCGCTGTCTGCTCTAAATGCGTTTCGCCAGAGGTGGCAATAATAGCGGGCACCCGCGGTTCAGCGACGGCAAGTTCCCGAATCAAATCCACGCCAGATCCATCGGGAAGCCCTAAGTCGATCATAACAACACTTGGGCGATAAACTGCCAAATGGCGGCGCGCTGACGCCAGACAATCTGCGCGGCGCAGGCGCGCTCCGCTGTGAAGCGCCATAAGACGCACGGCATCCGAGGCAAATTTACTGTCCTCAACAACCAACAGCGTTATGTCCGAGAGTGGGCGCTCTGCTGTTGGCTTTCTCAGCCGTGGCTGCAAGTTTTCAAATCCGTCGGGCATCTTCAGCCTCCTTTCAGGGTTAAAATGGACTGATTGAGGTGAAGAGGAGGTAAATGCCGCAGGGAAGCGCCTGCTGCTTGCGCTGGGCGAAAGGCCTGCCCATAACGGCGGTGAATTCAGTTGGAAAGGACATGCCATGATCGGACGCTTGAACCATGTGGCCATTGCGGTGCCTGATCTGCAGGCTGCTTCCGCCATGTATCGCGACACACTCGGCGCAGATGTTGGGGCCCCGCAGGATGAACCCGATCACGGCGTCACGGTGGTTTTCATCGAGTTGCCCAATACCAAGATCGAATTGCTCTACCCGCTCGGGGACAACAGCCCGATACAAGGTTTCCTCGATAAGAACCCCTCTGGCGGCATTCACCATGTTTGCTACGAAGTCGATGATATCCTGGTTGCGCGCGACAGGCTCAAGGCTGAAGGCGCACGTGTTTTGGGCACGGGCGAGCCCAAGATCGGCGCCCATGGGAAACCCGTTTTATTTCTGCATCCCAAAGACTTCCAGGGCACTCTTGTGGAACTGGAGCAAGTCTGATGGCGATCACCTCAGCACTCGTCCTGTTGGCCGTCTGTTGGTTTATGACCTTGTTTCTGGTGCTGCCCGTGGTGACGCGCACACAGGCGGATGCGGGCACTCAGGTGCCCGGCACCCACGTCTCGGCACCAGAAAACTTCAAAGTAAAAAGAACGGCTTGGATCGTGACGTTAATCGCCGTTCCAATCTGGCTGGCGCTGGTGGTCATTATCACGATGGGCTGGATCACGCTCAGCGATTTTGACCTGTTTACGCGGTTCGGGCCCCCGTCTCCAGGCGGTGAAACAGGTGAGTGAAGGTTGCCGCGCCCAGAACGGGCACCGTGAGGTTCAAAAGCGGCACCGATAGCGGGATCGCCATCAATACACCCGCTGTGAAGATCGTCCAGCGGTGTCTCCGATGGGCGGCGCGCGCGCCGCCCGGGCCAAGGTGGCGCAATGCGGACAACTGAAAATACTCGCGTCCCAACAGATAGCCGTTGACCGACCAGAACAGCAGCGGTGCGAATGGCCCAACAAAGAAATACAGAACCAACGCACAGAGATTGACGAGCACGATTACGCCCAGAAAGCGAAGACTGTCTTTCAACGTAGTCAGAAAGGGGGTCGGGGCGGCGGGCCGCACGTTTGGGTAGTGTTTTTGCTCTACTGCATCTGCGACAATTTCCAGAAACAGGCCCGTGAACATCGCTGCAACGGGCACCATCAGGAAGATTGACAGACCCAGCATCAGCAAGACGCTGGCACCTGAAATCGCATTGTCGACCCATGTTACCTCGCCAATAAATGGCAGGGAGAACGTGTCAGGCAGCAGCCAATCCAACCCCCAGACAAGCGCCACATGCAGGCCAAACAGCAAAGCTGTGGCCAATGCGATTCCCCCCAGCATCACGCCAAGAAAGCGCCGGTCCAGCATCTGGCCGACTGAGTCGAAAAAGGCGGTCAGGATCATTGCGCGACGTACTCCACAATCGCGTCGAGATCTGGCCGGGGGCGCTCGGGCGGGGTTTGGCTGGCGGTGCCGAGGTGCATCACGCCTGCAACAAATTCATGGGGGGCAAGGCCCAGTTCCCCTTCCACGAACATGCGGTCATGGCTGGCCCAGCCAGACAGCCAGTTGGCCCCCCAACCTGCCGCAAGGGCTGCATTCAAAAGCGCGAGACACACCGCCCCTGCTGAGAGAACCTGCTCAATCTCAGGGATTTTCTCACTTGGCTTTGGGCTGGCGATAACAAGCACAGCAAGAGGCGCGCGCGCCCAGGAGGCGCGGGCTTTCTCAACCGCGTCTTCCGCAAGGCCAAGGGCTAATCCGCGCGCCGCCACAGCCTCTGAGAGGCGCTGCATGGCAGCGTTTTCCAGTACGACGAACCGCCAAGGCTCCAGCTTGCCGTGATCGGGGGTGCGCGCGGCGGCCGTAAGCAGGGTTTTGAGGGCCTCACGGTCCGGGGCCGGCCCTGTCAGCAGCTTTGCCGGGCGGGATCTGCGGGTGAGCAGAAAATCGAGTGCGGTATCGGAAGATTGGGTCATGTTCGCCATGTCGTTGGTTTGGGCGCGGTTATCAAGGGGCAGGCGCAATTTGAAGCGCGTCCACATATTCATCGATCAGGCCCGAGACCATGGCATTCATGCGTTCTTTGGGTTGGCGGGCTGACAATGTCTCTTCCAGCGGGTCGGGCACATGGACCGTGCTGCCTGACAGTTCTTCCAGAACGGCATGCCCGCAAAACGGCACATGCACCTCTGAATAGCCGCCCTCGTGCACCAGAACCAACCGGCCCTTGCAGACGCGATGGGCCAATTCCTTCACCTTGCGGGTCATCTGCCTGAAGGTCTCTGAGGTGGCCATCATGCGCGACAGAGGATCAAGGCAGGAGGCGTCGAAGCCACACGCCACGATGATCACATCCGGGTCAAATTTCGCAATCTCTGGGACAACGATCCGATCCATCGCTTCCAAATAGGAGACATGCCCGGCCCCTGGCGGAAGTGGGATGTTTAAGTTGGTGCCCAAGCCTGCGCCTTGGCCACGCACTTCGAAACCACCCGTATCCATTGGATAGTTGCAGTCTTGGTGTAGCGATATCGTATAGGTATCTGATCTGTCGATGTAAATGTGCTCAGAGCCATTGCCGTGATGCACATCCCAATCAAGGATCACCGCCCGTTGGGCCAGCCCCTGAGCCCGCGCATTTTCAAGTGCAATGCCGATATTGTTCAGCAGGCAAAACCCGTTGGGAAAGTCCGGAAGACAGTGATGGCCCGGGGGGCGTGACAGGGCATAGGCGTTGTTCAGTTGGCCGGACAGCACGGCATCCAATGCGCCGATCGCAAGACCGGCGGATTGGGCGGCCTGTTCAAAGCCGCCCTGGCCAAAGGGGGTGCGCCGGCCCAATTCGCCGCCGCCGGCATCTGACATCTCTTTGAACCGGTCGAGATAGGCATCGGGGTGGATGCGTGCCATTTGGGCGCGGGTTGCCGGGGGCGCGCTTTGCATTGCAAGCTCGCGAGCCAAGCCGCTGATGTTCATCAGGTTCACAAGCCGCCGCTTTGTTTCGGGGTTTTCTGGCAAACCGGCTGGCAGGGGCTGCACAAAGCCCCCGACGGGAACCGTCAGCGCGTAGTTGCCGCCACCGTGCCAAAAGCAGAGCTCATCCCAAAAGAATCCCGTCGCCATATGCGCCCCCTGTCAGTGTTATCGACAGGCTGTCATCAACGGGCTGTCAAAGGCAACAGGGCAGTCTGATGTTTGACGCTGGCGCGGCAGGGCAAGCGTGGGCCTAAGCGCCGCGCGCAATGCGGTTCACATGGCCCATTTTGCGGCCTTCGCGGGTGTCCGCCTTGCCGTAAAGATGCACTTGTGTATCCGCGTCGGCCAACAGTGCAGGCAGGCGTTCCATGTCATCCCCGATCAGGTTTTCCATGGTCACATCCGCATAGCGCTGCCCGTCGCCCAGGGGCAGGCCCGTTATGGCACGGATGTGCTGCTCAAATTGGTCAACGGTGCAGCCCGCTTGCGTCCAGTGGCCGGAATTATGCACGCGCGGTGCAATCTCATTTACGATGAGGCCCCCCGGTGTCACGAAGAGTTCGACGCCCAGAACGCCCACATAATCCAGCGCATTCAGAATGCGTCCGGCCAGAATAACCGCGTCAGAGCGCAGGGCAGGCGGGATCGGAGCGGGCACCGTGGTTGTGCGCAAAATGCCTGCCCGGTGGACGTTTTGCCCGGGATCAAAGCAGGCCACTTGGCCATCGACACCGCGCGCCGCAATCACAGAAATCTCGGACAGGAAGGGCACAAAGCCTTCCAGAACGGCCGGTGCGCCCTTCAGGGCGGCGAAAGCCGCGGCAACGTCGGTGTCCTCGTCGATCCGAACCTGGCCTTTGCCGTCATAGCCGAAACGACGGGTTTTCAGGATGGCAGGGCGGCCAAAGCGCTCGAGCGCGCGGGTTAGGCTGTCAAGATCGGGGCAGTCGGCATAGGGCGCAGTGGCCAGTCCCAGCCCAGTCAGGAAATCCTTTTCGGTGACCCGATCCTGCGAGATCTCAAGCGCGCGGCGGCCGGGCCGGACAGGGCAGATGGATTCCAGCAAATCCAAGCTTTCGGCGGGGACGTTCTCAAATTCGTAGGTGATCACATCCACTGCGGCACAAAATGCCTTCAGCGCATCTGAGTCATCCCAAGGGGCCGTTGTGACCACCTCTGCGACTTGGCCTGCCGGGGGATTCGCGCCCGGATCGTAAATGTGGCAGCGATATCCTAGGCGGGCGGCAGCAACCGACAACATGCGCCCCAACTGGCCTCCGCCAAGGATGCCAATAACACTGCCGGTGGGCAGGGCGGCGCTCATTACAGCCCCTCCAGAGGGCTGTCGGGGATCGAGGCCGTCAGCGCCTCGCGCCATTCAGCAAGTCGCTCCGCAAGGGCCGGATCAGAAACGGCGAGGATGCTCGCGGCCATCAGGCCACCATTGGCGGCACCTGCGGCCCCGATTGCCATCGTTGCCACCGGGTAGCCGCGCGGCATCTGAACGATCGAGTAGAGGCTATCGACACCGGAGAGAGCTTTTGTCTGCACGGGCACACCCACGACGGGAAGGATCGTCTTGGAGGCCACCATGCCTGGCAGATGTGCTGCACCGCCGGCGCCGGCGATGATCACCTTGATGCCGCGCTCCGCCGCGGTTTTGCCGTAGCTCCAGAGGCGATCGGGAGTGCGATGCGCCGAGACGATCTTCGCTTCATACGCGACCTCGAGTGCATCGAGGATTTCAGCGGCCTTTTCCATGGTGGGCCAGTCAGACGTGCTGCCCATGATGATGCCGACCTGTGGAGTTCCCATGCCTTGGCTCCCGTATCTCATCCCTGCAAGCGTGGGCGATAGCGCGCCCGGGGCCATATGACAAGGTGTTGGGGGCGGTTAGGCGATGATGTCCGGGGTGAGCATGTCACTCAGGCGGGTGATCTCGTCTTTCAGGCGCAATTTTTTCTTCTTGAGCCGGGAAATCGTCAGCATGTCCCGTCCGGTTTCCTGAAGGGCGGCGATGGCTGCGTCCAGGTCCCGGTGCTCGTCCCGCAAAACCTCTAGCTTTACGCGCAGAACCTCGTCGGGATTCATCTCGCTGGGCGGTGTCATGCTCTGCTCCTGGCTGCACGCTGGAGGTGCACTATAGCCGTGCAGTTTGTTCTGGCAAATGCTGTTCGCTTGCAACTGCATCTTGTGCAACGGGCGCGCCCGTCCCATATTTCTTATGTGGCTGCTGTCTGACAGGGCCGCTTGCATGGTCGCTTTCACGAATAAAGGACGTGCCGATGAGCAAGTTAACACATGCCTCGCATCCCTTCTTTGTAGGGTTCGAGCAGCTGGAGCGGCTGGTGGAGCGCACCGCCAAATCCGGCAATGAGGGCTATCCCCCTTATAATATTGAACAAACCAGTGCCCTGAGCTATCGCATCACGCTGGCCGTTGCCGGTTTCGCGGAGGAAGACCTGTCGATCACTGTTGAGGATCGACAGCTGGTCATCCGGGGTAGGCAGGTGGAGGACGGCGCTGAACGCGTTTTCCTGCACCGGGGCATTGCGGCACGCCAGTTTCAAAAGAGCTTTGTACTGGCCGACGCTGTGGAGGTGGCCGGCGCCACCCTCAGCAATGGGCTGCTGCACGTGGATTTGCAACGATCTGAGCCGGAAACGGTTGTGCAGACCATCGCGATCAATCGGGGTTAAGGACATACAGGAGGCATGGATATGGATCATAAACTGAACAAAGAGCCTGATAGCGAGTTGGAAAAGATCGTGTATGTCCGCTCGGTTTCCGTGGACAGCTTGCCCAAGGATATGCAGGAAAAGGCCAGTGGCCACACCCATCTCTATGCGGTGCATGATGCCGAGGGCGCGCCGCTCGCCCTGGTGGCAGAGCGCAACATGGCCTTTGAGCTGGCGCGCCAGCACGACATGACTCCCCTCAGCGTGCATTGATGCGATATCCCGTCGATTGGGTTGACGCCTTTACGGATACACCGTTTGGCGGCAATGGCTGTGCCGTGGTGCATGATGGCGGCGCGCTTGATACGCAGGCATGCTTGGCCTTCACACGTGAGACATCTCTGGTGGAATGCACATTTGTCGCCCCTTCGGAGGTCGCCGACGTGCGCGTGCGCTATTTCCTGCAAACCCATGAAATCCCCTTTGCAGGCCACCCCACCATCGCAACCGTCGCCAGCCTCCTGCACAGGGGGCTGGTGCCCGAGGACAGCTGTCGGCTCGAAACCGGCGCGGGCATTGTCGAGGTCGAGATGCGCGACGGCTGGATCGAAATGACCCAGATCGCCCCCACCTTCGGGGCAGAAGTGCCTGCTGAAGAAGTGGCAGAGGTGGTCGGCATTGATCCGGCAGATGTCGTGGCGCCGCCGCAGATTGTCTCTACTGGCTTGCCGTTTTGCGTAACGGTGCTGGGCTCTCTCGAAAGCCTGCAGGCGGCCCGGCTGACTTCCCCCGAGGCGCTGGCACGCTTTGAGGCCAAGGAGCGGGCCGGCGGGATGCAAGCCGCGTGGCCCTACTTAGTGTACCGCGGAGGGGCCACCGCGGCGGGGGACACGTTTTCACGCTTGCTGCTTGCCACAGCGTCCCCGCCTGAAGATCCTTTCACCGGCTCAGCAACAGGCGCTGCGGCATCCTATCTTTGGTCGCGCGGGTTGATCGCAAGCCCCGCGTATATCGCGGAGCAGGGGCATGGGCTGGGCCGCCCGGGACAGGCGCGTGTTCAGGTTTTAGGGCCCCCTGAGGCCATCACAGGGGTAAAGGTGGCGGGCAAGGCCCATGTGTTGATGTCCGGTGATCTTCTGCTCTCGTCACCCTGACGCCAAAACCACTGAAGTTTCTTGTCGGGATAAGGGGGCTGCGCTGACAAACGCGCCGCCTTCCACATGGCCAGCAGCGCGCGCCCGTGATCTCAGTGTTGGCCAGATACAAAGACAGGGGCAAATGCGAAAAGCATCTGCCCCTGTTTGCGTGCCGGTTTGCTTCATCGGGCCGTCGCAGGCCGCTCATCAGCAGGAAAGTGCGCCCCGTCAGGGGGCGATCATTAACTCGATTCCGCGGTGATCAGGCCCAAGCTTTTCAGCTTCAGGAAGACTTGCTGGGCGCAGTAATCCACATCGACCGTTTCCGTATCGAGGCGCAGTTCGGGCTTCTCGGGCGTGTCATAGGGATCGGAAATCCCGGTGAATTCCTTGATCTTCCCTTCGCGTGCAAGCTTGTAGAGGCCCTTGCGATCCCGACGTTCGCATTCTTCGATGGACGTCGCCACATGGACTTCGACGAAGGCCCCGTAGGCTTCGATGCCCTGTCGCACCTGACGGCGCGTATTGGCGTAGGGGGCGATTGGGGCGCAGATGGCAATGCCGCCATTCTTCGTGATCTCGGAGGCGACATAGCCGATGCGCTGGATGTTCAGATCGCGATGCTCTTTCGAGAAACCCAACTCTGAGCTGAGGTTTTTGCGCACGATATCCCCGTCAAGCAGGGTGACCGGACGCCCGCCCATTTCCATCAGCTTGACCATGAGCGCGTTGGCAATCGTGGATTTGCCGGACCCAGAGAAGCCGGTGAAGAACACGGTGAAGCCCTGCTTGGACCGCGGTGGGCGGGTTTTGCGCAGTTCAGTCACGACTTCGGGGAACGAGAACCACTCCGGGATTTCGAGCCCTTCGGCCAGTCTGCGGCGCAGTTCTGTGCCCGAAATGTTCAGGACGGTGACGCCTTCCTCGATCGTGTCTGCGGGCTCGTACTGGGCGCGCTCCTGCACATAGACCATGTGCTTGAAGGGAACCATTTCGATGCCCATTTCAGCCTCGTACTGGCGGAACAGATCCTGCGCGTCATAGGGCCCGTAGAAATCTTCGCCCTGGCTGTTCTTGCCGGGGCCGGCATGGTCGCGGCCCACGATGAAGTGGGTGACACCGTGATTTTTGCGGATCAACCCATGCCAGACGGCTTCGCGCGGGCCGGCCATGCGCATGGCAAGGCCGAGCAGCGACATGGTTGTGGTTGCGGCCGGATATTTGTCCAGTACGGCCTCATAGCAGCGCACCCGGGTAAAGTGATCCACGTCGCCCGGTTTCGTCATGCCGACGATGGGGTGGATCAACAGGTTGGCCTGAGCTTCCTTTGCGGCCCGGAAAGTGAGTTCCTGATGCGCCCGGTGCAGGGGATTGCGCGTTTGGAACGCCACGATGCGGCGCCAGCCCATCTTGCGGAAATAGGCGCGCAATTCGTTCGGGGTGTCGCGGCGCGCGCGGAAATCGTAGTGAACCGGTTGCTGGATGCCTGTGATCGGCCCGCCCAGATAAACATTCCCGGCAGTGTTGTGCAGATAGTCGACAGCCGGATGTGCAATATCATCCGCGCCAAAGACTTTCTCGGCCTCACGGGCTTTGTTGGGGGTGTATTTCGAGGTCACTGACAGGATGGCGAGGATAACGCCTTCCTGGTCCCGCAGGGCGATGTCCTGGCCCTCTTCAATGCCGTCGGCAAACTTCTCGGAGACATCGAGCGTGATCGGCATCGGCCAAAGCTGCCCATCGCTCAGGCGCATGTTGTCCACCACGCCGTTGTAGTCTTCCTCCGTCAGGAAGCCTTTGAGCGGATTGAAGCCGCCATTCATCAGCAATTCCAGATCGCAAATCTGGCGTGGCGAAAGATCCCAAGACACGAGGTCTGCTGCTTCGCGTTTCAGCTTTTGTGCGCTGTCATAGGAGACATAAAGCTCTGGGATGGGGGCATGGATTTGCTGCATGGATGGTAACCTTGGTTTACTAAGAGAAAGCCCGCTGGACGCGCCTGTGAGCTCCGCGTGGAGCGCATCATATTCGGCAAGTTTGCGGGTGAGGAATTGATCTGTGAGTGCCAGCTTGGTGGCTGCGCCTTTTGCCGTGAGGCCGTATGCAAAGCGTTGACGGCGGTCTGGGCCGTCCCGTTCGGCAACAGTGATGAGGTCGGCCTGAGAGGCGGCGCGCAACAGCTTGTTGAGGCCCCCAAGGCTGATGCCCAGGGCTTCTGCTGTCATGCGTTGCGACGCCTGCGGCGCGGCGTCAAGCTGGCGCAGCAGGCGAAACAGCAAGTCGCTATCAAGCATGGGCATATTTTCAGGCTGTTCGGCCATTGCGGGACTCAGGTTTGTTCACGCGTGAACGCATTGCATAAGCAAATTTCAAAAGAAAGAAAAAAATGACTTCAAGGAGGGGAAATTCCGCATGACGGAATGCGGGGCACGCCCGCTTTCGAGGCCGAGGGTCTAGGCCGCAGGGCCAAGCGCGCGAAGAGCACAGATGTTTGTGTGGTTACCCGCGCCGCCCAAAAGGCTCTGGCGCGGGTCTTGGCACGTGATGCAGATTACTCGGCGGCGTGTGCCGTGCTGTCCTCGTGTTCAGCGAGGAACCGCTCAGCTTCGAGCGCGGCCATGCACCCCATGCCCGCTGAGGTCACCGCTTGGCGATAGATATGATCTGTCAGGTCGCCTGCCGCGAAGACGCCTGGAATGGATGTGGCCGTGCTGTCCGCCTGGGTGACAACATAGCCCCCCATATGCGTTTCCAGCTGGTCCTTGACCAATTCGTTGGCGGGGGCGTGGCCGATGGCGACGAAGACCCCGTCGCAAGGCAGTTCCTGCGTTGCGCCCGTGTCACGATGGGCCAAGCGTACACCTGTCACGCCTTTGGGGTCTGTATCGCCGAGTACTTCGTCGATCACATGGTCCCATACAGTTTCGATCTTGGGATGTTTGAACAAACGGTCTTGCAGGATTTTCTCGGCGCGCAGCGTATCCCGGCGATGCACCAGCGTGACCTTGGAGGCAAAGTTGGTCAGAAACAGGGCTTCCTCCACGGCGGTATTGCCGCCCCCCACAACCACAACTTCCCGGCCCCGGTAGAAGAAGCCATCGCAGGTGGCGCATGCGGAGACGCCGAAGCCCTTGAAGGTTTCTTCGCTCTCAAGGCCGAGCCAGCGCGCCTGCGCACCGGTTGCCAAGATCACAGCGTCGGCGGTGTATGTGGTGCCACTGTCGCCGATGGCGGTGAAGGGGCGCTTTGAGAGGTCAATGGAGTTGATGTGATCGCCAATGATTTCGGTGCCAACGGCTTTGGCATGGGCTTCCATGTTGACCATGAGGTCAGGGCCCTGGATCTCGGTTTCACCGGGCCAGTTTTCCACTTCGGTTGTGATCGTCAACTGGCCACCGGGCTGGATGCCCTGAACCAGGATCGGGTCGAGCATTGCGCGGCTGGCATAAACCGCAGCCGTATAGCCGGCCGGGCCCGATCCAATGATCAAAACGCGGGTGTGGCGGTGGGTCGAATCTACGGTCATCTGGCGCCTCATATCTGCAGGTGTGGTATATAGGAACGAGACGGCCGGAAGGACAAGAGAGAGGGTGCATGGGCCGCGTTCTTGCGTGCGTAATGGTCCGTCTGCCGCCCGAAACTTGTGCAGGCTGCTCTGATTGATTGCGCCATATTGTCCTACAGAGCTTTCATAATGTTGCGTGACTGTGAAATATTATTGCGCTTGTGTTGCCCCTGTTGTATCAATCAGCCCAAAGCCAGGGGGACACATGCCAACGTCAAAATTGGATCCGATTGACCGAATGATCCTTGCAGAATTGCAGGGAGATGGGCGTATGACAAATGTCGAACTGGCCCGTCGGGTCGGGATTTCGGCCCCGCCTTGCCTGCGTCGCGTCCGGACCTTGGAAGAGACCGGCTACATTCGGGGCTACCATGCGGACGTGGACGCGCGCGCGCTTGGCTTTGAGGTGCAAGTGTTCGCGATGGTTGGCTTGAGCAGCCAGGCTGAGGTGGATCTTTCTGCCTTTGAGGCCAAGTGCCGGGAATGGCCCTTGGTCCGTGAATGCCACATGCTCAACGGTGAGATTGATTTCATTTTGAAATGCGTGGCACCGGACCTGTCGACATTCCAGAGTTTCCTGACCGGGGATTTGACGGCAGAGCCAAATGTGGCCAGCGTCAAGACTTCGCTTGTGATCCGGGCGGCCAAAGAAGCCCAATCTGTGCCGTTTTCCGTGCTTGAGGCGCGCTTGGCACAAAGCGCGTAAGCGTGCCCTGTGGGCCGTTAGCGCAGCGCTGGAACCGGGGCGTTCCAGCGCCATCGGGGCGTTGCCCCGGACCCCAGAGTATTTCAAAGACAAAGACACTCTGGCCGCCCTTGTTGCGCGTTAGCTTTGCAAATATCGGAAAGCGGTGGATGCGCCCCATCCGGCAACGATGGCGATCGTTAGTGAAAGCAGCCCATAGACCAGGGGTTGCTCATGGGCGAGGGTGTAGATGAAGCGTTCAAGCCCTACCTTGCGCACGGCGATCAGAGTGTCTTCCTCCGCGACGACCTGCTTGTCGCGGGTCAGAAAGATACGCACTTCGTAGTCGCCTTCCACGAGATTGGCGGGCAGGGCGACGCGGCTGCGGAACAGGGTTTGCTCTTGCAGGCTGACGCCCCCTTCTTCGACGCGGTACAAGCCCTCATCTTTGCGGATGCGGATCAGAGCGTCTGTAAAGCTTTCGGGTTGATCGACCTCTTGTGGCGCACCGACCGAGCGGATTGCCCTGGGGATTGAGATCCGGTGGCGCAGATCTTCGGTGTCGGCGAGGATGTCAGCCATGGGGCCCGTCGACGTGATGGCATAGAAGCTGGGGGCGGCGTCGACCTCCACAGCTTCGGTGTTTACCCATATGCCGGCAACCTTTTCCTTTCGACGCACGAGGACGGGCTCAGAAGGGCCGGAAACGGTTATTATGATCTCCAGTGGATCAGCCTCTTGCGGAGGGCCGTCGCGCCGGATTGCCCCGAAGATCATCAGCTCAGAGCCGTCAAAATTTGCTGTGATTGACACCGAGCGTTGCGACAGATCTGCGACGATGTCCTGTGCCTGGGCAGATGGTGTTGGGCTAATTAGGGCGAGGCAGATGCCAAGCAGGGCGCACAGACGAAGGGCCATGATCAATGTCCTCCCGCATCGCCAAGGGAGTACAGCTCAGCGGGTTGCAGAAGCAGTTCCAGAGCCAGTTTCCCACACACCACCAAGACAAGCGCAGCCAGCAACACGCGCAGCTGCTCGGCCTGTAGCCGTGCGCCGATCCGCGTTCCGATCTGAGCGCCGACAACGCCCCCCAGCAACAGCAGCACGGCCAGCGCCATATCCACCGTGTAGTTTGTGGTGGCGTGGAGCAGCGTGGTGAAGGCTGTGACGAAGATGATCTGGAACAGTGAGGTGCCGACGACCACTTTGGTTGGCATACCGAGCAGATAAATCATCGCAGGGACCATGATGAAGCCGCCGCCAACGCCCATGATGGCGGCTAAAATACCGACCAACAGCCCCACGAGCAGGGGCGGGATGATGGAAATGTAAAGACCGGAGGTTCTGAACCGCATCTTGAAGGGCAGAGTGTGCACCCATTTGCGTTCCCGACGGCGCGGGGGCGCGACAGGCTTGCCCTTGGCTGCACTGCGTGCGCGCCGGATGGCCCCGAGGCTTTCTACGAACATCAGGCTGCCGATGATGCCGAGGAACACCACGTAGCAAAGACGGACAAGCAGATCGACCTGGCCCATGCTGCGCAGGTAGTTGAACAGCACCACCCCCAAAGCTGCACCCACTAGGCCACCGGCCAGGAGCACAGTGCCCATTCGCAAGTCCACCGTTTTCCGTCTGAGATGGGCAAGGACGCCCGAAAAGGACGAAGCCACGATCTGGTTTGCTTCGGTGGCGACGGCAACAGCCGGCGGGATGCCAATAAAAAACAGCAGCGGCGTCATGAGGAACCCACCCCCGACGCCAAACATCCCCGAAAGCACACCCACCATGCCGCCCAGCCCTAAGAGCAGGAACGCATTGACCGACACCTCGGCGATGGGGAGGTAAATCTGCATGGCCCCAGAAAAACCTTTTGCAGGGAAATGGCAACGGTAGCGGGGAAGCTACCGCTCTCGGTCGGCGGTTTGGCGCAGGATCGTGCCGGAAATCAACCTCTAAATGTAATCGCTTTCATCAAGAGGCAGAATTTGGCTGCTCTTGGGGCTGTGCGGCCGTTGAAAGACAGGCCCGCGGTTATCTTTCCGCGGGCCTTATGTTTGTCAGCGTTCCTTGACGTAGGGCTCTCCGCCGGCGCGGGGTGGGATGGCCTTGCCGACAAAGCCTGCAAGAATCACAACTGTCAGCACATAGGGCAGCGCATCGAGCAATTGAACCTGCACGGGTATGCCAATCAGGCCTTCGATCAGGTCTGGACGCAGGGCGAGGGCCTGCAAAAAGCCGAACAGCATACAGGCGGCCAGCGCATACCAAGGGCGCCATTTGGCAAAGATCAGCGCGGCGAGGGCGATAAAGCCGCGTCCGGCGGTCATGTCTTTTACAAAGCCCGCCTGCAGCGCCGTGGAAAGATAGGCGCCTGCAATGCCGCAGAGCACGCCACAGATACAGACAGCCGCATAACGAAGGCCAATTACCGAGATGCCGGCCGTGTCCACTGCGGCCGGGTTTTCGCCCACTGCGCGCAGGCGCAGGCCGAAGCGGGTGCGGTACAGGATCCACCAGGTGGCAGGCACGCAGAACAGCGCGACATAAACGAGGATGGAATGGCCTGAAAGCAGCTCCGAATAAATTGGGCCGATAAAGGGCACGGGTTCGATACTGTCCGCGAAGGGCAGGGTGATCGGCTCGAACCGGGCGCCGCCGAAGAGCGAAGGCGTCCGTCCGCCCTGACCGAACCAGCTTTGCGCCACAAGCACCGTCATCCCGGCAGCGAGGAAGTTGATCGCCACGCCGGAAATCAGCTGGTTGCCCCGGAAGGTGATGGAAGCCAGACCGTGCAGCCCCGACAGCAACATGGAGGAGGCAATCCCCGCCAGTAGCCCCAGCCAAACAGAGCCGGATGTATAAGCGATTGCGGCAGAAAACATTGCTGCAACCAGCATCTTGCCTTCAAGACCGATATCAAAGATGCCAGCCCGCTCTGAGAAAAGGCCGGCGAGGCAGGCCAGAAGCAGGGGCGTTGCGAGGCGTACGGTGCTGTCGAGCACCTGGATCAATGTCAGGAAATCCATTTGATCAGCCCTCCTTCCGGCGGTTGAGCGCAAGGAAAATCCGTTCGATCGGCATCCGAACCATATTGTCGAGCGCGCCTGTGAAGAGGATCACAAGGGCCTGGATCACGACGATCAGTTCGCGCGGGATGGAGGTGAACAGCGCCAATTCGGCCCCACCCTGATAAAGAAAGCCGAACAGGATCGCCGCCAAAGCCACGCCAAAGGGATGGCTGCGGCCCATCAGGGCTACGGCGATGCCGATGAAACCAGCACCCTCAACGGAGTTGAGCACAAGCCGCTCTGCCTCGCCCATAACGTTGTTGATGGCCATCAGCCCCGCGAGGCCGCCCGAAATCAGCATGGCGATCATGGTGATCCGCACGCCGGAAATCCCGGCATAGCGCGCCGCGCTTTCGGAATGGCCGAAGGCGCGGATTTCATAGCCAAGACGCGTGCGCCAGATCAGCAGCCAGACCAGGAAACAGGCCAGCAGGGCGATCAGAAACGAGATATTGACCGGGGCCGCCTTCGAGAACGGGATGCCAAACACAGCTAGCATATCATGCAGCGTCGGCAGGTTTGTGCCCTCGGGGAAGCGGGCGGTGGCCGGGTCCATGGCGCCATCGGGCCGCAGAACATTGACCAGCATGTAGTTGAGGACAGCAGCCGCGATAAAGTTGAACATGATCGTGGTGATCACGATATGGCTGCCGCGCTTGGCCTGCAGCCAGGCCGGGATGGCTGCCCAAGCCGCGCCGAACAAGGCGCCGCCTGCCATTGCCGCGATCAACGCCAATGTCCAATGGGGCCATTCGAAAGACAGGCAGACGAGCGCCACGCCAAGCCCGCCGAGCGTGGCCTGGCCTTCGCCGCCGATATTGAACAGGCGGGCATGAAAGGCCACGGCCACTGCAAGGCCCGTGAACATGAAGTTCGTCGCGTAATAGAGGGTGTAGCCCCAGCCATAGGTCGACCCCAAAGCCCCGGTTACCATCATCTGCAAAGCTTCCAGCGGGTTTTCACCGATCGCCAGAATCACAAGCCCGGACAGGGCGAAAGCAAGAAAGAGGGAGATCAGAGGTACAAGGACCACGTCTGCCCAGTTTGGCATCTTGTCCATCTCAATTGTCCCCTTCGTCTGTCACGCCGGCCATCAACAGGCCCAGTTCGCGTTCGTCGGTCGCGCCTGCGTCACGCTCGCCCATGATGCGGCCATCAAACATCACCGCGATCCGGTCTGCGAGGCCAAGGATCTCATCCAGTTCCACAGACACCAGCAAAACGGCCTTGCCAGCATCCCGCAGGGCCACGATCTGCTTGTGAATAAATTCGATCGCGCCGATGTCGACGCCGCGTGTGGGCTGGCCGATCAGCAGCAGATCAGGGCTGCGTTCGATCTCTCGGGCCACCACGATCTTCTGCTGGTTGCCGCCAGAGAAATTCTTCGCGGTCAGCCACGCGTTGGCGGGGCGAATGTCGTATTCCGCAATCTTTTTCTCTGTGTCTTTGCGCAAGGCCCGGTTGTTCATCAACAGGCCCGTGTTGAAGGCGGGATCGTCATGGTAGCCGAACGCGTTGTTTTCCCAGGCATGGAAATCCATGATCAAGCCTTCGCGCTGGCGATCCTCGGGCACATGCCCGATGCCCCGGGCGCGGCGCGCCCGCCCGTTGGCCTGTGGTCCGACAAGTTCCAGATCTGTGCCGTTCAGAGTGAGGCTGCCCTCTGCCGCCTGCATGCCGCCGAGCACCTCGAGCAACTCCGATTGGCCGTTGCCGGCAACGCCTGCAATTCCGAGGATCTCACCGGCACGAATATCAAGAGAGACACCGCGCAGCCGCTCCACGCCTGCGTCATCTACCACGCGTAGATTGCTGGCAGAAAGCACCACATCACCGGGTTTGGCCGGCGTTTTTTCTACCTGCAACAAGACTTTGCGGCCCACCATCAGCTCTGCAAGCTGTTCCGGATTGGTCTCGGCGGTTTTTACCGTAGCGGTCATCTTGCCACGGCGCATCACGCTGACAGTGTCTGTCGCATCCATGATTTCGCGCAGCTTGTGGGTGATCAGAATGATCGTTTTGCCCTCGTCGCGCAGACGGCGCAAAATTCGGAACAATTGGTCTGCTTCCGTGGGCGTCAGCACGCCCGTTGGCTCATCAAGGATGAGGATATCAGCCTTGCGGTAGAGCGCCTTGAGGATCTCGACACGTTGCTGCATGCCAACGCCGATCTCTTCGATCACAGCGTCCGGATCGACGTTAAGCTCGTATTCCTTGGCCAGTGCGGTCAGCTCTTGGCGGGCCTTTCGCAGGGAGGGACCAAGCTTCCAGCCGTCTTCGGCACCCAGCACCACGTTTTCGAGCACTGTGAAGTTTTCGACCAGTTTGAAATGCTGAAACACCATACCGATGCCAGCGGCAATCGCCGCCTGACTGTCGGGGATTTCAGTTTTCTGGCCGCCGATGAAGATTTCTCCGGCATCGGCTTTGTAGAAGCCGTAGAGGATCGACATCAGCGTCGATTTTCCCGCTCCGTTTTCGCCAATAATCCCGTGGATCGCACCGCGCGCCACAGAGAGGGAGATGTCCTTATTGGCCTGAACAGGCCCGAACGACTTCGAGATGCCCTTAAGCTCAATGGCCGGTGCGCTCACGCCCAGTCCTCCGTTCCCGTGAATGTGGGGCCGTCACGTAGGATATCCCGCGTTGATTACGCCAAATCCCTGCGCTGTGCACACCACCTTTGCTTCGTCTTTTGTCAGAAATGCACGCATGCGCAAGCCCTGACAATGCGTGTCTTGTGTCTGCGAGGCCCTGTTACGACAGTCTCTGCGCTGTGCAGGCCCGGTTTCGACGGTATCGGCTGTTTTGCAGGCGGTTCGCCGTCCATGGCTTTGCCCTACAAGAAAGGGGGCCGGCCCCTGATTGGGCGCGGCCCCCTTGGGTGATTCAGCATGTCCCCACCCAGAGGGCGGGGACGGGCCTGATCAGAATGTCAGAGCAGGGCAGCTGTCATCAGAGGTGTAGTCGTGCACCATCATGTCGCCGCTCGCGATCTTGCCAGATGCCTCATCGACAGCGGCTTGCATCTCAGCGGAGACCAGCTCTGCGTTGAACTCGTCAAGCGCATAGCCCACGCCACCGTTGGACAAGCCCATCACGCGGAAGCCGGTTTCGAGGCCGGGGCCATCGGTGAAGGCGTTGTAAACTGCGTTGTCAACGCGCTTCAGCATCGACGTCAGGACTTGGCCCGGGTGCAGGTAGTTCTGGTTGCTGTCCACGCCGATGGAGAGGATGTTCTCATCCGCTGCGGTCTGCAGAACGCCCACGCCGGTGCCGCCAGCAGCAGCATAGACCACGTCGGCCCCCTGGCCGATCTGGGCTTTGGTCAACTCAGAGCCTTTCACCGGGTCATTCCACGCGGCAGGGGTGGTGCCTGTCATGTTTGCGATGATGGTGGCGTCGGGGTTGACCGATTTCACGCCCTGGGCATAGCCGCAGGCGAACTTGCGGATCAGCGGGATATCCATGCCGCCGATAAAGCCGACGGTGCCGGATTCAGAGGCCATGGCTGCCATCATGCCGACGAGGAACGAGCCTTCGTGCTCATTGAACACGACTGAGCGCACGTTGGGCTGATCCACCACCATGTCGATGATGACAAAGGACGTGTCGGGATAATCGGGGGCCACTTCGCTGAGCACGTTGCCGAAGGCAAAGCCGGTCATAACAACCGGGTTCGAGCCGCTTTCGGCCAGACGGCGCAGAGCCTGCTCGCGCTGGGCTTCGGACTGCATCTCGATTTCGCGGAACTTGCCGCCGGTTTCTTCGGCCCAACGAGTGGCGCCGCCAAAGGCAGCCTCGTTGAAGGACTTGTCGAATTTGCCGCCAAGGTCAAACACGATTGCCGGGTCGGCCATTGCGGTGCTGGCGGTCATGGCCGTAGCAGCCGCGGCGCCGAGCAGAGCACGCATGAGGGTCATTTCAGATCTCCTGTTGGTTCGGCGGGATGTCAGGCCACAGCTGGCCCGGATCCCACCCTGAGTGCGGGCCAATACAAGCCCTTGCACAGCATAACGCCGCAGGGGAACAAGGGGGTCAACCGGTTTTTGCTCTATTGAGGGCATAGACAGGCATGTTGTCAGGGCAAGGGACGTGTCAGGACCAGTGCATCGCGCTTTTTACCGTCAGGGCTGGCATAGTAATTGCGGCGCGTGCCAGAGGCTGAGAAGCCCAGTGCGGCATAGAGACTTTGGGCGGCAAAATTGTCTGCCGCCACCTCCAAAAAGCTGCGGGTTGCGCCGCGATCGGCGGCTCTGCGCAGGAAGTCACGGGTGAGCGCTGCACCGATTCCCTGTCTTCGCGCACCCGGATCCACCGCAAGGGTGAGCAGTTCCGCCTCGTCCAGAACGACGCGCCCCCATAAAAACCCTTGGGGGGCAAGGCACAGGAAGGTGCCCGGTGCGTCAGACAGCTCTGTAAATTCCCGGGCGTTCCAGGGGCGCGGCGTCTCGAAACACGCCGCATGGATGCGGGCCATCTCTGCCGGTGTCATGAGGGCAAGATAACAGGGGGCGGGTCCGCCGGTGGGGCCGCATCGGCGGCCCGCATGTAGAGCGGGGCAGGCGGCGTTTGCACGGTCTGCCAGCGTGTGGCTGCAACGCGCACAAGCGCTTCGGCTGGTGGAAAGGCAGGGTGCGCTATGGGCAGGCCCAGTTCGCGCCCAAGCGCCTGCGCTGGGGGGCCAATGCAGGTGAGATCGGGCAAGGCCCAATCATCTGTGTCAGACAGTGCCACCAGTTCCGGCCCACGGGCGCGCGTGGGGTGAAAACGCTGCAGATAGAGCCTGTCCCGCCGCGCATCGAGACAAGACAGCACGGGTGCATCGGTGCCAAAAGCAAGCGCTTCAAGCATGCTGACACCGACGGCAGGAACGCCCAGCGACAGGGCGAGCCCTCGTGCCGCGGCAACAGAGATCCGGATGCCCGTGAAATTGCCCGGCCCAGTGCCCACGGCGATCGCGTCCAGAGCGTGCCAAGACACGCCTGCCTCTGCGAGCACCTCTTCAAGCAGGGGCAGCAGACGTTCGGCCTGACCTTTCGCCATCTCTTCGTTGCGCGCGATCGAAACCGCGCCGCTCACCATCAGAGCGCAGGACACGGCCGGGCCTGAAGTGTCAAAGCCAAGAATTGTGGGAGAGGTGGTCATCGGGCGCCCTGGAAGCCGTGCGATCTGCCGCCTGAGCGCGGCAAACCGCTTCTCGCTATGGTGCAGGCCCCGCGCGGACAGAATGCGGCGGCCTGCTAAATCCGCTCAGACCGCGACAGGACGGACTTCCGTCACTTCCGGAATGTAATGGCGCAGCAGGTTTTCGATGCCCATTTTCAGCGTCAGTGTCGAAGAGGGGCAGCCCGCGCATGCGCCCTGCATGTGCAGATAGACCACGCCGCGATCAAATCCGTGGAAGGTGATATCCCCGCCATCTTGCGCAACAGCCGGGCGCACCCGCGTGTCGAGCAGCGTTTTGATCTGGCCGACCACTTCTGCATCCGCTTCGTCGTGATTGTTCGCGTGGCCATCGTTGCCGGCCCCATCCCCATCCATCACCGGATCGCCAGACTGGAAATGCTCCATCACGGCGCCCAGCAGGGCGGGTTTGAGGTGGTCCCAATCGAGGCCATCCGCTTTTGTGACCGTGACAAAGTCATGGCCCAAAAATACGCCTGTTACCCCATCAACCGCGAAAAGGCGCTTTGCCAGCGGCGATTTTTCAGAAGTGTCCGCCGAGGGGAAATCCGCAGTTCCAATCTCCAGAACGGTCTGGCCGGGCAGGAATTTCAACGTGGCAGGGTTGGGTGTCGATTCGGTCTGGATGAACATGTCCGCTCTCCTTTGAGTTAAGACAGTATATGCAGGCGCGCACCGTCAGTGTCAATAATTTGGAATGATTCTAATTTGGATGTCTGGGAGCAGCAAGCGGAGACACTGCGGGGCTGGTGTCGGCAGTGGCCTACTTGGCAAAGAAACTGATCGACATATGCGTTCAGAAGGGTCACCGGGGTTGAGCTTTTCACGGATTGAACAGCAGCTATGCCTGAATCAAGCACTTCAATCAGTCAAACGACAGACTTGTCTGAATCTGCGATCGACGCAGCCTAAGTGATAGATTCCAAGCGGTCCTTGGACATTTCACCAGGCACGATTGTGATCGGGATCGGCAATGAGCCCGACTCACGCATGAGCGCCTGTACCAGCGGGCCAGGCCCGCCATCGGCTGCCGCGCCCAGAACCAGAACGCCAATGTCGGCATCTTCCCGCACTTGCGTCAGGATTTGTGAGACCCCTTCGCCCTCGCGGATAACCAGTTCCGGTGCGATGTTCTGTTTGTCGCGCATCCATTTCGCGAACACTTCGAAATGGGCTTCGATCCGTTCCCGCGCTTCGGCCCGCATTACATCGCCCACGCCGATCCAATGTTGGAACTCTTCGGGGGGGATGATCGACATGATGATCACGCCCCCGCCAGTGCTGGAAGCGCGCATGGCGGCGAACCGCATCGCATTCAAACATTCACGGCTGTCATCCAATATGACCAAGAACTTACGCATGGGCCCTCTGCCGGTTGTTTGCTCGAGAAGCAGTATTGATGCGCGAATGCAGTTCTCGCAAGCATCCATTTCACCCATAGGACAATCGCCCAGTTTGCTGCGGCAGTATGGTCAGGGTTGCCCCCCGCCTGTTTGCTAGGTGGCAAGACGGGTCACGCCGATGCGCACAAGGGGCCGCAATGCCGCCCGGCTGGCCCAGCCCGCTGCAAGGGTTGCAAGCTGAAGCCCGCAGAGCCACGCCAGCAGCAGGACCCCGATTACCTTGTCGCTCAGGCGCAGAGAGGTGCGAAACACCCGGCCTTTGCCCAGCACATCGAAGGTTGCCCGGGTGGCGGGGCCTTGTGCCTCTGCCACGCGCGCAAGCCGGGCAATATCTTCGGGGCTGTCTGCGTGGCGCAGCAAAACGACCGTGTCGGCGAAAGAGGTGTTTCGAACCACCGTGCCCATCTCTGCCAAGGGGCCGCGCAGGGCGCGCAGGGCCGTCGGCGAGGTGAGGGGGCTGCCCTCCGGGACAAGCCGCCGCAACCCGGAGATGAGCCCCGGCTGAAGGGTGCCTAACCGGCGGGCAACCCGCGCCACGCTTGCCCCAAGTTTGACCGGCGCGGCCATCACTGCGGCGGTTCCCCCGCTCAGAAGGGCAGCGCCCGTGGCCCCCAGCCCGACGGTTGCAAGCGCGGTTTCGAGCCGGTCAACCTCGCTGTTGGACCACCAGGCTTCGGCGTTGCGCCGCAGGGCATTGGCGTCTCCGAGCGGGCTCAGTTCGAACGGCAAAGCGCAGGTACCCATTTGCTGAAGCGTGCTGCAAGCTTGGATATCGAGGGCGCATTGCAGGCAGGTCGTATCGTCCGTTGCGCCGTGTTGAGCCCGTACTTCGGCCACGGCTCTCTGGCGGGCGTCCCCCAGTTCGACGCTTTCGTCCTGGGCCAGTTGAACAAGTGTTTCAAGGCGCAGGACATCGCCTTCGGCCACTGCGGCGTCGATCCGGCGCAACAGGTGCTCCGGCTGCAGTGCCCATGACATCTGGCGTGTGAGGCTGGCTGACAACTCCGCTTGGCTGCGGGCAACAAAAGGGGCGGATAGCGGATTTGAGCCCAACGCCCACACCAAAGGAACAAGCCACGCCGCGAAGGGCAGGCACAGAAGAAACATGCGCAGCAAAGCCCGGGGGATGGGCGGCACTTTGCGTGTCACCTCCAAGCGCGGATCACCCGTCTGACAAGGCCCAATCCCAGTACAGCTCCCGGACGCGGCGCGTCACCGGACCCTGCTGGTAGGACACCTCGTCGAAAGCTGTCACGGGTGTGACCTTCATCATATTGCCAGACATGAACACCTCGTCGGCAGCTTCAAAATCCTCGAAGCTGAGAACGGTTTCCACCACGTCCATCCCATCCGCCCGCATGTTCTGAATATGCCGGGCGCGCGTGATCCCGGCGAGGAATGTGCCATTGGGCACAGGGGTGAACACCGTGCCATCGCGCACCATGAAAATGTTGGCCGTGGCGGTTTCAGCAACATTGCCCATCGCATCTGCCACCAATGCGTTGGAAAAGCCCTTGTTGCGGGCCTCCACCAGCATCCGGGCGTTGTTGGGATAGAGGCAGCCTGCCTTGGCGTTTACCACCGCATCCTCCAGCACGGGGCGGCGAAATTTGGTGCGGGTCAGCGTTGCGGCTTTGCCCGCGGGCGCCATCGGAATTTCTTCCAGACACAGGGAAAAGCCCGTGGCCCCAGCCTTCGGCACGATCGCGAGTTCGTCGCCCTCTATGGCCCAATACATCGGGCGGATATAGACCGCGCTGCCCGGCGCATAGGCCTCAAGACCCTCTTGCACCAATGCGACCATTTCCTCGGCACTGTGCGTGGGCGTGATCATCAGGGCTTCGGCCGAGCGGTTCACCCGTGCGCAATGGGCCAGTAGATCTGGTGTGACACCTTCAAACAGACGGGCCCCGTCAAACACGGTTGAGCCAAGCCACATGCCGTGATCTGCGGCCCGCATGATCGCGACATCCCCATCATGCCAGGTGCCTTCATAGTAGGTGCGGATGTTGGTCCCGGTGGCCATGTCAGTGCTCTCCCAGATTGTTCGGGCGAAACCTATCCAAGCCGGCAGGAAGGGTCCAGCGGTGATGGCCTGCCGGGAAACCAGAAATGTATGCAGGTTTGATGCGGGCACGCGGGTCTTTGCCCATATCACCCCCTGAGGCTTCCTGCGGCGGCGCTGCTCCGTTGCGCGGATGGCGGTGCGCCGCGGCTCCAAACTGGCCCGCTATGGACCAGACATCTGCGCTCGGCGGAGCGCCTTAGCCAATCATGCCGACAATCTCATTCGTGCGCTTCAGGATCGGCGTGGCGATTTCGCGCGCACGCTCGGCGCCGCGGGCAAGCAGGCGATCGATCTCGGGTTGATCCTGCATGAGGCGCGCCATTTCCGAGCTGATCGGGGCCAGCTTGGCGACAGCCAGATCGGCAAGCGCAGGTTTGAATTGCCCGAACTGCGCACCGGCATATTCCGCGAGCACGGCCTCGGCCGACTGATCTGCGAGCGCGGCATAGATATTGATCAGGTTGCGCGCCTCGGGACGGCCTTCCAAGCCTTCAAGGGTTTCCGGCAGGGGCTCCGGGTCTGTTTTGGCTTTGCGGATTTTCTTGGCGATGGCATCGGCGTCATCGGTGAGGTTGATCCGCGAGGCGTCTGACGGGTCTGACTTCGACATCTTCTTGGAGCTGTCGCGCAGGGACATCACGCGGGTTGCCGCACCTTCAATCACGGGCTCGGTCACTGGGAAGAAATCCACACCGAAATCATTGTTGAACTTGATTGCGATGTCCCGCGTCAATTCGAGATGCTGTTTCTGGTCTTCGCCCACAGGCACATGGGTGGCGTGGTAGACAAGGATATCTGCCGCCATCAGGGCCGGGTAGGCAAACAGGCCGAGCGAGGCATTCTGCTGGTTTTTGCCCGCCCTGTCCTTCCACTGGGTCATGCGGCTCATCCAGCCCATGCGCGCCACACAATTGAAGATCCAGCCCAATTGCGCGTGCTCGGGCACCTGGCTTTGGTTGAACAGGATCGAGCGTTCTGGATCTATCCCCGATGCAATAAACCCTGCGCACAGCTCGCGCGTGTTGCGGGCCAGATCTGCGGGATCTTGCCAGACCGTGATCGCGTGCATGTCGACCATGCAGTAAACGGTTTCATGTGTGCCAGCATCCTGCATGTCCACAAACCGTTTCATCGCGCCGAGGTAATTGCCCAGCGTCAGACCGCCGGAGGGCTGGATCCCGGAAAAGACGCGCGGGGTGAACTTTTCGAGATTGGAGGCAGGGGCTGTATCGGACATCTGTCGAGCTTTCGTTCTGGCGAGCCTGTCTGGCGCTTTTGTCCGGGGTGGATTACTGGGGCCGTGGGCGCGCGTCAACGCAGGGCAGGCGCTCGAAGGCCGATTGCAGGCAAACAGAAGGATTTTGGGCACGATGGTGGATGCGAACAACACTTCTCCGTTCAATGCGGTGCCGCGCGTGGTTGTGCTGCTGTGCCTTGTGATCGCTGCCGGGGAACTGGTGTTCTGGGCCGGCTCTGCGGGGTTAATCGGGGGCATGGGATACGGTTCCAACGCGCTGCGCCTCGAAGCGGTGGCGCAATTCTCATATTTCCCAGATGCCACGCGCTGGATGCTGCAGGTGGGCGAGCTGCGTCTGGATTACCTGTGGCGCTTTGTGACCTACCCGTTTGTCCATACCAGCTTTGTGGAGGCGGTCTTCGTGATCGTGTTCACTCTGGCGCTGGGCAAAATGACGGCGGAGAGCTTTCCGGCCTGGGTCGTACTGGCGGTCTTTTTTGGGGCCGCGATCGCAGGTGCCCTTATTTACACGCTGCTGGTGTCTGACAACACGCCTTTGATCGGCGGCTTCCCGGCGGCCTACGGCTTGATTGGCAGCTACACGTTCCTGATGTGGGTGGGATATGGGGCCATGGGCGCGAACCGGCTCAATGCCTTTCGCTTGATCGGCTTCTTGCTTGGTATTCAGTTGCTGTTCGGCGTCCTGTTCGGATCGAACAACACATGGATCGCAGAATTTGCAGGATTTGGAGCAGGGTTCGTCATCGCGGCGCTTGCGGTGCCCGGTGCGATTGGCAGGATTGCAGCCCGCCTGAGGCAGCGCTGAGCCCGGTCTGCCGTTCGGCGGCCTGCCGCCGCCTAGCCGCGCCGGACTGCCATGCGCAGGTCTGACAGGGTCAGGGCGCGCACGGCGAGGGCGCACAGCCCATAAGATACCAGCCCCGCTGTGACCAAGCCTGCGAGGGCGAGCACGCGCCAGCCCGGATCGCTCAACGCGGGTTGCAGGGCCTGGCTGGTGAACCACAGAACCCCGCTCATCACAGCTGTCGACAACAGGATGCGGGGCACACGCTGGCGCAGGCGGGCATCGATCTGGGCTGCTGGGCCCATGTTTCGACTGCCGCGCCACAGAAGCCAGACCATCGTCCAGCCCGACAGGCTGGCCGCAATCGCAGCTGCGGAAAAGCCAATCACCGGGGCCAATCCTACGGCCACGACCGTATTCACCCCCATCACCCACAACGCGTAGCGGAACGGCGACTGGGTGTCAGAGCGGGCGAAGAACAGGGGCTGCAGCACCTTTTGCAGCACGAAGGCGGGCAGGCCCAGACCGTAAATCGCACAGGCGAGCGCTGTGGCGGCCGTGGCCTCCGCGTCGAAGGCACCGCGCTCATAGAGCACGCTCACCAGCGGGACAGGGATCACGACAAGGGCAGCTGCGGCAGGGACTGTCAAAAGCAGGGCGAACTCGGCCGCCCGGTTGAAGGCGTTCTGGCTTCCGGCCTCATCCTCTGCCTGCAACTTGCGCGACAGGTCTGGCAGCAACACGACCCCGATTGCGATCGCCACAACGCCCAACGGCAGCTGGTACAGCCGATCCGCAAGAGACAGCCAGACGATTGCCCCATCGAAGAACGAGGCCACCTGCCGCCCGACCAGCAGGTTGATCTGAATGCTGCCCCCGGCCAATGCAGCCGGTAGGGCGATGACGGCAAGTCGCTTGAGATCGGGCGTGAGCCTCGGCCGTCTTGGCACCAGCCGAAAGCCGGCCTTTGCAGCCGCACGCCAGACCAACGCCAGTTGCACGATGCCGCCGATGGGCACGGCCCATGTTAGTGCCCATCCGGTCGACAGGCCGAATGAAGGGGCGGCCAGCATTGCGCCGATCAGCACCACATTCAAAGCGACGGGTGCAGCCGCTGCGGCTGCAAACCGCCCGGTCGCATTCAGTACGCCCGACAGCAGCGCAGCGAGCGAGATCAGCAGGATGTATGGAAAACAAACCCGGCTGAAGGCCGTGGCGAGCTCCAGCCGGCCATCATCTGCAAAGCCCGCGGCCATGGCCAACACCAACCAAGGCATGATGGCCTGGGCCAGCAATGTCAGCACGATCAGTACGCCGGCAAGGCCGGAAAAGGCATCCCGGGCAAATTCCTCGGCACCGTCATTGCGTTCCAGCTTGCGCGAAAACATCGGCACAAACGCTGTGTTGAAGGCACCTTCTGCAAAGAACCTGCGAAACATGTTGGGCAAGGCAAAGGCAACCAGAAAAGCCTCTGCCACAGGTCCGTCGCCCAAGCGGGAGGCAATCAGGATGTCCCGCGCAAAGCCCAACACGCGTGACACCAGCGTCCATGCGCCGACGGTCAGGAACCCAAAGATGAGCCGGATCGGCTTCAAACTCTATCCCCGCGCACGTTCGGCCCCCGCCTCTATGGCCTCGCGCAGTTTCCGCTCGATCACGGTCTGTTTTGCGCGGGAATGGATTCTCAGCCCGAACATGTCTTTGACATAAAATGTATCGACGGCCTGCGCCCCGTAAGTGGCCACAACAGCGGATGCGATATAGAGGTTTTGCTCTGCCAAAGAGCGTGTCAGATCATGGAGGAGGCCGGGCCTGTCGCGGGTGTCAACCTCGATCAAGGTGTAGATATCAGAGCCTTCGTTGTCGAAGGTGATCGAGGTTGGGAAGCGGAAGCCGCTTTCGCGTTTCTTGACTTTGTCGCGAGATTTCAGCGCCTCGCGGGTCAGTACTTCGCCGCCGAGAGTCTTTTCGATCATAGCGCTCAGCCGGGGCAGGCGCGCCAATTCGTAGGGGGCCCCGTCGCGATCCTGTATCCAGAAGGCAGAGGTGGCATAGCCGTCTTTCGAAGTGTAGCTGCGGGCATCCACGACATTGGCCCCGACAAGGGCCAGAGCACCGGTCACACGGGCAAAGATGCCCGGATGATCGATCAGGGCGAAACAGGCCCGCGTGGCATCGCGGTCGGTGTCCGGGGTCAGGTCGATTCCGATTTCATCGTCATCCAGCCCGCGCAGCAGATTTGCGAAAACGACCTGGGTATCGGATGGCACGCCTTGCCAATAGGGGGCGTAGTGGCGGTCCATCTCGCGCTTGATCTCTGCACCGCTCCAGCCGTCTGCCTTGAGCTTGATGCGCAGGCTGCGGCGCGCTTCGGTGAGACGCTGCTCGCGGTTGACGTCTTCTAGGCCGTTTTCCAGCGCCACCGCCGTCTGCCGATAGAGCGAGCGGATCAGCATGGCCTTCCAGTTATTCCATGTGTCCGGCCCCACGCCCCGGATATCACAGACGGTGAGCACCGTGAGCAGATCCAGACGCTTGCGTGTTTTTACAGCCTTGGCGAAATCACGGACGGTTCTGGGGTCAGACAGGTCACGCTTCTGGGCCATGTCAGACATCAGCAGATGATATCGGACAAGCCACTCTACCGTTTCGCACTCTGTCTCCTTTAGGCCCAATCGCGGGGCCACAACCCGCGCAATCCGAGCCCCAAGGATCGAATGATCCTCATCGCGGCCCTTGCCGATGTCATGCAACAGCAACGCCGCATAGATGACTTTGCGATTGATCCCGTCCTTCAGGATGCTGCTGGAGAGGGGCAATTCCTCGATCAACTCGCCATGTTCGATCTGCGACAACGTCTTGATTGTCTGGATCGTGTGCTCATCGACCGTGTAGCTGTGATACACGTTGAACTGCATCATGGCGACGATCGGCTCGAATTCGGGAATGAAGGCCGAAAGCGCGCCCAGTTCGTTCATGCGCCGCAAAGCACGCTCGGGATTGCCGTGCTTGAGCAGCAGGTTCATGAAGATGCGTGCGGCTTCCTTGTCCTTGCGCATGTCCTTGTCGATCCGCGACAGGTTGGCGGAAATCGTGCGCATGGCGTCGGGATGCAGCAGCAGCCCGGTTTTCAGTGCCATGTCAAAGATGCGCAGCAAATTGAGCTTGTCGGACAGAAACAGCGCGGTGTCTTCTATATCGAGGCGCCCTTGCCGCACTTGGTAGGGCGGCTTTACCCGTGATTTGCGCCGAAACAGCCCGGCAAGCAGCGGTTCGGATTTCGCATGGGAAGCTTCCAGCGAGGTGAGGAAGATGCGTGTCAACTCGCCGACGCGGGTGGCATGTCGGAAATAGTCCTGCATGAAATGCTCGACCGCCCGACGGCCTGAGTGGTCATGATACCCCAGCCGAGAGGCCACTTCGACCTGCATGTCGAAGGTCAACTGATCCATCTCGCGGCCCGAGACGAGGTGCAGATGCGCCCGGATCGACCACAGGAAATCTTCGGCGCGTTCGAAGCTCCAGTATTCCTCAGGTGTAAACACACCCAAACCCACCAGATCGTCCACATGCTCGACCCGATGGATGAATTTCGCAATCCAGAAGAGGGAATGAAGGTCGCGCAGCCCGCCTTTGCCCTCCTTAATATTGGGCTCAAGCATGTAACGCTGACCACCTTGGCGTTGGTGACGCTCACTGCGCTCGGTCAGCTTTGCTTCGACAAATTCTTTAGGCGAGGATTTTTCATTGTCTTTGCGCAGAGCCTCAATCAGGCTTTGAGCCAAGGGCCGATCCCCGGCGATTGGGCGCAGTTCCAGCATGGCGGTACGGATCGTGTGATCCTCTCTGCCGAGTTTGACACATTCCTTAATGGTGCGGGATGAATGCCCCACCTTCAGGCGCAGATCCCACAACACGTAGAGCAGGTTTTCGATCACCGCTTCCGTGCGTGCATCCATGGCCTTACCGGCCAGAAACAGAAGGTCGACATCCGATTGCGGCGCCATTTCGGCCCGGCCATATCCACCCACGGCAAGCATTGTGAACGGCTGTCGTGCGCTGCCATCGTTCGGGGCAGGGCAGATGAACTCTGTCACCGCACGCAGCGCCGTCGTCACCAGCCCATCGGTGAGATAGGCATAGGAATGCACAAGGGGACGTGATGCCCTTGGTTGTGCGGTAAAAGCGGCCTCCAACTGGGCGCGCCCTTTATCGCGCGCCTCCGCCAGATGCTGGGTGATAAGCCCCCGCAGCGCCAATGGATCAGAGGCCTCTGCCTGGCCTGCGCGCAGGGCGTCGGCCACCTTTGTCCAGGTGGTGTTGGCGTCGAAAATCTGGGCTTCGGGGCAGATCAGTTCCGGCCAATCCCGTGGGAAGAGGGCCGCTTCAATCTGCTCAGAAGCCAGAGCCACCGGCGAAGCTTCTTGGAGCGGGGTCAATCACGACTACCTTGCTGTTTTGGATCTGTGCTACGGCGAGGCCGCGCTGGTTTGTTCCGTTGGGAAGCAGGCGGAAGATGCCGTTTACCCCAACAAATCCAGAGGGCTGTGTCAGGCCAGAGGCGGCAAGTGCATCGGAATTGCCCTGACGCACGAGGGCGCCAATCGCGGCAATGCCGTCATAGGCCAGCCCTGCGATCGGATGCGGAGATGATCCAAAGCTTGCAGCATAGCGGGTGCTGAAATTGGTGTTGAGGCTTGGATCAGGCAACGCGAACCAGGCACCTTGTAGGCCCGGCTGGCTTAGGGCCGTCGCTGGAATGTCCAGACGGCCAAGGCCGATGAACTGGATTTCAGAGGGCTTTATCCCGTTCTCTGGAAGCAGTTGCACGAGGAAGGGCAGGGCACCATCATTTGTGGAGGTGAAGAAGATCGAGTCAGACCCAGTGCTCCGTACTTGGTCACTGATCTGCGGGATCGCTTCGATCACACCCTGCTGTGACGCTTCAAACGTCACGGTGCCCGAAGCAGGGATGCCCGCTTGCGAAAGCGCGTTTGACACGGCAGCGCGTCCGACTGCTTCGCCCGGCGTGTTCGCAGAAACGATAAAGACCGATGATTTGCCCTGGTCGCGGGCAAAGCCTGCCATTCGGTTTGCGATATCGCTGAACAGATTGCCCAGCACGTATACATTGCCGCCGGCGATCTGGGTGTTGTTGGAGAAGGCCAAGACATTGACGTTGCGCCCGGCAACTGCAGTGCCCGCAGCATTGGCTGCGCCCGAATAGACCGGGCCAAGGATAATCTTCGCGCCGTCACTCACGGCCTGACGCGCCACCGAGGCCGCGCGCTCAGAATCACCGGCGGTGCTGTAGACACGCAGATCGATTTGCACCCCGTTCAGATCGCCCATGGCAAGGCGCGCCGCGTTTTCGAGGCTTTGGGCAAGGGCGGCGTCGCCAGGACGTTCGGAGCCACTGGGCACAAGCAGAGCAACGGGCACGGGCGCGTTTGTGTCAATCCGCGGGCCTGATCCCATGCTGACAGGCTGGCAGGCCGCCATAGCAAGCATCGCAGCTGCCCCGATGAGGCCAAACAAAGTTCGACGGCCAGTCCGCCGGGGCTTTTCATTGGTGCGTAACATTGGCTACTCCTGAACCTGCCTGCAATCTAGAACACCGAGGCGCGGATTGCACGGCCCGGTCGAGGGCAAATCCATCGAACCGGTGCCCCCTTTCCAAAGGGGTTAACGCACCCATCCGCCAGAGGGCAAGAAGATGACGCAAAATCCTGTATTTCGGCGCGAAAAACTGCCCCCTGGCCTCTATTTTGTCTCAACTCCGATTGGGTCCGCGCGGGATATCACGTTGCGCGCCCTCGATGTGCTTGCGTCCGTCGACATGATCGCAAGCGAGGACACCCGCACAACACGCCGCCTTATGGAGCTTCACGGAGTGCCCGTCGATGGGCGGCCTATGTGGCCCTATCACGACCACAACGGCGCGGCCCAAAGACCACGTCTCATGGCAGCACTTGAGGAGGGGCGATCGGTGGCTTACGCCTCAGATGCAGGCACGCCTTTGGTTGCGGATCCGGGCTACCGTTTGGCCCGGGAAGCGGCGGAGGCCGGTCACCGAGTGCATTGCGCGCCTGGCCCATCGGCGGCCCTTGCAGCCCTTACGCTCGCTGGCCTGCCCAGTGATCGGTTTCTGTTTGCCGGGTTCGTGCCCACAGCAAAGGGGGCGCGGCGCAGGTTCCTTGACGGCCTGAAGACGGTGCAGGCCACAATTATTCTGTTTGAGTCCCCCAAACGCATCGCCGCGAGCCTTGCGGATATGGCAGCGGCTTTTGGGGCGGAGCGCCAAGCTGCGCTCTGCCGAGAACTGACCAAGAAGTTTGAGGAAGTTCGGCGGGGATCCTTTGCTGAGTTACTGGCCGGCGTGGCAGAAGGCGTGAAAGGAGAGATCGTTCTGGTTGTTGAGGGCTACGCCCCGGGCGTGGAAACGGCACAAGACCTTGATGCGCAGATCCTTGCAGCGCTGGAACATTCGTCTGTTAAGGATGCGGTAAATGAATTGGCCCAACATACGACTGTGCCGAAACGTGCCCTCTATCAACGGGCCTTGGAACTGCGCGAAGGAAAAAACACGTCATGAGTTTTTATGATCGCCAGCTTCAAGGAATGATTTCCTATCGTGTTGGGCATTTGGCGGAGGACGCGGTTGCGCGGCTCTATCAGGGCTTGGGATATCGTTTGGAGGCAAGGTGCTGGCGCGGGGTCTGCGGCGAGATTGATCTTGTGTTCCGGCACGGTGGCGGCTGGGTTTTCGTAGAAGTGAAATCAAGCAAAACCTGGGCCCGTGCGGCCGAAAGCCTGTCGCGCAGGCAGATTGGTCGTGTCCAGAACGCTGCACTGGAATTTATGGCCCAAGCTCCGAAATACCGCAGCACGGATATGCGTTTTGACGTCGCCTTGGTCGACGGTATGGGTCAGATTGACGTGATTGAAAACGCTTTCGTGTAATCTGCACAGCCGATCTGCATTGCATTTTCCCACGGAGCGCCCGATGCAGGGGCAAGCATGTCGGGAGAATACGTATGAAAATCGCCTTTCAGATGGACCCCATCGAATCCGTGGACATTGAAGCGGACAGCAGTTTCCGTTTGGCTGAGGAAGCGCAGGCGCGCGGCCATGATATTTGGGTATATACACCCGATGCGCTGACCTATCGCGAAGGCCGCATCGTGGCGAAGGCACGGCCTGTAACGTTGCAGCGCGTGCAGGGCGAACATGTTCACTTTGGTGAGGAAGTTGAGTGCAACCTTGCGGATATGGATGTGATCTGGCTGCGCCAGGATCCGCCCTTCGATATGGGCTACATCACCACGACCCATCTTCTTGAGCAGCTGACGCCTGATGTGCTGGTGGTCAACGATCCCTTCTGGGTGCGCAACTCACCTGAGAAGCTGCTCGTTCTGGCTTTCCCAGATTTGACCCCGCCGACAATGATTGCGCGCAATATTGATCAATTGCGAGCATTCAAGGAGGCCCATGGCGATGTGATCCTCAAGCCGCTTTACGGCAATGGCGGCGCCGGGGTGTTTCGCCTTGGTCCCGACGATCGCAACCTGACATCGCTGCATGAAGTGTTTTCCGGGGTCAACCGGGAGCCGCTCATTATGCAGAAATTCCTGCCCGCGGTTGCCGCCGGGGACAAGCGTGTGATCCTTGTCGATGGCGAACCTGTGGGCGCGATCAACCGGGTTCCCGCCGAAGGCGAAACGCGCTCCAACATGCATGTTGGCGGGCGGCCGGAAAAAATTGGCCTGACAGAGCGCGACAAGGAAATCTGCGCTGCGATCGGGCCTTTGTTGCGTGAGCGCGGGCAAGTGTTCGTAGGTATCGATGTGATCGGCGACTGGCTCACCGAAATCAACGTGACGTCTCCCACAGGGATACAGGAGCTCGAGCGCTTTGACGGAACAAATATCGCAGGTCTTATCTGGGATGCGATCGACCGTCGCCTTGCCGCGCGCGCGTAATTCCTAGGGCGGGCTACTCATCGCCAAACGGTAGCTGAGTGCCTCTGCCACATGTGGCAGGGCGATGTCCGTTGCCCCTTCGAGATCTGCGATCGTGCGGGCCACGCGCCGCACCCTCTGATACCCCCGTGCCGACAGGCCAAACCTGTCTGCCGCCCGGGACAGCAGGGCGCGCGTTTCGGTGTCAAGTTCTGCAATTTCATCCAATTGCGGCCCGTCCGCATCCGCATTGCTGTAGAGATGCGCATGCCCTTCAAACCGGCTGCTCTGCGCATGTCGGGCCTGTGCAACCCGCGCAGCCATTTCCGCGGATCCTTCTGCCGGTGGGGGCAAATCGAGATCGGTAAAGGCTACGGGAGGCACTTCGAGGCGCAGGTCAAACCGGTCGAGCAGCGGGCCGGATACTTTTCCCAGATAGTCTTGTCCGCAGACGGGTGCACGGGCGCAGGCACGCCCGGCATCTGCCATATATCCGCATCGGCAGGGATTGGCGGCCGCAACCAACAGGACCCGACAAGGGTAGGTGACATGCGCTGCTGCGCGCGAGACGGTGATCTGCCCGGTTTCCAACGGTTGGCGCAGGCAATCCAGCACATTGCGGTTGAACTCGGGTAATTCATCAAGGAACAACACACCGTTATGGGCGAGGCTAACAGCGCCGGGGCCTGCACTGCGGCCGCCCCCTGTGATCGCTGCGCTCGACGCGGTGTGATGAATGTCCTGAAAGGGGCGCGCGCGCGACACGGCCCCGTCCTTCAAGCGCCCTGCTACGGAATGCACGAGTGACGTTTCCAGTGCTTCTTTAGCGGAAAGCGGGGGCAGAATGCCCGGCAGCCGACGGGCCATCATCGATTTGCCTGAACCTGGGGGACCCACCATCAGGATATGGTGCCGCCCGGCAGCGGCGATTTCGAGGGCACGTTTGGCGGTTTCCTGCCCCCTGACATCGGAAAAGTCCGGCGCTGCAACGCTGGCGTCGGCTTCGGCTGCGCCAGGGGTGGCTGCGGGCAGCGGCGCTTGGCCCGACAGATGGCGTAAAACGCCATCAAGCCCATCGGGCGCAAACACATCGGTTGCCGCTACCCACGCCGCTTCGGGTCCGCTATTGGCAGGGCACATCAGAGCCTTGCCGTGGGCGGCTGCCATCAGCGCGGCGGGCAATGCCCCCGGAACGGCGACAAGCCGTCCGTCAAGGGACAGCTCCCCCAAGGCGACCGTATCGGCGACCTTGTCCGCGGGCAGCATGTCGAGCGCAGATAGCAACGCAAGTGCGATGGGCAGATCAAAATGACTGCCTTCCTTCGGCAGATCCGCTGGGGCAAGATTGATCGTGATCCGCTTTGAGGGAAGCGAAATGGACAGCGCAGACAGCGCCGCGCGCACCCGCTCACGGGCTTCTGAAACGGCTTTGTCGGGCAAGCCTACGATCGAAAAGGCTGGCAAGCCCGGCGAGAGTGCGCACTGCACTTCAACCGGGCGCGCATCGACCCCGTCAAGCGCCACCGTATGACAGCTGACCGCCATGAGCCCTCCTGGAAATGTTTCATTCCAACTCAAGCGGCAGCATGGTTAAGGGCGTCTTAACGCGAGGCAGGGCTTTTGCCCCTATTCAACTGATTTAAGTGCGTTGCGACAATTGCCTATGGGATACGCTGTGTCACAAGTTGTCGGCCTGCGCGTCGTTAGAGACGCAGTCGCCCAAAGAGTGCTAGCGCTGAAACTGTATGCTCAAGATGCGGAGGCAAGGGACTTGCAGCAAGGTCTTGGGCAGAAGCAAATCATGTGTTTTGCAAGAGCAGACTGCGAGAAATGAGCCTTGAGGCGAGTGCGGAACTTTGCCCCGACAATCCCTCCGGCCATGACAGACTGAAAGAAACATATTGTGATCATCAGGTACGGAAGAGGGCTCTGAAACCAGAGAAGTTGAAGGCATTGGGGCGAGGATTTTGTTCATCTACTTGATGCTGCTGACCCGTCTCAGGGCGTGCGTTCCCTTGATGGTGCTGCGCATACAACGCCGATCATTCCGGGAGCCACCGGTAAGAAGATCGAGCGGGAGAGTTGGGTGTGGAATGAGTACTGTCGGCTTTGATGAATTATGGCTTGTCCCGGTGCGTCTGAGGCAAGTGCTTCGCGATATGCTGCAAAAAAAGTCGGCGGTTTACCCTTGAGAGAGTGAAAATAACCGCGTTTGCTCGTTCCATTGCAGACCGAGGAACTGTGCAATCCGGTGAAGCCTGCGGTGATTGCTAAGCGCGTTTAGACGCCGAGACCACGAGCGGACGGGAATGAGGTGTGTGTCGCCATAACCATCCACCAATACCGCTTCCAAAGTTGGGTTTGGATTATCGGTAAATCGGTGGCCCAAAACGATATTCGCTGCCGTCAAGTCGCTTGCTTTCACGTCAAGCTCAAACAATTTTTTTGCGAATATATTCAGGGCTTTGAGTTCGTTCAGGTCAAGCGTGCGTTTAGAGAGAATTTGACGTAATGACTGCGCAATTTTCCCATCATGGCTTGCGATTTTTTCAACAACCAGAGCTGGGCCCCGGTCTGTTGCTGCGTATCCGTACATATGCGCGATCGGCGATACGCCGAACCCGCGACGCTCCAAAGCGACGACGCGCTCATACTCTTTGATTTCTTTGGAAATAGCACGCTGACGCGTGTCAAAATCGAGCGCATCCGCCAGCCGATCAAGAAATCCATTTTCAGTGACCGGATCTCGGGGCTTTGTGACCTTGATTAGTTTTAAAGGATCATCTGGGTGTTCATATACGACACGCTTGCCGCCTTCACCGATGCGCACAAGATCTTCAACCTTGAAAACTTGGGCAGGTGATAAATTCGATGAATGCGGCATACTCTTCACGTCTGCTTTAAGGTAACACTGCCATATCGGCGATCACTGTAACTGGCTCGAGGAAGGTTTTCGTTCGTTGCTTCCATATCGCTGATCGACAACTCCGTGCGGTCAATGTGTTCAGTCATATGACTGGATTATTGAGGCCGGAGCGCGGTTACGTGACTTTGCTAGCCGATATGTAAGGTTGAGGCAAAGTACAAGAGACTGTCGAAACATGTCCTGTAGTGTGAAGAGCCAATGGTCGATATCGTCACGTTTAATCGTCTTCTATCGCCGATCAAAAAAAGACGAAGCTGCAACGCCGTGATTTCTGACGATTGGTTTGGCAGCGGGTCGCTCCTGGCTTGAAATCCTGCAAAATGACGTTGTCAGTTTCTGGGCGCGGGCAGACAGGTACGGGCGCGCCAACCATCGTCGACCCGCCAAGGCTGGCAGGTTGCGCCAACGCGATCCGAAACTTGTCAAACCAGCGCAGTCCAGCGTTAAAACGCAATTCGCTGCATGCAAAATGCTGTTGAATGCGTGTCTGTGGCGCTCATGATGGCGCAGAAGCGTTGCTTCAGATAGACAGGTGCACTCTGGTCACCTTTGACCGTTCGGGGCCGATCATGCGCGCGGACATGTCAACAAGCTAGGCAGCGGTGAACCTAGTTGCGTGTATTATTTAGCCAGCAGGGCGCTGAAGGCCGGGAAGGCATCGGGATCCACAAGTGTCTTGTCGCGGCACCCGGCATTGCAAAAGCCAAAGATCCGTCCCTCTACCTCGATCAAATGGGAAATGGCGCCGCCTGAATAGGGACAAACCGTGTTTTCGGACACGCCGTCCGATACGACGCGGGCGCTGCGCGGGGTAGGTCCGGGCCACATACGCTGAGGGTAGTCACGGAAATACCAAGGCAGGTCGGGGCCGTGCGTGAGGCCCAATGCGCGCCACCGACGAAAGGCCGGATCAGCGAGATGAGCCGCGACATAGGCCTGAGCGGATGCTCCAAGTTCGAGGTCATAGGTGGCAATGCGGGCGGCCACGGGCGCGAAAAACGCATCCGCAATCGAATACGCGCCGAAAAGCCAGGGCCCATCGCCGACAGACATCGCGCGGGCATGGGCCCATATCACCTCCAAACGGGCGAGATCTTCTTTGACTTCTTCGGGCACCGGAAAGCCGATATGGGCCATGCGCAGATTCATCGGGCAGGTTGTCCGCAAGGCGGAAAAGCCACTATGCATCTCGGCGGTCACTGCGCGTGCGGTGGCGCGCTGGGCAGGCTCTGCAGGCCACAGGTTGGCTGCGGGGAAGCGCGTAGCCAGTTCCTCGGCAATGGCAAGACTGTCCCAAATGACTGTGCCTTCCGGCGTGCGCACCGTTGGGACAGTGCGCGCTGGGGAGTAGTCAGGTATTTGCGCTGCGACGGTGTGCTCGGCAAAAGACACGTGCTGCAAAGACATGGGCAAATTGAAACGATCAAAGAGCAGCCAGGCGCGTAACGACCAGCTGGAATAGGCGGGGTCACCGATGACGAGGGTCCAGTTCATGCGGCTAGGCTACTGGGATTTGAAAGCCACGGATATTGAAATGATGTGCTCCGTATGATCACGGGTTGTGATGATATGTGACGCTGGGTCACCCATTGCTCTGTAAAACATCGATTTTTTCCAAGCGTTCTAAAAACGCGGTTTTCTCTATCGTTTTCAACGGTGGGCGAAAGAAAACCTCTGCGATTTAGTGCGTCAAAATACGTGGACAACGCGATCGGGCAAAAAAGTTTTGATCCACGCTCGGAAAGCAGCCGTACCCCTTACATCAACAAACGTTGCGGCGCCGTTAACGGCAGCACCGCGAGACCGGGGGTAGACTACAATGGCACTGGACGGAAATTACGATCAGAGATTGTCGCGCCGCGCTATGAAGGCCGAACTGCTCGATGCGGAAACCGAACTGAGGTTGGCGTATGCCTGGCGTGATGAGCGCGATGAACAGGCCCTGCACCGCCTCGTCAATGCGTATATGCGCTTGGCAATTTCCATGGCTGCCAAGTTCAAACGCTACGGCGCCCCGATGAATGACCTGATCCAAGAAGCCAGCCTGGGGCTTATGAAAGCTGCTGAAAAGTTTGACCCAGACCGTGGCGTGCGCTTCTCGACCTACGCTGTCTGGTGGATCAAGGCGTCGATCCAAGATTACGTGATGCGCAACTGGTCGATGGTGCGCACCGGTTCCACCTCCTCTCAGAAGTCGTTGTTTTTCAACATGCGCCGCGTGCAGGCTCGACTGGAGCGCGAGGCAGCCTCTGCTGGTGAGGAGCTTGACGGACATCAGTTGCGCCAGATGATTGCTACCGAGGTCGGCGTGCCGCTCCATGATGTGGAGATGATGGAAGGGCGCTTGTCTGGCTCGGACTACTCCTTGAACGCGACGCAATCTTCCGATGAGGAAGGGCGCGAGTGGATCGAGACGCTCGAAGATGATCGCGAGCAGGCCGACGAAACGGTCGCTCACAGCCACGATGTGGGCAAGCTGCGCAACTGGCTTCTCGTCGCGATGAATGAGCTCAACGAGCGGGAGCGTTTTATCATAGCGGAACGCAAATTGCGTGACGCGCCCCGCACGCTTGAAAGCCTCGGCAACGAGCTTGGGCTGTCCAAAGAGCGTGTGCGCCAGTTGGAGGCAGCCGCCTTTGGTAAAATGCGCAAAAGCCTCGAAGGGCAGTCGCGCGAAGTCTTTCAGTTTCTGGGCTGAACTGCTCACGCGGTTAACCGTTCCAAGTTTCTCGACGGGCGTGCCAACGGGCGCGCCCGTTTTCGTTTGCGAAGAAAAGTCATGGCAGTCGCCGGCCCCGTCTTGGCCAATGGGTTAAGGGTGCCCGGTGCGACCTCGCCTAAAGGGCAGGGTGACGGGCCTGAACTCTGCGGTGTTTCCGTTGTCTGCCTTGTCCCCGCCGCAGGGCAGCACTAGGCTTGGCCCAACGCGCCGGGAAAGGGCTCTTCATGCTGCATGGCAAACGCATATTGCTGGTAATCGGCGGAGGCATCGCTGCCTTCAAGTCCCTCGATCTTATCCGCCGGCTGCGCGAACGGGGCGCAACGGTGACACCGGTACTGACACGCGCAGCAGAAGAGTTCGTCACGCCCTTGTCAGCATCCGCATTGGCGGCCTCGAAAGTCTATCGCGATCTGTTTGATCTGACGGATGAAGCAGAGATGGGCCATATCGAGCTTAGCCGCGCGGCAGACCTGATTGTCGTGGCGCCTGCGACGGCGGATCTCATGGCGAAAATGGCCGGTGGCCACGCCAATGATCTGGCCTCCACGCTGCTCATGGCCACCGATAAGCGCGTGATGATCGTGCCTGCTATGAATGTGCGGATGTGGGAGCATCCAGCCACCCAACGCAATCTTGCAACCCTGCGCGGCGATGGCATCTTGGTGGTGGGCCCAGATGAGGGGCCAATGGCCTGTGGCGAGTTCGGGCCCGGTCGCATGGCAGAAGTGCCGGAGATCGTTCAAGCCGTGGAAGCTGCGTTGATCTCGGGGCCTTTGACCGGCAAGCGGGTTGTTGTGACCTCGGGCCCGACCCATGAGCCGATCGATCCGGTGCGCTATATCGCAAATCGCTCCTCCGGGGCGCAAGGCACGGCGCTTGCTGCGGCCCTGCGCGATCTTGGGGCTGATGTTGTCTTTGTCACCGGCCCAGCCACTGTGCCCCCCCCGGACGGGGTGCAAGTTGTAGCCGTGGAAACTGCGCAGCAGATGCACGATGCCGTGCTGTCTGCCCTGCCGGCTGATCTTGCGGTGTTTGCCGCGGCGGTTGCCGATTGGCGCACGGCTTCGCAGGCGGAATCGAAGATGAAGAAAGACGGCTCTGGGGATGTGCCGACCCTGACCTTGACAATGAACCCCGACATTTTGGCAGCGGTTGCGCAGCTGGATGCCGACCGGCGGCCAGGCCTTGTAGTGGGCTTTGCCGCAGAGACAGATGATGTGGTGAGCCACGCAACTGCCAAACGTGCGCGCAAGGGCTGTGACTGGATCGTGGCCAACGATGTGTCTGCGGGCACCGGGATCATGGGCGGCAGTGAAAACGCCGTGACGCTGATCACCCAAGACGGGGCCGAGACTTGGGAGCGCGCCTCCAAGGACGCGGTTGCCCGGCAATTGGCTGCGCGCATGGCTGAGGCGCTGGGCGCATGACGCAAAAGGTTTTGGTGCAGTACACCGAGACAGCGGATCCCGCGATCCCGCTGCCCAGCTATGAGACGGCGCAAGCCGCTGGCGCAGACCTGCGCGCAAACTTTCCCCCCGAAGCGCGCGAGGCAGGGCTATTGCTCGCACCTGGCGCCCGGGCCCTTGTGCCGACCGGACTGCGCGTTGCGCTGCCAGAAGGCCATGAATGGCAGATCCGGGCCCGATCCGGCCTCGCGCTAAAACAGGGTTTGGCTCTGGTCAACGGGGTGGGCACCATCGATGCGGATTACCGCGGGCCTGTTGGGGTGATCTTGATCAACCTTGGCACCGGCCCGATCCAGATTTCCCATGGGGACAGGATTGCCCAGGCTGTGCTGGTGCCAGTGATCCAAGCCTGTTTTGAGCAAAGTGAGGATCTTGCCGAGACGGAGCGCGGCACCGGTGGCTTTGGCTCTACCGGAGTGTCTTCGGGGGATGCAAAACCATGATGCTGTTTCTCTTCTTGTGTGGCGGCGTCTGGCTGCTGGGGCGTTTCATGAATGCGCCGACCTCTGCCCGTTGGCAAATGATCGGGCTAATCTACGTGGCGTTTCTGGCGATCAATGTGGCCCTTCCACCGAACAATCCCCTGCGGATTGCGACCGGTGGCGACGGCAAGCTTTGGCTGGTGATGGGGGGACTGGCCGCTGCGGCCTATGGGTATCGCCGCGTTCTTGGCAAAATACGCGAACAAGCGCTGTCGCAGGAAGCGGAGCGGGCACCGGCGCCGGCAGCCCCTTCGGCATTGGGGGACAGCGAGGTGGACCGCTACGCCCGTCATATTTTCCTGCGAGAGATCGGCGGCACAGGACAGCGCCAACTCAAACAGGCGCGCGTTCTCGTTGTCGGGGCAGGGGGGCTGGGCTCCCCGGCGCTGCAGTATCTGGCTGCTGCAGGTGTGGGCACGATCGGCGTGATTGACCATGACGTCGTCGACAATTCCAATCTGCAGCGCCAAGTCATTCACCGCGACGAGATGCTGGGCAAGCCCAAGGTGTTTTCGGCCCAAGCGGCGATGGAGGCGCAAAATCCCTATGTCACCGTGCGGCCCTACAACAGACCGGTCGCCGCGGAGATGGTGGATGGGCTACTTCAGGATTATGACATTGTTCTGGATGGCTGTGATGATCCGGCGACGCGCTACTTGGTCAACCGGGCCTGTGTTGACGCAGGCAAGCCCTTGGTTTCTGGCGCCCTCAGCCAATGGGAAGGCCAAATCAGCGTCTTTGATCCGGCCAATGGGGCGCCCTGCTATCGCTGCCTTTTTCCGGAGCCTGCAGCGCCAGGGCTGGCACCCAGCTGTGCTGAGGGGGGCGTGTTGTCCGCCTTGCCCGGCGTGATCGGCACCATGATGGCGGTAGAAACGATCAAGCTCATTGTGGGCGTTGGCGCGCCCCTGCGCGGTGAGATGTTGATCTATGACGCGCTTTGGGGCGAAACCCGCAAGATTGCCATTTCACGCCGTGAAGGCTGCGTGGATTGCGGGCATATTCAGGGCTAACCCTCTGGTTTAAGGGGTCCATTTCAGAAAGTTGGCGATCATCCGCAGTCCGGCAGATTGGCTTTTCTCCGGGTGAAATTGTGTGCCAATCGTCGTGCCTCGGGCGACGATCGCCGTGACATCGCCGCCATATTCCACATGGGCCAGACGATCAGCAGGGTTTGCAACACGCATGTGATAGGCATGCACGAAATAGGCATGATCGCCCGTGCCAATCCCATCGAGAACGGGGTGCGTGCCGGTCACAACCAGATCATTCCAGCCCATATGGGGCACTTTCAGGCCATGGGTGGCGGCATCGATATGCACGCACTCACCGGAGACCCAGTCAAAACCGGGTGTTTCAGTGTACTCATGGCCGGTCGTGCACATCATCTGCATCCCGATGCAGATGCCCATGAAGGGTCGCCCCTTGTGTTCAACCGCTTCGATCAGCGCATCTTGCAGCCCGTCGCGTGCAGCCAATGCGGCGCGGCAGGATGGAAAGGCCCCATCGCCCGGCAGCACGATACGATCAGCGCGGGCGACTTCTTCAGGGTTATCCGTGACAAGAACGCTGCCGCCATCCACTTCGGACGCCATGCGTTGGAAGGCTTTTTCAGCGGAATGCAGATTGCCACTGTCGTAGTCGATCAGAACCGTGCGCATGGCTCACAGGCTGCCCTTGGTCGATGGGATGGCATCGGCCTTGCGCGGATCGGTTTCCAGGGCGTCACGCAGGGCGCGGGCCACAGCCTTGAACGCGGCTTCGACGATATGATGGCTGTTGATGCCTTCCAACTGATGAATATGCAGTGTGATGCCGCCATGGGTGGAAAAGGCCTGGAAAAATTCTCGCACCAACTCGGTGTCGAATGTGCCGATTTTCTGGGTTGGCAGAGCAAGATCCCACACCAGGAACGGGCGGCCGGACAGATCCAACGCGCAGCGCACCAGCGCATCATCCATGGGCAGCAGGCACGCGCCATAGCGCCGAATGCCGGTTTTGTCTCCCATGGCGCGGGACAGCGCCTGGCCCAGCGCAATGCCGACATCTTCGACGGTGTGGTGATCATCGATGTGCAGATCGCCAGTGGCGCGGATTGTCATATCGATGAGGGCATGGCGCGACAGCTGATCCAGCATGTGATCGAAAAAGCCAACGCCCGTCTGATTGTCATAGCGTCCGGTGCCATCCAGATCGAGGGAGATCGTGATATCTGTCTCGGCGGTTTTGCGTGTAATTTCAGCGCTGCGCATGCGCGGGTCTCCTGTTCCGTCCGCGCCTTCCTAGGCGGTCAGCCGCGTCTTGGAAAGGGGGCGATGCAATGGCGCTGCCAAGTGTTGCCCGGTGGCTGCCTCAGCCGCTTTGCGTTGGGTCTGCTGCCGGGGTGTTGCGGTCAGCCAGCGCGCTGGCGGGCTGCTCAGCTGCGGTATCCGCATCAAGTGTCGCCAGATCGCGGAAGGGTGCACAGGAGGCGTCCAGCTTTGCTTCCCAATCCGGGTTGGGGACCTCGGCGTCGGACAGGCGCACATAGGCTTGCAGGGCGATTGCAAGGGCGACGGGCTCGAAAAAGCTCTCCCGAATGGCCCATGTGAACAGCACTGCGAGCGCGCAGATTCCAATACTATTGCTAAAACCTGGCACCCAGCCCGCAACGGACGTCGCAGGCCCCAGCAACAGCAGGAACAGCAGAGGCGTAAGGACCCACAGAGCGAGCATCACGCGTACGCCCGTCACAAGCAGCGGACGGGCATTCTGCGCCAGAAACACCAGCCCCGTGCGGGCGCTGTCGGCGGGCCCCGGCGCTTCGCTGCGCAGGACATGGGCGAGGATTGCCTCGTTGAAATACCCGGCCGTGCGGCGCAAGACTGCGGAGCTCCAAGAGGGTCTGTCTCGCAAGACAATCACATCCACATCCGCCGCGAGGCCCTGAACCAGCCCGACGATCTGGCGCAGCACGGCCCGGCACTTGCGATCAATGGCAAAGAGCCTGCCCGCCTTGGCAAAACGCGCTTGGGTGCGGCGCGCGCCCAGCCCGATTTGAGCGCGCCCCTTTGGAATGTCCTCGCCATCGATGGCGGCCACCATCACCGCGAGGCGGGCAGTGCGTGAAAGGTACAGGCCGTACATACGCAGGCCGTAAAAAGCCAAAACTGTCAAAAGGAAGCAGATCATTGCCCAGTTGCCCGCTGCGGCACTGCGCTGTTCTGCGGGCGCCTGCGCATGGAAAATCCAACCCAGCCCGCCAGCCACGATTGTCGCTGTCACTATGGCGACCACGATGACAACACAAAAGGCGGCACGGAAAAGGTGCACGGGCGCGGTTTGGCGCAGCAGACGCAGAGCGTCGCTCAGTTTGATCTCCCGCATGGTATTTCTCCACGCCGCATTTTGGTTGGGCGGCGCACATGAGCAGAGCAAAAAGAATAGGCACTTCAATTACCGCACACGGTGCGGCCTATCCGCGTACATTACCAGCGAGACAGGGTTTGAATGGGTTTGGGGGCGCAATTGGCCCGCCATGGTTGTAGAGGTGCAACGGTTTTACCTAAAAATGGCCGCTTCGAACCCTACGAAACTGATTTCAGGGGCTTTTGAACAGGTCGTAAGAAAGGGGCCTTTCGCGAAATAAACGCCTCCAAGTGCAAAAGTGCAAGCTGGTGTTGCCAGTATTGCTGAATTCAGAGCCTTTCTGTAAGTAGCGCTTTCAATTGTGCAGATGTGGCAGGCCCTCAATGTCCATTAAACACCTCCGTACCCTCGTTGCTGTTTCCGAGCATGAAACCTTCAGCAAGGCCGCCACCGCCGTTTTCCTGACCCATGCAGCCGTCAGCCAGCAGATGCGCCAGTTGGAGGCGGAATGTGGCATTGCCCTGTTTGATCGCAGCAAGCGGACCCCTCGATTAAATGCTAAGGGCCATGCCCTTGTCGCCCGAGCTCGCGCGCTTCTGCGCGATTACGATGCGCTTGTGCCCTCGATCCTCGACGACGCTGCCCTGACGGGCGAGATCACTTTGGGCGCCGTGCCAACGACCCTGACAGGGCTTGTTCCGGTGGCGTTGGCTGGCCTGAAAGAGCGCTGTCCGGATCTTCATCTGCGGCTGCGCCCGGGTTTGACAGGCGCATTGTTGACAGCGCTGGAGCGCCATGAACTTGATGCGGCGCTTGTTTCCCGCCCGTTCCTTGAGCCTGCTGGGATCACGTTCGAGGACATCGACGTGGAGCCTTTGAAACTCATCGCATCTGAACAAGCTGGTAGTTCTGATCCCGATGAATTGCTACGCACCCGTCCCTTTATCCGGTTCAACAGGGATGCGGTTGTGGGCACACAGATCGAGCATTGGATACAGGCCCGTGGTCTGCGCGTGCGCGAAGCGATGGAACTCGACAATCTGGATGCGATCGCAAGCATGGTCCATGCCAATCTGGGCGTCTCGATCGTGCCCGAAGTGGCCGTTTTACCGTTCAATCCGTTGCCTTTGCAGTGGCTGCCCCTTGGGGCAGATGCACCCAGCCGTGCGCTGTGCATTGCCTTTCCCAGTGATACGGCAAAGCGAAGTGTGATCCGCGCGCTGCGCGCTGCCCTCTTGCGGGCCATCAGCACCCCGGCAAGGCGGGACAAAAATCGCACTTTGGAGGGTGGGGCTGAATGAGCGTTGAAGACATCATATTCGTGGTGCTTGGGGCCGCTGCAGGTGGCTTCATCAATGGCCTCGCAGGTACAGGTACAGCCCTGTTCGCAATGGGATTTTATCTGGTTGTGCTGGAGCCCACCAGTGCGGTTGCGATCATATCTCTGATGACGGTGCTAACGGGGCTGCAAGGCCTATGGGTGGTGCGTGCAGAGATCGGAAATGTGCGTCCGCGACTGCTCCGTTTTCTTGTGCCTGGGCTGATCGGCGTGCCGATTGGGGTGCAACTCCTCAGCCATGTGGATGCGGATGTCCTGAAGCTGCTCGTTGCAGGTTTGCTGATTTTTTATGGGGGATTTTTTGGATTCCGCAAATCTCTGCCGCGATTTGAGCGCCGGACCCCGGTCGTTGACGGCGCGGTCGGCCTGGTGGGCGGGGTGCTGGGTGGGTTGGCCTCCCTGTCGGGGGCATTGCCCTCAATCTGGTTATCTTTGAGGCCCTGGCCCAAAGCACAAACCCGCGCCGTGCTACAGCCCTACAATATGGGCATTCTGGGCCTGACGGTTGCTGCACTGGCCTGGAACGGCGCCTACACACCCCAGACTTGGGCGGCATTTTTCGTGACATTGCCCGTCGCCTTGATTTCGGCGCAGATTGGCATTCAGGTATACAACCGGTTGAGCGACACCCAGTTTCGCCGCACCCTGATTATGCTCTGCCTCGCGCTTGGCGTTGGCATATTGGTGTTCTCTTTCAGCTAAGCCTATGGCCAGAGGAAGACTTTTCCGCCGCTAAAAACGTGGCGCGGCCAGCCCTTCAATGTCCACATTCACACAGGCCGGTTTGCCGGATGCCAAAGCGGCTTCGAGGGCTTCAGGCAAATCCTCTCGCTTGGTGACATGGGCGCCAAAGCCGCCCATCGCCTGAGCCATCTCATCATAGCGAGCGTCCGACAAGGTACAGCTATGGGCGCGCTCTGGACCAAAATCACGCACCTGGATCTGGTGCTCGGCGTTCCAGCGCCTGTCATTGCCAATTACGGCCACGAAGGGCAGCGCTTCGCGGACCGCTGTTTCAAACTCCATGAAGTGGAAGCCGGCTGTTCCGTCGCCCATAATGGCGATCACGTCAGAGGCCGGTGCGGCGGCCTTTGCGCCGATTGCATAAGGAATGCCACCGCCGATGGTGCCTGAAACGCCGTTCACCAGCCTGCGGGGGGCTTCGGTTAGGGCCTGCGCCCATTGGCCAATCTCACCACCGTCGCACACAACGATTGGATCGCGCGCCCGCCCGATCAGCGCTTGAACGGCTTCGCACAGGGTGGCTGAGGTGATCTTGCCCCCGGTGGAGGGCGGCGGGGTGACCCGCGCGCGGATCAGCGTGTCGACATGGGTGCACCAATCGGAGCGCTCGGGCTGGGGCAGGTGCTGCGCGGCAAGGGCCTGTGCAAGGGCGTGCGCGGGCGCCTCAATTTGAAATTCTAGCCTGTCGCCGAGGTTGCGCCGCGCGCGGTCGCTCTCTACCTCCGAGGCATTGGCTGTGATCCAACGCGCCTTCGGAAAAATGTCGCGGGATCCCATCCCCAGTGAGAAATCCACAGGTTTGCCAATCGTGATCACCAGATCAGACTCTGCGAACGCCTGCGCAATCTGACCAAGAGCCGGATCATTCACGCCGCGCGGGCTTTCCATGGCCAGAACGGGCGCGTTGAGATCGGTAAGATCTGTGCGGGTGCGGGTCGCTGCCAAAGCGGGGCCGAGAAGTATCAAGGGGCGTTTAGCGGCAGTGATTGCAGCAGCAATGGGGCTTGCGTCAACCGGTGATGGGCGCGGGTTGGTTGCCGGGCCGGGGGCTGCTGCCTCTTGCACCAGAATGTCGGCGGGCAGGGCCAAGTGAACGGGGCCGGGCTGGCCGCTGCGCGCCAGATCTAAGGCGGTGCGCAGGTCTTGCCCGATGGTGTCCGGATCGGCGAGCCGGGCGGACAGTTTCGTCAGGCTGCGTGTCAGCGCGGGCTGATCCATTTCCTGAAAGGCTCCGCGGCCATCTGCGGCAACAGGGCTGTCGCCCGACAGCAGCAGGAGCGGTGTCTGGGAGGCCCGGCTGGTGATGAGCGGAGCAATCCCATTGCCAAGGCCGGATCCGGCTGTGAGCAGGGCAACCCCCACCTTTCCGCTGATTTGAGCATAGCCTTCTGCCATGAAGCCCGCAGCGCCTTCATGGCGGGTGTGAATGATGCGCAGGCGCGCATCAAGCGCTGCATCATAGACTGGCATGATCTGATTGCCGCTCAGGGAAAAGAGGATGCTCTGACCATCTTCGGCAAGCATCTGAGCAAGAATATCCGCTCCGCGCATCAGATCACCTCATCGCCACGATTGTCTGTTTCGCCATAGCGCTTGAGAGTGGCGGGCCGGGTGCCTTCATAGAGCTTATCGATGTTCTGCGCGATCTTGGCATTTTCGCGCTCAAACAAGCAGTTGCCATCAAGGTCAGAGGCCACAATGAATGGCCCCATGCGATTGCAGCGGATCACCCACATGGCCTGAGCCAAGCCCAGTTCTGCATTCCAGTGCACCGCTTCCACCTTTTCAACCCCGCGCCCAAGCAGAGCACCCGTACCGTAGCCGACAGTCGAAAGATAGACCGCGCCATTGGGGACGAAATATTCCTTGTAGTCTTTGGAGGACATGCCTCCTTTGCCAATGATCAGCTTTGCGCCTGTCTTGGCGATCCACTCGGGCAACCATTTGGCAAAGCGGAAGGATGCGGTTGCCGTGACCGCGCCCATATCAAAACTGCCGTCTTCGCGAATGGTTGCAGCCGGGGAGCAGTGAAAGTTGGCGGCGCTGTCGCGGGGCAGTTCCATCGGGATATTGGCCCGCGCCTCAAGGGCGCGCATGTAGACGCCCTCACGGGCCGTGTACATCAGCCCATCGAGATAGACGATATCGCCCAGACGCAAGTTCGCGATGGCTTCGGGTGTGGGGGTGGTCGACAGGCGCAGTTCTCTGACGGTCATTCGGCCGCCTCCTGCTGGATCGGCCAGTCCACCGTTTCGCGCCTTTGGTAGGGGGTGAACCAGTTTGGATCGGTGCGCTGTTCAACGCGCCCATCCCCGTAGATCCGGGCCACGGCGCGGCGTGAGGACAGACAAAACGCATGGACTGACATGGGCAGGCCGCCCGTGTGGCAGTAGCCAACCTCGATATGGCAATCGATCACCATGTTCTTGCCGACAAACCCCATCGCCCCCATGCCGATGGAATTGCCCAATTCCTTGAAGTCTTCTTCCAGCTCAGCGATGCGGGGATCGGAGTTGCGACTGCCCACAACGCGTAGGGTCGAGGCGCGTTTTCCCAGAGTCATGCAAATATCCTTGGAGCCACCCAGCCCGATGCCGATGATTGCGGGCTGACAGGCAAGGCCGCGTTTTCCGAAGGCCACAAGACTGTCGAGGTAGAAGCGCTTGATCCCTTCAATCCCGTCAGAGGGAAAGAGCATCCTGTAATCCGTGCCAAAAAGCCCCCCTTTGTGGACGGTGATCAAATCTATCCAATCGCCTTCGGGCTCGAACCCGTATTCGATCTCGGGGGCGCCGATGCCCACGTTGTTGTCATGATCTGTGCGCCACAGCGGGTGCACGCGGTTGGGCCGCAGGGGCACGCCGTTTGTGGCCTCGGCCGTGGCGCGCCGCAGGGCTGTCTCAAGCGCGCACATCCCCCCCTCCACAATGGCGTCATTGCCCAGCTTCACAAACCAGCGCGGCACGCCCGTATCCCCGCACATGGCGCGGCGGTCTTCTTTGGCGGCGGCGTAATTGTCGAGCATGGCCTGCAACACGAAGGAGGACAGGTCGCCGTCCTCTGTGGCGGCTGCGGCCTTCAGCCCGTCGAGGTAGTCCTCCGGGATTTCAATGGCAGCCTTGTCCATCAGGCTGCGCGCGGTGCTTTGGATCAACTCAATCGGGATCATATGAGGCTCTGGCGTTTGGGGGCGGTGGGGCTGGTTTTCCCCGGTGTCGGCAGGGGCAGCGCGGCGGTTTTATGCGCGGAGGGTGAAGGGACGGGTGCCTGTCTCATTGGGCGGCAACGAGGCTTTCGGGTGCGCCTTCCGGCAAGATCGTTTCGCCGGGCCTGACGATAGAGAAGGCCACGGGCGCCGTCTGGACATCGAGGTGATCGCCTCGCTGTTGCACACGGGTGTACTGGCTGTCCTCCAGCGCGCCGGCGCCCGGGAAATCCTCGCGGAAATGCGCGCCGCGGGAGTTTTCCCGCGCCAAGGCGGCGTGGGTGATGACCTTGGAGATATCCAGCAAAGACCGGAGGTTCAGCCAGTCATGCCACGTCAGGTTAAAGGCGCGGGCATCGCCTGCCACGCCCAGCTCCATGCTCTGCTGACACAGCTCGTCGAGCTGGGACAGAGCAGTCTGCATCCCCTGTTGCGTGCGCATGACACCAACGCCTTCCCACATGACCTCCTGCAGCGCTGTGCGGACGGGGTGAATGGGGGCAACGGGGCGGCTGAACGGGTGACAGGCGCGGGCCAGCTCTGCGGCCAGGATCTCCGTGTCGGGCTCCCGGAGGGCGCCCATCTGGCGGATATCTGCGCCCATTGTATCCCCTGCGATGCCGCCGAATACCGTTGAGTTCGCGACACCGTTCCCGCCAAGGCGGTTTGCCCCGTGGGCACCGCCTGCATCCTCGCCGGCCACATAGAGCCCTTCCATGGCGGTACGGGTGTCTACATCGACGACAACGCCACCCATGAAGTAATGCGCCGTGGGCACCACCTCGACGGTGCCGCCGGCCAGATCAAAGCCGCAATCGGCGCAGCGTTTGACCATCCCCTTGAACTTCTGGGCCACCCATTCAGGCCCGAGATGGGCCATGGAAATGAACACGCCCTCCCGTTCGGGATCGTTGGTTTTGCGCATTTCCGCATAGATCGCCCGGCTGACCACGTCACGGGTGGCGCGCTCGCCCTTGGCGTCATAGTCGAACATGAAGCGGTGGCCTGCGTGGTTGAGCAACTGCCCCCCCGCGCCGCGCAGACCTTCCTCGAGCACTGTGCCGGTCATGCGTGTATGGGGGCCTGCCAGCAGACCGGTGGGGTGAAACTGCACCATCTCCATGTCGCGCAGGGGCAGGCCCACACGCAATGCCATGGCCAGCCCATCCATCGACTTGTCGCCGGAGGGGGTGTGGTACTTGTACATTGAGGGCCCGCCCCCCGTGGCCATCAACACGGTTTTCGCCCTTACAAGGCAAAAGCGCCCGCTGCGCATATTGATCATCAGAACGCCGGCCAGTGCAGCGCCATCGCGGGTTGGGATCAGGCCGATTGCCCGATGCTCCTGAAGCCGTTCAATGGGGCGCGAGAGCACCTGCTCCATCAGCCTGTTGATGATTTCGATGCCGGTGAGATCACCCTTGTGCACGGTCCGGTCGGCGGTTTGGCCCGCAAAGGCCTTTTGGTGCAGGGTGCCATCGCTGTTGCGATCGAAAAAGCAGCCAAGCTCGTTCTCCAATTCGCGGATACGCACCACCGCTTGTTCGCAGAGGCGCCAGGCCATGTCCTGATCGGGCAGCCATTTGCCGCCATTGATCGTATCCATGAAGTGGCGCTCAACGGTGTCACCGCCCCCGAGCGCCACGTTGTAGCCGCCCTGCACCATCCGGGTGCAGCCGGATTTGCCCACAAGCCCCTTAACCGCGATCGTGATCCGCGTGCCTTCTGGGGCAGATTGCTGCGCATGGAGCGCTGCAAACAGGCCCGCGCCCCCACTGCCAAGGATCAGGATGTCTGTGTCATGACGATCAAGCTCTGGGTGGGTCATACGGGCCTCTGACACATGGCGGGGCGGGGGCGGGTGCAAGAATGCGCCATCAGACAGCGCGCAACAGGAAAAGCGTTGCGACCAACAGCGACAGGGCCGTTGCCCCGGCGGCGAGCGTTTTCTGCGGGGCGCTCCAAGGAAGAAATTCCAGCGCCATCAGCCGCAGACCACCGAAGCAATGCACGGCCAGCAGGAACACGAGGCCGAACTCAGCCAATTTGACCGCGGGCAAACCGGTGAGCGCGAGAAACGCATCGAGGCGCGCGGGATCGGTCAAGGCCAGGGACAGCACATAGAAATGCAAGGGCAGAAACAGCGCCAATCCCAACCCCGACAGGCGGTGGAGGATAAAGGCCAGCCACAGCGGATGTGCGCGCGCGGGCCGTTTCATGTGGGGCCTGCCACGGTCACGGCAAAGACTGCACGCAATCCAAGCGTGATAAGGCCCAGCCCAACCGCCCAGCCCAGGAAGGAAAGTGCGCGCCCCCGCAGGCCCAACCATTCCTGAGCGATTGTGCGCAGGCCGATGGCGCCGTGCACGCCGGCCGCGACGACGAAGCCACCGTAAAACAACATCCAAGGGAGCGATCCTTGCGTTCGCCCAAGGATATCCTGCGCGCTGAGCCCGCTCTGGATGACGTAGATCATCCCGCCCAGATGCACGAGGACAAACGGCGCCATCAACAGGGCCGAGAGGCGTTGGGCCATGTACAGCCTGAGGTCCATTATGAGCGCCTCCGGAAAAAGCTGCGGGCGGTTTCCCGTTTCAGCCCGGCAATCGCTGACATCGGATCCAGCGCATTCGGGCAATAGGCCGTGCAGGATCCCATGGAGTGGCAATTGTGGCATCCGCCCTTGCCGCTGACCGCATCGAGGATCGCATCACGCTGCCCATCGCGCGCGTCATTGAGCAAGGTCCAGGCCCGTTGCAGGGCGGCGGGGCCCAGGAAATCCGGCGTTGCGTTCACCGTATCGCAGGCAGCATAGCAAACCGCGCAATTGATACATTCAATGCCGGCATCGGCCTGTGTACGGGGGGCGCTTTCGGGATCCACGCGGGCAACATCATCGTGCCGGCTGCGCGTTGGGTGATGCACGGCCTCGGCGTCAACCCAGCTGTCAAAGAACGGATCCATATCCACGGCCAGATCTTTGATGACCGGCAGATTGCGCAGGGGCCCAATATGGACTTTGCCGTCTGTTGCGACCTTTGAGACATGGGTGCGGCAGGTCCAACGGGGGACCCCGTTCACCATCATGGCGCAGCTGCCGCACATGCCGACGCGACAGGCAAAGCGGTATGTCAGGGTGGGATCGGCGTTTTGCTGTATCCAAGACACCACGTCGAGCACGGTTTGGCTGTCATAGGCGGGCACGTCAAATGTCTGGAGGGCAGTGTTGGTCTCGCCGGTGCCGCGCGCGACGGTCACGGACAAAGTTCCTGTCATTGCTGCCACGGGCGTTCTCCGGTCCTGGTTGCTGCCCCGGATATATCTGTCGATCGACCTAACCAAAAGGAACTTATTTTTTCAGTTTCTGTAAGGATGTGTTTCACAAAGAGCGGCGCATAGACCGTCAGCACAACAGGGTAAGCCTGTGTCATGCCTTTGGATCATGTCAGGAGGGCGTGTTTCTGAGCGGGGCCGGCAAAAGAAACGAGCGCTGCCGTCTATTGCAGAGTTTCCCACTTAAGAGCGTCCGGGCGGCGCGATGGCCGCCCGGACAAAAGGGTATCAGGCAACAAGGTCGAAGCGGTCTGCGTTCATGACCTTCGTCCAAGCGGCAACGAAGTCACGGACAAACTTTTCCTTGTTGTCATCCTGAGCATAGACCTCGGCATAGGAGCGCAGGATCGAGTTCGATCCAAACACGAGGTCTGCGCTGGTGGCGGGCCATTTGATGTCACCAGTGGCGCGATCGCGCAGTTCGTAGGTGCCATCAGTGAGCGGATGCCAGCTATAGGCCATGTCGGTCAGGTTGACGAAGAAATCAGTCGTCAACGCGCCCACATTGTCCGTAAACACGCCGTAGGTGTTTCCGTCGTAGTTGGTACCCAATACGCGCATGCCGCCAACCAGAACGGTCATTTCTGCGGCCGTCAGCCCGAGAAGCTGAGCCCGATCGAGCATCATCTCCTCGGCAGAAACCGCATAGGCTTCTTTCTGCCAGCTGCGGAACCCGTCTGCGACCGGCTCCAGCACGCTGAAGCTGTCGGCATCCGTCTGCGCATCGGTTGCATCGCCGCGACCCGGCGTAAAGGGCACATCAACCGCGTGACCGCCCGCCGCAATCGCCTGCTCCAGCCCGACATTGCCACCGAGCACGATGACATCTGCCACGGAGGCGCCAGCCTCTGCCGCGATCGGCTCGAGGATGCCCAGCACCTTGGCCAAACGGTCCGGCTCATTGCCAGCCCAGTCTTTCTGGGGTGCCAAGCGGATACGGGCGCCATTGGCACCACCGCGCTTGTCAGAGCCACGGAATGTCCGGGCGCTGTCCCAGGCCGTTGCGATCAATTCAGCTGCGCTGAGGCCGCTATCGGCAATCTTTGCCTTCACGGCCGCCACATCATAGCCGGTGGGGCCTGCGGGCACGGCGTCTTGCCAGATCAGGTCTTCGGCGGGGACGTCGGGGCCGTAGTAATTGGCCTTGGGGCCCATGTCGCGGTGGGTCAGCTTGAACCAAGCGCGGGCGAAGGTGTCAGCGAAGTAGGCGGGATCGGCCCGGAATTTCTGGCAGATCTCGTTGTAGATCGGGTCAACCTTCATGGCCATGTCTGCGTCTGTCATCAGCGGCATGGCGCGGCCGGACGGATCGCTGGGATCGAGCGGCTTTTCGTCTTCCGGCATGTTGACCGCGGTCCACTGGTTGGCGCCTGCGGGGGATTTTGTAAGCTCCCAATCATAGCCGAAGAGGTAGTCGAAATAGCCCATGTCCCACTTGGTGGGTTCCTTGGTCCAAGCACCTTCGATACCGGAGGTGAAGGCATTCGCAGCCTTGCCCTCATGGCCCGGGTTGTGCCAGCCGAAGCCTTGCATGTGGATCGGGCAGCCCTCGGGCTCGGCGCCGATATGGTCATGGTCGCCGCCGCCGTGGGCTTTGCCAACCGTGTGGCCACCACAGGTCAGGGCGGCGGTTTCCTCGTCGTCCATGGCCATGCGGGCAAAGGTTTCCCGGACGTGCTGCGCCGTACGCGCAGGATCAGGATTGCCGTTCACGCCCTCCGGGTTCACGTAGATCAGGCCCATATGGACCGCCGAGAGCGGGTTCTCGAGGGTCGAGGCGTCGGTAAGATCCCCATAGCGGTTTTCCGATGGTGCGAGCCATTCGTTCTCAGAGCCCCAGTAAACGTCTGTTTCCGGCCCCCAGATATCTTCGCGGCCAAAACCGAAGCCAAAGGTTTTCAGGCCCATGGACTCATAGGCCATATTGCCTGCCAGAATGATCAGGTCCGCCCAAGACAGCGCATTGCCGTACTTCTTCTTTACGGGCCAGAGCAGGCGGCGCGCTTTGTCGAGGCTGGCATTGTCAGGCCAAGAGTTCAGAGGCGCAAAGCGGATATTGCCTGCACCGGCGCCGCCGCGGCCGTCCTGCATCCGGTAAGAGCCCGCCGAATGCCATGCCAAACGGATCATGAGGCCGCCATAGTGGCCCCAGTCTGCCGGCCACCAATCCTGGCTTTCGGTCATCAGAGCTTGGACGTCGGCCTTTACGGCGTCGAAATCCAGCGCTTTGACAGCATCCCGATGGTTGTAGTCGGGATCCATCGGATTGGTGCGCGCACCCTTCTGGTGCAGGATGTCGAGGTTGAGCCCCTTCGGCCACCACTTGGTGACGGGTTTGTCGGTGGAGGTGTTGCCGCCGTGATTTACGGGGCAGCCGCCGAGGCCTGGCATGGTGTTTCCATCCATGGGCTAGGTCTCCCTTTGTTTATAGTGATTCTAATCTACCACGATGTAGCCCCTTGCTATCGAAGCAGATCGATTAACTCCAATTGAATATTCTTAAGCTGGCGATAATCTGGGGTTATGAAAAACTTCACGCTCAAGCACTTTCGCTATTTTGATGCGCTGGCCCGTGAGCGGCATTTTGGCCGTGCTGCAGAGGCTTGCGCGATCTCTCAGCCAGCCTTGTCTGTGCAGATCAAAGAGTTGGAGGCCATGTTTGGGGCCCCTCTGGTGGAGCGCAGCGCCCGACAGATCAGCCTGACCACGCTTGGCGAGGAATTTCTGGTGCGCGCGCGTCGGGTTCTCACCGAAGTCGAAGAAATAGCCGATCTGTCGCGCAAACCGGATGGGCCGATCACGGGGCGGCTGCGCATGGGCGTGATCCCAACGGTTGCCCCCTATCTTTTGCCAGAAATCATCAAGCGCCTTTCTGTCATCTTGCCGGATCTTGAACTCCGACCAAGGGAATCCGTCACCCAGGCCCTGCTCGACGATCTGATGCAGACGCGGTTGGATTTCATCATCGCAGCGCTGCCGGTTTCTGAACCCAGCCTGAGAGAATTTGCCCTCTTTGACGAAGATTTTGTGCTGATCCGGTCCGGCCGCGACGCTCACAAAGAGGTTCCTGCACCCGACAAATTGCGGGAAATGAACCTTTTGCTGCTTGAAGAGGGTCATTGCTTCCGTGACCAGGCGCTTTCCGTCTGCGCGATCCGCCAATCGGATCCGAGCCTGATGATGGAGGGCTCTTCCCTGGCGACTTTGGTGCAGATGGTAGATGCTGGCATGGGGGTGACGTTGATCCCGGAAATGGCCATCCCGCTTGAAACCAAGGGCACACGCGTCGCGATCTCACGGTTTGAAGAGGGCACGGCGAAGCGCACGATCGGCATGATCTGGCGGCGGACCAACCCCCTTGAGAAGCAGTTGATGTCCCTTGCAGCCGCCATTCGTCAGATTGGGCAGGCGCAACGGGAACGGCACCGCATTTGAGGGGCCATTTTAACACGCCTGCGGTCGTCGATGGAAAAGGGCATTGTGCATCCGCACACGGGCCTGCTGGGGTGGCTTAATCCCGGAAGGCCCGATCTTTCACCCGCAGCACAGGCTCAATGAAATAGGCAAGCACGGTTTTCGGCTCCGACAGGATATCCACTTGGGCCACCATGCCCGGAATGATCTCCAATTCTTGGCCGTCGATATCCGTCAACCGGCCCGACAGATCGATCTCGATCACGAAGACAGAGCTTTCTCCGTCGGGCGCCAACACTGTATCTGCCCCAATCCGGGTGATTGTGCCGTCCAGTGATCCGTAGCGAGATGCATCATAGGCGGTGATCTGCACTTTCACCGGCTGATCAGGACGCAAGAAGGCGATATCGTCCGGCGTCACATAGGCCTCGACCTTGACTGTCTCGCCGAATGGCACGATCTCAGCCACGGTTTGCCCCTGCTGAGCCACGCCGCCGATGGTTGAAAACAGCACTTGGTTGACGATGCCATCAGTTGGGGTCCGAATTTCCGCGCGCGCAAAGCGGGCCTCCAAGGCAGGAATGCGGGTTTCAAGCGCAGACAGCCTCGCCAGCGTTTCCGTCAAATCCCTATTGGCTGTTGTGCGAAAAGCGCGTTTGCGCGCCACGATCTGGTTGTCGATTTCGGTGAGCGCGGCCTGGGCCATCACAACTCTGTTCTCTGCGTTGCTGAGTTGGCCAAGCTGTTGGCTGAGTTCGCGCCGCAGCGAGATAATCGCCAGAGGTGTTTCAATGCGGCGTTCAACCAACGGTTCTATTACGGCCATCTCTTCTTCCAGCAAGGCGATGGTTTCGCGATTCACCTTTTGAGAGATCTCTGCGGCTTCGATCTCGCTGAGTTTGATCTGGCGCTGGGCTTCGAGCACTTCGAGGTCTGCGCTCAGTTGCTCGGCCATGGCCGCGAAAAGATCCTGCTCAGCAGTATAGAGCTCCGCGCGGTTTTCATCCTCGACGTCCGGTTCGAACGGGCGGTCCTCGATCTGAGCTTCGAGGCGATCGCGCCGCACACTCAGGGCTGTGGCCTCTGATGTGGCTGCATCAAGCTCTGCGCGCAGAAGGACGGGATCGAAGGCAAGCAACACATCCCCGCTTTTGACGATATCGCCGGCCCGCACGTTGATGTCTGTTATGGTGCCGGTTTCGGCAGCCTGCACCACTTGCACCAATTGCGAGGGGATAACACGTGCCTGTGCCCGGGTCACATCGTCAATCTCGGTCAGGTGTGCCCAGACGAAAAGAATGCCAAGCAGAATGACCACTGCAAACAGAAGCAAACCGCCTGCCGCCCCTTGCCGGCCTCTCAAAGTGCGTGCTGTCGCTTTAAAGTCATGGCGGGCCATCTTCTAGACCGCCTTTGCCGGCGCTTGACCGCGGGCGGATTGCACCAATTCTTCGGTGCGCACGTCGCGGACAATCTCGCCACTGTTGAGGACGATGACCCGGTCCACCAGCTTGAGCAAACTGGTGCGGTGGGTGACAAGGATCAGGGTGCGGCTGTCCTCAAGCCAATCGTTGATGTTTGAGATGACTTGGCCTTCGGTTTGGACATCCATGCTTGATGTGGGTTCATCCATCACGAGGCAAGACGGGTTGCCAACCAGGGCCCGGGCAATGGCAATGGCTTGGCGTTGGCCGCCCGAGACACCCGCGCCGCCCTCTGTCACGGTCATGTCGTATCCGTGGGGATGCGCATGGGCGATGCGGTCTGCCAGGGACAGGTGGGCGGCTTTGTGAATGTCCTCATCTGTCACGCCAAAGCGACCTGCGGCGATATTCTCGGCCAGGGATCCTGAAAACAGCCAACAATCCTGCAGGACTGCACCAAAGTTGCGGGTCCGGTCGGCGGGATCAACCGCGCGGGCATCCAGGCCGTCGAGCAGCACTGTTCCCTCTGTTGGCTCGTACAGCCCCAGGATCAGGCGCGCCAAGGTGCTTTTGCCAGAGCCGACAGGCCCCATGATCGCAACCTTCTCGCCGGGCTTGATCGTCAGGTTGATCCGCTTGAGGACGTCACCGCCGTCTTCACCATAGGCAAAGCCCACATCGCGCAGTTCGATGTTGCCGTCGATATGCTGGCGCGAAAGATAGCGCCGATCGGCATCACGTTCGACTTCCTGGGCCATCAGTTCGTCAATCTGCCGGTAGGCCACACGGGCTTGGTTCAACCGGGTCAGCACCTGCGCCAACTGAGAGAGCGGTGCCAGCGTCTTGCCGGTCAGGATCACGCAGGCAATCAGCGCACCCATGGAAATGGTGCCATCGCGGATCAGGAACACCCCGTAAAAGATCACGGAAACCTGCGCCACCTGCTGCACCAGCATCGTGAGGTTGACTGCCCCTTGGGAGACAAGCCGCGTTTTGCCGCCGCTGTTGGCTTGGGCTTGCACAGTGTCCCGCCAGCGCGCCCGCATCACCGGCTCTGCACCAACGGTTTTCAGGGTTTCAATCCCGGTCAGGGTTTCCATAAGCACGGATTGTTTGGTCTGGCCCTCTGCGCTGGATTCCCGGGTGTATTTGTTCAATAGCGGCTGCACGACGATGCATATAAACAGGGTCGTGGGCACAGCGATTGCTGGCACAATGGCAAGCGGTCCACCGATGATCCAGATCACGGCCACAAAGACGAGCAAGAACGGCAAATCGACCAGCGTGATCAGAGATGCGGAGGTAAAGAAATCCCGCACAACTTCGAAATCCCGCAGGATTGATGCCATCCGCCCGTTCTGACCGCCCCGCGTGCGCATCTTGAGCGACAGGAGTTGGTTGAAAAGACGCTCGGCAATTTTCAGGTCGGCGGCCTGTCCGGCCACATCGACAAATCGCGAGCGCAAACTCTTGATCAGGAAGTCGAACAATAGGGCAAAGCCTACGCCCACCACCAGCGCCAGAAGGCTGTCGATCGCTTCGTTGGGCAGGATGCGGTCATAGACCACCATCGTGAAAATCGAGGTGGCCAGCCCAAGGATGCTTGTGACGGCGGCGGCCACCATGATCTGAATGTAGACGCCTTTGAGATCGCGAAACGCTGACCAGAACCAATGGCCCTGTGTGACCAGAGAGGGGTCTGCAAGACGCTTCAGGCGCTCTGCCCGTAAAATCCACTTCGTCTTCTTGAGGCGGGGATTGTCAGCGCGCCAGATTTGGGGCTGATCATTTCCAGACGAGAGGTCGATCACCACAAACCGATTGCCCTCTTCGCGGGCTTCGATGATGTAGGGGGCCCCATCTGGATCGAACCCGATGACTGGAAACAGGATCGGATCCATACGGAGCGGCGCGTCGCGCCCGAAATCTGCTTTGAACCCTGCGAAATCCAGTGCCTTTATGGCATCTTCCACGGTGTAGCGATCCCGGCTGCCTTCGAACACGCGGAACAGGTCTGCTTGCGACAGACGAAAGCCGAGACGCTCTGTCAGGATTTGCAGATGACCTATGAGCAGATCATCCGAGGGGGGCTGCTCTTGATCGTTCATCGGGTGGGATCGACCGGCTGAACAATTCCAAGAACATCGAGGATATCCCCGGTTGTCGCCAGAATTGCATATTCTGCACTGAGCGCGTCTGCCTCAAGCTGGATAACCTGTGCCTGGGCAACATTTAATTCGCGCAACGCATCAAGGATTTGCAGCAAAGAGCCGCGCCCAATTTCAAATTGGCCCCTCGCGGCTTCCAAGGCCTCGGTGTTGATCTCCACTGATTTGCGGGCGCTGCTCAGGCGTCCCTTCACGGAATTCGTCTCGACGAGGGCCTCAGACAGCGCGCGCGTCAACTCCCGTTGCAGCGCTTCTTCATTGGCTTTGCTTTCGGCCAAAGCGGCCTCTGCAGCGGCGACATTCGCTTTGACGGCCCCTCCGCGGTAGATCGGCGCCGAAACGCCGAGACGCGCCTGGACAGGATCGCGGAATGAGCCTTGATCGAAATCCGTTTCCACGATTGCCGATATTGTGGGGCGGCCGGATCTTTGCGCAATCGACAGGGAGCGCATCCGGGCTTGCGTTACCTCTGCTTGCTCACGCATGCGCGGGCTGTTGGCAATGACATCTGCCATGCTGGCGCCGCGCAGGGCGGAAGGGGCCAGCGGTACATTGGGCAGTTGGCCGGGGGCAAAGCCGAAGAACTCGACCCAGCGCGTTGACGCCAACTGCACCTGGCTGCGGGCATTGCCTAACTCGGTTTGGGCGTTGGAACTGCGCCCCTGACCGGCCAGAAGATCCGCAACCGAGCCAACGCCGCCGTCAAAGCGGCTTTGCAGATCGTCGACGATTTCCTGAATGCGGTTGGAATTGAGCTCAGCCTGGGCTTGCAGTTTTCGGTCCCGTTGCAGGCCGATGATCGCTTCAACAGCGACAAAACTGCGTGTGCTCAGCGCGGAAAGTTCCGTGAGCCATGCCCCACGGGCCTCGATTTCTTTCAGGGCAACGCGTTCTTTGGATTGCCCGCCATCAAACAGGATCTGGCGCAGGCTAAGTACGGGCACCGTGGACCCTGATGTTGTGGCCGAAACCTCCGCGCTCACTTGGGGGCGTCTTGCGCCACGCTCCGCTTCTAGCCGAGAGGCCGCCGCCACCAGTTTTGCACTGCCTGCAGATGAGAGCGGTGAGTTGGAGACACCCTGTCGGACCAGAGCCGCAAAATCGGTTCCTGCCAATGAGGGCAAACCGCGCGAGACCATGGCCGGCTCAGGCTGGACAACGCCAGCTGGTTGGGCCGTTTGATCCGCCGCAGGCATACACCCAAGCAAAGCAAGGCAGGCCAGGAGACCTGCAGTCGCGCTCCTCATAGTGCCTGTCCCCCAAATCGCCCCAAAATACCCTCACAAACAGTCATTTGACTGCTGTAATATGGGTAACACTTGCAAGGTCGTGACCTCAAGGGCCAGAGGCACGGGGCAGGGGGCGCCTGTGGGAAAATCGCACTTATTGCTTGGGTCATTGTGCTGAAAAAGGCCTGTCCGCCGAGCACGGCTCGCAAGGCGCCAAGAGGCCCGGAGAGGGGGCTCATGACTCTGTCTGGAATGCTGGCTCAACAGAAATATCCGAGATCACAGCATCAAGGAAATCGCTTTGCGCCTCGGGGCTTGATTGGGGGGGCGGCTCTGCGGGCGTCGCGGGCGTTTCTGCGCCCTTCAGGCGCGACAAATGCAGGTTGGATGTCTCGATACTATGGGCCAAACGCAAAGCGCCATTCCTGTGCAGGGACTCCAGAGCCGCGCCGCTAAGTTGATGCAAAGCCTGACTGTTCACCGTCAGGCAAGCGGGGGCAGGTGCTTTCGCCTTGGACAGAACGGAGGTTTTCATCAAATGCACACACATGAGATGGCCGAGGCTATAATCGGCGCAGGCCGCCTCAAAAAGCTTGGTGATCTTAAGGGTCGCCTCTTTCGGTTTGCCCGCGTCATCAAACAGCGGATGGCCCTTAGGATGCACGCAATCAGCATCTTCATGGAGCGCCAAACGCCATTGCAGCTTGTCTGTTTCGCTGTCCTGGGTTCTGAGGGCCGAGAACGGGTAAAACCGCAGCGCGAACGGCGTGTATCGCAGCTCTGAAAGGGACCAGACGGCACGCCCGCTATCCCCGAGAATGGCCCGCAGGTGTAGCCCGCGCACGTCGGATCCAAAAATGCCTATGGGAAGCGATGTTGCCACGGCCGCGGCTTCGCGCGCGCCAATCGGCACCGAGGAAAGCGCGGTGACGGCTTCGATGTCGTTGGGGCCATGCCAGCCCAAAGCACCGTGGCGCTTGGCAGACAGCAGCTGGGGCGGGCTTGGCACTACCAAGCCCGCCCCAGCCACATGTTTGCTGGCTCAGACGAGTTCTGACGAGGGCCCAACGGGCGCGTCCGAGACATAACGCATGAAGTCGTCATACGAATTACCACCGTATATTTGCGGGACTTCCGCATTTCCGAGCACTGCGAGGATCTGCACGTTGCCTCCGTCGGTGGTGCCATCACCAGCGTCTGCGATATCGAGCGTTGCGAGGTACCCGTCACCAAATTCATTGACGATCATCAATCCTGCTATTTCACCGTCATCGGCGACATCGTCAAACGTGGCGTTGAAGATGTCCGCAATGTCTTGGTCCGTAGCATTGTATAGGTCAACATCGTTACCAACACCGATCCAAGTGTTCAGGTCGATAGCACTCTCTGTTTCTACAACCAGGAAGTCGCGGGTGTCGTCGTTTGTACCAGCCCGGAAGCCCTCCAGGAATGGCACTCCGGATGCATCACTGACGATGACAGCCGTATCGGCAGCATCATCGCTTATGACTATCTCGTCGTTTCCGCCCTCCACGGAGATGATGTTAAATCCGTCGTGATACTGGCCCGCGAAGACGAGATCGTTTCCTTCTCCGGTAAAGACCCAAGTGGATGCGCCGTCAAACGCGATCACATCATCGTAGAAAAGGTTCGACGCAGAGGTGTCGTCAGTCCCCTCAATCACGACCGGTCTGCCACTATCACCGAAGGCTGTGCCAGCGGCGTTTACAATTCCGGGGTCGTCATCGTTAAATGCGGTGTCAAGCAGTTCCAAGAAAGCAGCGCCAGGAGCGTTGATGTTTGTGACGGCGGCAAGCGTCTCTCCTCCCGCAGTTTGTTCA
>JAKVBK010000016.1 GCA_022447275.1 Oceanicola sp. | reverse complement strand
AATGAGCAGCAGTATCCACAAGGTAAGGTTAAGTGTTCCACCAAAGCTTTCGGCCATCGGGGTCTCCTCCTACTTTATAATTGCAGCGCAACTGCCGACGAAGCAGCTTTGCGGTAAACAAAACAGTGCCGGATGGATGTTTTGCTTGTCATATTGATTCGGCTGCTTTCCAAACAGACCTAGAAAACAATTACACGCTAGAATGGCCTTGCCTCTTGGAGCAGTCGCCTGAAAGCGTGCGCCAACGTTCCACAGCGCCTAAAGAATGCCTGCTATCCGAGAAATGGACCGCATATCGACATCCATTCCATTCATAAGGGTTGCGAAATCAGAATTCTCGGCGAGTGTTTGATATGTGCGCTCAATTGCGGACATGTCCGGGTATGTCACGCCAAGCATATAGGTGCCAAGATCACTTCCAGTAAGGGTTTGCCCCATTCGCATCGTCTGCGCACCTGCTGATTTGAAGACTGGCGCAACCTTATTCATCAGGTTGATCATTTCTGGTTCATCAAACGCATGCCGATGGGCACGTGTGAGCATCAGATAGTTCGGCATCGGCTCTAAAGTCGGCTCGAAATCAATAGGCGTTGCCTTGAGTACATTTCGCGCAAACGGCGTTACCTCATGATCGCCCAATAATCTTTTATATGCATCCGAGTGAGGCATATTATTAACCACAGATTCAAATTTATCCAAGCCACTGAAAAATTGTACGAACACCAGAGCCCCTGGAAAGCGACCCGATATAACACTGCCAAAGGTCACGCGCTCGGCGCCGTGCTCTCGGCAGTCGCCCGCGAAGCTTGCCATATCTGCGAGAGCAGCAGCACGTTTCGCTGGGGGGCAATTGGCAGCAGTAATCGTAACAAAGTTTGGTGTCGACACGGTGAAACCTCCAATTTTCGAGTGGGTTGGATAGTGCAGAGTGCACCTTTGCATAGGTTTACCGACGGGCCGCCAGCGATCTAGTTTGTATTTTGAAGCGGTTCGGAGCGAACGCGTGTTGGACACACAAAACACCACAAAAGATATGTGCCCAATAGGGCTTGCTGGGCATCTTTTGGCTGACAAATGGATACCGATCATTATAAGGGATATCGCCCTGTTTGATCGGCGCTGCTTCAACGAGATCCTGCGAGAAAATCAGGAAGGTATTTCTTCCGGCGCCCTCGCTTCACGTTTGCAGCATATGGTCCAATTGCAAATGTTATCCGTGCAAAAGTCAGATTTGCATGCGCAAAAGAAACTATACTTTCTGTCCAATGCTGGAATTGAGTTCATGCCGATACTTTTCCAATTGGCCTTATGGACTGCACAGTTTCACAAGCCTGCGCCGGAAGTTTTGGAATTCGTAAATCGCTTTCACCTTAACAGACAGGGTATGGGAGAGAGGTTTCTGCTCAGGTTGCGCGAAATTCATATTTACAGAACGGTTGAACCAAAGGCCCTTTGGTGGCTTCACGAAAAACTTTGAAATACGGCCAATCTTAGAAAGGGCCGCCTACGCACAGCGTAACAGTATATTCAAAACTGCCTCGCTTAGCGCTTTTCACGCTGAAACTACTCTAAACCGCACGATACCTCCTCCCGCGCTATAGTGAACAGAAGGACCCTCAGTCGCTGAAGCAGTTAGGTGAACTTTCGAAACAGTTTCGTCTGATCAAACATATCTTCGAGCGCCTCTATTCGGGTTTTCGTGCCGTCCCAATTTTGCGATTGGATCGCTGAAATCATGGTTTCAACCAGCAGCATGATCGTAGCCGATGAGTCCCAGGCCGACGGCACCACAATCCGGTTGGTCAAACAGATATCCGCGAGTGCATGCACTGGCGAGCGCCATTGATCCGTGAGCAATATGATCTTAGCGCCGCGCGCGTGGGCGATTTCTGCGAGCTTGAGCGTATTGTTCTCGTATCTGCGGACATCGAAGATAACGAAGACATCCCCTTCTTGGGCATTCAGCAGGTAATGGGGCCACGTGTTGGAGGTTGATTGCACATGGGTCAGGTTTGGCCGGATCACCTGCATGTGCATGTAGAGATACTCTGCAAGGGTATGGGTAATCCGCCCCCCCACGATATAGAGAGGCCGGTCCACATCCCCAATCAGCGCGCAGGCACGATCAAATGCCAAAGGATCAATCTGGCTGAGTGTTTGGCGAATGTTTTCGATCACAGCGTCGGTAAAGCGGTTCAGGATGTGATCCTGAGGGGCAGCCTCTGCCCAGGTGTCATGCTTGGCGATCGGTGTTTTCACCTTGGCCATGAGTTCTTCGCGCAGGCTGGCCTGAAACTCCGGGAAACCGCGATACCCAAGCTTCTGAACCATGCGGGCAACTGTTGGCACCGAAACCTTTGCATCAGAGGCCAAAGCATTGAGCGTTCCCAAGCCGGATGCCGGATAGCTTTGCAGAATGGACATCGCCAACTGTCGCTCAGCACGCGTTAAATGATCCATCTTCGCTTGGATCTGCTCGGCGATCGTATCAGGTGCGTGGCTCATGCGCGCTCAGCCTGTCAAAAAATTATCAGATGACGTCGGATCGAGACGAATTTTTCACAACTGTGTTGACAGACGCAGCATTTGGCAACCAATTTGTGTGCGAGGAAGCCCTATGCCTGACACCGACGCCCAAGATCTGAATGTAAGCATCACCCGCGAAGCGGCTGATTCAGATATCATTTTGGCCTGTGAACACGCGAGCTCTGCAATTCCAGCGGAATTTGGGGGCTTGGGCCTTTTACCGGCGGCACGTCACAGCCACGCCGCCTGGGATCCCGGCGCCAGTGCGGTTGCACAGACGATGTCTGAACTGCTGGATGCGTGCCTCGTTGAGGCGACCGTGTCCCGCTTGGTGTTCGACTGTAATCGCCCTCCAAGCGCGCCAGATGCCATGCCCGCACGCAGCGAAGCCTTCGACATTCCCGGAAACGCAGACCTGACAGAGGCCGAGCGCGCGCGCCGTACCAATTTGTATTACGCCCCCTTCAAAACGGCTCTGGCCGGACGCATGGCCGAAAAGACGTCGCCAATCTTGGTGACGATCCACAGCTTTACACCCGTTTATAACGGCATTCCGCGTGAAGTTGAGATCGGCATTCTGCATGATCACGACACCAGATTGGCAGACGCGTTCCTGAAAACAGCAACCGATCATACCTCGGCCAACGTGCAGCGGAATGCGCCCTACGGACCAGAGCACGGTGTCATGCACACCCTGAAAACCCACGCGCTTCCACAGGGATGGCTCAATGTCATGATCGAGATCCGAAACGATCTGATCCAAACTGCCCAGCAGCAGGCGGATATGGCACAGATGCTCTCCGGCTGGACATCCGGCGCCCTGGAAGCGCTTGGCATAGCTCCGCGAGGTGACCGATGCAGCGGTTGATGCGGGCATTTATCGGCGGCGTGGATGCGGTGAACTACCGGCTGGGCCGGATCGTTATGTATGGCATATTCGTATTAATGGGCATTTTGCTGTGGTCCTCGATCAGCAAGACATTCTTTCTGCCATCTCTTTGGACCCTCGAAATGGCTCAATTCGTGATGGTGGGCTATTACATTCTGGGCGGGCCCTATTCGCTGCAACTGGGCTCCAATGTGCGGATGGACCTGCTTTATGGCAGTTGGTCCGTGCGCAGAAAGGCATGGTTTGATGCCTTCACGGTGCTGTTGCTGATCTTCTATCTATGCGTGCTTCTCTATGGTGCGATCAGCTCTACTGCCTATTCACTGGGCTATTGGAAGGATGCGCCGGTTTCCTATCTGCTGGGCGTGCTCACGGGCGCAGAAGAGGTGGGCCGGCTGGAGCGATCTTCCTCTGCGTGGCGGCCCTACATGTGGCCGATCAAGCTGGTAATGATTGTCGGTTTTTTCCTGATGATCCTCCAATGCTTGTCAGAACTGTTTAAAGATATCTTGCGGATCAAGGGGGCCGACATCTGATGCCCTATGAGTTGATCGCAACCCTCATGTTCTCGACCATGATGCTGATGCTTCTGACCGGGCAACGCGTCTTTGGTGCAATCGGTTTTGTTGCGGTGGTCGCGGCCCTGCTGCTTTGGGGCGACAAGGGGGGCTATGACATTGGCTTTGCTGCGGCCATGAAGCTGATGAAATGGTATCCGCTGTTGACGCTGCCGATGTTCATTTTCATGGGATATGTGCTGTCAGAATCCAAGATCGCCGATGATCTGTATCGCATGTTCCATGTTTGGATGGGCGGTTTGCGCGGTGGGCTGGCCATCGGCACGATCGGATTGATGGTGCTGATTTCGGCCATGAACGGTTTGAGCGTTGCAGGCATGGCCATTGGCGCAACCATTGCCCTGCCAGAGCTTCTCAAGCGTGGTTATGACAAGCGCATGGTAACGGGGGTGATCCAGGCCGGGTCCTCTCTGGGCATTCTGGTGCCGCCTTCTGTTGTGCTTGTGCTCTACGCGATGATTGCCCGCCAGCCCGTGGGCCAACTTTGGCTGGCCGGGATCATTCCCGGGCTGATGATGGCCGCCATGTTTGTGATCTATATTGCGCTGCGCTGCCGCCTGAACCCCGCACTCGGCCCCATTCTGAGTGACGAAGACCGCAACATGCCGCGCGCTGAAAAATTGCGTTTGCTGCGCGCGGGCCTGCTGCCGCTGATCATTTTCGCTGTCATGATGGTGCCCTTTGTCAACGGCTGGACATCGCTTGTGGAAAGCTCCGCAATCGGAGCCTTAGCCGCCTTCCTCGCCGCTGTCCTCAAGGGGCGTATGACGCGTGAGGTCTTTGAAAATTCGGTCCGAAACACCCTCGGGATCACCTGCATGTTCATGTGGATCATCCTGGCCGCCCTTGCCTTTGGCGCCGTGTTCGATGGGCTGGGCGCCGTCAAGGCCATCGAAGCGCTGTTCACCGAGCGCCTGAACCTGAGCCCTTGGATGATCCTGATCCTGATGCAGCTCAGCTTTATTCTGATGGGCACCTTCCTTGATGACACCGCCATGCTTGTCATCGTGGCCCCACTTTACGTGCCCTTGGTCGGGGCCCTCGGGTTTGACCTGATCTGGTATGGCATCCTCTACACGATCACGACGCAGATCGCCTACATGACCCCGCCTTTCGGCTACAATCTGTTTCTCATGCGCGCCATGGCCCCGCCCGAGATCGGGCTGCGCGATATTTACGCGTCGATCACGCCATTTGTGCTGGTGATGGTGCTCGCTCTCAGCCTCGTCATGCTGTTCCCCGAGCTTGCAACATGGCTGCCTGACTACGTTTACGGAAAATGAATTCATAAGCCGGGCCAACCGGCATCAACCAACTAGGAGTGAAACAATGACAACGAGACGTAAGTTTATCCAAGGGGCAGCGATTGCCGCCCCCGCAGCGCTGGCGACGCCCGCCTTGGCGCAAAGCACGATCAAATGGCGGATGCAGACCTATGCGGGGGCCTCACTGGCCGCAGAAGTGATTGATCCGGCGATCAAGATGTTCAACGAAATCGCGGGTGACCGGATGCAGATCGAGCTGTTCTATGCCGATCAGCTGGTCCCGACGGGCGAGCTGTTCCAAGCCATGCAGCGCGGCACGATCGACGCGGTTCAGTCAGACGATGACTCAATGGCCTCGCCCACGGAAGTCACAGTTTTTGGCGGCTATTTCCCGTTTGGTTCGCGCTACTCCCTCGATGTGCCTGTGCTGTTCAACCGGTATGGCCTGAATGACATCTGGGCCGAAGAATATGCCGCTGTTGGCGTGAAGCATGTCAGCGCCGGTGCCTGGGATCCGTGCCACTTCGCCACGAAGGATCCGATCCGCAGCCTGGCTGACCTTGAAGGCAAGCGCATCTTCACCTTCCCAACCGCAGGCCGGTTCCTCAGCCGCTTTGGCGTTGTGCCCGTGAACCTGCCTTGGGAAGATATCGAAGTGGCCGTGCAGACCGGCGAGCTTGACGGTATCGCCTGGTCGGGCATCACCGAGGACTACACCGTGGGTTGGGCCGATGTGACCAACTACTTCCTCACCAACAACATCTCTGGCGCGTGGATTGGCCATTTCTTTGCCAATATGGATCGTTGGAACGAACTGCCGGAAGACCTGCAGAAACTGTTCCAGGTCTGCTGTGAGCAGTCGCACTACTACCGCCAGCACTGGTATTGGGGGGGCGAGGCCGATCTGCGGGTGAACGGCACCAAAATGGAGCTCACCACCATCCCCGATGAGGAATGGGCCCAGGTTGAAAACGCGGCTCTGGAATTCTGGGAAGAAATCGCGGCAGAAAGCGACACGAAGCGTCGCGTCGTCGAGATCTTCAAGAAGTACAATGCCGATATGGTGAAGGCCGGACGGCCCTACCGCTACGGCTAACACAGATTTTGGGGGCGGCACGCTGCTGCCCCCATACCTCCCTACGAAAGAGAAAAAGATGCCGGGAAAGCTGAGTTTTGACGAATTGAAGGCCCGCGTTGCCGAAGGATCGGTTGATACGGTCCTGACCTGTTTTCCCGATATGCAGGGCCGCCTGATGGGCAAGCGGTTCCATGCGGTGAACTTTGTGGAAACTTCTTTCAAGGAAACCCATTGCTGTAACTACCTGCTGGCCACAGACCTTGAGATGGCAACGCCAGACGGCTACGCCGCCTCCAGTTGGGAAGGCGGCTATGGCGATTACATCATGGCGCCCGATCTGACGACAATCCGCCTGCTGCCCTGGCTTGAAGGCACTGCGATGGTGCTCTGTGACATCCTCGATCACCACACCCATGCACCGGTGCCCCATGCGCCGCGCCAAGTCCTGAAGCGGCAGGTCGAACGGCTGAACGCGCTTGGCTATGACGCAATGATGGCGACCGAGCTCGAATTCTTCCTGTTCGAGAAATCATTCGACGAAATCCGCAAGAGCGGCTTCCGCGACCTCACACCGATCAGCGGCTATAACGAAGACTATCACATCCTCCAGACCACGAAGGAAGAGCATGTGATGCGGCCGATCCGCAATCAGCTTTTTGCGGCGGGCCTGCCGGTTGAGAATTCCAAAGGTGAGGCCGAAACCGGCCAGGAAGAACTCAACATCCGCTATGCAGACGCGCTCGCCTGTGCCGATCACCACACGATTGCAAAGAACGGGATCAAAGAGATCGCATGGCAACACGGCCACGCCGTGACCTTCCTGCCGAAATGGGATCACACCAAGGTTGGCAGCGCGGCCCATGTGCATCAATCGCTCTGGAAAGACGGCGCCCCTGCTTTCTATGACGACAGCAAACCCCTCGGGAAGTCCAAGCTGATGGACCACTACATGGCTGGCCTCATCGCCTATGCGCCTGATTACACGTTCTTTCTGGCGCCCTATGTGAACAGCTACAAACGCTTCGCAAAAGGCACATTTGCGCCCACGAAAACAGTTTGGTCAGTGGACAACCGCACTGCGGGCTTCCGCCTGTGTGGCGACGGAACCAAAGGCGTGCGCGTCGAATGCCGGATTGGCGGCTCTGACACAAACCCCTATCTGGCCCAGGCCGCGATGCTGGCCGCCGGCATCAAAGGCATCGAAGAGCAGATGGTGCTCGCCCCGCCGACAAACGGGGATGTGTATGACGCAGCCGATGCAAAAGACATCCCGCAGACCCTGCGGGCCGCAACCGAAACCCTGCGCAATTCCAACCTCCTCAAGGAAGCAATGGGCGCGGATGTGGTGGCGCACTACACCCGCTGCGCAGAATGGGAACAAGAAGAATTTGACCGCGTCGTGACCGATTGGGAAATCGCGCGCGGCTTTGAAAGGGCTTGAAGATGATCCGCTGTATTTCTCCGATCGATGGGTCGGTCTATGCCGAACGCCCGGTCTTGTCCGCCGAGGATGCGCACAGTGCCGTCGCCCGGCTTCAGGCCGCGCAAAAAGGCTGGGCCGCCCGTCCCCTCGCAGAGCGCATTGCGTTGGTGCTGGAGGGTGTCGCCAATGTGGGCGCCATGAACGATGAGATCGTGCCCGAACTGGCCCATCAGATGGGCCGCCCAATCCGCTATGGCGGCGAGTTTGGCGGCTTCAATGAACGGGCTCAGTACATGGCCGAGATCGCGCAGGGCGCCTTGGCCGATATCGAAATTGAAGACAGCGATCGCTTTCGCAGGGTGATCAAGCGCGTGCCCCACGGCGTGGTACTGGTCGTGGCGCCCTGGAACTATCCCTACATGACCGCGATCAATACGGTGGCCCCTGCCCTGATCGCGGGCAATACGGTCATGCTCAAACATGCCAGCCAAACCCCTGTGGTGGGCGAGCGTATGGCCCAAGCGTTTCACGCAGCAGGCATCCCGGAAGATGTGTTTGCAAATGTGTGCCTTGATCACCAGACAACATCAGCACTGATTGCCGCAAAATCCTTCGGGTTTGTGAATTTCACCGGATCTGTCGGCGGTGGCCAAGCCATTGAAAAGGCGGCCGCGGGCACGTTTACGGGCGTCGGTTTGGAACTCGGGGGAAAAGACCCCGGCTATGTCTGTGACGACGCTGATTTGGACGCCGCAGCAGACACGCTGATTGACGGCGCCATGTACAACTCTGGCCAATGCTGCTGCGGGATCGAACGCATCTATGTAGCCGAACAGCACTTTGATGCGTTCGTAGAGAAGGCCGTGGCCATCGTGGAGGGCTATCGCCTCGGCAATCCGCTTGACCCTGAGACCACCATCGGCCCGATGGCCCATAAGCGCTTTGCCGATGAGGTGCGCGCCCAAACCGCAGAGGCAATTGCAGCCGGTGCCAAAGCCCATATTGCCACCTTTGATACGGATGACGGCGGCGCCTACCTGACCCCGCAGATTCTCACCAACGTGACCCATGACATGCGGGTGATGCGCGATGAAAGCTTTGGCCCCGTTGTGTGCGTGATGCCTGTCAAAGATGATGCTGAAGCCATTGCTTTGATGAATGACAGCAGTTTCGGTCTCACCGCGTCCGTCTGGACAAAAGACACCGCCCGGGCAGAAGCCATCGCCGATCAGATCGACACTGGCACCGTGTTCATGAACCGGGCCGACTATCTGGACCCTGCCCTGTGCTGGACCGGATGCAAAGACACCGGGCGCGGCGGTGGTCTGTCGATCATCGGCTACCACAACCTGACCCGCCCCAAATCATACCATTTGAAAAAGGCCTGAGGATGACCCTGACTGCAAACTGGTCTTACCCGACCGCGGTGCGTTTCGGCGCAGGACGCATTTCCGAGATCGCCGATGCCTGTGCAACCGCCGGCATCAAGAAGCCCCTGCTCATTACGGATCGCGGGCTTGCGGATATGGACATCACCACGCGCACCCTTGATCTGCTGGACGCCGCCGGGCTGGGCCGGGCACTCTTTGCAGATGTGGACCCGAACCCCAACGAAAAGAACGCGGCTGCGGGTGTGCAAGCCTTCAAAGACGGTGGCCATGACGGTGTGATTGCCTTTGGCGGTGGCTCTGGCCTTGATCTGGGAAAACTGGTCGCATTTCAGGCGGGCCAAACCCGCCCCCTTTGGGATTTCGAGGATATTGGCGATTGGTGGACGCGCGCCGATGCAGACGCCATTGCCCCGATCGTAGCCGTGCCCACCACCGCCGGCACCGGCTCAGAGGTTGGCCGTGCCTCCGTGATCACCAACTCGGAGACGGAAGAAAAGAAAATCATTTTCCATCCCAAGTTCCTGCCCACGGTTGTTATCTGCGATCCGGAACTGACGGTTGGCATGCCCAAGTTCATCACCGCAGGCACGGGCCTCGATGCCTTCGCCCATTGCGTGGAGGCCTATTGCTCCCCCCATTATCATCCCATGTCCCAGGGCATGGCGCTTGAAGGGATGCGACTGGTGAAGGACTACCTGCCCCGCGCATATGCGGATGGGACAGATCTGGAAGCGCGGGCCCATATGATGTCTGCGGCGGCCATGGGCGCAACCGCTTTCCAAAAAGGTCTGGGAGCGATCCACGCCCTGTCACACCCGATCGGAGCGATCTATCATACGCACCACGGCACAACCAATGCCGTGTGCATGCCCGCCGTGCTGCAATTCAACAAGCCCGCCATCACCGGCCTTCTTGGCAATGCGGCCAACTACTTGGGCATTGATGGGGGATTTGACGGGTTCTGTGCCTTCGTCGATGACTTCAACGCCTCCCTCGGCATACCCAGAACACTGACCGCCCTTGGCATCGAAAACCTCGACGTTGATCGGGTGGTAGCAGGCGCCCTGTCAGACCCGAGCACGGGTGGCAACCCGATTGAAATGACGGAAGAAAACACCAAAGCACTTTTGCAAGCCTGTCTGTAGAACCTGACTTGCGCGTGGGTCTCGACGGATGAGGCAGGTACGCTGGAGGCCAGTAAAATGGTCACACGCGGCCTGCAGCCCGCATCGCGACACCTGCGGCATGTAGAATGGTCTTGCGCGCAGAGAGACGGGCGAGCCCGGTCTAGGCTACGGCCCATAACCAGACGCCCGTCGACAGGTATTGGAAAGGCACGGAATTTGCGATTTTCGTTCTATGTGTCGGCCAACGCCCTGCTGCTTGGACAGCAGCGAGAGCACCTATCATGGTAGGCACAGATTTTGCCGGCTTACGCTTAGGGTCGATGCCATATAAGGGCAGCATTCCAGCATAGAGAAAAAAATCCAAAGCGATCGACATCATGGACGGACGGCACTCAACAGAAGTGTCGCGCAAATCGCATGTTCGAAGGTCTCTTTTCCAAATGACCTCTAAGTCATTGAAATCATTTGGTACCGGTGGTCGGACTCGAACCGACACGATGTTGCCATCGGGGGATTTTGAATCCCCTGCGTCTACCATTCCGCCACACCGGCCTTTTGCTCTGTCTAACGGGCCATCGCACCGTCCGCCAGCCCAAAACGACACGAATTTGCAGGCACCTGTCGGGAAATTTTCACCACCCTACCCGACAGCGACCCCAACCAGCCAAAGCGTCAGCGAGGGGAACGCCACCAGCAGCACAACACGCACAAGATCAGACAACACAAACGGGGCAACGCCCGCATAGGTGCGGCCGATGGGAATGTCGCGCGCAACACCGTTGATGATGAACAGGTTCATGCCCACTGGCGGGGTGATCAGCCCCACCTCTACAACGATCAGCGCGAGGATGCCGAACCAGATTGCCGTTTCCTCAGGCGTCATCCCGAAATCGAGCACTTCTATGATGGGCAGGAATATCGGGATCGTCAGCAAGATCATAGACAGGCTATCCATGACGCAGCCGAACAGAAGATAGGCCAGCAACATCAGCGACAGAACGATCAAGGGCTCAAACCCCTGCCCTGTTACCCATGTGGCCATCAGGTCAGGCGCGCGGGTCAGGGCCAAAAAGCCTTTGAAGAACTCCGCGCCAAGCAGGATCAGAAAGATCATGCCCGTGGCCTTGGCGGTTTCCAGCAGCGCATCGCCGAAGCCGCGCCAATCCAGGCGTCCCATGAAGAGGCCATAAAGCGCTGTGGCCGTGGCACCAAAGGCTGCGGCCTCATTGGGGGTGAACAGCGCTTGCGCGCCCGGCTTGCTCCAGTTCCAGTCGCCGACAATGCCACCCATCGTCAGGCCGAAAATCGCAATCACAGGCCATGTAGACCCAAACGTGCGCAGACGCTCGGCCCACGGCACGCGGTCTGCCGCCGTCGCCGCGCCCGGGCGCACCCGCACATATATGGCCACCGTCACCATGTAGCCCGCTGCAGCAAGCAGCCCGGGCACCAGTGCTGCCACGAACATCTTGACGATATTCTGTTCGGCCATGATGGCGTAGATCACCAGAATAACCGAAGGAGGGATCAGAATGCCCAGTGTGCCCCCGGCGGCGAGCACCCCTGTTGACAGGCTGTCGGAATACCCGCGCTTGCGCATCTCTGGCAGGGCCACCTGCCCCATTGTACTGGCTGTCGCGAGCGACGAGCCACAGATCGCCCCGAAGCCCGCACAGGCCCCGACGCTTGCCATGGCCACACCGCCCTTGCGGTGGCCCAGAAAGTCAGACGCAGCCCGGAACAGCGCCGCCGACATGCCCGTGCGTGTCGCGATTTGTCCCATCAGGATGAACAGCGGCACGATCGCCAGACCCTGATTGGAAAATGTCTCGTAGCTGAGTGTTTTGAGCTGGGCCATTGGGGCTGCCGGGCTGCCCAGCACATACCAAGTCCCGAAAAAGCCCGCGCCCCCCATGGCCGCAGCAATCGGAATCCGCAGAAACACGGCGACCAGCATCAAAAGGAAAACAACAAGGGCCAATGCAATTCCGCTCATGGCTGTCCCTCCGCCCCGGCTCGCACCCACATGGCAGCCCGATACACCGCGTAGAGGCTGACAAGCACCATGGCCACGGCCCCTACCAATGCAGCGCCGTAGAGTGTCCAGACCGGGATTTCCAATTCATAGGTCGTTTCGGCGAAGAAGGGCTTGTAGCCCATGCCAAGCGCCTCGCGCAGGCCATCCGATCCATAGGGGAATTTCTCCCCAAACCCGAACCAAAGCTGGCGCAGGATCAGGATCGAGATGGCCGCGATTGAAAGATCTCCCAGCAACCCAAAAAATGCCTGCGTACGGGGAGAAAAGCGTTGGATCAGGATATCCACCGTGACGTGGCCACGCTTGAGATGACAGTATGGCAGGAAGAAGAACACGGCGACGGCACATCCGTTCGCCACCATTTCATAGTCGCCAGGCACCGGGCCCAAAGGTCCAATCCCGTTGAGTGCCCGCCCAATGATCGACACGACCGTCATGACGGATAGAAAGGCGAGAATGCCCCCACCCAAATAGGCCAAAGCCTTCGCGATGGCCTCCACCGTCCGTTCTAACATGCCCCAGCGCGCTCCCTTGGTCCCTTTTGGCCAGTGGCACAGGTCTAGCGGTGCAACGGATGGGCCCGCAAGCAAAGAGTTTGTGCCAAGTGGCCCGCTCTGCGCCTTTCAGCAGCGGCGATTTTCAGATTGCCCCCTGAGGCCTGCCCTCTTCACTTGCCTCAAAAGTAATTCAAGCGCTGTCTTTATCCGCTTTTGGACCAAAATTGAAAGATAGGACCATCATGAAGAAAATCCTGATGACAACAGCACTTTCCCTTGCAGCGACTGCCAGCCAAGCCGCAACGCTTGGGTTCAATCTGACGATCTCTAATCTGTTGGACACGAATAACTCGCTGACCAACGTTCCCTTGATGACACTGGTGAATACCAGTGATACCGCCCTGTTGCAGCAATTCACACTGACGATCGGGAACACAGCTTACAACTACGATGCGTTGTATTCTTTCGAGCCAACTCCGGATGGCACAATGACTCTGACCCAAGGTGATATGGACGACTTCAACACAGGTGGCAATTTGCAACGGGTTGATGTGGGTGTGATTGATTTCACCAGTTTCGATCCCGGCGAAACGGCTAAATGGCGAGTGGACGTAGATATAGATAACTCTGACTCGATTGAGAATTACCGAACCGTTCTTTTCAACAACGGCAATGGTCCGAATTCCGAGTTTTCGGCTCTGTTTAGCGATGGCACGGTGCTCTCGATCGTGGCCGACGACCAAACGGCCAGCAATACCAGCTTCACCTTCAGCGCAAGCCAGACAACGCCTGTGCCTGTTCCGGCGGCCCTGCCGCTGCTGCTGGCGGGCCTCGGTGGCTTCGCGGTTCTCCGGCGCCGCAGAACATAGGCGTCAGTCACTATCAAGAAAAGGCAGGCCGTATTTGGCCTGCCCTCAAACTTTTCAGTAGGTGCAATGGTGCGGCTTACATGCCGCCCCCATGCTTCGCCACAAGCTCTTGCGCCTTGGCCACCATACCCGCGCCATCGAGGCCCTTGGCGCTGACCTCTTCGATCCATTTGGCTGTCAGCGCTTCGCCAATCGTGCGCAGCTCTGCCACAACGGACTCGTCGAGCATGTGGATCGTGTTATCCGTCCCACTGACAACGCGTTCGCCATTGTCATCGCCTTGGTCCATGGCGCGCCCCGCCCAAGCAGATGCTTCAAGGCCAGAGTTCATGTCAATCACCGCCTTCAGATCATCCGGCAGGCTGTCATAGGTGTTCTTGTTCATCCCCCAAATGAAGGTGGTGTTGTACAAGGCCCTGTCGCCGCTGATCTGGGTGTGGCTGTCGGCAAGCTCGTGCACCTTGAGGGGCGGCACGATCTCCCAGGGGATCACCCCGCCATCGACAACCCCTTTGGACAGGGCTTCGGGGAAAGCGGGCACAGGCATGCCAACGGGCGTTGCCCCAACCGTTTCCAACAGCGCATTGGCCTGCCGCGACGGGCCGCGCAGCTTGAGGCCTTCGAAATCGGCGATCGACATTACCGGATCGCCCTTCTTGTGGATCACACCCGGCCCATGCACATGCACGGCCATCACGTGAATGTCGGAATGACGCTCTGTCATGTAGGCTTCGTAGAATTCCCAGAACGCCTTTGAGGATGCCTCGGCATTCAAGGATGTCATGAAGGGCAGTTCAAACGCCTCGGATTCCGGGAAGCGGCCCGGCGTATAGGCCGGCAACGCCCAGCCGCAATCGATCACCCCGTCCCGGATCTGATCGTAGAGCGCCGGCGGCTTCCCACCCAGCTGCATCGCCGGATAGATCTCAACCTTGATCCGGCCATTGCTATCGGCCTCAACCTTTTCTGCCCAAGGCGTGATGAAAAACGCCGGGACCGAGCCTTTGGGGCTCAGAAAATGCTGGCAGCGCAGGGTAACTTCCTGCGCCGCGACGCTGCTGGCGCCGATCAGGGCCAACGCCACAGAGGCGGCTGTCGCTTTCATAAACTGTTTCATGGATGTCCTCCTCCCAGGGAACGAAAATGCCGGTCTATTGCTGACCGATCTGCCTCAAAGCTGAACACTGCACCGGAACAGATGCAAGCTTCGCCTTCTGTTTGCGTATAAAATTCGTGCATTTAGGGGCCATGCCCGGCAATCAGGGGGCCTACGCCAGCCTTGTTGCGCCTTGAGGTCTGTGGGGACGATCGCCGCATTCGGCGCACCTGCATGCAGCAATTGCAACAAAATCGACGCCCGGCGTTGAGCGGCACTGGCGTCATGTGGATCGGTTTGCTAGGCGCTATCGCAATAGCTTCGTTTTATCAGCCCGGGCAATTCATTATGACAGCGCATACCGAACAGGTCATGCCAATCTCCGAACGGCTTTCCAACTTGGCTGATGCGGCCGAGGGGGAGTCAGTTACGCTGCTGTGGATGCTGGAGCATTTGAGCGAGCGCGCCTTCGGCCTGTTTCTGCTGATCCTCGCCCTGCCCTGTTGCATCCCTTTTCTCTATGGCATCCCACAGGTTGTTTCTCTGCCGCTGATGTTTATCTCGGCCCAGATTGTGATGGGGCACAAAACCCCTTGGCTGCCAGCCAAACTGGGCGCGCGCAGCGTCTCATCGGCGGGATTGCGCAGCCTTGCGGACCGCGCAAAGCCTTGGTTGCAGCGGATCGAGGCCATCAGTAGCCCGCGCCTTGTTGGCCTCACAGCCGCCCCCGCCGATCGGTTGGTCGGGATCACTCTGGTACTCTTTAGTGCCTCGATCCTTGTGCCCTTGCCCGGCACCAATTCGGTTCCCGGTGTTGCCATCGTGGTGATTGCGATGGGTTTGCTGCAACGCGATGGAATCCTCGTCATCCTTGGGATTATCCTCGGCTTTGTCTGGATTGCGACGCTGCTGATTGCCGGCGCGACGATTGTCAGCCTGATCCTCGCCTGGCTTGGCCTGTAAAACCTGTAACCACACAAGGGCTTGCAAAGCCCTTTTGAATATCAAACATCTACAGGGCGAGACATGCCTGAAGGACCCTGACATGACCTTGGACCGCGCCACGCTGATCACTCTTGCCGCAGCAGGATCCGCCGCCGTGCTGGCTGGCGCCTTTGCCTTTCAGCACATTGGCGGGCTTGCCCCGTGCAAACTCTGCATTTGGCAGCGCTGGCCCTATGCGGTCGCCGTTGTGCTAGGTCTGATCGGAATGGCGGCCCCCCGTGCTGCAATCGCCTATGCTGGCGCCGCCGCCGCCCTGACAACATCGGCAATCGGACTGTATCACACGGGAGTTGAGCGCAAGTGGTGGGAGGGCCCCAGCACCTGCACCGGCGGCAACAGCGAAGATCTTTCCGCGATGACAGGCTCGGAATTGCTGTCCTTGGATGGGGGCGCGGCAATCGTGATGTGCGATGAGGTCGCGTGGTCTTTGATGGGGCTGTCGATGGCAAGCTGGAATGCCCTTATCGGACTGGGCCTCGCTGCCTTGTGGATCGCCGCCGCGCGCCGGCCCGCCTGAGCAGACCGCATCCGATAGAGACGCACTGAGATCGCAGTTGCGCGACGGCCCATGCTTGGCAGCGCGATGACTTTCGCCCGACCCTGCGGCAACAGTAGCGCCACTTGCTGCACTGCAACATCTTCCCCCAAGCGCGCACCCTTGCTAAAGCAGCGGCATTGCAAGTCCAAAAGGATCTCCCCCATGAGCTTCATCGCCGATATCCACGCCCGTCAAATCCTTGATAGCCGTGGCAACCCCACTGTCGAGGTCGACGTTACCCTTGAAGATGGCACACTTGGCCGCGCTGCGGTGCCGTCAGGCGCATCAACAGGTGCCTACGAGGCCGTGGAAAAGCGCGATGGGGATGCCACGCGTTATAAGGGCAAGGGCGTGCTCGAGGCCGTTGCGGCCGTAAATGGCGAGATCGCCGAGGCTCTGGTTGGCTTTGACGCCACAGAACAGGTGGCCATCGACGGCGCCATGATCGAATTGGACGGCACGGACAACAAGGGCCGGCTCGGGGCCAACGCGATCCTTGGCGTGTCCCTCGCTGCTGCCAAAGCCGCCGCAGAATATTCCGGGCAGCCGCTCTTTCGCTATGTCGGCGGCACCAATGCCCGCACTCTGCCCGTGCCGATGATGAACATTATCAATGGCGGCGAACATGCTGATAACCCGATTGATATTCAGGAATTCATGATCATGCCCGTGGCCGCGGAAAGCATCGCAGATGCTGTACGCATGGGCTCGGAAGTGTTCCACACCCTCAAGAAAGAGCTCTCGAATGCGGGCCACAACACCGGCATCGGGGATGAGGGCGGCTTTGCACCCAACTTGAACTCCACCCGGGATGCACTTGATTTCATTTTGAAGTCCATTGAGGCTGCCGGATACAAGCCTGGCGAGGAAATCCATCTTGCCCTCGATTGCGCCGCCACCGAGTACTTCAAGGATGGCGCGTATCACCTGTCCGGCGAAGGCAAAATACTGAGCCCGGAAGAGAACGCTGCCTACCTTCAGGCCCTCGTCAACGATTACCCGATTATCTCGATCGAAGACGGCATGTCCGAAGATGATTGGGACGGCTGGAAAGCACTGACAGACATGATCGGCGACAAGGTCCAACTGGTTGGAGATGACTTGTTCGTCACGAACCCGGCCCGCCTTGCCATGGGCATCGAAAAAGGCTGCGCAAACTCCATGCTGGTGAAAGTGAACCAGATTGGCTCCTTGACCGAGACACTTACGGCCGTCGACATGGCGCACCGCGCCCGCATGACGAATGTCATGTCCCATCGCTCGGGCGAAACCGAGGACGCCACAATCGCCGATCTTGCTGTCGCCACCAATTGTGGACAGATCAAAACCGGCTCCCTCGCCCGCTCTGACCGGTTGGCAAAGTACAACCAGCTGATCCGGATCGAGGAGATGCTGGGCGAGACCGCCGTCTACGCAGGCGCTAGCATCCTGCGCTGAACGCGGCACCGCACTTCTTATCGCCAGGCCTTTCTACAAAGGCCTGGCAACCTGCACGGCGGGCATAAGGAATGTCGCGCGCACTGCGGCACTCTGAACCCCTATGGCAAGCTTGACACACGGCAAGGCATCAGGCCCTTTAGCCATATGGTACAAGCACTTATCTTCGATGTCTTTGGCACATGTGTTGACTGGCGCAGCTCGGTTGCACGGGATGTCGCTGCCATGCTGCCCACCGTTGACGCGGAAGCCTTCGCAACGGCGTGGCGCGCAGAATATGATCCGGCGATGGCCCGCATCCGCGAGGGCGGACGGGGCTACGTGCCACTGGACGACCTGCACCTTGAAAACCTCGACACAGTCGCCCGCCAGACCGGGGTGACCGTGCCCGACAGGGCCGCTCTCAATGCCGCTTGGGAACGGCTTGATCCCTGGCCCGATGTGGTGGAAGGCCTCGGACGGCTCAAGCGCGATCACATCATCGCGCCCTGCTCCAATGGCTCAATCGCGCTGATGACCCGGCTTGCGCGCTATGCCGATCTGCCGTGGGATTGCATCCTCGGGGCCGAGCTGGCGCAGGACTACAAGCCGAAACCGGCTGTCTATTTGGCCTGTTGCGCCGCACTACGCTTGCCGGCTCACAATGTGATGATGGTTGCCGCCCATAACAACGACTTGCACGCGGCACAGGCCTGTGGGCTGCAAACCGCCTTTGTGCCACGCAAAACAGAGCATGGCCCGGGCCAGACAGTCGATTTGGAGCCAGACGGCGATTGGGACATCTGTGCGCCCGATTTTATCACCCTAGCCAGCCATCTGGAGGCCAAAGCATGACCCTGTCCGCTCAGGAAATGATCCGCCGTCTGGATTTGCAACGCCATCCCGAAGGCGGCTGGTATCGGCAGACGTGGGCTGGGCCAGAGGTGGACGGCCGCCCCAACGGCACCTGCATCTATTTTCTGCTTCAGGCCGGAGAGCGCTCGCACTGGCACAAGGTAGACGCAACCGAGATCTGGCTGTTTCATGCGGGCGATCCCCTCCTGTTGAAGCGGTCTGACACGGATGAGGGGCCTGCCTCGGCAGTTATCTTGGGGCCTGATCTGGCCCGCGACCATGTTCCGCAAGCGCTGGTCGCTGCCCACGCCTGGCAAAGCGCCGTGTCTCTTCCAACCGAGGCGTTGGGCCCTGATCGTGCAGGCTGGTCCCTGGTGTCTTGCACTGTCACGCCCGGGTTTGTGTTTGATGGCTTCCACCTCGCGGATGCCGATTTTGACATTCCCTTCAGCCCGGCAACGGGCCCGCAACAGCATCCAGAAGATGAGACAGGCGGCTAGTTCTTGGCAAAGTCAGGCATCACACACAGAGCGGCACAAACGGATCCCGAGGATGTCATCTCCACTCTCAAGAAGGCTGACTTCGGCGCACCGTTTGAATTGATACTGCGCTATTCTGCAATTGTAATTTTGGGCTCGATCGTCGCGATCACAGCCGATTTGCCCGTCACTTGGCTTTGGCTACTTTGCTACGCAATCACAGAGGGCATGTATTTCCTCCAACTGCGTCAGGCCCTGCACCACCCCAGCACGTCAAATATGCGTCTGGCTCTGCTTGGCTACATGGTCACGGCCACAACTTTCGTGGCCTTTCCGATGGTCTGCACCCACCTCGACAACCCGACCTTGCTGGCGGCTGCGGTTGCTGCGCAAGTTGGAATGGTCTTCTATACCTTTTGGCGACCCCGCATCTCTCAGCCAATTGCCATTTATGACATTTTGATGGTGTTTGGACTGGCAGTGAATGCTGCCATCGCCTTTTGGGACATCACGACCGACCCTTGGGCCCATTTCGTTTTCACCAGCGTTTTGTTGGTCGCGGCGGTTTATTACGCCATGACAATCCACCGCAATCTCAGCCTCTATAATGAATGGGAAGAGCGCCGCCTGCGTGCCGCTGAAACCATGAAGGCCGAGGCGTTGGGCCGTCTTGTTGGCGGGGTTGCCCATGATTTCAACAACATCCTGACAGTTGTGATCGGCAATCTGGAACTCCACAAAGAAGTGCCACCGGGACCGGAGCGCGATGTGCTCTTGGAAGAAGCCCACGAAGCCGCGCTGCGGGCGGCGCGCCTGACCGGGCAGTTGCTGGCCTATGGCCGCAAGGCACCGCTGACCCCGACAGTCGCGTCCCTGCAAGCGCATGTTGATGCGGTTGAGCCATTGCTGCGCCGCCTTTTGCCCGCATCTGTTGCGCTCGACATTCGCATCCCCGCATCAATCCAACATGTTGCTCTGGACAGGGCCCAGTTCACCGCGGCCCTGCTCAATCTTGTGTCCAACGCGGCTGATGCTTTGGGCACCCGACGCGGCAAGATCTGGATCAAGGCTTGGCCGGTGCGGGAAGACAGCCAACAGAAGGAATTTGCCCTCAGCGTGATCGATACGGCTGGCGGCCTGCCCCCAGAGATCGAAGCAGACGTCCTCGAGCCCTATTTCACCACAAAGCCGATCGGCAGCGGATCGGGGCTCGGCCTGCCCATGGTAAATGGCTTCGCAGAACAATCTGGTGGCCGGCTGATTTTGCAAAACCGGCCGGGAGAAGGCCTGGCTGTGACACTGATCCTGCCCATGCTGTCAGAACAGGACGTCACCGCCCTCAAACCCCAAGACGGCCACAACCTCGCAAGCACCACCTCGCCGATGCATGGGGCGCGCGGGGGCCCGTCTGATCTTCGGGCTTGACCCTTGCCGGACAGCGTTAGACAACCAGCCCATGGGAACAGGTACTCTTACGATCGATCTGGATGCGCTGGTAGAAAACTGGCGTGCCCTTGATGCAAAATCCGGTGCTGGCACCGAAACGGCTGCCACCGTCAAAGCGGATGGTTACGGGCTTGGTGCAGCGCGCGTGGCCCGGGCTTTGGCCCGCGCAGGGGCCCGGCGCTTCTTTGTCGCTCAGGCCGAGGAAGGTGCAGCCATTCGCGATGCCTTGGGCCGCGGACCTGAAATCATGATCTATTCCGGCCATATGGCCGGGGATACGGACATGATCGGGGATCTTGATCTCATTCCCATGCTGAATTCGATAGAACAGATGACGCGCCACATGGAAGCCCTGCCAGACAGCGCTTTTGGTGTGCAGATCGACACCGGCATGTCGCGGCTTGGCATGGCACCCGCGGAATGGGCTGCTGTGGCGGAACTGGTTTTGGCGAAAAACCCCCGCCTGATCATGAGCCATCTCGCCTCTGCCGACACGCCGGAGGACCCGCAGAATGCCGCCCAACTCGAGGTATTCAAGGACCTCACGGATGGGCTGGGCGTGCCGCGATCGCTGGCCGCAACTGGCGGTGTTTTGCTTGGGCCAGACTACCATTTCGAACTGACGCGCCCCGGCATTGGCCTCTATGGCGGCATGCCTTTCGCCGACGCATCACAGGTCGTGAAACTGTCCCTCCCCGTCATCCAGACCCGAACGCTGAAGCCGGGCGACAAGGTGGGATATAACGGCACATGGATCGCCCCCCGCGAGACGGTGCTGGCAACAGTGTCGGCCGGGTATGCAGATGGGTTGCTGCGCGCCATGTCTGGACAGGCATACCTTTTCAATGATGACACCGCCTGCCCGATCCGTGGGCGGGTTTCGATGGACTTGATCACCGTAGACATCACCGACCTACCCCGCGCGCCCGAAAGCCTCGATATCCTGTGCGCGGCGCAATCGGTCGATGCACTTGCAGGCGCTGCCGGGACAATCGGATACGAAATCCTGACCTCCCTCGGGCAGCGCTATGCGCGGCGCCACCTGGGCGGCGGTGTGTCCTGAGCGGCTCGGTGGGCGCGGTGGAATCTTTGCTGGCCGGGTTTGGGGCCCGGGTGATTGCTACGCTGGCGGCGATCGGGCGGATCTCAATCTTTGCAGTACGGGCGCTGTTGCAACTGATTACGCCGCCCTTTTACGGGCGCGAGATATTCAACGCGTTCCTGTCAGTTGGTTACTATTCCCTGCCCGTTGTCGGCCTCACGGCGCTTTTCACCGGTGGGGCGCTCGCCCTGCAGATCTATTCAGGCGGTGCCCGTTTCAATGCCGAGGCCGTGGTGCCGCAAATCGTGGCCATCGGCATGGTGCGCGAATTGGGCCCTGTTCTGGTGGGCCTCATGATTGCGGCCCGGGTGACCTCATCGATCGCCGCTGAAATCGCAACGATGAAGGTCACCGAGCAGATCGACGCCCTCGTGACCCTTTCTACCAAGCCGATGGCCTATCTTGTGGCGCCAAGAGTGCTCGCAGGCCTTGTGATGGTACCCTTACTCGTAGGCATCGGCGACATTATCGGCATCATGGGCGGCTATCTGGTGGGCACCGGGCGCCTTGGCTTTTCAGAGACAGCCTATCTCAGCAACACGGTCGATTTCCTGGAGATGCGTGACATCGTCTCGTCCCTCGCGAAGGGATGTGCCTTCGGATTTATCGCCACGCTGATGGGCTGCTATTACGGCATGGGGGCAGGCCGCGGTGCCCAAGGCGTGGGGCGGGCCACCAAAACATCGGTTGTGGCCGCCGCAGTGCTGATCCTGGCGGCAAATTATGTTCTCACAGAGGCCTTCTTTTCCGCATGATCCGGCTTGAAGATGTCCATAAGTCCTTTGGCAAAAAGCCAGTGCTCCGGGGCGTGTCCCTCACCGTTGAAAAGGGCAGCTCAACGGTGATCATCGGCGGGTCAGGCACTGGAAAAAGTGTCACCCTGAAATGCGTCCTCGGACTGATCCAACCTGACAGTGGGCGGATTTTCGTGGACGGCGCACAGGCAAAGGGTGGTGACCGCACAGAATTCCTTTCCCGGTTTGGGATGTTGTTTCAGGGAGCCGCGCTCTTTGACAGCCTGCCTGTGTGGCAGAATGTGGCCTTCCGCCTGCTGCGCGGGCCCGATGCCCTGCCACGCCCTCAAGCCCGCGATAAGGCGATTGAAAAGTTGGCGCGGGTGGGCTTGGGACCGGAGGTTGCAGACCTCTTCCCGGCGGAACTGTCCGGCGGGATGCAAAAGAGGGTCGGCCTCGCGCGGGCCATTGCCGCCGATCCGGAGATCATCTTCTTTGACGAACCCACCACCGGGCTCGACCCGATTATGGCGGGTGTTATCAACGACTTGATCCGCGAAATCGTCACCGAGATGGGGGCGACGACCATGACAATCACCCATGATATGTCGAGTGTCCGCGCCATCGCTGACCGGGTGGCCATGCTCCATGACGGTATTATCCGTTGGGAGGGTGACATCCGCGAAATGGACACGACATCAGATGCTTATGTGCAGCAGTTCATTCATGGACGCGCCGAGGGCCCCATCGCTGCAGTACGCTAGAATGCGGGTCCGGAATTGGCAGAGCAACAGGCTGCCTGTTGCGCTCATCGCAGGTTTCAACGCCGTTTCACAGTGTGCTTTTAGATATAAATATCATTATTTTTCAGTGCCTAATATTCCAAACCTAACTCAGAAATCACCGCCCGTCGCCACGCGTGTCTATCTCCTGCAACGATGCTACGGAGCGGTACCCATCTCGGGCTGCGGATGTGCCGCAGATAACACGGCCATCAAGGCGCAAACCGACCCTTGGCGCGATTAGCAAATGTTGCCGCTTGACCCTTCCGCTGAAACGCGTGCAGGTGGCATATGCCCAAATCACTCGCCTTTTCCTGTACTGCCTGCGGCGCACGCCAATCGAAATGGTCTGGCCAATGCGAAAGCTGCGGCGAATGGAACACAATTGTCGAAGAAACACCCCTTTCCACGGGACCCGGCAAGAAAAGCCTCGGCAATGTCCGGGGCAAGACGCTTCCGCTGGCCGATCTGGCAACGAAAGAGGCGCCCCCGCCGCGCGCCAGCTGCGGATTGGGAGAGCTTGACCGCGTGCTCGGCGGGGGCCTCGTGCCCGCATCAGCGACGCTTCTGGGCGGGGATCCGGGGATTGGGAAATCCACCCTCCTCCTGCAAGCCGCTGCAAGGTTTGCCCAGAGCGGATTGAAAACGCTTTATATTTCTGGCGAAGAGGCCTCTGCACAGGTGCGCATGCGGGCGCAGCGCTTGGGGCTTGAGGAAGCCCCGGTCAAGCTGGGCACGGAAACCTCCCTGCGCGATATCCTGACCACACTAGAAGCCGAAGCGCCAGATCTTGCCATCATCGATTCCATTCAAACCATGTGGTCTGACACGGTCGACAGCGCGCCGGGCTCCGTCAGCCAGGTGCGCGCCTCCGCGCAAGAACTCACGACCTTTGCGAAACGCTCCGGCACAGCGGTGATCCTTGTTGGCCATGTGACCAAGGAAGGCCAGATCGCAGGCCCCCGGGTGGTGGAGCACATGGTCGACACGGTGCTCTATTTTGAAGGCGAGCGCGGGCACCAGTTCCGCGTGTTGCGCTCCGTCAAGAACAGGTTTGGGCCCGCAGACGAAATCGGTGTCTTCGAGATGACAGGCCGCGGCCTTGCAGAGGTCACGAATCCATCGGCTCTGTTTTTGTCCTCCCGGGAGGCGCAACAACCCGGGTCTGTTGTGTTTGCGGGCATCGAGGGCACACGGCCCGTGCTGGTGGAGATTCAGGCGCTTGTAGCCCCGGCCCCGGCCGGACAGGCCCGCCGCTCGGTTGTGGGATGGGATGGCAGCCGGCTGGCAATGATTCTGGCGGTGCTCGAAGCCCGCTGCGGCATCCCTTTCGCAGGGCTCGATGTTTATCTCAATGTTGCAGGCGGATTGCGCATCACCGAGCCAGCGGCGGATTTGGCCGTGGCGGCAGCGCTTTTATCTGCGCGAGAAGACGCCGCCCTGCCCCGGGATATGGTGATTTTTGGCGAGATCAGCCTGTCGGGCGCCCTGCGCCCAGCAGTCCAGACCGAAAACAGGTTGAAAGAGGCGGCAAAACTTGGTTTTTCGTCAGCGGCGCTTCCCTCTGGCACGGCAAAGGTCGGCTCGCAGGGTTTGGCGCTCAGGCAGATGACGGATCTCACCGCATTTGTCGGCGAGATGTTCGGCGCGGGCTAACCGCGCAACAAGACTGGATAGAGCAGGAACGGGGGCTCAACCGCAATGGACTTCACCATTTTCGACGGGATCGTCGCTGCTGTGATCGTGCTGTCTTCAATCCTCGCTTATTCGCGCGGTTTCGTGCGCGAGGCGCTGGCCATCACCGGTTGGGTTGTGGCGGCAATCGGCGCCTATATCTTTGCACCCAAGGCCCGCCCCCTTGTCAGCGAAATCCCGGTGATCGGTGACATCCTCGACAATTGTGCCACCGCCACGATCGGGGCGTTTGCAGGTGTCTTTGCGATCTTCCTGATCCTGTTTGCGCTCTTTGCACCGCTGTTTTCCGCCATGATCCAGCGCTCGGCCCTGAATGCGCTTGATCAAGGGCTGGGGTTCTTCTTTGGCGCCCTGCGCGGCATCTTGCTGGTCGCGGTTGCCTTGATTGTCTACGACTTTGTCGCCGGATCAGAGGCCTATGCCTTTATCGATGACAGCCAGTCCGCACAGATGTTTGCTTCTGTCAAAAGCCGCATCGCGGGTGACTTTGCCGATCAGGACACCGCCCTTCAGTGGATGACAGAACGCTTTGAGAGCTTGATGACAACATCCTGTGGCGGTCCGGAAGCCACCGACACCTAATCCATCCCGCACCGCAGGGCGCGCACAGGCTTGCCCTGCGCTGATGGCAGGCTTACACCGGTAGCGCCGTGGTTTCCTTTACGTCTTCCATGACAAAACTGGCGGAGACATCGGCGATCTGAACCTTTTCGATCAGCCTCTGGTAAAACCTGTCATAGGCCGGCACATCCGCGACCCGCACGCGCAGCACATAGTCCAAATCACCGGTCATGCGCTGCGCGCCAATAATCTCGGGCATCTGGTGCACAGCAGACCGAAACGCCTTGAGCCATTCGGCGCTGTGATCATTTGTACGGATCAGCACAAAGACCTGCAGCCCCAGCCCCACGGCAACCGGATCGATAATTGCGACGCGTTTCTGGATAATCCCATCGGCTTCCAAACGCTTGACGCGGCGCCAGCAGGCATTGCGCGATAGGTGCACGCGATCGGCCAGCGCATCCACGCTTAGCGATGCGTCTTCCTGCAGAAGGGTCAAAAGCTTGCGGTCAATTTCATCAATATTTGTCGACATGACGGGATAATATCCACATCAAGGGCCAGCAAGCAACGAGAAGAAAGACAACATCCCCGTTCCACCAAGGTAAACTCGGCCCTGCGAATCCAACCATCCGGGGGCAGCATGGATCAGAGATCTGATTGCAGCGCAGGCAATTTCCACACAGCGTGTGATCGCGCTTTTCCAGGAGGGCGTGCCTGATGTGCCGTCTTGCCGCCTATGTGGGCCCGCGCCGCGCCCTGTCCAGCATTGTGATCGACCCGGCCCATTCCTTGATCGCACAAAGCCAAGAAGCACTTGAGGCCAAGCTGTCAGTGAACGGCGATGGCTTTGGCATCGCCTGGTATGGCGATCGTCCAGACCCAGGGCTCTACAAGGATATCTTGCCCGCATGGTCCGACGGCAACCTTCTGAGCCTGTGCCAGCATATCTCGTCATCGCTGTTTCTGGCCCATGTCCGCGCCTCCACCGAAGGCGAGACGGCGCGGGCCAACTGCCACCCCTTCACCTATGAAAACTGGAGCTTCATGCATAACGGGCAGACCGGCGGCTTTACCGCCCTGCGCCGCAGCCTCGAAGCCAGCCTGCGCGATGATCTCTATGCCCGCCGTCGTGGCAGCACCGATTCCGAATTGCTTTTCCTGCTCTTGCTGAATGCCGGGCTTGCCGAGAATCCAGAAGCCGCCTGCAAAACCGTTCTGCAGCAACTGACAGACACGGCAGAACGGCTGGGCGTACACCCGTTTTTCCGCCAGACCTGCGTCTTTTCGGATGGGGAAAGCCTGTTTTGCTTCCGGTATGCCAGCGATGGCCGCTACCCATCGCTCTACCTGTCGCGGTCTTTCGCGCCTGGCGGCCTTGTCGTCGCCTCAGAACCGCTCGATGCCCATGCCGACCATTGGACAGAGATCGCCCCCTTGCAACTCGTGCGGCTCGGGCCGGGCGCAGATGCGCGCTATGATCTGACAGCGGCCTGACGGCCACCACATCCCTTCCGCGAACGCCGCACCGCCCCGAGACATCTGATCTGGGACGGCGGCAACCCGCGCCCAAACGCCCCCTGCCCCGTTCCTAAAAGCGGCCAATCTCAAGAGCTTGATTGACCGCGCTACCGCTTTTGCGCCACCCTTGAAGCAAGCCTGCCCCGTCTGAGGGGATCAGGACTGCTTGATCGCTTTGAAAGCTTGCGAATTTCAACGCACGGGAGGTAGAGATGGATACATCTGTTTTGATCGTCGGCGCGGGGCCCGTTGGCCTCACCCTCGCCCATAAGCTTGCCACTTATGGCTGTCCCATCCGGATTATCGACAAGAACCAAGCCCCCACGGATCTTTCAAAGGCGCTTGTCGTTTGGCAGCGCACGCTGGAGGTGCTGGATTCCACCGTAGATATTCAGCAGTTCCTCGAACACTCCGATGCCTCTTCGGTGCACGGGATGATTTTCCAGACGTCAGAGGAAACGCTCGGACAGGTCGAACTGGACGGGTCCGAAGGCCCCTTGCCCACCGGGGTATTCATACCTCAATCCGCGACAGAGCATCTTTTGGTCGAAAAGCTTGCGCAGCAGGGCATCCACGTCGAGAGAGAGACCGAGCTTGTCTCTTTCACACAAGACGATCACGGGGTTGTATCGCAAATCCGCGGTCCGCAGGGAGACACCACTTCGGTGACCTCCGCTTGGATCGTGGGGGCCGATGGCGCACATTCCAAGGTGCGTCATGGGTTGGAACTTCCCTTTGACGGAGACACGATCGAGCGGCGCTGGCTCTTGGCAGACATCACAGTCGAGAAGGAGCAAGACCCGCATTTCATGCACGCCTATCTTGGCGCAGATGCCATGTTGGGGCTCTTTCCCGTCGGGGCAAAGCGATGGCGCGTCATACTCGATGGCGGACCGGGCGCGCGGCGCGGAGACCCTACGGAACAGGAAATTCAGGACATCCTGGATGAACGGACCGGAAAGAATTGGCAGATCACAGGCAGCACCTGGCTCAGCGAGTTCGTGATCAATGAACGGCTCGTCCCGCAATATCGCGTTGGACGCGCTTTCTTGGCCGGGGATGCGGCCCATGTGCACAGCCCGGCCGGTGGGCAGGGCATGAATACGGGCATGCAGGATGCCGTGAACCTGGCCTGGAAACTCGCACTGGCCCAGGGCCGGGACGACTGTGAACAGCTGCTGGACAGCTACCATGAGGAAAGACACGTCATCGGCAAGAAAGTGGTCGCAGAGACCTCTCAGATGATCCACATGGCCATGGTTCATAACCCGCTTCTGCTGAAGCTGCGTGCCTTCGCCTTGCGCCATGCAACGCGTTCTGAGTGGTTCAAAAGCATCATGCGGCCGAAAATCTCAGAGATCGATCTGAACTATAGAGGGCAATCCCTTGCGCGCACCGCACACAAGACAAAGGGCGCGCTGCAACCGGGCGACCGCTTGCCTAACCTGCAGGAAGGCGATGGCTTCATCTATGAAAAGCTCCGCCATAACGGGGCCACCCTGCTGACACTGGATGTGGATCCGGCCGATCTCCCGCAAAAGCTTGGCGCGGGCGTGGGCGCGATGCCGGTGCATGCGGTTGCCCTTAATCCGGACGGTGCGCTTGCACAGGAACTTGGGCTGCCATCCGGGGGCGCGGCGCTCGTGCGTCCGGACTCCTATATCGGAGCCATCCGCCACAACATGCCGGAAATGCACAGCTGGCTGGAGAGCATGTGATCGAGGGAGATATTCGGTGTCGTGCACGTCCTGCCAGATTACGCGCGACACCGAGCGACACCTGTCAAACCCACACAGCGCCCGGAAAAGAGGCTCAACCGTCCATTAAAGCGCGGCATTCGCTGCCTCGTGTGTGGTCAAGCGTGACTATTGCGTGACAGGATGAGCACAAAGCGCTACCTCACAGGCGCCTGCTGCACAGATTCGGAGCCTGCCCGTGCCCCATACCGATACGTCGCCCGCCAGCTTGACCGACCCTGAGACTGACACCGCCAGCCCCATCACGACCCATCCTTTCGATGTGGACGGCGATAAGCTCAAGGAAGAGTGCGGCGTTTTCGGCGTGATTGGTGTTGAGCAGGCCGCCAATTTCGTCGCTCTCGGGCTCCATGCGTTGCAACATCGCGGGCAGGAAGCGGGCGGCATTCAGACATATGATCCCGAACACGGCTTCAACTCGGCGCGCCGTTTTGGCTATGTGCGCGATAATTTCACCTCGCCCCGGCTCATGGAAACGCTGCCCGGCAGCCTCTCGATTGGCCACGTACGCTATTCGACCGCGGGCTCCAAGGGGCAGACCGCAATCCGCGACGTGCAGCCTTTCTTTGGCGAGTTTTCAGCAGGCGGCGCGGCGATTGCCCATAATGGCAACATCACCAATGCCGCCGCCCTGCGCCGGGAACTGATCGAGCGGGGATCCATCTTCCAAAGCTCGTCTGACAGCGAATGCATCATTCATCTGATGGCCCGGTCGCTGCAACGCGCCGTGCCTGAACGGATGAAAGACGCCCTGCGCCGCGTTGAAGGCGCCTTCTCTGTGGTTGCCATGACGCGCACCAAGCTGATCGGCGTGCGGGATCCTCTGGGCGTGCGCCCGCTGGTTCTGGGCAAGATCGGTGATGGCTATGCGCTGGCATCCGAGACATGCGCCCTGGACATTATCGGCGCTGACTTCCTGCGCGAGGTCGAACCGGGCGAAATGGTCGTGATCGAGGATGGCGAGATCAGCAGCCACCACCCGTTCGAGCAGCGCGCGTCACGGTTTTGCATTTTCGAACACGTCTATTTTTCGCGGCCAGATTCCGTGTTGGGCGGCAAGTCTGTGTATGAGACACGCCGCCAGATCGGTGTCGAACTGGCCCGCGAAGCGCCGGTTGAGGCGGATCTCGTCTGTCCGGTGCCCGACAGTGGCACCCCTGCGGCGATCGGATATTCACAGGAAAGCGGCACGCCCTATGCCATGGGCATTATCCGCAACCAGTATATGGGCCGCACCTTCATCGAACCCACCGAGCAGATCCGCAACATGGGCGTGCGCCTCAAACTGAACGTCAACCGTGCTTTGATCCGAGGCAAACGCGTTGTTCTGGTGGATGACAGCGTGGTGCGCGGCACCACATCGCGAAAGATCAAGGAGATGATCCTCGATGCGGGCGCTGCCGAGGTGCATTTCCGGATTGCCTCGCCGCCCACCTCTTGGCCGTGCTTTTACGGGGTCGACACGCCGCAGCGTGAAAAGCTTCTCGCGGCCACCATGTCGGAAGATGAGATGTGCACGCATCTGGGCGTCGACAGCCTGAAATTCATCAGTCTTGACGGGCTGTACCGCGCCGTTGGCGAAGCCCAGGGCCGGGATCCGGAAGCCCCGCGCTACTGCGATGCATGTTTCTCCGGGGAGTATCCCGTGGCCCCGGTAGACATGCTTCAGGCAGGGTTCCAGATGAAAACGGCCGCTGAATAAGCCCAACCGGCGTTGCAGCGGCGCCCTTAGACAAGCGATGAATTCTTAAGCAAACCAGCATTGGATTGCAGTGCTGTCTAATCCTTTCTGGAGTGGTTCGGATAAGGATCATCCCGCGTTAAGGCCTTTTTTGACCATTTTACGATCATTTATAAGTCAATAGCCGCCTTGAATGCCTACTAATTAGGCTTTTTGTGTTCGATGCCTAATTAAGCACATATCTGCCCATCTGCCCACTTTCCGATCTTCGCAAGGTTGGCGACAAGCTTGCCACCGAAATCACGCAAGAGGGATTCCCCCAATGGTCGGAGCAGATACCGCATGGATCATCGTCGCCACGGCGCTGGTTCTTTTCATGACATTGCCGGGCCTCGCCCTGTTTTACGGCGGCTTGGTACGCGCACGAAACGTGCTCAGCGTCTTCATGCAGTGCTTTTCTATCGCCTGCCTGATGAGCTTGCTCTGGCTGGCCGCGGGCTATTCCATCGCCTTTGGCGACGGCAACGCCTATTGGGGCGGGCTTGATAAGGCATTTCTCAATGGCATCGATGCGGACACCCTGTCGGGCACGATCCCGGAAGTTCTGTTTTTCGCATTCCAGATGACCTTCGCGATCATCACCCCCGCATTGATCGTGGGCGCCTATGTGGAGCGTATCAGCTATGGCTTTGTCCTGCTGTTTTCGAGCCTGTGGATGCTGATCTGCTATGCGCCCGTGGCCCATTGGATCTGGGGCGGTGGCTTGCTGGCCGGCGCGGAGTGGTCACTGTTTGCCGATGGCGTGAATGACTTTGCCGGCGGCATCGTTGTGCACCAGACGGCGGGCATCGCCGCTTTGATTCTTGCCGCCATGCTTGGCCCGCGCAAGGACAAGTCGAAGCCTCCGCACAATCCCGGGATGGTGATGATTGGCGCGGCAATGCTGTGGGTGGGCTGGTTCGGCTTCAATGGTGGTTCACAGCTGGCAGCAGATGGCGGTGCAGCCATGGCCCTGACCGTGACGCATATCTCGGCGGCCACCGCATCGCTGACATGGGCCCTGTGGGAACGCATCCGCTTTGGCAAGGCCTCGCTGGTGGGCATGGTCACCGGTACGATTGCGGGTCTGGCCTCGATCACCCCGGCCTCTGGCTCTGTTGGTCCTGTGGAGGCCGTGATTATCGGGGCTGTCGCGGGCGTCCTGTGCCAGGAACTGTGTGGCATCGTGAAAAACACCTTCAATATCGACGACACGCTCGACGTGTTTGCCGTGCACGGTGTGGGCGGTATGTTCGGCATCGTCATGCTTGCCGTGTTTGGTTATGCATCCTGGGTTGCCCAACTGGGTGGATTGGCCGTTGTCGGGGTTTGGACCATCGTCACAACCACCGGGATCATTCTGGTTACCCGCATGATCTTCCCGCTGCGCGTCGATGAGGAAACCGAAGCGACCGGCCTCGATCTGATCTCCCATGGTGAGCGCGCCTACGACATGACGTCCTGAGCCCAGCCTCAGAGCACAGCACAATCGGGCGCGCGAGACATTGCGCGCCCTTTTTCATTGGGCGCGGCCCATCCACATCCCCCAAGACGCCTTGACCTTCGGCCCCTAACAATCCATGTGCGCTGCATGACAAAAATCGCATTGATCACGGGCGCCTCCCGCGGGCTGGGCGCTGCATTGGCAGAGGCGCTTGCGCCCGACCATCACATCATTGCCGTGGCGCGCACGGTGGGCGGGCTCGAAGAGCTCGACGATCGCATCAAGGCAAAGGGCGGCGAGGCCACCCTTGCGCCTATGGATGTGACCAACAGTGCCGCGATGCAGCACTTGTGCCTGTCGATCCATCAACGCTGGGGCGGGGTGGACCTTTGGGCCCATACCGCGATCCATGCGGCGCCTCTTTCCCCCGCGAACATGGTGTCTGAGAAGGACTGGGAAAAAAGCTGGAAGATCAATGTCGATGCAACGCGCATGATGATCGCCTATGTCGCACCGCTGCTGGAAGCCCGCGACGGCGCCCGCGCCTTGTTTTTCGATGATCCGCGTGCGGGTGAGAAATTCTTTGGGTCCTACGGGGCCACGAAGGCTGCACAAATCGCACTGGCCCGCAGTTGGCAGGCCGAAACGGTGAACACCGGGCCAAAGGTGGATATCTTGCAACCGCCCCCCATGGCCACCGCCCTGCGCGCTCGGTTTTTCCCCGGCGAAAACCGCGAGGCACTTACGAAGCCACCGGCGGCCTGCGCGCGTTTGCTGGGTTAATCAGGCCTTTCGAAGGGTTCACGTGCAGCGGGTCAGGCCCCAAGCGCAGCCTCGACTGCGGCGCGCTGCGCCTCAGGAAAAACAACGCGCAGATTGTGCAACGGCAGATCGTCGGGGCCATCCTCGCCGCTCTCATTGGCATCCCGATTGATTTCAGCCCATTCTGAGATCGCATCCCGGAGCGTCTCGAGATACAGGCGCAGGTCATCGCCCTCAAATCGCGGCAAATCGGCATGTGCGATCAGAACTTCACGCTCAGTGATCCAGCGCAGATCGCAAAGTATATCAAAGAATGCATCCCAGTTGTTCCCGAAATAGGCGCCGGGCGCATGAGATGCCATTGCGTAGGCCTGCATCAAGCCTGATTTACCGCCGAGAAGCACAGGCAAATCGATGCGGAACCCTGCTGTTTGGACTGAAGCAGGATCTGCATATTCAAAGGGCAGGCGCGCTGTCATGCTGTCACTCACTTAATCCGTTGAAAACTTTCGTAGTGATTGGGGGTATAGTACACTTCCCCTCCCTCACCGGTGATGATCCGCTGTGGCCCTGGTGGTCGAAATTCATCCGTGGGCACATGATATTCCCTGTAATAGCCCTCAGGCTTGGCCGGCAACTTGCCTTCTCTGTTTCGGTGCACAGTGCCATCGCGGCGGTGCACCCGGCGCGGTGCGCGCTCTCCGCGCGCGATACGGTCCAGTGTGGGCTGAAGATCAACATCGCGCGTAATCGTGCGCCCGGTACGGTGGTCGGTCAACCTTTGAGACCGGACCAGCGCTGGCGACGGGCTTGGCGGGGGCGGCCTGCCCTCCGAGGCCTGTCTTTGTCCAGAGCCTTGGCCCGTTCGAGAACCCGATGCACCACCGCTATTGGATGTGGTCCGGCTCTCGAGAGACGTGCCCGCATCGCCTGTTTTGCCGCGCTGCATCTGGCCCAACGAGGTGCTCTCGCCCGCATCCCCCTTCCCGCCCGTGCCCCGGGCGCGCTTGGGAGCCACCTTGCGCAGCAAGGCCCTGAAGCCCGCCACACCCAGCAAGGCGATCGCGGCAGCAAGTGCCCGCGCGGCCGTACGCAGTTGCGCCTCGGAGCGGGCGGTTTCTACGGTCGCAAAGAAATCCCAAATCTTGTCAAAAGCATCGAGCGCCGCCCGCCCCGCGAAAATCAACGCGACCCCAAGCAACGCGCCACTGACGACAAAGCCCGCCCCCACAGCATGGCTGCCAGCCCAAACGATAAACACCCCGGCTGTGACCGCGATATTGGCGGGCGAGAACAGATCCTCTATTTCGCGCTTGGCGGCGGCGCCTGCCTCGCGCCCAACCTCATCGGGCACCATCTCCAGCGTTTTCATCAGCTTGTCCGAATAGGCCATGCCCGACACGGCAGTGCTTTGGCTTGCACCGGCAATGGGGCGATCCTTGGCGCCAATTTCGCGGATATCAGCCAGTGTTGTTGGGCGGTTGGTATCGCCCTCATCACCGATGGCAGCCACCAGCACACCGTCCTCGAGAGCATTTATCACGCGCTGGACGACGATAGCGTGATCGTCTGCTTCTTCTTCTTCAAGGCGCACGCCCGGCCAGCCCAGGGCCTTGCGGCGCAAATCGGCCCGAACGGTTGGCTCAAGGTCAGCGGAGTCCAGCAGGTGGCGCAGCAGGATCAGATCCCGCTCTGGGTCCACGTCGAGATACCCCGGTGCTTCGGACCGGGGGAAAATCACAAGGCGATGCGGCGGCATCGACACATCGAAGACTTCAAACGGGTTCAAACGATTTCCAGTCAAATTGTGCCGTAGCAAATGCGGTCAGCTAAACAGACGGCCTGGAAATGCAGGCCGGTTTAGAAAAGCCCGTTCCGCATTTTTTTTCAACAATTATCCTTGCAGGCTGCATCGCGGCATCATGGCAGGGCTTTGCTGCAGATAAGCTTGTGAGCGCGGTCCCGTTCCGGTACGGCTCTCTCAGCAGTGCATGAACAACCAAGGATCCGGGGCCTATGAAGATACTTGTCACCAATGACGACGGGATCAATGCACCTGGTCTGACCATCATGGAAGACATTGCCAAAGAGTTGGCTGGCGCAGACGGCACCGTCTACACCGTGGCCCCGTCTCTGGAACAATCCGGTGTGGCGCATCTGACATCCCATGCACGGCCCTGCCTGATCACCCAATTGGCGCCCACGCGTTATGCGCTGGAAGGCGCGCCCGCTGATTGCGTCATCGCGGGCATCCACCACGTGATGGACGGCGCGCTGCCAGACCTCATCCTCTCTGGTGTAAACCGGGGCAACAATGCAGCCGAGAACGCCATGTATTCCGGCACATTGGGGGCCGCGATGGAAGGCGCGTTGCAGGGGGTGCCCAGCTTCGCATTGTCCCAGTACTACGGCGTAGCCAATGTCGGGCTGGACAACCCGTTTGAAGCCTCCGCCCGCCATGCCACCCCCGTGATCCGCAAACTGCTGGAGCAGACCAGCTGGGCGCACCCCTCCGGATACAACACCTTCTTCAACATCAACTTCCCCCCCGTGCCCGCAGATGCTGTGAAAGGCACAAAAATCGTACGGCAGGGGCGCCGGGAAGGCGCGTTGTTCCGCATGGTGGCGCAGGACTCTCCGAACGGGCGGCGGTTTCTGTGGGTGCAAGGCAGCTCGCAGACCCTGCCCTCGGGGGCAGGCACGGATGCCCACGCAAATCTTGACGGCTATATCGCCGTTACCCCCATGCGCGCCGATCTGACAGCCGATGACACCCTGTCGGACATGGCCCAAACCTTCACGGATTGAGGACAGCGCGCCCATGCCCCATGACGACAGCGGCCTGCCCACATATGACGCCGAGGCAAAGATGCAGTTCCTGTTCACTCTGCGCTCGCGCGGTGTGACGGATACGCGCGTGCTTGGCGCAATGGAGGCGGTGGATCGCGGACTGTTTGTTCAGGGCGCCTTTGCAGCCCGCGCCTATGAAGACACCCCGCTTCCGATCGCCTGTGGGCAAACGATCTCTCAGCCGTCGATCGTGGGGCTGATGACACAGGCGCTTGAGGTTGGTCCGCGCCACACCGTGCTCGAGGTAGGAACCGGTTCAGGCTATCAGGCCGCGGTGCTGTCGCATCTGGCGCGCCGCGTCTACACCGTGGATCGGTACCGTCGGTTGACGCAAGCGGCCGAAAAGCTCTTTCAGGCGCTCAGCTTGCCCAATGTTATTACGCTTTCAGGCGACGGATCTCATGGATTGCCGGAGCAGGCCCCCTTTGACCGGATCTTGCTCACGGCCGCCGCCGAAGATCCGCCCGGCCCCCTCTTGGCCCAATTGCGCGAGGGCGGTATCATGGTGCTGCCCGTAGGCCAGTCCGATACGGTGCAAACCCTCATCAAGGTACGCCGCACGGCAGAGGGGTTGGACTACGAAGAGTTGCGCAGTGTGCGCTTTGTGCCCCTGATGGAGGGGATGGGCAAAGAATAAGGGCGTGCGGGCACCGCGCGCAAACGGTTCGGAAGAGGTGGACAGCCAAACGATCCACCGCGCTGGACACAGGCAATCACGGCGCGCGCCCGTTCGGCCCGCCAAACGAGCAAGGGATTGAGCAGATGCAAAACGGGGCTTCCTGCAAACCCGCCCGCGCATATCAATACATGACGCGGCCCACTGTGCGCGTGTTGCTGGCCACCAGCGCATTGGCCGCGCTTGTGGCCTGCAATGATTTCGACCTGCGGGGCGATCTCTCTGGCGCATTCGACACGTCCGACGCCGTGCGGGTGGTCACAGCCCCACGTCCTGAGGAAGACAGCCGCGGCGTCATCTCCTATCCAGGCTATCAGGTTGTCGTTGCCCGGCGCGGCGATACCGTGGCCGATGTGGCAGCCCGGATCGGCCTCAAGCCGGATGAACTGGCACGGTTCAATGGAATCCCCGACGGCACGTCCCTGCGCGCGGGCGAAATCATCGCCCTGCCCGGCCGCGTGAGCGAGCCTTCCCCTGCGACTGGCGCCTCTGGTGTGGGCCCGATCCGGCCCGAGTCGGTCGATATCAACCAATTGGCAGGCTCTGCGATTGAACGGGCCGAAGCCAGCGAAACGGGGGCAAGCGCCGCCGCGGTTGACGTAAAGCCGCTGACCGGCACCGAGCCGATCCGGCACAAGGTGCAGCGGGGCGAAACTGCCTTCTCGATCGCGCGCCTCTATGGAGTGCCTTTACAAAGCTTGGCCGAATGGAACGGGCTCGGGCGCGATTATTCCTTGCGTGAAGGCCAGTTCCTTCTGATCCCGATCGCCGAGGTGGATGACACCGCGCCCCAGCCGCCCGTCTCGGCGCCAGGGGGGCAATCGCGCGCGCCCGAACCACCTTCGGCGTCGCAGCCCTTGCCCAAGCCCGAGTCCGCATCCGAAGCCAAGGCCCCCACCTCGCCCGGGCTGAGCCAATTTGCCACCGAGAGCGGCAAGCAGGCGCAGATGGTGTCCCCTGTGAAGGGCCAGATTCTACGAGATTTCCGCAAGGGCCGCAGCGACGGCATCGACATCGCCGTAGCCGCCGGCACCCCCGTGCGCGCTGCGGCAGCCGGAACGGTGGCGGCTGTCACCCGGGATACGGATGGCATTCCCATTCTCGTGCTGCGCCATTCCGACGGGCTTTTGACGGTCTATGCAGGGCTTGACGATCTTGGCGTGAAGAAGGGCGACGTGGTCACCCGGGGCCAGAGCATCGCAAAAGTGCGCAGCGGTGATCCTGCCTTCCTGCATTTCGAAGTGCGCAAAGGGCTCGAGGCCGTAGATCCAACACCCTTCCTGACACCCTGACAGGCTCAGACACGCGTTCCCGCGCGGGCGGCTTGTTGCCCCCGCGCGCGGGCTCGGCTTACCGGCCTGCTAGCCTGCGTCTGACAGCGACACGCCGTGGCGGCCCGCAAGATCGGTGAAAAACTGCCATGCCACCCGGCCTGACCGGCCTCCACGGGTGGCTTGCCATTCAATCGCCTCCGCGCGCAACACGTCTGCATCGATCTGCAAGCCGTGATTTGCACAATAGCCTTCGATCATTGCGAGGTAATCATCCTGGCTGCAGGGATGAAAGCCCAGCCACAGCCCGAACCTGTCCGACAGGGACACTTTTTCTTCCGTGGCTTCTGACGGGTTGATGGCGGAGGAGCGTTCGTTCTCGATCATGTCGCGCGGCATCAGATGGCGGCGGTTTGAGGTGGCGTAGAACACCACATTGTCGGGCCGTCCCGCGATCCCACCATCCAGCACCGCCTTGAGCGATTTGTAATGCTGATCGTCGTGCGAGAAGGAAAGATCATCACAAAACAGGATCACCCGTTCAGGCCGATCCCGCAGGTGATCCAGCAGGCGCGCCACCGACGGCAGGTCCTCACGCTGAATTTCAACGATCTTCAGTGGCAAGCCTTCCGCCACCACAGCAGCGTGGATGGCTTTCACAAGGCTCGATTTGCCCATCCCGCGAGCGCCCCAAAGCAGAGCGTTGTTGGCCGGCAGGCCCTGGGCGAATTGTCGTGTATTGGCCAGCAGCGTGTCGCGCGAGCGGCGGATGCCCACAAGCAGGTCCAGATCGATCCGATTGACCTTGTGCACGGGCTCCAGCCTGTCCGGCTCTACGTGCCACAGGAACGCTTCCGCAAGCGTCAGGTCAGGGGCCGGTACGGGCGGTGGCGCCATGCGCTCCAGCGCCGCCGCAATCCGCTTCAGCGTGTCAGACTTGCTCACCCGTCTGATCCCGGCGTCTTACCCCATTCAGAGACATCTTCGCCTTCTTCGAGCTCTTCTTCGTCGAACCAAAGCCCCTGTTCCTTGAGCTCTTTTTCGCGCTTGCGCTCCACACGGGCCACAAGCCAGATCGACACTTCGTAGAGCCCGTAGACCACAACAAACAGAATGATCTGGGTGATCACATCCGGCGGCGTGACAAGGGCCGCCAGCACGAGAATGCCCACAACCGCGTATTTGCGCACAACTTTCAGGCCTTCGGCTGTCACCAGCCCAGCCTTGCCCATCAACGTCAACAGAACCGGCAACTGAAAGCACAGACCAAAGGCCACGATGAACTTCACCGTCAGATTGAGATACTCCTGCGCCGAGCCCTGAAACACCACAGAGAGCCCATCGCCCACGCCCGCATCCGGCAGCGCTTCACCATCGGCGCCGAACTGCTGGAAGCCGAGGAAGAAATCATAGGCCAGCGGTGTGACCACGTAGAATGCAAAAGAAGCGCCCAGCAGGAACATGAACGGCGAGGCGATCATGAACGGCAGGAATGCGCCCTGCTCCGACTTGTAGAGCCCGGGCGCCACAAACCGCCATAGCTGCAGCGAGATATAGGGGAAGGACAACATCAGGCCGCCCAGCAACGACACTTTGATCGCCACGAAGAAGCCTTCCTGAGGCGAGATAAAGATCAGGTCACAATCCTGACCGCGGGTTGCCAGCACATCGCAGAGCGGCTTGGTCAGGAAGTTGAAGATCGGTGTTGCCACGGTAAAGCAGATCACCATGCCGATCAGGAACGCGATCACGGAACGGATCAGACGCTGACGTAGCTCTGTAAGATGTTCGATCAGCGGCGCGGCGCTTTCCTCGATGTGATCATTCTGGCTCATGTGGATTTTGCCTCCGGCGCGGTGGACGCACTGGCGGGCGGCGTGTCATCGACCGCCACCATGCCGGGATCATCCTCGATCTCTGCCGGAGCCGCCTTCGATGCAGCGGCTTTGGCTTCTGCGGCTTCTGCCTCTTTGCGCAGGCGCTCTTCGGCCTTCTCGGCAGAGACCTTGCGGATCTTTTCCGCCGCTTCCTGGCGTTCCTTGGTAAATTCTGCCGTATGCTTGCCCGGGATCGGCCCATCGACGGGCGCATCCGGATCCCAGTTGGTCAGCCCTTCGGTGGCCTTGCTGAGGGTATCACTCACGGCAGAGGACGGGTTGGTCGCAGTGCGCAGGGTTTTGGCAACATCGCCCACCCCGCTCTGATCGGCGGCATCTTCCATGGCGCGTTGAAAGTCGCGGGCCATGCCGCGCAGCTTGGCCGAGAATTTGCCCAATTCCCGAAACATGCCGGGCAAATCCTTGGGGCCGACAACAATCAGCGCCACAATGCCGACAATGAGGAGTTCACTCCAACCCATGCCCTTGGTCCTTCAAATGTCATCTGATGGCGGGGCCGGCCGCAAAGCAATGTCGCGGCTCCGCCCCATAACATCCAAGCGCGGCAGGTGCCGCGCAGGGGGTGCCGCGATCAGACTTTTTCGTTCTCGACCGTTTCAGGGGTGACGTCGCGTGCTGCTTCGCTGGCTTCAGCGGTTTCCGCCTCCAGCTCTTTCTTGCCGTCATCAACGCCCTTCTTGAACGCGGTGATCCCCTTGCCAACCTCGCCCATCAGGCCAGAGATCTTGCCCCGTCCGAACAGGACCAGAACCACGACAGCGATGAGAAGAATGCCGGGAAGGCCGATATTGTTGAGCATTGCTTTTCCTCCAGTGTCCGACCGATTGGCCGGGTGCGTTCACAATCATCAAAAGAAGTAGAAGCCCCCTGCCATAGAGGAAAGCACGCAGACAGCCCGCGCAGGGGCATCGAGCTGCGAAATCAGAAGCTGCAGTGCAATTCTGCGCCAGAGGCCTCGCTCTCCTGACAGTTTTGTGTCAGGATTGGGCATGGCACCTCGGGCAACACAACAGGAAAGATCGCAACGCCTTTATGCGTTGTCTCGAATCTTGCGCGATGGCGCGGTGCATAAGGCCGCCAGCCTCGCGGCACGTTTAGAGGTTTCTGAACGCACGATCTATCGCGACATTGCCCGGCTGGAGGCATCAGGGCTGCCCGTGCAGGGCACCCCCGGCACCGGCTACCAGACGACAGCGGCGCTCACCCTGCCCCCGCTGAACCTGAGCGTGGAAGAACTGGAAGCGCTGCACCTTGGCCTTGCAGTGGTGGCCGATGTGGCCGACCCGGACTTACGGGCAGCCAGCCGGGCACTTGCTGCACGCCTTGACGCCGCCCTGCCCGAGGCTGGCCGACTGCCAGAAACGGGCTGGAGCTTCGATGTGTTTCCCTTCGCAGAAGGCTCCAACGCGTTCCACCTGATCCCGGCCCTGCGCGCGGCGACCCGCTCGCGCGTTAAAGTGCAGGCGGTGACGGCGGAGGCCAGCGAGGCACGGGTAATCTGGCCCCTGTCGCTCGAATTCTGGGGCCGGCTTTGGACCTGCGTTGCCTGGGATGAAACGGCCAATGGCTTTGCCGAGATCAGAGTGGATCAGATCACCCGGATGACGGTGCTTCCGGATGGGTTTCCGGCCCGTGCGGGCCGTCGCTACGAAGATTGGTTGGATCTGCAACGGCACTTGGCGGACGACGCGGTGAGCGAGGGGTAAGACGCAGCCAGATCCCGTCGCGCGCGCGTACGGTCAGAAAGGCCACCGGCACAGGCGTTTTACCAGCCACGGTATCCAGCTGGAACGCTTTCACAATCTCCGCCAGAAGCAGCACCCCTTCCATCATGGCAAATCCAGCCCCTGTGCAGACCCTGCGCCCGCTTGAGAACGGGATGTAGGCCTCTCGGGCGCAGGTTTTGCCATTCTCGGTGCGCCAGCGGTCCGGATCGAACCCGTCAGGATTGTCCCACAGGCGGGTCTGGCGATGCAGATGCCAGGGCGAGACAACGATCTGCGCGCCGCGTGGCACCCGCCGATCGCGGAAGGTTTCCTGTTTCTGGGCTTCGCGCACCATCATGGGCACGGGCGGATAGAGCCGCAGGGCCTCGCGAAACACGTCACGGGTGAAGGGCAGCTTGGCGAAATCTGCCATTTCAGGTGTGGGCGGGAGCAGGCACACTTCCTGTGCCACGCGCTCCTGAACATCGGGATAACGCGCCAGAAGATAAAGCGACCACGCCAGAGCCGAGGCGGATGTCTCGTGACCAGCGAGGAAGAAAATGGCCACCTGATCGACCATTTCATCCACCTCAAAACAGGCCCCCGACTGGGGGTCCGGCGTTGTCATGATTTTGCTGGCCAGATCATCGGGCGCCTGCCCTTGAGCGATCTGCGCCATGCGGGCCGTACACAAGCCCCGGATCAGATGGCGAATACGCGCCGCCGCCTGCCGTGTGCGTTTCGAATGAAAGCGGGGCATCCAGCGCGGCACAGCAACCAGAGCCGCAAGATTGAGCAGCGGCTGCGTTCGCTGATAGTCCCGGAACGCGTCAAACACATCGCGGGCGGCTTTCTCTTCGATCGGCAGGGAAAAGAGTGTGCGAAAGATCACGTCGGCCGCCGCATGGCTCGTTTCGGCCTCCACTTCGAAGGGGCGTCCATCCGCATGGTTTTGCAGGCGCGCCACACAGGCCTTGGCCGCCTCCGCCATCCCGGGCAAAGCGTCCCGCAGGCGCCCGCCCTCGAAGGCTGGATCGATAATCCGCCGCTGCCGCTCCCATTCCGCACCATTGGTGACGAACACAGAGCGCCCAAGCAACGGGGCAAGGCCCTCGCGTATCCTGTCGGATTTCGGGAAATCCGCGGGCCGTTCGTTGAGCACCTTTTTCACCAGATCAGGCTGGTTGATCATGAAGGAGCGGAAAAAGGGCGTTTTGAATTCTGCCATCCAGGCGCGGTAAAGCCGGGCCGGCTGCGCAGAGAGGATATCGGCCTTGAACAGGCGCGCATAGGTGCGCAACGACACCCGCTCTGCCCGGGCGGGCGGCTTGGGTGGTAATGGGCGGTCCTCGGAGGGGCCTGATCCGGATGCCTGGCTCATCCCGTCACAAAAGCCCGCTCCGTATGCGGGGACAAGGGGGTTTCGATGCGGCTGGCAGAGGGTTTGCGGTGCGCAAACCGCGATGCCAAGGTTTGCGGGCCCGCCGTGATGCGGAAATAATCGTAGCTGCCAGGCCTGTCGAACGCGCACAAATACTGGAAATGCAGACGGAAATAGCGCCGCTTTAACTCTTGCTGCCGCTCCGGGCTCAGCGTTTGAGTGAAGGCAGCAGATAGCACCAACGGCCAGCGCTTGCCTTCCGCGGGAGCGACACCCGATACCGCCACCGGATCGCACAGAGCAAAGGCGCAGCCATCGCCGGGCGCGGTGACGTCTACCCAGGTGATCTCAGATGCGCAGGACAGATCATGCAGATCAGCGCGCAGTTTCGTGGCCTTTGGCAGGAACGAGAGCATCGGGATCACCTGCCCCAATGTCAGCAAAGACAGTGCGCCCGCCTCACTCGGCAAACGCCCCGCACGCAGAAGATCAGCAAGGATCGACACCGCAAGATGTGCGCCAGAGGAATGGCCTACAACCAGCACCTCATCCACATCGCTTTGCAGGGCTGCAACGATCTGCTCGCCAAACGCTGCCATCCGCGCCTCAAGAACCGGCGGCGTCTCACCGTAAAGCCCCGAAGAGAAGGCGTAATCATGCATCAGGTAATAGGCGAATACCTTGCCATCCCTGGCCTTGAACCATCGCAGCGCCAGCCACGTTACCCCAGCCCAGACCAACGTCCGGGCAGCCGTCTCGATACCCACCCCCACACCAGCGGGCTGCGCCCATGCCAGCGCAAGCGACACCCCTTTTGCGGCGCCCGCCCCCAGCAAGAGCGCAATCAGCAATTGGCCCAACAAAAGCACAGCGGGCAAAAGCGCGGCAATCAGCGGGCCTTTGCGCAGACGCGCCAGCCGGAACAGCGCGCCCGTTGACAGGTAGATCCAGGCGGTTTTCACCAGCAACGCATAGGTGACCGGGATCGGAGGGTTCATCGACTTCCGGACAAGGTCAGACCAGACCAACACCTGAATATCTGTCTGCACCTGCGCGCTTTCGATCTCCGCCTCAACAGACCAACCAAACCCCGCGCCCGCCCGCGGCCCAAGTTGCAAATCATAGCCCGACAGGGCGGCCTGAGACGCTGATTCCGTGCGGTAGAGTTCCCGATACCGACGCGGCGGAAACGGATCATAGCCCGGAATATACAGAACCGCGCGTTTGCGCACGGTGTTTACAGGCTGAGAGGTATCGGTGTCCGGCATCGTGACCATCGCTGACTATAGGCAGGGACGTTATCACGCGTTCACGGCAAAACTAAGGTTAACAACGCCGTATCGAGCCGCGCATCCTTGTCGGGCCTAGCCCACAGTGGCCAAAACCGGGAAGGTTTCCAGCAGCCAATAGGAAAAGCTCGAAAAGCCGCCGGTCAGCATCAGCAGACCGATCGTCCACAAAAGCAGTCCCATGATACGTTCGATCTGGGCCATATGCCGTTTCATCCAGGCCATCACGCCCGTCAGGCGCGGGAAGAATATTGCCACCAAAAGGAATGGCAGCCCCAGCCCGATGGCATACATGCCCAAAAGCACCGTTCCGCGCACCGTGTCGCCCTCTGAGGCGGCGAGGCTGAGGATGGTGCCGAGGATCGGGCCGATGCAGGGCGTCCAGCCAAAGGCGAAGGCCAGCCCAAGCACATAGGCCCCAACCGCTGATCCGCCCCGATCCCCCGCATCAAGCCGCGCTTCCCGATTGAGAAAGGACAAACGGAAGATACCCAAGAAATGCAGCCCGAACACCATCACAAGAACACCTGCGATCGTATTGAAAATAGACTGGTTTTGCAGGAAAAACTGCCCGAACGCAGACGCCGTGAAGCCCAAGAACAGGAACACCGTCGACAGGCCCAGAACAAAGAACAGAGCCGACAAGATAACCGGGCCACGGTCAGTTGTGGCCCCCTGCATCTGCTGCATGGAGATCCCGCCCATATAGGCCAGATAGGGCGGCACAATTGGCAGAACGCAAGGGCTGAGGAAAGAGATCATCCCCGCCAAAAGAGAAATCGCCATGCTCGGCAACAGGCCAGCGTCAATGATCTCGATTCCGAACACAGTAGTCTCCGATTAGGCAGCACCCGTGTCGCTATCAAGATTTCGGGGCGGCGTCACGTTACAGTACGTCACAACTGCGCGTGCAGCGGGCTGTGCGGGGCAGAAATGCAAACAGCCGGGAAAATCCCGGCTGTCTCTGGTTTCTTGAAAGGCGCGCAGCTTACCCGCGCGACCACCATCCGCTGCGTTTGGGGCGGGCGGGTTTGGCAGGCGCTGGGGCTGCGGCCTCTGCCACAGCAGATTCCAGTTCTGGTTCTGGCTCTGGGGCCGCTTCCGGCTCTGCTGGGGCGTCTTCGGCGGGGGCTTCTGCTGCTTCGGCCTCTGCCACTTCAGCCTCTGCAATATCCTCCGCCGCAGGCTCTGCCTCGGCAACCGGTGCGGCTTCCTCGGCGGCTTCGGCCACCGGTTCTTGCGCCGGGTCTGCGTCCACCGTTTCAACGGCCGCGTCTTCAGGTGCTTCAGCTTCTTTCACGTCAGCCTCAGCCATTTCCGGCTCTGCCGCCGCTTCAGAGGCGGGTGCCTCTTCTGTTGCGCTGGCCTCCTCTGCCGCGCTGGCACTGGCGTCCCCTTCAGAGGCCCCTTTGCCACGGCGACGGCGAGAGCGACGCCGCTTCTTGGGCTTTTCTTCGCTCGCCTCAGCCGCGTCCCCTTCCGCAGGTGCCTCGGATGCGTCCGTTGCGGCTGCTTCCGCCTCTGCTGTTTCTTCGGCTGCGGTTGTCTCACCAGCCTCTGACTGGCTTCCACCCCGACGGCGCCGACGGCGACGCCGCTTTTTCTTGGGCGCCCCCTCCTCATCCGTCGTCTCGGGCGTTTCCGAAACGTCTTCGGCGGTCGCGTCAACCACGTCCTCTTCATCGATCTCCGGCATGTCGGACGTATCGATCGAGATCAGCGGTGCGGCCGGTGCCGGGATGTCCCGGCTGGCAGACTTGAACTTTTCGATTTCGAAGTCCGGGGAAATCAGGCTGGGATGGCCCTCGATCCGCACAGCCAAACCGAAGCGTTGCTCGATATAGGCGATGTGCTCGCGCTTCTGGTTCATCAGGAAATTGGCGATGCCGACAGGCACCTTCACCAACACCTCACGGCTTTTGCCGCGCGTGCCCTCTTCCTCGATCTGGCGCAGGATCTGCAAGCCGAGGCTGTCATCCGAACGCAGCAAGCCTGTGCCATGGCAATGGGGGCAAGGTTGCGTGGTTGCCTCCAACATGCCCGGGCGCAGACGCTGACGCGACATCTCCAACAGGCCAAAGCCCGAAATGCGGCCCACCTGGATGCGGGCCCGATCGTTCTTGAGCTTGTCCTTGAAGCGCTTTTCCACGGCAGAGTTGTTCTTGCGCTCTTCCATGTCGATGAAATCGATCACGATCAGGCCGGCAAGATCCCGCAAACGCAGTTGGCGCGCGATTTCCTCAGCGGCCTCAAGGTTTGTCTCGAGGGCCGTTTCCTCGATTGAGCCGCGTTTCGTGGCCCTGCCAGAGTTCACATCGATCGCCACAAGGGCTTCGGTCACGCCGATCACGATATAGCCGCCGGATTTCAGCTGCACCGTCGGGTTGAACATGGCGTCGAGGTAGTTTTCCACCTGATAGCGCGAGAACATGGGCAGTTGATCTTTGTACTGCTTCACGTTCTTGGCATGGGACGGCATGATCATCTTCATGAAGTCCTTGGCCGTGCGATAGCCCGCGTCTCCCTCGACCAGCACCTCATCGATATCGCGGCCATAAAGATCGCGGATCGAGCGTTTGATCAGGTCACCTTCTGCATAGATTGCGGCAGGTGCCACGGATTTCAGCGTGAGTTCGCGGATCTGCTCCCAAAGGCGCTGCAGATACTCGTAATCGCGCTTGATCTCGGTCTTGGTGCGTTTTGCTCCAGCGGTCCGGATGATCAGACCGGCCCCCTGGGGCACGTCGATCTCGCCGGCGATTTCCTTGAGCTTCTTGCGATCTGCGGCATTGGTGATCTTGCGCGAAATACCCCCGCCACGGGCCGTATTTGGCATCAGCACGCAGTAGCGACCGGCCAGCGACAAGTAGGTGGTGAGGGCCGCGCCTTTATTGCCGCGCTCTTCCTTGACCACCTGCACCAGCATGACTTGGCGCACCTTGATGACTTCCTGAATCTTGTAGCGCCGGGGCCGCGGCTTGCGCGGCGGGCGGATCTCATCAGGGGTGTCATCATCGGCGACCGATTCGATGTCGGCATCGCGGTCAGCTGCGCTGGAAGGCTTGGGTTCTGCGTCGGACTCCGCGTCATCGCCCTCCGCGGGGGCGCTGTCATCGCCCTCCGAAGCAGCCTCGCTGACCTCTTGCTGTGGGGCATCTTCCTCTGCGGAGGCGTCTTCTGCCGGGGCAGCCTCAGCGACCTGCACAACTTCTTCTGTTGCCGCCTCTTCACCCTTTGCGTCCTCGGCCTCTTCAGCGGGCGGCGCTTCCGTTATTGCTTCGGCACGGGTGGCGTCATCAAGCGGTGCGCCTTTCTCATCAACCACCTCACCCGAGGTGCTCACGGCATCCTCATCACCTTCCCGGGTTGCGGGGAGGGTTTTGGTCTCACCGTCTGCATCCGCCTCTTCAGGCTCTGCATCGGTGGCCGCTTCATCCGCCGTCTCAGTGGCTTCTGCGTCTTCTGCCGGGGCATCAGCGGGCGCTTCCACGGGTTCGGCGTCGGTGGATTCCGGCGCCTCATCTGCCTCGGTAACCTGCGCTGGAGCGGCCTCCTCAGCGGTTTCCGCTGTCTCTACGGTGTCGACGGGCCCATGGGGCGCATCTGCTTCTGCAACCGCCACCAACTCGGGATCCGGCGCAACCGCATCGTCGCCCAGATCGACCACATCCATGGCCCCGAGCGCCTCGACGGGCTTTGCATCCTCAGTCTTTGATGCATCGGCCTTGGCCCCAGAGGATTTGGAGCGCCCGCCGCGCGTGCGAGACCGGCGGCGCGTAGGTTTGGGTTCGTCTTCCTCGCGGTTCAGAGCTTCTGCGTAGGCGCGCTCTTCTTCCAACAGGGCTTCACGATCCGCGACGGGGATCTGATAATAATCCGGGTGAATTTCCGAGAAAGCCAGAAAACCATGGCGGTTTCCGCCATAGTCCACGAAGGCCGCCTGGAGCGAGGGTTCGACCCGCGTGACTTTTGCCAAGTAAATATTGCCAGCAAGCTGGCGCTTGTTCACAGTTTCAAAGTCGAATTCGTCAACTTTGTTTCCGTCAACCACAACAACGCGGGTCTCTTCCGCGTGCGTGGCATCGATGAGCATTTTCTTTGCCATGTTATCCGTTCACACACACGCCTTCGCCGAGCGCCCGGGGGCGACGTGCAAGACATGTGTTGATTTACAAGGGCAATGCGCGCGCGGAGCGAGCCCACATTCGGGGCGTCTGCTCGGGACGGTGAGCCTTCAGGCCTCATACCAACAGCGCGTTGCATCGCGTTTCTTCTCCGACGTGCGCGCGCCCTGAAAGGCAACGCGCCGCCCATTCTTTCAATCCGGGTCGTACAAGCGACAACCGGACACCCAATCGGCTTTCCCTTAAGAGAGCCTCGTCACCCTTGATGCGGCGGCGCGATCTTTGCGCCCTATTCCGTCATCAGTGAAACACTTCGAGACGTACCCTATCCGGCAGAGGTCTGCGGTTGCAGCATAGTTGCACATGTTGGGGGATTACAATGCCGGATTTTCGCACAATTGCGCGGAATTTGGCCGCTGCGCTGGAGCTTGCCCCAACGTTAAACCCCTTGCAAGCCGCATGAATACGCGCGGCACTTCTGTGCGGTGGCGCACGTTTTGTGGATGTTCGACGCCGTGCATTCCGTTCAATGCGCCGACAGCAGCCTCACAAGTAATCCGCCCTTTGGAGCCCATACTTGGCCATCTTTTCATTCAAGGTGCGGCGCGGCAGGCACAACTCATCCATGACAGCAACGATCGAGCCCCGGTGGCGGCGCATTGTATTGTCGATCAACATCCGCTCGAAGGCCTCAACATATTCCTTCAGGGGTTTGCCTTCCGTTGTCATGACAGGCCGCGGATCATCCGCCTCTGCCATCAGGAGCGAGGCGATTGTACCGGAGCCGCGCCGCGCCTGCAGGACGGCGCGTTCTGCAACGTTGACCAGCTGGCGCACATTTCCCGGCCACGGCGCTTGAAGGAGTTGGGCAGCTTCCTGAGCCGTCACCTCAGGGGCGTCACAGCCGTATTCTTCAGCAAATGTCTGCGCCTGGTGATTGAACAGGGTCAGGATATCTTCCCCGCGGTTGCGCAAGGGTGGGGTGACGATCCGCATGGCTGCCAAACGGTAGAACAAATCTGGGCGCAAGATGTCCTCTAGAGTGCGGCCCTGCTCCTGCAGGTTGGAAACTGCCACGACCCGCAAGTCTGCAGCCAAGCCCTGCCCATCCAAATGGGCCAGAAGGCGCGCTTGCAGGGTCTGGTCCAAAGCATCGACATCTTCGAGGCACAATGTCCCGCCGCGCGCTTGATCAACCAAAGGCACCGTGCCCGCATCTGCATCCCCCTGAAACAGTGCGCGCGACAGCTCTTCGCTGTCGCGGCCCGCACAATGCACCAGCACAAACGGGCGAGACGCTCTAGAGCCGACGGCATGCAAGGCATGAGCGATCAGCGTTTTGCCTGTGCCCGTTTCGCCTTCGATCAACACGTGACCGTCTGCCTGCCCAAGATCGAGGATATCTTCGCGCAGGCGGACCATCCCCGGCGAAGCGCCAACCAGCCGCCGCATCATGCCCGACCCGTCAGACAAATCCTTACGGAGTGCCCGCGCATCCAATGCCAGACGCCTGCGGTCCGCCGCTTTCTGGGCGAGCTGCGTCAGCTTTTCCGGATCAAAAGGCTTTTCCAGAAAATCAAAGGCACCGATGCGCATGGCCTCTACGGCCATGGGTACATCTCCGTGCCCTGTGATCATGATCACCGGCAATGTGCTATCCTGTGTCATGAGCCGTTTCAGGAACGTCATGCCATCCATTCCAGGCATCCGGATATCGGAGATAACGATACCCGGCCAGTCGGGACCGATCCCCTTCAAGGCGATCTCGCCCCCGCCGAAAGTTTCGGTTTCGAACCCCGACAGCGACAACCATTGGGAGACGGACTGACGCATATCCTTTTCGTCGTCCACGATCGCTATTTTCATCGATTTGGCCATGCTTCAGATGCCCCTCTTTTCTTTGTCTGCCGACCCGCACCCACTTTCACGGGGTATCCCGGCCGTCAATTTTTCACTGCTCTATCCAGATGCCTCCGCAGGCGGACTGTCCGACGCGCTGGCGCCCTGCCCCGCGTCAGCCATACCCTCCAGTGGCAACTGCAATTCGAAAACCGCGCCGCCATCGCCCCCATTGTGGGCCGTGAGTTTGCCCCCGAACTCCGAAACGATCCCACTTGCGATCGCCAGCCCAAGGCCGACCCCATCTCCAGGCGCTTTTGTCGTGTAAAAGGGCTCAAACAATGTATCGAGATCCACAATCCCATGACCATTGTCGCGCACCGAAACGGTTGCTGTCTCACCCTTGGCGAGGATCACATCGATCCGCGGCTGCGATACATCACGGGTGGCATCCACCGCGTTCCGAAACAGGTTTATCAAGACTTGCTCTAGCCGCAATTGATCGGCAACCACCATCACCGGCTCTGCCGGGACCGTGCGTACCACATCTATGTCACGCGCTTTCAGCTGGGGCTCCATCATCGACAGCGAAGACGATAAAGCCGTGCGCAAATCCACAGTGCCGATCCTGTCGCCTCCGCGCCGGGCATAGGATTTGAGCTGGCGGGTAATGGCGCCCATCCGTTCGATGAGATCATCTATGCGACGAAAGCTTGAAAGGGCTTCCTCCGGCCGCTCGCGCTGCATCAAAAGTCGCGCGCCGGCGAGATAGGTTTTCATTGCAGCAAGCGGTTGGTTCAACTCGTGGCTCACAGCGGCCGACATTTCGCCGAGGGCAGCCAGTTTCGAAGATTGTTCAAGGGTTTGCTCGGCGACTTGTAAGTTAGCCTCAGCCCTTTTGCGCTCAGTGATCTCGTGGTTCAGGCGGGCATTGAGCACGCGCAAATCATCCGCATCGCGTTTGAACAGGCGCGTGCGCTGGGTTGCCCGTCGAGAAATAACATAGAAGCCAGCGCTCAACAGAATTGCCAAAGCCGCAATCTCAAAGGAAAGCACAGTGTTTACTTGGTCTTGGACGGTTTGATAGGGCGTAAAACTTGCGATGCGCCACCCACGGAACGGCAACCTGTCATCGGACCTCAAAACAGCCGAACCGTTGAGCATGGCATCGGGGCCTGCATTCCCAAAATAGCTCTTTGGGCTCCACAGCCCTTGCCATCCGCTTATCGCGGGAACATCAGCCAAGGCCGCTTCTTCCGGGCGGCCCCGCCATTGCGGCTCTGTGGCAAGAACGACATTGCCCATGCTGTCGAGCACCAGCACTTCGTCTGATATCCCCACCCATCCGCGCTCAAACTTGGCAAGATCCACGAATACCACAACGACCCCATCGGGCCGACCGGGCGCCGCAACACGGCGGGCATAGGCAAATACGTAAGGGCCATCTTCCGGCGCGTGATGTGTAAAAATCGTGCCAGACCGCTGGAGGCTTTCACGGAAATAGGGCGCATCCGCGTGCGATGTGCCAATTTGGGCAGGGTCGGTTGCGGCAACAGTGCGGCCCTCACCATCGAGCAAGAGAAATCCTTGCGCCCCCACCTCATCAAGCAGCGTCACCAATCGCTCGGACGCAGCAGCGCTGTTGTCGTTGGCAAGCGCCCCGACCAAGACGGCATCCTGCTCCAAAAGCAGCGGAACAACCGCATTGCGCTGCAACTCTGTGACAATGCTGCCTGTATACAGATCAAGACGGAGCTCAGCGCGCGTTCTGGCCCCCTCCGAAAAACGCTCCGACAGCAGAAGGCTGGTTCCCCAAATCACCAAAACACTTAAAGCGATGCTAAACACCGCCAAACCGCGCCATATCCAGAGGGCACGTTGCGAGCTTTGCGGAGGTTCCTGCGGCGAGCGCGGATGGATGGTGACCGTCATTATTTTAAGGTACGCGAGGCGCAGCTCACGGCCAAGCGTAGAGCCGTTTGACGCAACGAAAGGGAGGCTCTTACCTCGGCAACAGGTCGCCACGCCAGCACTCAATCGGCGAAAATCCGCCGATAAGTGAAATTTTTAAGAGTTTTCAGCGACTCAAAGCAAGCAATATGCCGCGCAATAGGTGTCTGGATTAGGCCGCGACGAAAGACGCCGCCAAACCAGAGAACACAGCCGCGCCATCTTGATTGCCATGCAGCGCCTCAACAGCCCGCTCCGGATGGGGCATCATTCCCAAAACGCGTCCATTGGCAGACAGGATGCCCGCGATGTCATTATCTGAACCGTTGACAGGGCTGGCATATCGGAACGCCACGCGGCCCTCCGCCTCCAACTGCGAAAGCGTGTCTGCATCGGCCCGGTAATTGCCATCATGGTGCGCAACAGGCAGGGAAATCTCCGTCTGGCTGCCAAAGCCGGATGTAAACGCACTTTCCCGGTTGATCACCTCAAGAGGCACAGAGCGGCACACAAACTTCAGGCCTGCATTGCGCATCAAGGCACCGGGCAGCAGCCCGGTTTCCGTCAGCACCTGAAAGCCGTTGCAAATCCCCAAAACATAGCCGCCACGAGCCGCATGAGCGGCCACATCCTGGCAGATCGGGGATTGGGCGGCGATGGCACCGCAGCGCAGATAATCCCCGTAAGAAAAACCGCCCGGCAGACCGACAACATCAATCCCAGACGGCAAGGATGTCTCTTTGTGCCAGACAGACACCGTTTCGAAGCCTGCCAAGGCAAACCCGCGGACAAGGTCACGGTCACAGTTGGACCCGGGGAAAGTGATGACGGCTGCACGCATGGGAAAGCTCCTCAGGCAGATACGGAAAATTCGGTTATGACGGCGACGCCTGGCGGTGCAGGGGCGTCGAAAGCAGCAAGCTCGGCCGTGACATCCTCAAGCGAGATGCGGCGGGCGATCAGAGGCGCAAGATCCAGCCCACTGGCAGCCAGAAATGAAAAGAGCGCGGGATACCTACGCCCCTCCATGCCCCGCGAGCCAAAGATGGCCAATTGTCCGGAATAGAGCGCGCTCCAGGGCAGCGTTTGCTGTGCATGTTCGCCTGTCGGCATCCCAATTTGCACCATCCGGCCCAACTTGGCCAAGCTCGTCATGGCGGCAGAGGTGGTTTCTGGAATACCAAGTGCCTCTACAACAACTTGCGCCCCACCCTGCGTGTAGTCTTTGATCGCCTCAGAAGGATCTTCTCGCCGGGCGTCAATCGCGTAATCCGCCCCATTGGCAAGTGCATGGTCCAGTTTTTCAGGAACCACATCGACAGCGATCACCCGTGCGCCCAACGCCTTCCCCAGCATGACAGCAGACAGGCCAACCCCGCCGCAGCCAAACACGGCAAGCCACTCGCCCGGCCGCAGTTGCGCGCGCCCGGTCAGTGCCGACCAAGCCGTTGTGATCCGACACCCCATGGCGGCAGCAACCGCTGGGTCAAGCCCCTCTGGCAAGGGCGACAGATTGGTATCCGCAAATGGGACAGCAACAAATTCGGCATACGCACCCGGGGCATTGAACCCCGGCAGCACCTGGGCGTCGCAGATGGTCTGCGCGCCCGACTGGCACGTTGAACAGGTGCCGCAGGCCAGGATGAACGGGGCAATTACCTTGTCGCCAACCTGCCAGCGCGTGACGCCTGCCCCGACAGACACAACCTCTCCGCAAAATTCATGCCCTAAAACAAGCGGGAGGGGTGCAGGATCTGCCCCGCTCCAGACATGCCAGTCCGACCGGCATACCCCGCAGGCGATGACACGCAGAACGACCGCGCCCTCAGTGGCCACAGGATCTGGGACCTGTGCCACATCAAGGGGCTTGCGCACAGCTGTCATCAACGCCGCACGCATCAGCCTTCCAGCTCGATCCGGTAGCTTTCAATCACTGTATTGGCCAAGAGTTTTTCACACATTTCAGTGACTTGTGCCTCGGATGTGTCATCGTCAAGATCCAGCTCGATCCGCTTGCCCTGACGCACACCGTTAACGCCGGCAAAGCCCAGACCGCCAAGAGCAGATTTCACTGCTTCGCCCTGCGGATCTAGAACGCCGGCCTTCAGCATTACATGAACGACAGCCTTCATAGGATTGTCCTTATTTACTAATTTTACCAGAGCGGCTGACCACAACAGCCCTCAGTTGATCAGTGTTGGCTTGGTGATGTTCCCGTTTGTACGGGGCATGACACCCAGACGACGCGCCACTTCCGTGTAGGCATCCGCCAGATCGCCAAGATCTTGTCGGAAAACATCCTTGTCGAGCTTTTGGCCCGTGTTGATATCCCACAGACGGCAGCTGTCCGGGCTGATTTCATCGGCGACGATCAAGCGCTGATAATCGCCTTCAAAAATACGGCCGATCTCAATCTTGAAATCGACAAGTTTGATGCCGACAGCGAGCATGACGCCAGACATGAAATCATTCACACGCAGCGCAAGGGCGACCATATCATCAAGGTCTTGCTGGGTGGCCCAGCCAAAGGCAATCGCGTGCTCTTCCGACACGATCGGATCCCCGAGCGCATCATCCTTGTAGTAAAACTCGATGATGGGACGCGGCAGAGGGGTTCCCTCTTCGATGCCCAACCGCTTGGACATGGAGCCCGCCGCGATATTGCGCACGACAACCTCCAGCGGGATGATCTCGACCGACCGGATCAACTGTTCCCGCATATTGATCCGCTTGATGAAGTGCGTCGGCACCCCAATCGCGGCGAGGCCAGACATGAAGAACTCGCTCAGGCGATTGTTGAGCACGCCCTTGCCATCAATCACATCCCGTTTTTCTGCGTTGAAGGCCGTGGCATCGTCCTTGAAATACTGGACGAGCGTTCCTGGCTCTGGGCCCTCGTACAGAATTTTGGCCTTGCCTTCATAAAGCTTTTTACGGCGTGCCATGGGGCTCCTTCCATCCACTCTCGAACAGTGGCATTCGTGACGGCGGCCGTTTCTGCGCATGCGATACATCGCGCGCACCGGATATCCCGGCCGTTTGTTTGATGCCGAGCAGGCCCCCATAAGGCCTGTTCGGTGGCGCGTCCTTAGCCCAAGCCCGCTTATCCCGCAAGCTTTCCAGAGGCTGCACAGACCAGGCGCGACATCAAAGCTGCGCGAAGACACTGCGTTTCCATCGTGCACCCCCTTTCGGAGTGTGCTTTAACCACGGCCAAGCAGTAGGAAGACGGACGATGACGCAAGATTTCGCCGTATTGGATTTCATGATCGTGGGGGCACAGCCGGATGCTGTCGCCTTTGCCTTGGAAGCGTGCTGGACAGATGCGTCCAACACCGAAAACCGCCTGAGCAGCGCGCCGCCGCCGGATCAACCGACTGGCCTGTGGGGCCGCTTGATGGCACGCGGGGCTAGCTCCAATGGGGCCCAAACTGTACCGCCGCTTCTGTTGCAGACGGCCGACACGATCCCGCCACCGCCACATGCGCGAACCGATATGACAGCCCCTGCGCTGGGAACATCCGGGGTACGCCTGTCACAACCCAATGGTGAAAACAGTGCGTTAACCCTCATCGAGTGCTATGAAAACCTCACTGACGAGGCCCGTCTGGCAAAAGCACTCTCAGAGGAATTGACCAACACTGAGATTTTTTTCTTCCGTTATTCCGGATCGTTACACCCCGGCGCTCATTTCGCCTTCCATGTGTATCGGAAAGGCCGGACGCTGCGCAGAGCTGAATCCTATTGCCCAATGGGCACGCAGTCAGGTGCTGATTGGCGGAAGACCGACACGGGCATGCCCCATGCCTTTGAAGCCGACAGCCTCCCGGAGGCAGAGGCACTTCCCGAGGATATCATGACACCGGAACGGCAGGGCTCCATCCTACAGGCAATGGGGATAGATCCAGACAGCCTGTTTGATGCCGGCGCGCAGGATGACAATACGATCGCGCTCTCGAATGCCCCCGGCGGGGCGCCTATTTCAGAACTTCGCAACAAACAAGGCACCTCCCTGCGCCGCACTGTCGACTTTAACGACGCCAATATTGCAGCAGAGGTGGAAGACGACGACGCCGCGATCGAAGAGGTGCCGAAAGACGCCCCTCCGAAACTGGCGATTCCCAAGGCCCCTGCCCTCGGCCCACCGGACGACATCCCGATTTTTAAAGTGGACACCAGCGCGCCAATTCCGTCGAACCCAGCGGACTGGGAGCAGGAGATCACCGCTATTTTGCTGGTTGCGGTGGAAACCTGCCTACCCGCCGACGAACAAGTTGCCTGGCTCAACAGCTTTACCAAAAGGCTGGAGAGCGGGAACACGGACGACGCGTTGACCGATGCAGAGGCCCTGATCCTCTCCGCTGAGCGGCCCCATGCCGAGAAAGCCGCTGCCGCCGCGCGCATACGGGCGCTCTATGCGCATTTGGACCCCTGACGGATAAGGAGCGTTGGCCAGCAAAACCTGTTCGCGCCCCTTTTGGCTGCACCTTCGGATCCCTACATAAAGTGGACAAGCAACAGCCAGGAGCCTCCACATGTCCACCTTTGACGATCGCGAAAATGCCTTTGAAAACAAGTTTGCCCATGATGCGGAGATGCGCTTCAAGGCTGAGGCGCGTCGCAACAAATTGCTAGGGTTGTGGGCCGCTGATTTGCTTGGCAAATCCGGCGATGACGCGGAGGCTTATGCCGCGGAGGTCGTCCGCGCAGACTTTGAAGAAGCAGGCCATGAAGACGTTGTGCGCAAAGTCGCCGGCGATCTTGGCGCAAAAGCCACCGCCGACGATATTCGCACAAAAATGGCAGAGTTGCTGCCGATCGCGCAGCAGCAGATCCTCGACACGCTCTGAGCCCTCCCAGAGGCGCGTTTAGCCAGCGCATTCGGACAAAGGCCCTTACAAGGGGGGCGCCTCCGCCCCCCAGCCACACATCTCAATGCATGAGCAGACTTCATGTCTGTGTTGAATAATATGCATTTGCTTCATCCCCGCGCGCGTGCGAGGACGGGGCTCCAAAAAATGAGGCGCCCCTATGTCCGATGTACTTTCCAATATGTTGCAAGACCGTGAGTGGCTTTTGGCCGACGGCGCAACAGGGACAACGCTTTTTAACATGGGGCTACAGGCCGGAGACGCCCCAGAGCTCTGGAATGCGGATCACCCAGATCGGATCAGGCGCCTGTACCAAGGGCCCATTGATGCGGGCTCAGACCTGTTTCTCACAAACACCTTTGGAGGGACGGCCGCGCGGCTGAAGCTGCATGATGCGCAGTCCCGCGTGCGGGAACTCAACCGCCTTGGCGCTGAGATTGCCCGCGAGACCGCAGACAAGGCCGGGCGCCCCATCGTTGTGGCAGGCTCTATGGGCCCAACCGGTGAGATCATGGCACCGATGGGCAGCATGACCCATGACGACGCGGTCGAGATGTTTGCCGAGCAGGCGGAAGGTCTCAAGGAAGGCGGCGTCGATGTTCTCTGGCTCGAAACCATCTCGGCACCTGAGGAATTGCGCGCTGCGGCGGAGGCGGTCGCGCAGGTTGGCATGCCGTGGTGCTGTACAATGAGCTTCGATACGGCCGGACGCACGATGATGGGCGTAACCTCTTCCGCGCTGGCGGGCCTCGTGGAAAAATTGCCGGTCAAGCCATTGGCGTTTGGCGCCAATTGCGGCGTTGGCGCATCAGACCTCATGCGCACAGTGCTGGGCTTTGCCGCAACCGGCACAACACGCCCGGTGATCGCCAAGGGCAATGCGGGCATTCCCAAATACGTGCATGGCCATATCCATTACGACGGCACACCAGAGCTCATGGCCGATTACGCCTGCCTCGCCCGGGATGCAGGCGCAAAGATCATTGGCGGATGTTGCGGCACCACCCCCGAGCACCTTTCCGCCATGCGCGCGGCCCTCGAGAGCAGGCCACGGCAGCAGCCCCCCGCCCTCGAAGAGATCAGCGCCCGACTGGGCGGGTTTTCCAGTCCGCAAGACGGCACAGAAGAAGGCGCAGCGCCTGCTGCGCGGCCCCGCAGACGGCGCAGGGGCTAGAGGCAAACAGGCCTATTTGGGCGGCGCTTGATCCGCATGTGCGATGGAGGGCGCGCCAAACATTTGCTGCTGTCCGCAGGACGATACGAAAATCCATCGTGCGGCGATGAATTGATACACACGGTGCACGGAGCCCTCATGGTCATACCAGTAACGCGGCCGCCAAGCGCCCTCCAAGGCAAGCGGCATCGCAGGCGCTTCATTTGGCACGCAGTCTTCCGACTTTCGCGTGTGAATCCGTTTCGGTGGGTGGTCGGCCATGCGTAACTGTTTGAGACGGCGGCAAAGTTCCAGCGTGTCGGCACGCCGGCGCCCGGCAAAGAGCACTTCCACTTCGGTGCCGCGTACAAAGCCTGTTACCACAAGGTCTTTGCGGTTGTTGCGCCGCAGTTCCGGGATCACATCGATGACGATCTTGTTGATGCCCGCTTTGAACAAACCGGCATCCTCTGCATCCCGGCGTTGTTGCACGATCATGGAACGCCGTTCGTCCAAAACCACTCTCCCCTCCGTGGCAGATGGGCGTCATTCACACCCGGTATTTCGGCCATGCGGGCTCCACCATAAAGGCAAAATCCCTAATTTTCTTGCAACAAAGCCTGAGCCGATTGGTGCAAAAAACACTTTACGCTTCAAAGAGAGACATCTGATCGCCCGGCCGCAGCGGGGCCTTCACCAGATCCACGCGCAATGGGGGCAGGTGCTCATTCAGGCCAAGACGCTTGCAAGCAATCCTGAACCGCTGCCGCAGCAATCGGGCCTCAGGCCCCTGCCCGTGCAGACGGCGATGCCAGCTGCTGTCGTAGTCCTGCCCGCCATGAACAGCGCGCACTTGTGCCATGACGCGCGCATACCGATCCGGACGGGTATCCTTCAGCCAATCCTTGAAGAGTTCGGCAACTTCCCGAGGCAGTCGCAGCAGGATGGTGCTGGCCGCGCGCGCGCCCGCATCGGCACCGCCCGCAAGGATACGCTCCAACTCGTGATCGGTCAGCCCCGGGATCATGGGCGAGGCGCAAATCCGCACCGGGACACCTGCCGCAGACAGGCGCGCAATGGTGCGCAGCCGTCGCGCAGGCGATGGCACGCGCGGCTCCATACTGCGCGACAGCTCTGCATCCAGCGTGGTGACCGAGACGCCCACCTGTGCCAACCCGCGCCCCGCCATGTCCGACAGAATGTCGATATCGCGCTCAATCAGACTGCCTTTTGTCGTGATCATCACGGGATGAGCATGGGCCTGCAATACCCGCAGGATGTCCCGCATAAGCCCTGCATCGCTCTCAACCGGTTGGTAGGGATCCGTATTGGTGCCGATCGCAATGGGCGCGGCAACGTAAGACGGCTTGCGCAACTCAGCATCCAGTACATCCGCAATGCCGGGGCGCAGGATCAGTTTGCTGTCGAAATCCAGCCCCGGCGACAGGCCCAGATAGGCGTGGCTTGGCCGCGCAAAACAATAGACGCACCCATGTTCACACCCTCGATAAGGGTTGATGGAACGATCAAAGTGCACATCGGGCGAGTTGTTCCGCGTCAAGGCGCTACGCGGGCGCTCCCGGCGCAGTTCGGTGCGCAACACGCGGGCGTCTTCGGGAATATCCCACCCATCATGCACCTGCACCCGCTCATGTCTTTCAAACCGGCCGGCTCGGTTGGACCGCACAGACCGGCCGGGGCACTGCTGCCCAGCCCTGAGGTTTCGCGAAGGATCGGCGTCCATGTCCATAAGGCGCCCAGAATAGAACGTAACAAGAACATCTGGCAATCATTTTTGGGCACAACGCCGTGGAATGCGGTGATTTCGTCGCGGGTGATCTGTTTGGTGTCGCAATCCGCCATGAGAGACTTCGCATACAGGCGCAATTACGACTTATCGGGAATGTGAGGACACAGCCATGTCTGATGAAGAAGAAGAGCTCATCCTGTCCGAACTGGATGATGACGAACTTGTCCAGCAAATGCACGACGACCTCTACGATGGCCTCAAAGAGGAGATCGAAGAAGGCGTCAATATCCTGCTCGAACGCGGCTGGCAGCCTTATGATATCCTGACGCGCGCCCTCGTCGCCGGCATGACAATCGTCGGCCATGACTTCCGCGATGGCATTCTCTTCGTGCCAGAGGTTTTGCTGGCTGCGAATGCGATGAAGGCCGGCATGGCAATCCTCAAGCCACTTCTGGCGGAAACCGGCGCACCTCGGATGGGCAAGATGGTCATCGGCACGGTGAAGGGCGATATCCACGACATCGGCAAGAACCTCGTCTCGATGATGATGGAAGGCGCGGGTTTCGAGGTGGTCGATCTGGGCATCAATAATCCGGTCGAAAGCTACCTGGATGCGCTTGAGGCCGAACAGCCTGACATTCTGGGCATGTCGGCCCTGCTTACCACCACCATGCCTTACATGAAGGTGGTGATCGACACGCTGGTCGAGAAAGGCCTGCGCGATGATTACGTGGTTCTGGTCGGCGGCGCGCCCTTGAACGAAGAGTTCGGGCGGGCAATCGGTGCCGATGCGTATTGCCGCGATGCAGCCGTTGCGGTGGAGACCGCGAAGGAATTCATGAACCGCAAGCACAACCAGCTCGCCGCTGGTTAAGCCAAATGGGCGATACAGCACACCAGAAGGCCGGGCGCAGTGCGACCGGCCTTTCGCTTTATGGCCCCGATCTGGCGCATATTCAGGCGGCGGCCTATGGCGCAACGTACCGCGCCGGCTACGCTTGGCTATGCCAGCAGGTGGCGCCTGGGCCTTTGTTTGACATCGGATGCGGCGATGGCACATGGGCAGCCCATGCCGCCCAATCCGGGATCACCGTGCAGGCCTGTGAACCATCCCCCTCCCTTGCCTCTACGGCACGCAAAAAGGGTGTCAACGTGGAGATCGCCACTGCCATACAAGCGACCATCCCTCCCCTCACCCGCAGCTACACGGCCATGGGCGAGGTTCTGTGCTACTGCACACCGGACAGGCCCGCACAGCTCTCGGCCATGGTGCAGCGGATCGCGGAACAGGCCTCCCCGGCCCTGCTGATTGCAGATCTGACGGGCCCAGATACCCCCGAACGGGTGTCAGAAACCGAAGGACAAGACTGGTGGATGCGTTCCAGTGTGACCCATGATGGCAAGTTGCTGCGCAGAGTGATCGAAACCCGCGTCGCTGGCCAATCCGGGCGCGAGGTGCATTACCAACGCCTCTACAGCCCTTCCGAGGCGCTGCACCTTGCCCAAGAGGCAGGACTCGATGCGCATATTCGGGAAGATTACGGCCCGGATTGCCCACTCCTGCCGGGGCGCATCCTGCTCATCGCCCGATCCTGAAACGGCAATGCAGCAGATTAAGGCCATTCAAAAAAAGGCATGTTGGGCTGGGGGCGCAACCGGCACAGTTGCAGCCCGCTACAGCCTCCGCCATCATGTAAGCGCACCCCAGCCCCCGCCCACCAGCCCGCTCGAGTGATCCGACACAATGCCCTCCAACGCCAACACCGCCCCAACAGAAACCAGCCTGACAGACACCGGCCTCGCCCCAACCGGCGCCGGCAAGGTGCTTTTGCTAGCCTGCGGCGCGCTCGCCCGCGAAATTCTTGATATCACCCGCGGCAATGGCTGGGCGCACCTCGATCTCGCCTGCCTGCCTGCAATCTTGCACAACCACCCCGAACGCATCCCCGACGCGGTGGAAGAAGCCGTGCGCAGCCACCGCAACCACTACGAGCGCATTTTCGTGGTTTACGCAGATTGCGGCACAGGCGGCCTGCTCAAAGCGCGCTGTGCACAGTTGGGGGTGGAGATGGTGCAAGGCCCTCACTGCTACAGTTTCTTTGAAGGCAACGCCGCATTTTCCGCCCGCGATGAAATCGACGCCTTCTACCTGACGGATTTCCTCGTGCGCCAGTTCGACGCCTTCGTCTGGCACCCGTTGGGCCTCGATCGGCACCCGGAGCTGCGCGACATGTATTTCGGCCACTACAAAACGCTGGTCTATCAAGCCCAAACAGATGACCCAGCCCTTTTAGAGAAAGCACAACACTGTGCCGAAAGACTGGGCCTCGCCTTCGAATATCGCTTCACAGGCTATGGGGATTTGACAACGGAACTGAGCCGGATAGCGCATTCAAGCGCCGAGACGTCTTTGCCCTAAAATACTCCCGAGGAGATGGCCGATCGGCCAGCGGGGGCAGCGCAGCGTGGCCTCTATTTGCTTAATTGCCTGCCCATGCCCCCCATGGACTCGTGTCGCTGCTACAGGTGGGAAACAGAGGACCTAGGCAAACTTGGTTAAGGTAGTTTGGCCGTCGGACGGGGAACCCTTCCACTTTGGCAGCAGCGTGGCGACTGAAACGCCACGCCAGAAACCGCCCAACCACTTGAGCCTGATCGATCAGATAAAGTCCGTGTAGTTGTCGAGCAGATATTGCACCGCGAGATCGGCATCGGCGACCTTATAGCCCTTGGCATCCCCGGAATAGCCAACAAGGTCACGGCCGCTTTCCTGCAAGATATAGACAAACTCATCTTGAGAGAGGTGACGATCAAGAAGTTCCTCGGCCGCCTCCTGCGCACGCGCAGCAACACCGGCCACGTAGGGAGACGAAAAGCTGGTCCCAGACACGATATCAATACGACCGTTTTCATCTTCGATCCGGACCTGTTGCCCAAAGGCGAAGATGTCCGTCAGCGCCTCATGGTGCTGAGAGAACCCGGCGCGCGTGTCAAAGGATGTCGAGGCGGAAACCGCAATCGCATTTGGATCTGCCGCCACATAGTTCATTCCGTACTGCCCCGAGTTTCCTGCGGAAACGATCGACAGCACGCCTTGATCGGCGAGGGACTGATACTGAGGCGCAAAGAAATGGTTGGGAACGTAGTCCAACACATTGCCAGCGCCGAGTGATAAGTTCACGGCGGTGATGTTGTAGTTGGACACGTTGTCCACGACCCAGTTCAACGCTTGGCTGATGTCGTAAAAGTTCGCACCGTCGCCGATATCGGGAAAAACTTTCATGTGGATGACATCCGCAAGCGAGGCGACATCCCGGACAACTTGATCGACCCAAGACCCATGGTCATTGGAGTTGGGAACCCGTGCGCTGGCATCGTCGGCTCCGTAGAAATCGAACTCAAAAGCGATATCTTCGTTGGCGCCAATGAACTGAGTGTTCCAGCCTGAGTCGATCACGACGACTGTCTCACCCTGGCCTTTGAAATCATCGATGCTCCAGACCGGTGCGGGCGTGGGCATTGGCTCTGGCTCGGGGGTGGGCTCCGGCTCCGGAGTGGGCTCTGGTTCTGGCTCCGGGGTGGGCTCTGGCTCGGGGGTAGGCTCCGGCTCCGGAGCGGGCTCTGGTTCCGGCTCCGGGCTAGGTTCCGGCTCTGGCTCTGGGCTAGGTTCTGGGGCGGGCTCCGGTTCCAACGGTGGATTTCGAATATCCTCCACCTGTTGGCGTTTCTCCTGGATTTGCTCACGCAGTGCATCGAGGCGGGCGTCAAACTGCTCGTTCAGCGTTGCATCGATCTTCTCCACTTTGGCAAGAAGCTTATCGACCTGTTTCTCGAAACGTTTGTTAAGCAGCGCGTTGGCAGGCTTATCCTCGATTTTGGCGATCAGGGTGTCGAGGCGATCGAGCCCCTGATCTTCCATCCGCTCGAGTTGCTTGACAGCCTGCTTGACCTTGCGAAAAGCGCCCTTGCTGATGGCTGCGCCACCGGGCAAGGCTTCCTCAGTTTCGCCTACCAAGTCA
>JAKVBK010000015.1 GCA_022447275.1 Oceanicola sp. | reverse complement strand
TACAGCGCGAGTGCATCCCCCGCCTCTGATATCAGAGAATTGTCGAGCATCGGCATCGCCTTGGCGTTTCGGGCCACCTCCAGCGCGGCCTCCGCATCCGCGGGCGGGCTCTCCATCAGCCAGCGAAACTGCACTGCGCCCGCACCATCTTGCGCCACGAAGTCCACCATGCCGGGGGCGATAATTTCTGCAGACACGGCCCCGCGCGGCAGGCCATCTTCCTGTCAGGTTGCGGCGCGGGCCACCTCTGTGAGGTGATCGATATCTGCAAGCGTTTCGGGGGTGAACACGCCCCGCTCGGGATTGACCACGCCGACCACGATCATGTCGTGCAGATCAAACAGGGCCTTCATCTCATTGTGAAACACGCGCACGGGCGCCTCGGCGGGCAGCATGTTTTCAGGATCTGTGTCGATGGTCAGCGGGTGCAGGGCCCGGGCCACGCCTGTGCTGAAGGTGGGCGCCAGCACCAATGCCAGCATCAGGGCCACAAGCCCCCCGCTGAGCCAGAACCAGAGCTTTGGCCGCGCAATCGCATGGCGCGAAATAGGGTTGATACCGTCAGGCGCCGTTGGCTGCATCTTGATTCCCGCAAAGTCGTGCTTGGGGCCAAGCACTACCGTATTGCGCGAGAATTCAACACTGCCGTTTTGGCGCATCCGCCCTGACGGAAACGCATGGGTGGGAATCCGCCGGGATCAGCCCGCGAGGCCGCCCCGTGCCTCAGCAGGCCGCAGCGCGGCGGTGTTTCAGCCAGCCCAATGAGGCCAGCCCCGACAGCATCAGCCAAACCACAGCGGGCAACGGAACAGGGGCCACAGGCGTCAACAAAACCGCCCGCTGGCTGTCATCGCTGCCCAAAAGGCCTGAGGCAAGGATCTGGCCACTGTTGTTGATGTCAAGCGCCCATGTGAGCAACCAGTCCGAGTTCGGATCAATCTTGCTGTTGAGATCGCGCATTTTCCTGCCATTCCACAGGACTGCCCGCCCCTGCCCTTCGGAGTCGGTGGCGGTCCCAACCACCGCTCCCCAGTCATTGATGCCTGAGGCCTCACTTGAACGGCCCTCAGCAAGCGCGCCGAGATCCTGCATGCCAGTCTCCTCTTGCCACAGGAAAGCTCTGTTTCCAGAATTATTGATCGTCCCAGCCTTTCCCACAACCTGGCCGCTATCATTGATGGCATTGGCTTCGCTAGTTTTGCCCCCCAGTGTGCCGAGCGCCTTAGGAGCGGACCCGGTTTCCCACAGGACAGCTTGCTGCCTGCCGTCTTGATCGTGTGCATATCCCACGATCTGATTGCGATTATTAATGCCGCCGGCAGTCGTTCTTCCGTCAGAATTTTCGGGCAAACCCTCGAGAAATGACACGCTTTCCCCGTCTTTCCACACAAAACCCGTTTCAGGGACTCCAAAGGTGTACCCCACAACCCAACCACCCTCGTTGATATCTAAGGCTGCGCTATTGTTCCCAGTGGACACGTTAAGATTTTTCAAGGCCGGGATAGAGCCATCGTCAGGCACATCTTCCACAAGGTATGCATCCAGATCGAAGCCTTCGGTCGACGTCGTGGAGGCCCCGACAATCTGACCATTCTCATTGATACCTACTCCGTAGTTTATAGCCCCGCCTAAGGTGCCCAAGTCTGTGATGGTATACGTAGTGGCCTGTGCCACACTGGCGCTGATCACCAAGAAAAGACTGGCCGCAAAGGTTCGTTTGGTCATCATGCACCCTCCCGAGGCGCTGTTAGGGTGTCAGTACATGCTCAAACTGGGCCGCTCAGACCTGCGTCTGGGATCAAGCCGGAAAACTTTAATCTTTACCGCACTGCCATCAGCCGCCGGGGCCAGTTGGGTCACAGAGGCCAAGGCGGGGAAGGTCGCTTTCTTGATGCAAACCGCCCGGCACCGAGTGGGCGCTACATGGCACAGGGCAAGAATTTCAGTAAAGTGAGATATTTCGATTCAGATATTCTCATTTGGAATACCAAGAGTCCCGCTGGAAGGGCGCTGCTGAACCGGCATAATCGAAAGCCGGGCCATTTGGATCTGTCTGGCTTGCAGAGGTATATTCTGGCCGTGGGCAATTGCACCAATCGGGCAAGAGGACTACCACACTTATATTAGAGCCAAACGAGGATCGAATTTACTATGATTTACCCGACCATCCTGTGCGGCGGTTCCGGAACGCGGCTTTGGCCGCTGTCGCGCAAGAGCTATCCCAAGCAATTTGTGCCGCTTGTGGGTGAAAAAACCCTGTTTCAGGCCTCTGTTGAGCGGCTTCAGGGCGCGGTGGAAGGGCAGAAATTTGCGGCCCCGCTGGTGCTGACAGGCTCTGATTTTCGTTTCATCGTAACAGAACAATTGGCCGCGATCGGTATCGATCCCGGTGCGATCCTGATTGAGCCTGAGGGCCGCAATACGGCACCGGCTGTGCTGGCGGCAGCGCTGTATCTGATCGAACAGGATCCTGAGGCGACGCTGCTGGTAGCCCCATCTGATCATGTTGTGCCCGACGCCGCGGCCTTCCACGGGGCCGTCGCCAAAGGCCTCGAGGCGACACGCCAGGGCAAGCTGGTGACCTTCGGCATTCAGCCCGACCGGCCCGAAACCGGCTATGGCTACCTAGAGCTGACCGAAAAGCCCGATGGATCAGGCGCCGCCATCGATCTGCGGCAATTCGTTGAAAAGCCCGATGCAGAGCGCGCCGCCGACATGCTGGCCGCGGGGACGTTTCTTTGGAATGCGGGGATCTTCCTGTTCCGTGCGCGCGACATCATCGACGCCTTTGCACGCCATTGCCCGGAATTGACCGCTCCGGTGACGGCGTCTGTGGCGCAGGCCGCCTCTGATCTTGGCTTCTTGCGCCTTGATCCGGCCGCCTGGAGCGATGTGACAGACATCTCGATTGACTACGCCGTCATGGAACGTGCCGACAACCTGACCGTGGTGCCCTTTGACAGCGGCTGGTCCGATCTGGGGGGATGGGATGCGGTCTGGCGCGAAGCAGAGGGGGATGGCAGCGGGGTTGTTGTCTCGGGCGCGGCCACTGCGATCGACTGTTCGGACACTTTGCTGCGCTCTGACAGCGAACGGCTTGAGGTGGTCGGGATCGGGCTCGAAAACATCATGGCGGTGGCCATGAACGATGCTGTGCTCGTTGCCCCGATGGACCGGGCCCAGGATGTCAAAAAAGCGGTCGACGCGCTGAAAGCCAAATCGGCCCCGCAAGCCACGACCTTCCCCAAGGATCACCGGCCCTGGGGCTGGTTTGAAAGTCTCGTGGTGGGCGATCGCTTTCAGGTCAAGCGGATCCATGTGCATCCGGGTGCCTCACTCAGCCTGCAAAGCCATTTTCACCGCTCGGAGCATTGGATTGTCGTCGAGGGCACCGCGGAGGTGACGGTGGATGACGAGACGCGCCTGGTGACCGAAAATCAATCGGTCTACATCCCGCTGGGGGCTGTGCACCGCATGACAAACCCGGGCAAGATGCCGATGGTGCTGATTGAGGTGCAGACGGGGTCTTATGTGGGCGAGGATGACATTGTCCGCTACGAGGATATCTACGCCCGCGGACAGGGCGCAAAGGGCTGATGCATATGGCTGCGGCCGACGCTCGTGCCCATGACCGCGTAGAGTTCATGGGGCTTGCTTTCCATGTTCAGCCGTTCGAGGCGTTGATCGATGGTTTGATCGCCCGCTGCACCCGGCCGGGCTATGGCTTCGTGGTGACACCGAATGTCGACCATGTGAACAAGTTCCATACCGGTGGCGTGGATCGCGACACGTATCTTGCCGCCGAAATCATGGTCAATGACAGCAAGATCCTCGAAGCGCTGGCCAGCCGGGTGAACAAGACACTGCCTGCGACGCCCGGCTCTGATATTGTCTCGGCGCTGCTCCATCATCCCAACGCCAAGGACATACGGTTTGCCGTGGTCGGGCCAACCCCAGACGACTTTGCCCTGCTCAAAGCAAAGTTTCCGGACTTGCAGTTGGAATTTGTGCCCGCCGCTGCGCGGCTTGAGCGCGGCAGCGAGAACTGGCAGAACGTGCTGGATGCCGTCTTGGACCAGAAATTCGACATCCTGCTCTGCTGCATCTCTTTTCCCAAGCAAGAATACCTCTCCTATGACCTGGGGCAGGCGGGCTGCACCCAAGGCCTATCGATCTGTGCCGGCGCCAGCATCGATTTCCTGACCGGGCGCCAGAAGCGGGCGCCGCAGATCTTTCAGACCCTCCGGGCAGAGTGGCTGTATCGATTGCTTGGCAACCCCCGCAGGCTGGCCCGGCGCTACCTGATCGAGGGTCCGCGCATCTTTCGTCTGTTCTGGACGTTGGAAAAGCGCAAACCGCAGGCCTGAACAGCACCAAAGGCAGCATCAGAACAGGATCACGTATCAAGGGTGAGGACATGCCCCCAGGGCGGCATTGGCGCCCCGCTGGGAGCCACCCAGATCACGGGGCACCCCGGGGCGCGTCCGACCACAGCCTCAAGATCGGTGAGGATCACGGCCGCAGAGGGTGCGAGCGCCCGAAGGCGTTCCAGAACCGGGTCAAAATCCGTGCCACCGCCCCCTGTGAGACTGCCATCGCGGAGCGCACTGAGAAGGCCCGCACGCACCACATGCTCTGACTGAATGACGGTGTCGAAGCTCAAAACAATGATCTCGGCGCCCGTGCGGCGCGCGATGCCATCCGCCTCGGCTGCAAACAGGCGCAGGGTGAGCGGCTCAATCGAACTGGAGGTATCGATGGCAACGACGATGCGTGGACGCCAGGCGGTGCGCTGGCGGCCCGGCTCAAATACCGGATCAGGGGCGCCGGTTTCCTGAGCGTGTGCGGCCATGGCAACCCACCGGCCCGCAGGTCGGCGATAGGTTATCTGAGGGGCCTCTGCCACCGCCTTGGCAAGCAATCCACGCAGGTGTCGTTCCCAGGGGATTTGGGCGGGCGTGATATCCGCGATCACCCGGCCCAGCATACCAATCCCTGCCCCGGCAGACCGGCCCGCCTCCATCGCGCGCACAAGATGGCCCTGCCAATCTGCGGCCTTGTCCTCATCGGGCCCGCCGCCTCCCTGATGCGGCGCCAGATCCGGCGCAAACGCGCGGGCCGCCCCATGCTCAGCCGCAGCGGCGCGCGTGGCACCATCCCGGTGCAGCCGCAATGCCAGACGGTCTGCATCCCAATCCGCAAGTGCCGTCAACGCCGAGGCCGAGGGCGCGCCAATATCCTTGAGCAACGCGCCAAGTGTCACTGCCGGACGCGGCACCGGCAGATCCGCAGCGATGAGCGTTTCATTTACGATGGCATCGGCGGCCAAAGCGTAAAGCCCGGCATCAAAGCGCTCTCCCAGCCGCTGGGCAAGCGCCTCAGAGCGGGCGGAGTGGCGCAAAGCCACATGCAGGACATGATGGGCAGCAACCCCCACCTGTTCATGCGCGGGCAAGCTTTCAAAGCCGGGCCCATAGTAGATGGTTTCCCCTTCGGTAAAGGTCGGCGCATTCGTATCGCGGTGGGTACACCACAGGGCCAGAACACCGAGGGCGGGATCCACCTCCTGCAGTTGGGCCAGCGCCCGACGGGCCCGGGCGGAATGGCTCATTGCAGCCCGGCCTCTTCCCGGCTGCGCGCGTATTCCGCATAGCTTTGCGACTCGGCAAAGGCCTGCTGCCACCCCGCCTCCAAGGCCTTGCGGATCAGGATTTCAAAGCCAAAACTTGTCAGATCCTGCAGCGGCAAAGACCTGTGCGCAGCGCCCTTGAGATGGGCGATATCGGCCTGAACATCGATCACCTCGGGCAGCGTTTCAGGGCGGGCTTCGGCCACCAGCGCGTAGACGAGCGCCGTCATCCCGTGGAGCGTCTCGGGATAGAGGTCCGCGCGGGCCCGCCGGGGCGTTTCCAGCAGGGCCTGCACATCGACGGTTGCGGCAATCTCATCGGCGACCAGCGCAAATTCAGCCGCCGCAACCGTGCCAACGGTGCCTGCGATCATGGTATTGCGGATGCGGCGGTCCGGAACTGTTTTCAGGATCTGGCTGACCCGTTCCCACGATCTTGGGGTGCAGGCGATCATATGGCCGCGCCGCAGGGCCTCTTCGGATGTTTCCAGCAAGTCCGGACGGGTGCGGATAAAGGCGGTGACGGCCGGATGCAGCGCCGCCGTGACGGCAAAGCCTTCCAGCCAGTCGCGCGCATCGGGCTGCACGATCATGTGCACCAGCCTGTCGGCAAGGGCGGCCCCCATCTCATAGGCCACCGCACCATCCTCAACGCTGTTGCCCGCCGCCACAATAAACACCGAGTCCGGCAAGACATGCCGGCCGACCCGCCGTTCCTGCAGCAGGCCATAGACCGTGGGCTGCAAGCCGGGGGCGGCGGCGGTGAGCTCGTCCAGAAACAATATGGCCGGGCGATCGGGATCATCGGGCAGATCCTCGGGGCGATACCAGACCGTGCGCTTGGCTGCGTGATCGTAAAATGGCAAGCCGCGCAGATCCTGTGGCTCGATCGTGGTCAGCCGCAAGTCAAACAGCGTGGCGCCGTGGCGGTCTGCCAAGGTCTGGACGATCTGCGTTTTCCCGACACCGGGCCGACCATGCAGCATCCAAGAGGCGCGCAGCCCTCCGTCTGCCTGGGCCTTCCAGCCTGCATCCAGAACCTCCAGCGCCGCGCCCGCGGAAACAGACGTGGCATTCACACTCATGTGCCGGCCCCTTGCAAATCTGGCCCGGCGACGGGCGCACCCTCCAGCACGGCGGCCAACCGGGCATGGGCCGAGACCGACCGCGCCTCAACACGGATTGTCCGCAGGAAGGTGCCCTGCATCAGATTGACCTCAAGCAACGCGCGCTCGCTCAGATCCGCATCGAACAGCCCCTCTTGCACGATGGCGCGGGCGGCCGGATCGAGATCAAGCACATGGGGCTTTGGTGCATCAGACTGGATGGTGACAAGCGTGAGCGGGGCAACCCGCGCGAGCTCTGACTGTTCGATCACAAGATGCAATTCCCCCTCAGCCAGCCCCTGCTGCGCGGCAACGCTGCGCAAGATGGCCTTGGCCCGGAAGGCCAGCAAATCCAATCTACGGGCGGCTTCATCGGGGGTGATCAGAACTTCGCGCGCCTTCTTTGACAAACGCAGCACCCGCATCTCGACCACCATGATTGCGGCAACCATCGGAAGGGGGGCATGGGCCACGGCAAGCCCGGCGTCCTCCCAGACGAGGACAACCCCCACGAACGGCAGCAGCGTTACCATGTAGCGCAGGAACTGGTTCTCTACCACGATCCGCAGCCATTGCCCGACAGTGGCGCCACGCGGCAGCACCATCACCCTGCGGAAGAATTTCCGCGGCAGGGTGCGCGTCTGAAGGATCGAAGGGTTGCGCAGGGTGGACTTGGTCAGGATCAGCATCGCGGTTCCAAAACTCACTTGGCCAAACAAGTAAGGCACACGGCCCCTGCGTCCAGCCGTGCCACCGCTGCGAAGGCGTATGCCCTGACGTCGGGAACCGCAGTGCCGTCCAATCGCGCGGGTCCGCCAGCCGCAGGGCGCCATCTTTGGCTAGTCTAGGCGCCGCACCTGCAGCTGGTTGTTATCTGCGCGACGGGTTTCAAAAATCGGGATCGCTTTCACAAGGTCAGAGAACTTGCGAAACCCGTATGTGCGCGTGTCGAAATCGGGGGAGGCTGCCGTCACATGCTGGCCAATTTGGCCGAGCGTGTACCAGTCATCGTCCTGATCGAGGGCATCCATGGCCCGCAGGATCAGATCCCGCGCAGTGTTCAGCTTTTTGAGTTGCGCATCATCCATCTTGCGCCCGCCAGAGCCCTTGGGGGCTTCGGGCTCAACGATGTTTTCGAGAAAGATGAAGCGCTTGCAGGCCTTCCGGAAGGCCTCGGGTGTTTTCTGCTGGCCAATGCCAAAAACATCGTGCCCCTGTTCGCGCAGCCGGCTTGCCAGACGGGTGAAATCGCTGTCGGAGCTGACGAGGGCAAACCCGTCAAAGCGTCCGGAATGCATCAGATCCATCGCGTCGATGACAAGGGCGATATCAGAGGCATTCTTGCCCACAGTGTTGGCTGGCTGGTGATGGGGGACAAGGCCCAGTTCCGCCTGAACCTTGTTCCAGCCTTTCATCTGGTGCGAGCTGAAATCCCCATAGACGCGCCGCACAGCCGCCTCTCCCAAACTGGCGATCTCCTCGAAGATGGCCTCCGCATATTTCGGGGACGTGTTATCCGCATCGATCAGGACAGCGATGAGAGGTGGGCTTGCCTGCGTCATATCACGCCTCCGTGCCAAACTGTTTCATCATGACCAGCGCGTCCACGTATCCCTGTTGCGGGTGTTTGAACGCGCCGGGCAGCCGCCCGACCTCGCGAAAGCCAGCCGCCTGCCATGTTGCGATTGCCCGTGTGTTGGTAGCAACGACAAAGTTGTACTGCATCGCGCGAAACCCGCGCTTTGGCGCCAGCTCAAGGGAATGGGCAAGCATGGCGCGGGCCACGCCCCGCCCGCGCGCGTGCACGGCGGTGATGTAGCCACAATTGCAGATATGGGCGCCGCCGCCGCCCTGATTGGGCCGCATGTAGTAGGTGCCCAGCAAGGCGCCGTGCGCGTCCTCTGCCACAAACACCTCATGGCCCGGTGACGTCCAATAGGCACAATAGGCCGCGTCGGGCAAATCCGGGTCGAGCGTGTAGCTGTCACCGGCGCGAAAGACAGGTGTCAAAACCGCGGTCAATGGGGCTTCATCCGCAGGTTCCAACGGGCGGATACGCAGCGCTTGGGGGGTCATGGTGCGCCCGGCCCTGAAAAGGGCCGAGCGAGTGTCAGACGTCGCGCAGAGGCCGCGATGTCAGTACACCACGACTGAGCGGATCGACTCGCCGGCATGCATCAGATCAAAGCCCTTGTTGATCTCGTCCAATGTCAGCGTGTGGGTGATCATCGGATCGATCTCGATCTTGCCGTCCATGTACCACTCCACGATCTTCGGCACATCTGTGCGTCCGCGCGCGCCGCCAAAGGCCGTGCCGCGCCAGCTGCGCCCCGTCACCAGTTGGAACGGGCGGGTCGAAATTTCAGCGCCCGCCGGGGCCACACCGATGATGATCGACTCGCCCCAACCCTTGTGCGCGCTTTCCAGCGCCGCCCGCATCACATCCACGTTGCCCGTAGCATCAAAGGTGTAATCGGCTCCGCCCTTGGTCAGGTTGACCAGATAGGGCACAAGATCGCCCTCCACCTCACTGGGGTTCACGAAATCGGTCATGCCGAAATATTCAGCCATGGCGACCTTGTCAGGGTTCAGGTCAACGCCCACGATCTGGTCGGCCCCTGCGAGGCGCAGGCCTTGGATCACGTTCAGCCCGATACCGCCGAGGCCGAACACAATGGCCCGGCTGCCGATCTCCACCTTGGCGGTGTTGATCACCGCGCCAATACCCGTCGTCACCCCGCAGCCGATATAGCAAACCTTGTCGAACGGCGCGTCGGGGTGGATCTTGGCCAGTGCGATCTCAGGCATCACCGTGTGATTTGAGAAGGTCGAGCAGCCCATGTAGTGCAGGATCGGGTCGCCATCGAGCGTGCTGAAGCGGCTGGTGCCGTCCGGCATGACGCCGCGGCCCTGAGTTTCCCGGATCGACTGGCACAGGTTGGTCTTCGGATGGTGACAATATTCGCATTCGCGACATTCTGGCGTGTAGAGCGGGATCACATGATCGCCGGGCTTCAGACTGGTGACACCGGGGCCACATTCAAGCACAACGCCCGCCCCTTCGTGCCCCAGGATCGCCGGGAACATGCCTTCGGGATCAGCGCCAGACAGGGTGAATTCATCCGTGTGACAAATCCCCGTCGCTTTAATCTCGACCAGCACCTCGCCAGCACGAGGGCCGTCAAGGTTCACCTCCATGACTTCCAATGGTTTGCCAGCCTGTAGCGCAACAGCAGCACGCGTTCTCATATCCGATACCCTCCCACTTTTTCACAGGCCCCATCTGTCCGGGGCCTGCCGACAGGCTGGTGCAAAACGCGATCGGATTGCAACTCTTTCCGGATCACGACAGCGGGAAAGCGCGGGTTTACCCCGTTAGCGGGAAGCAAAAGGCCGGAGCGCATGCAGCAAATCGCGGTGACATGCACTCAGGACGTCTTGGCATGCAGCCCCTGGAAATGCGCGACGCACGGGATTTGTTCTTATTTTGTTCTAGATGTAGACTATGCTGATCACTGGCGGGAATCGCCAGCCCTCTCCACATGTCCGTACGTCTCTTTGTCCATGCCGCACAAACGCATACTGTCCCTTTGGTTTCCCCGGCTTGGCGCAGAGCGCTGGCTGCGGATGGCGCGTGGCACAATAGAAGCCCCCCTTGCCACCGTGCGCGAGCAAAGCGGCGCGCGCACGCTGGCTGCACTAAGCACCGCAGCCTCCGCGGCGGGGCTGCGCCGTGGCCAGCCCCTGCGGGATGCCCGCGCCATGTGCCCCGCCCTGCTGACACGCAGCGCGGATCCGGCAGCCGAGGCCGCCTTCCTGGCCAGCCTGCGCCGCTGGGCCGGCAAGTTTTCCCCCTGGGTGGCCGAAGCCGGCACGACCGGCCTGACCATTGACCTGACAGGCTGTGCCCACCTGTTCGGTGGCGAGCATGGTGTGATGGAGCAGGTTGGCCTCGATTGCGCAGATTTGGGCCTGACCGTGCGCGTCGGATTGGCCGATACGCCCGGCGCCGCCTGGGCTCTGGCGCGCTATGGGCAGGGACAGGGCAACACGCCCGATGTCGCCCCACACCGTTCGGGCGATGCCATCGACATGGAGGCCTATGCGACACGCTCCCGGGCTGCGAAACGGCGCCACTGGGAGCGGGGCGGTGCCGCACCGACGCATCTGCCATCCCCCGGGGATGGGCGCGATAGCGGCTTTGGGGTTCTGGCCCCGGCGGGGCAGACACGCCAAGCCCTGGCCGCCCTGCCTGTTGCCGCCCTGCGTCTGCCCCAGGATACGGTGGCACAGCTGGCGCGCCTGGGGCTGCGCCGGATCGATGACCTGGCCGGACAACCGCGGGCCGCTCTGGCCCGGCGCTTCGGCAAAGACCTGGTGATGCGCCTCGATCAGGCCTTCGGCACAGCGCCAGAACCGGTCTCCCCCGCCCGGGCGCCCCTGCATTTTGCCTGCCGCCTCACCCTGCCCGAACCGATCGGCCTCACTGAGGATGTGCAGGCAGGGCTCGACAGGCTTTTGCCAGCGCTTGCAGACCGGTTGCGCGAGAAGGGCCATGGGGCGCGGCGGGTGCGCCTGCAGGCCTTTCGCTGCGATCACCGCTGCGAAACCGTGGAGGTGGGCCTTGCCCGCCCCTCGGCCAACCCCGACAGGCTGCGTCCGCTTCTGGCACTCAAACTGGACGATATCGATGCCGGACCGGGCATCGACATGTTGCGCCTGCAAGCCACGGTCACGGAGCCCGTCCACGCCCATCAGCACCGCGGGCATCTCAGCGCCAGCGCAGATACCGCCCAGCGCCTGGCCTCAGACACCGCCCTGGATGATCTGATCGGCCGGATTGGCGCGCGCATCGGGCTTGAGGCCGTCACCCGGCTGCACCCCGGCGACAGCCACCTGCCCGAAAAGACAGACCAGGTGCAGGCGGCAGCCTGGTCCGAGCCCGCGCGGAATTGGCCGACCATGCCGCCCGCACCACGCCCCTTGCTGCTGTTCCGGCCCGAACCACTGATGGGCATACCAGACATTCCCCGCCTGCCCGCACGCTTTCAGTGGCGCCGCCAATCCCTGACGATCACGGCGGCCACAGGCCCCGAACGCATCGCACCGGAATGGTGGCTGGACCTGCCGGATTGGCGCACGGGCCAGCGCGACTATTGGCGTGTCGACACGGACCGTGGGCACCGGTTGTGGATCTATTTCGCGCATGGGGACACCCTGTCACCGGGTTGGTTCTGTCAGGGCCGTTTCGCCTGACAAATACGCCCCGCGCCCTGCGCGCAAATTTTCAGCGCTCTCTGGCCTTTCGCGCGCACCCTGCCTAGATGTGCAAAACCTCCGAACCAGCAAGGCCAAACATGCCCTTCACACTTGCCACCTGGAACATCAACTCAGTCCGACTGCGGGCCGATCTCGTCGCCAAACTTCTTCAGGAAGAGGCCCCCGACATCCTGTGCCTGCAGGAGTGCAAAAGCCCGGTGGACAAAATTCCGCTCGAGCAGTTTGCCGCCCTCGGCTATGGCCACATGGTTGCGCGCGGGCAGAAGGGCTATAACGGCGTAGCGATCCTGTCCCGCCTGCCCCTCGAGGATGCCGGCGACATGGATTTTGCCAGCCTCGGCCACGCAAGACATGTGGCTGCCCGGCTGACAGATGGCACCCTGATCCACAACTTCTATGTCCCCGCAGGCGGCGATGTGCCTGACCGTGACCGCAACGAGAAGTTCGGCCAAAAGCTCGACTATCTCACAGACATGCGCGACTGGTTCCGGGAGAGCCGCCCGGAACGCGCCATTCTGGTGGGTGATCTCAATATCGCACCGCGCGAAGATGATGTCTGGTCTCACAAGCAGCTGCTGAAAGTGGTCAGCCACACCCCGATCGAGGTAGATCATCTGGCGGAAACCCAAAGCGCCGGCCAGTGGGTCGATGTCACGCGGCAGGATATCCCCGACGGCCAGCTCTATTCCTGGTGGTCCTACCGGGCACGCGATTGGGATGCCGCAGACAAGGGCCGCAGGCTGGATCACGTCTGGGCCACCGCCGATATTGCGCAGTCAGCCCATTCCAGCCGCGTCCTGCGCGCGGCCCGTGGCTGGGAGAAACCCAGCGACCACGCCCCCGTTTTTGCAACATTCGATCTATAGTTCCACCCGTATCCGCGCCCGCTGACCTTGCATCGCGGGCCGCGCTACGCCATCTAAACAAGCAACGTCCAGCAGCTTCGGAAAGCACAGACACATGCTCGAACTCGGCCAGTCTTCCGCGACACCCGCAACCGATCTCATCAAAGACACCACAGAACAGACCTTCATGGCCGACGTGGTGGAAGCCTCTCAGGAGGTCCCGGTCATCGTCGATTTCTGGGCCCCTTGGTGTGGCCCCTGCAAAACCCTGGGCCCCGCCCTCGAGGCGGCGGTTCAGGCCGCAGGCGGCAAGGTCAAGATGGTCAAGATCGATGTTGACCAGAACCAGGCCATCGCCGCCCAACTGCGCATCCAGTCGATCCCGACGGTCTATGCCTTTTATCAGGGCCAGCCGGTCGATGGCTTCCAGGGCGCGCTGCCCGCTTCGGAACTGCAGGCCTTCGTGGATCGCGTCGGCGCGCTTGGCGGGGATGATGGTCTGGCCGAAGCCGTGGCCGCAGCCGAGCAGATGCTCGAAGAAGGCGCCGCCGTGGATGCTGCCCAGACATTTGCAGCCATCCTCGAGGAAGAGCCTGAAAACGCGGCCGCCTATGGCGGCTTGATACAGGCCCATCTCGCCCTCGACGAAGACGAAAAAGCCGCCGCGCTGCTGAACGCGGCCCCCGAGGCCCTGGCCGAAACCGCCGAGCTTGAAGCGGCCCGCGCCCAGCTGGACCTGCGCGCCCAAGCTGCAAGTGCAGGCCCAGAAGCGGAGCTGCGCGCCTTGGTGACAGCCGAGCCTGACAATCTGCAAGCCCGGTTTGATCTTGCCACGGCCTTGCATGCCGCCGATGACGTGGAAGGCGCGATTGAAACCTTGCTCGAACTGTTCCGCATCGACCGCGAGTGGAATGACGGCGCGGCGCGGGCCCAGCTGTTCACAATCTTCGATGCGCTCAAGGCCGATGATCCCCGCGTTTTGAAGGGGCGTCGTAAACTCTCGTCAATGATATTTGCCTAGACCGGATACGGACTAGGTATAAATCATGTTCTCAGCCGCAGATCTGCCCGACACAATCCCTTTGTTTCCGCTGCCTGGCGCGTTGCTTCTGCCCCGCGCCCGGCTGCCGTTGCACCTGTTTGAGCCCCGCTATCTGGCCATGCTCGACGACAGCTTGAAAACGCGTCACCGGCTGATCGGCATGGTTCAGCCGCGCGAAGTGCCGGGGCCAGGCGGCGAACGCAAGCTGCATCAGATCGGCTGCGCGGGCCGTGTGTCCGGCTTTTCCGAAACCGAAGATGGGCGCTACATGATCACGCTTGCGGGCATCTCTCGCTTCCGGATCACGGCCGAGGAGGAAGGCTTTACCCCCTATATCAAGGCCAATGTCACCTGGACGGGCTTTGAGCGGGATCTGGGCAGCACTGAAACCGATCCTGACTTCGCCCGCACGGAGTTCCTTGGCAAGCTCAAGCGCTATTTCGAGGACAGGGGCCTTTCGACAGATTGGGACAATCTCGAGGATGCCGATGACGAGTTGCTGATCAACTCGCTCTCGATGCTGTGCCCGTTCGAAGTAGAAGACAAACAGGCGCTGCTGGAAGCCCCATCCCTGTCGACACGGCGCGAAACGCTGGTCACGCTGATCGAATTTGCCCTGCGCAATGGCGAGGGCGGCAAGGTGATCCAATGACCGAAAGCGAACCTCCCAGCGACGTGGAGCCGACGGCGGACACCACCGCGGCAGATGCGCCGCGCAGCATCGCCATAGATCGGCGCATGCTGGAAAGCTTGGTCTGCCCTGTCACGCAGGGCCGGCTTGAGTATGACAGCGCAGCAGGGGAATTGATTTCCCGCAATGCGCATCTCGCCTTCCCGATCCGCAACGGCATTCCGATCATGCTGCCCGATGAGGCGCGCGAGCTCGACTGATCTTGGCGGTTTGACGCCCGCTCAGGCCGGTTGGCCCTGCAGCAGGCGCGGCACATCCCCTGTCAGACCGGCGGCTTCGCGCATGAAACGGCGCCGCAAACCCGGCGCTGCAGTGACCGCGGCCATGCCAAGATCACGCCCCAAGCGTAGCAGTGGGTTATCATTCGAAAACAGCCGGTTGAATGTATCTGTGGCGAGGGCAAGGGCCGCTCTGTCAAAGCTGCGCCAAGCACGATAACGCTCCAGCACGAGCGGGCTGCCAATGTCTTCTCCGCGCCGACGCGCATCGGCCAGCACTTGGGCCAGCGTGCCCACATCGCGCAGGCCCTGATTGAGGCCCTGCCCGGCAATGGGATGCACGCCCTGCGCCGCATCCCCGATCAACGCCACACGGTCCGCAACAGTGCTTTTGGCCATGGTCAGGTTCAGCGGATAACTCCAGCGCGCGCCCGCCAGGCTGATCTCACCCAGAAAATCCCCAAAGGCCGGGCGCAACGCCGACAGGAAAGCCGCGTCATCCCCCTTGGCCAGTTCCTCGGCCTTCGCCGTCCGCTCCGACCAAACGATGGACGCGCGATTTCCCGGCAGCGGCAGGATTGCCAACGGGCCTGCGGGCATGAAGAACTGGTGCGCAATGCCCTCGTGGGGGCGCGCATGGTTCACCGCGCAGACAAGGGCCGTCTGGCCGTATTCCCAGCCCATACGCCCGATCCCGGCCCGCTCTGCCGTGCCAGAGCGTCGCCCATCAGCGCCCACAATCAGCGACGCGGTGATGCTGTCCCCATTGGCCAAGTGGACGCGCGCATGGCCGCTCTCGACAGATTGGCCAATCACATCTGCTTCCGCCAATTGGGTAATCCGATCATCGGCGGCCAGCGCAGTGAGCAAGGCCGGGCGCAAAAAGCGGTCCTCCAGCATGTAGCCGAACGGGCCTTCCTCCACCTCAGCCGCATCCAGATCGAGCAGCAGCGGGCTTGCGCCCTCCCCCGGCCGGCCATCCGAAGCAATCACCTTGGAAATGGGCTGCGCTTGCGCGGCCACATCCTTCCAGATGCCAATCGCCCCGAGCAGCCGCTTGGAACTGAGCGCCAGCGCATAGGACCGGCCGTCAAAGCCCGCATCAGCGCGCGCGGCAGCGGGCAGCCGGTCAACGATGGTCACACGTAGCCCCGCCTGCGCGGCGGCAAGAGCAAGGGCCGGGCCGTTCAGCCCGCCTCCGACGATGACGAGATCTTGCATATCCATGGCCTGAACTATGGCCTGTGTGGTGGGATTGTCCATCTCTGCGGGGGTGGATAGCATGCCGCAGTCAGCGCAGGGGGATTGCATGCAAGAGTGGCTTTCAATGACCGCAGCAGATTTGGGGCGGGGTATCGGCGCAGGTGAGATTGATCCTGTCGCCCTGACCGACACATTTCTGCAGGCGATTGCAGATAGTGATGTTTCCGACAGGATTTACGCCCGCCTCACGCCGATGCGTGCGCGCGCCGAAGCCGCCGCAGCCGCAGAACGCGCACGGCTTGGTGTGCGCCGTTCCCCGCTCGATGGGGTGCCGATCAGTTGGAAAGACCTCTTTGACAGCGCCGGCACCGCAACCGAGGCAGGCACCCGCCTTCTGGAAGACCGCGTGCCCCAATCCGACGCACTTGTTCTGGCGCGCGCAACCGCTGCGGGCATGGTCTGCCTTGGCAAGACCCATCTGACAGAGCTGGCCTTCAGCGGCCTTGGCGTAAACCCGATGACCGCCACGCCCCCCAACATCCACGATCCGGAAAATGCGCCCGGCGGCTCATCGTCAGGGGCGGCGGCGTCCACCGCCCATGGTCTGGCCGCTGCCGGGATCGGATCAGATACCGGCGGCTCGGTCCGTATTCCGGCGGTCTGGAATGATCTGGTCGGCTTCAAAACCGCCCATGGCGCTTTGCCACTCGACGGTGTGGTGCCCCTCTGCGCCCGGTTTGACACGGTCGGCCCCCTTTGCCGCACAGTCGAGGATGCCAACCTGCTGAATGCGATCATGGCAGAGACGGCCCCCGCGGATCTGCGTGGCGCCAGCCTGAAAGGCAAACGACTGGCCGTTCTCAAGACCCTGGCCTTCGACGATATTGAAGGCGCGCCCAAAGCCGGGTTTGACAGCGCTGTGGAACGGCTGCAGGCCGCAGGTGCGCAGGTTGACCGCATCGAACTGCCCTACATCACAGAGGCAAACAGCCTGTCGCCGACCCTCTATCCCGCCGAAGCATACGGCACCTGGAAAGACATGATTGAGGCCAACCCCGAGGCCATGTTTGCCAATGTGCGCGAACGTTTCCGGGGCGGACGTGATGTGGGTGCCGCTGATTTTGTCGCCGCCTGGCAGACGCTTGACAGGTTCCGGGAACAGTACCGCCAAGACACCGCAATCTATGACGCGGTGCTGGTGCCCACCTGTCCGATCATGCCGCCCAACGTGGCCCGGCTGGAAACCGATGTGGAGTACTTTGTGCGGGCCAATCTGCTCACCCTGCGCAACACCCGCATTGGCAATCTGATGGGCCTTGCGGTGGTCACAGTGCCAACGGGCCTGCCCGCCACCGGCATTTCACTGATGGTTCAGCCCGGGCGCGAAGGCCAGTTGCTACGCCTGTCTCAGGCGGCAGAGCACGCCCTGTCATAGCGCGGAGAGTGTATGCGGGCGGCAAACAAACCAACATGCCGCCGCCCGTATGGGTCAGGTGCAGCTGGCTAGCTGCAGGTCATACACCACCGCGCGGCTGGCCACTTCACCCGCGATCCGCATCAGCCATGGCTTTCCACGATAGCTGCCACGCGCATAGCCCGTATGGCCATCGTGATAGGCGAGGTACTGGTTGCGTGTATCCGTCAGGGCGATGCCGTTCCGTTCGAGGGTCAGGGTCATATACCAGCCCATAAAGTCGGTCGCGTCTTCGATCCGGTCACGCTTGGCACTAGAGCGCCCTTCGGCGCGGCGGTATTCATCCCATGTGGCGTCCAGCGCCTGGGAATAACCATAAGCTGAGCTTTGGCGCCCCATCGGGATCACGCCCAGCGAATACCGGTGCGGCGTGCGCGCATCCCCGCGAAACTTGCTCTCTTGGTAGATCGTCGCCATCTGCACGGCCACGGGCACACCCCATTTCCGTTCAGTGCTCTGAAACGCCTTGAGATAGCGGGGTTTATCCCGCGCGATGGCGCACGCGTCCTCAAGGTTGCGGGGGGGCGAACCGCTGCCACCTCCGCAAGCTGCGAGAAGGGCCACAAGACCCAGTGCGCAAAGGAGTCTGCTCATGCCTCTGCCTATGTGTTCGTTTTTTGTTGTGCCAACAATAGCGCGAAACGCAGCACAAGGAAACAACCGGCTGATCACTTCTGCACCGGGCACGCACCCGGCTCAGCCCACCAGAAAGCCCAAGACCAAGGGCAGGCTGATCACGGACAGCAACGTAGAGATGACGACGAGCCCCGCAACCGCATCCGGATCCGGGCCGTCCCCCTCGGGGTTGCCCGCTTCGCGGGCGCGCAATGCGATCAGATATCCGGTGACAGCCACGGGCGCGATCATCTGCAATACCAATACCGCCTGCGCCACTTGACCAAGGCCGAAACCACGCGCCACGGCAATCGCTGCAGCCACACAGATCACCAGCTTGAGCAAGCTCAGAACAAGAGGGCGCGCAAGATCTCGCACCGCCAACCGGCTGACCGCCGCCCCAAGGGTCAGCAGCATAAGTGGGATCGCCGGTTGGCCAACCAGATCGAGGGTGCGCACGGCAATGGGTGGCAGATCCCAGCCGGTCAGCAGAAAGGCCGCCCCCAGAAAGCAGGACAGTACGATCGGCTCCAGCAGCACGCGGGCGCCCCGCCCGCCCCCCGAGACAACCCAGACGCCATAGGTGAAACTGCCCACCGCAGAGACCGCAAATATGACAATCGCCACCTCCAGCCCGGGCTGACCGAACGCGAACAAAGCCAGCGGCAAACCCAGATTGCCCGTATTGCCGAAGATCAGCGGCGCCAGATAGGTTTCTCGCTGCAAACCCGCGATCCGGCACAGCACAACCATGGCAAGGCCGATGGCCACATGGGCCACGATAGCAGCCAGCAAAACCGTGCCCAGCGTCTCTGGTGAAAGCTCCGTCCGGGCAAGGGTGACGAACACCAAACAGGGCATTGCCAGCAACATGCTAAGGCGTGTAATGAAGGCCTGCGGATAGTCATAGCCGAGCTTGACCCAGCCAAAGCCGATAGCCGCAACCGCGAAGATAGGCACGACGACTTCGAGCACTGTCACGATCACGTTCACGGACTGTTTCCCTTGATTTACCGCTGCTCGCATGGACAAACAGTTCAAATTTGCCCTACATCTGAGGGGTAGGGGGTTACACCGTTATGATGTTAAAGCAAGCCAAGTATCACCTCGGACAGGTTGTCCGGCACCGCAAGCACCCCTTCCGGGGGGTGGTCTTTGACGTGGACGCCATGTTCTCGAACACCGAGGAATGGTACCAGTCGATCCCCGAAGAAAACCGTCCCGCCAAGGAACAGCCCTTCTACCACCTTCTGGCAGAAAACGATCAGAGCTACTACGTGGCCTACGTCTCAGAGCAGAACCTTGTCATCGACAAATCGGGGGAGCCTGTCGATCACCCTGATCTGGCAGACATGTTCGGCAATTTCAGCAACGGGTCCTATGAGCTGCATTTCCAGCTGAATTAACCTCTAGAACGATGGTTCTGACGCAAAAAGGCGCCGGTCCTGCGGCGCCTTTTGCTTTTGAATGGTGCGGGAAATGCGCCTCAGTAGCCCAGCGCACACCCGTCTTTGCGCGGATCACTCGCCCCTTCCAGAACGCCGGTCTCGGGATCAATCCGGATCGACTGCGCGCCCCCAATAGGGCCCTCTGGGATGACCACGTTGTGACCCATGTCTGACAGCGTGGCGCGCACATCGTCGCTGTAACCGCGTTCAACCTGCAGCACACCCTCCGGCGTCGAGAACGACCGGGGCATGTCGAGCGCCGTTTGCAGATCCATGCCGAAATCCACCAAATTGGAAAAGAAGCGGGCGTGCCCCGTGGACTGGTACTGGCCGCCCATCACACCGAAGGGGGCGAGGATGCGCCCGTTCTGGGCCAGCATGCCGGGCAAAATTGTGTGCATCGGCCGCTTGCCCGGAGCGGCCTCGTTCGGATGTCCTTCCTGCAGCGTGAAGCCTGCGCCGCGATTGTGCAGAAGGATATTAAACGTATCAGAGGCCAAACCAGAGCCAAAGCTGTGGAAGATCGAATAGATCAGGGACACGGCCATGCGATCCTTATCCACCACGGTGATATAGATCGTATCCTTGTGAACCGCTTCCGTGCCCGGCGGCGGGGTTGGCATCGCCTTGCCCAGATCGATCAGGGCGGCAAGGGCCTCTGCCAACTCAGGCCGACCAAGATAGGACGGGTCTGCCATGTAGTCGGGATCGGCGATGAAGCGGTCACGGGCGTCATAGGCCAGCTTCGTGGCCTCGGCTTCCAGATGGATGCGTTGCGCCCCCATGGGATCCAGTGCCGCAAGATCAAACCGGGACAAAATGTTGGCCAGCAATAGCGCAGCAGCGCCCTGCCCATTTGGCGGATGCTCAACGATATCAAGCCCGCGATAACTGCCATTGATTGGGGTTGTCCAAGTGGCCGACGCATCGGCGAAATCTGCTTCCGTATGAACACCACCTGCCGCGCGCAGGGTGGCAAGCATGTCCTCGGCAACTGCCCCTTTGTAGAAGCCGTCACGCCCATCGCGTGCAATTGCCTCCAGAGCTTGCGCCTGCTTTGGCAGCGCAAACCTGTCGCCAGCTCGCGGCGCCGCACCATTTACAAGGAATGCCTCGCGGCCGGGGCCCTGCAAGGTGTCTACAGCATCGGCCCAGTCAAAGGCCACGCGGGGGGCAACAGGCACACCCTCGCGCATGTAGCGGATGGCGGGAGCGAGGCTGTCAGACAGGCCCAGCTTGCCATACCGTTCGGACAATTTGTGAAAGCCGTCTACGGCGCAGGGAACTGTCACCGCATGGGCAGAGCCCAATGGGATTGTCTGATGCCCCTCCGCCCGCAGTGCCGCCGCATCGAACGCAGCAGGAGCACGCCCGGATCCGTTCAAAGCAACCGGCGTCTCAGAACCGGCAGGCTTGACCAGCGCGAAGACATCTCCGCCAATGCCTGTCATCTGTGGCTCACACAGCCCCAGAAGCACGGCGCCCGCAATGGCGGCATCAACGGCGTTTCCGCCTGCTTTCAGGATGTCCAAAGCCACATTCGCCGCAAGCGGGTGTGATGTTGCACACATCCCATTGTCGGCCCAGACGGCCGAGCGGCCCGGCATCTGAAAATCTCGCATTCACGTCTCCCTCACGACTGATGCCACAGTTAGCTGGTATACCAGAACGCGCAAGGGTTTCAGCAGACAAATTGCTTGGAAAAACAATTCCCGAAAATGCCGGGTGGCCAAAATGACCCTCGATGCCAAACCCGGGTGGGGGGCGGAAGGGTTTGGCATCGAAGGGAGCTGCAAGAGCTACCGATCTAGGTTCACCTCTGAAACGGTCAGATAGAGGAAGATATCAGGGCGAATTTGCGGCATAAGCCGCCGTTTTATCTCGATCGGACGACCCGAAAAATGAGGGCAACCACCACAACGCGGCCGCGGCACACCGGAGCCGCGCACCGGCAATCGTGCACAGAATGTCTGCAACGGGGAACGGACCGCAGGAGCGTACAGGCGGGATCTTCAGTTTCTTGCGACCGGCAGTCTGAATGTGAAACGGTTGCCTGCCTCCGACCGCTCGTAGTGCAGGGCCTCAGACAAGCGATGGATCAGGAACCAACCAAACCCACCTTCAGGCAGATCTTCGACGGCAATGCCCACAACCTCAGGCCGCTCTCCATTGGGCATTTCAAGCCCCGGCATCGGCGCACCATCGTCCAACACAACGCAATGCAGCACATCCCGCCCGATCTCGATGGTGACCGACAGGGCGCCATCCGCGCGGTCGCGGAACGCGTGCTCGACCACATTGTTGAGCACCTCGGCCAGCACCAGTTGGATGTTGTCGCGCGCGTCCGGGCACAGGTTCCGCCCTGCCATTTCTGCATCGATCGCATCGAGCGTCACACGCACCTGCTGCAGATTGCCGACAAATGCAAAATGCAAATCAGCCGCGCGATCACGCGCAACAGCCGGCAGCGGACCAAGGCCCGGGGAATTGTGCGTTGACTGGGACACGGTCACGGCATCTGCGGTCAGGCCACGTTTTCAGGGGCCAAAGCCGCGGCAACAGTTTCGTGGATTGTGAAAACACGGTCCATGCAAGTCAGCTTCATGACCTTGTCAACTTTTGGCGAAAGCGCGGCCAATTCCAAAGGACGCTCCTTACCCAATTGCTTCATGGCCGCGACGACTGCGCCAAGGCCACTGCTGTCGAGGAATTCTACCTGGCTCAAATCCAGGATGACCCGGCCCGTCCCTTCGGAAACAGCCGCGCGCACCTTGTCCTTGAACTGAATGGCCACGGCGGCATCGATTCTTGGGGCCTGCACGTCTAGCACTGTGGCGCTTTCGAACGCCTTGACGATAATTTCCATCAAACTTTCCTCCGACTGGGAATGTTGCGATTACGCTAGACAGAGATTCTTACCATTCGGTAGATACTGCTCAGGATCAGACAAGTGAGGCGCGTGTGACAGAGATCATCATTGCAGGTGCGGCCCGGACGGCCATGGGAGGATTTCAGGGTGCATTGTCCGAGCAGACAGCCGCACAGATGGGCGGCGTCGCCATCGCGGCCAGCCTTGCACAGGCCGGTATAAGCACGGCGCAGGAGGTGCTGATGGGCTGCGTCCTGCCCGCCGGGCAGGGCCAGGCGCCCGCACGGCAAGCGGGCTTTGCTGCGGGCCTCGCAGAGGACGTTCCTGCCACGACGCTTAACAAGATGTGCGGCAGCGGCATGAAGGCCGCGATGATGGCCTTCGATGCCCTCGCAACGGGGCAGGCAGACACCATCGTCGCAGGCGGGATGGAAAGCATGACGCAATCCCCTTACCTGCTGCCCAAGATGCGCGCCGGTGCCCGGATCGGACATCAAAGCACGCAGGATTCCATGTTCCTCGACGGGCTGGAAGATGCCTATGACAAGGGACGTCTGATGGGCACCTTTGCCGAAGACTGCGCAGAGGCCTTTCAGTTTACCCGCGAGGCACAGGATGCCTATGCGATCGGCTCGCTCGAGAACGCCAAAGCGGCGCAGGCGTCCGGGGCCTTTGATGCAGAGATTGCGGAGGTCAGCTGGCAAACGCGGGCCGGTACTCATTCTGTGACCGAGGATGAACAACCCGGCCGCGCGCGCCCCGAGAAGATTCCCCATCTCAAACCCGCCTTCCGCGAGGGGGGCACGGTAACCGCCGCCAACAGCTCGTCCATTTCGGATGGGGCGGCCGCCCTGGTCATGGCGCGCGCCGAGAGCGGTTTGCAGGCAAGAGCGCGTGTTCTGGGCCATGCCAGCCATGCGCAGGCCCCGGCCCTGTTTCCCACCGCCCCCGTGCCCGCCGCCCGCAAGCTGCTCGACAGGGTCGGCTGGGATATCTCTGATGTTGATCTCTGGGAGGTCAACGAGGCCTTCGCTGTTGTCCCGATGGCCTTCATGCATGAGATGGGCATTGCCCGCGAAAAGATGAATGTACACGGCGGCGCCTGTGCGCTTGGCCATCCGATTGGCGCCTCGGGCGCCCGCATCATCGTCACGCTTTTGCACGCGCTGGAAACCCGCGGCCTGAAACGCGGCGTTGCGGCCATCTGCATCGGTGGCGGTGAAGGCACTGCCATTGCAATTGAGCGCGCATAATGAACACACATACCACCCCCCACCCGACGGCCGATTGGCCATCACTGGCCAAAACCATTGCCGCACTCGTTGAGGGCGAAGACGACCCGGTTGCCCTGATGGCCACCCTCGCCTGCGAATTGCACCATGCGGACAGCCGCTTTGATTGGACCGGGTTTTACCGCGTGGTCGCCCCGGACCTTTTGAAAATCGGCCCCTATCAGGGCGGTCATGGCTGTCTTGTGATCCCGTTTCAGCGCGGTGTCTGCGGCGCCTGCGCCCGCACGGGTGAGGTGCAACTGGTCGATGACGTGGACAGCTTTCCCGGCCATATCGCCTGTGCCAGCTCAACGCGTTCGGAAATCGTGCTGCCAGTCTGGAATGGCGCAGGCGCGTTGATCGCAGTGCTCGATATCGACAGTGACCAGCCAGCAGCCTTCACCGAGGCCGATGCTGTCGCACTGACGGACATCCTGTCTGCCACCTTCAACAGGGTATGACACTGGCGGACTGGAGCGTATTTGCCGGGTTCTGGCTGCTGTTTGTCACAACACCGGGGCCCAATGCCGCAAATTGCATCCGCAACGGCATGACGTTGCCCATGCCCACCGCGATGCTGGGCGTGCTGGCCATCCTGACGCAAGCCACTGTTTTCCTGCTGCTCTCTGCAGCCGGCGTAGCGGCACTGATTGTGGCAGCACCAGACCTGTTCTTTTGGGCCCGACTGATTGGCGCGGGCGTGCTGATCTGGCTGGGCATCCGGGCTTGGCGGCGGGCGGGCCAGTTGGCGATGCCGGCCGCCTCGGGGCGCGGTGTTTATGGGCAGGCACTTCTGATCGCCACGGTGAACGCCAAATCCCTGTCGGGCTATCTTGCAGCGTTTACCCAGTTTGTGGCCGTCGATGTGCCAATCTGGGAGCAAATGGTCTGGATCATGCCCACTGCCCTGACGCTGACCGCCCTATCCTACACGGGCTATACCCTGCTGGGAGCCGTGCTGGGCCGCGCAGCCATTGGCGCTTTGGCGCAGACGTGGGTTCAGCGGGTGCTGGCGGCCTGCTTTCTGGCCTATGGCGGTGCCTTGGGCGCCTCAACACTGGCGAGCGTGCGATGAGCGCTGAGTACCAACCACCCGACGTGCCGCTCGACATCCTGCATGACGACCATGAATTGCTGGTGGTCAATAAGCCCCACGGGTTGCTGTCTGTGCCGGGGCGGGGGCCGCATCTGGCAGATTGTCTGCTCAGCCGGGTCCAGGCGGTGTTTCCGACAGCACTGCTGATCCACCGTCTGGACCGCGACACCTCCGGGGTGATGGTGTTTGCCCTGACGCCCCATGCTCAACGCCATATCGGGCTGCAGTTCGAAAAGCGTCAAACCAAGAAGATTTACGTGGCCCGCGTTGCCGGACACGTCAGCGCGCCATCGGGGCAGATCGATTTGCCGCTGATCGTCGATTGGCCGAACCGTCCGCGCCAGAAAGTGTGCCATGAGACCGGAAAATCGGCCGTGACCGACTGGAAGCGCCTCAAGACGGATGGGCATGAAACCCGCATGCGGCTGATGCCAAAGACCGGGCGGTCGCACCAGTTGCGCGTACATATGCTGGCTTTGGGGCATCCGATTTTGGGCGATCCATTCTATGCAGAAGGGACCAACCTGACCGACTACCCGCGGCTGATGCTGCACGCACAAGAGCTGCGCTTGCGGCATCCGGATGGGGGCAAGGGCATGGCTTTCAAATCCCCAGCCCCGTTTTAGATAGAAACACCCCGCATCCGGCCAGATGCGGGGTGTTTGGTTTTACAGGAAGAAAAAACAGTCAGATCAGTCGGCGCTGATCGTCTCTGCCTCGGCCTCTGCCTCGGCCTGTTCGGGCCGTGGGTCGCGCGGCGGACGACCGATTACTTCCTTGAGTTCATCCAGCTCGATGAAATTGTCGGCCTGGCGCCGCAGCTCATCCGCAATCATCGGCGGCTGGCTACGGATCGTCGACACGACAGAGACACGTACGCCCATGCGCTGCAAGCTCTCGACGAGCGGCCGGAAATCCCCATCCCCGGAAAACAGCACAATGTGATCCACATGCGGGGCAAGCTCCATGGCATCGACGCAGAGTTCGATATCCATATTGCCCTTCACCTTCCGGCGGCCCTGGCTGTCGACATATTCCTTGGCGGGCTTTGTCACCATCGAAAACCCGTTGTAGTGCAACCAGTCCACCAGGGGACGGATCGGCGAATAGTCGTCGTTTTCCAGAAGCGCGGTATAGTAGAAGGCCCGCAGCAGTTTGCCCCGGCGCATGAACTCTTGACGCAGGAGCTTGTAGTCGATGTCAAACCCAAGTGCCTTGGCGGCCGCATACAGGTTCGAGCCATCTATAAAAAGCGCTAAGCGCTCGTCACGGTAGAACATCAAATTTCCTTTCGATATAAGCTCGCGCGGAACCAGAGTGAGTGGCTGCCAGTGCCGCCGAAGCCAGCGGGAAAATAGGGATTTTTTCCAGTGTCACAAGACTATCCAGAGGTCAATATCAGCACAAATCCGCTCAATATGCCAGTTTTTCCGGCAGTAATTGCTCTGGGCGCGAATATCGCCTCGCCATCCGGTCCGCCTGACGCAACGTTATTGCGCGCCTTTGATGCTTTGCCCGGGTCCGGGGTGCGCCTGATTGCACGCTCCAGCCTGTGGCGCACGCCCTGTATGCCCCGGGGGGCTGGGCCAGATTACGTCAATGCGGCTGCCATTCTTGAAACCAGCCTGAGCCCTCAGGCGCTGCTGGATCACCTGCACGCCATCGAGGCCAGCTTTGATCGCGCCCGCACGGGCCGCTGGGCTGCGCGTACCCTCGACCTCGACCTGATCGACTTTGACGGGCGCATTGAGCCGGATGCAAATGTCCAGGCCACATGGCGCGCCCTGCCCCCGGACCGCCAGGCAAAGGACGCGCCGGATCGCATGATCTTGCCACACCCGCGCCTGCAGGACCGTGGTTTTGTACTGCTGCCCATGCAGGAGATTGCCCCTGACTGGCGCGATCCGGTGTCTGGTCTGGATGTGACCGCCCTGATCGATCGCCTGCCCTCCGAGGCCAAAGCGGACATCTACCCTGTCAGCGATACGGGCGAATTGCTTTCAAAGAGCGCCGGATTAGGGCGCTGAATCGCTTGTCAAGCACTGATAACTGTTCTATAGCCCCAACTTCCCGCTTTCCCATCGGAGATAATGCACATGGCGCGCGTAACGGTCGAAGACTGCGTTGATAAGGTTCCCAACCGGTTCGAGCTGGTCATGCTCGCATCCCACCGCGCCCGCGAGATTTCTTCGGGTGGCGAACTGACGGTGGATCGCGACAACGACAAGAACCCTGTCGTGGCCCTGCGCGAGATTGCTGATGAGACGCAGCAGTCCGATGATCTGCGCGAGCGCATGATCGAGGCCAACCAGACTCAGATCGAGGTCGACGAGCCCGAGGAAGACAGCATGGCGCTGCTCATGGGCGGTGGCGACGCATCTGACCGTCCCGCCGAGGACGACATGTCCGAAGAAAACCTGCTGCGCCAGTTGATGGAAGCACAGAGCAAGGGCTGACCTCTGAAGGATTTTGCGGGGATAATCACCGCCGACGATCTGGTCGGATTGGTCTCCGCCTACAACCCGGGCACGGATGCCGCGCGCATCCGCGCCGCCTACGCCTTCGGCGAGGAAATGCACCGCGGCCAAAAGCGCCGCTCGGGCGAGCCCTACTTTACCCACCCTGTTGCCGTAGCCGCCATCCTGACAGAACAGCGGCTGGATGATGATACGATCATCACCGCACTTCTGCATGACACTGTGGAAGACACACGGGCAAAGTATTCCGACATCGTCACGCATTTTGGGCCCGAAGTGGCCGAGATGGTCGACGGGGTTACCAAGCTGACAAACCTGCAACTGACTTCCTCGGAAACCAAGGCCGCCGAGAACTTCCGCAAGATGTTCATGGCGATCAGCCGGGATATCCGGGTGGTGCTGGTAAAGCTGGCAGACCGTCTGCACAACATGCGGACGATCAAGTACCAGAGCGTCGAGAAGCAGACGCTCAAAAGCCGCGAAACCATGGATATCTTTGCGCCGCTTGCCGGGCGCATGGGCATGCAGTGGATGCGCGACGAATTGGAAGATCTGGCCTTCCAGGTGCTCAATCCCGAAGGCCGCGCCTCGATCCTGCGGCGCTTTGTGAAACTGCGCAATGAGGCCGGCGATGTGATCGAAAAGATCACCCGCGACATGGACTATGCGCTGAAAGAAGCGGGCATCAACGCCGAAGTCTATGGACGTGCGAAGCGCCCCTATTCCATCTGGCGCAAGATGGAGCAGAAAGGGCAGCCCTTCTCCCGGCTCGCAGATATCTATGGCTTTCGCGTCATCGCCAATGATGAGGGCGATTGCTACCGGGCCCTTGGGGCCATCCACCAACGCTGGGCTGCGGTTCCCGGCCGCTTCAAGGATTACATCAGCCAGCCGAAATCAAACGGCTACCGCTCGATCCACACCACCGTGTCTGGCCGGGACGGCAAGCGCGTCGAGGTCCAGATTCGCACCCGCCAGATGCACGAAGTGGCAGAGGGCGGCGTGGCCGCGCATTGGTCCTACCGGGATGGCGTGCGCACGGAAAACCCGTTTGCAGTCGATCCGGTCAGCTGGATCACCACGCTGACCGAGACACTGGAATCCGCGGAGAATGACGAGTTTCTCGAACATGTGAAGCTCGAGATGTATTCCGATCAGGTGTTCTGTTTCACCCCGAAAGGTGAAGTGGTCAAGCTGCCCCGGGGGGGCACTCCGATCGATTTCGCCTATGGCATCCATACCCGTATCGGGGATCGCTGCGTGGGCGCCAAGGTCGACGGGATGCGCGTGCCCCTTTGGACACGGCTGCGCAATGGCCAGTCTGTCTCGATCATCACCGCAGAAGGCCAACGCCCGCAATCCACATGGCTGGATATCGCTGTCACTGGCCGGGCCCGCCAGGCAATCCGCAAATCCCTGCGCGCCGAAGATCGGGCGCGCTTTGTGAAGCTGGGCCGCGAACTGGCCCGTGTTGCTTTCGAGCAAGTCGGCAAGAAGATGACCGACAAGGCGCTGAACATGGCCGCCAGCACCATGGGCATCGGCGATGTAAACGAACTGCTGGCCAAGGTGGGCGCGGCAGAACTACCCGCGCGGGACGTGGTTGCCCTGATCTATCCGGAACTGGCCAAACACAACGCCGCCGAAGAAGTGGCACGCGACCGTGCTGTGCTCGGTCTCGAACAAGACCAGACCTCCAAGCGCGGCCGCTGCTGCATGCCCGTGCCCGGCGAGCGCATTGTCGGCATCACGTATCGTGGCAAAGGGGTTGTTGTGCATGCCATCGACTGCCCCGTTCTCATGGAACTCGAAGATCAGCCGGAACGCTGGGTTGACCTGCGTTGGCACTCGGGCCCGCATGCGGCCGTCTACGGGGTCTCTCTCGAAATCACGATCGCCAATGATTCCGGTGTGCTGGGGCGCATATGCACATTGATCGGCGAGCAAAAGGCCAATATCAGCGACTTGACATTTGTTGACAGAAAACCGGATTTTTACCGCCTTTTGGTGGACATAGACCTGCGAGATGTTGAACACCTGCATCAGGTCATGACCGCGCTGCAGGCTGAGTCGGATGTTGCAGAGGTGAAACGCGTGCGGAATTCGGAATACAGACCATAGCCCATTGGCCCGGGGGCGGTACGGGCTAGCTTTGGATCGGGTTAGGTTACGAGATGCGGAGGGCGCCCTGACGGGCGATACATGTTCAAACGGCGGGATCGAAGAACGGTGGGGCGCGCGATGCTCGAAAGCCTCTGGCCACGGGGTGGCTGGGGGCGCGCAGCGCAATATGTCCGCCATCGCCTGCGGCGCCTGCCTGACAGCCCGGAACGCATCTCTCGAGGCATCATGGCCGGTGTCTTCACCACCTTCACACCGTTTTTCGGTCTGCATTTCGTGATTGCGGGTTTGCTGGCCTATGCCCTGCGCGGCAACATTCTGGCCGCAATGATGGGCACGTTTTTCGGCAACCCCCTAACCTATCTGCCGATCGGCGTGATCTCACTGCAGACAGGGCATTTTCTGCTGGGCACACGCCCTCCTGCTGGCAAGGACGGGGATGACCTTGGTGACAAGTTCATCGATGCGGGCGCAGAGCTTTGGCATAATTTCAAGGCGATGTTCACCTCAGACGTGGCCCACTGGGATGAACTGGCCCGCTTCAATCACGATGTGTTCATGCCCTACCTGATCGGCGGTCTGATCCCGGGGATCATCGCGGGCATCATTGCCTACTATCTGTCGCTGCCGCTGGTGACGGCCTATCAGCGGCGCCGCAAGGCCAAGATCGCCCGCCGCATCGCTGCCGAAGCCGAGCGTCAGGCGGATCTCCAGGCCCAGGCCTCCAGCGATCAGGATTTGATCCGCGTACGCCAGAGCCGCCTTAAGCAAAAGAAAACGAAGGCGCCCAAGGGCACCAACCTCGCGTAGCGCCGCAAGGCTTCCTCCATTTAAAGAACGCAAGAAAGCTAGGCGCCGGCCCCGGCAATATGTGCCGCGATATGGGGGGCGAACTCTGCCGTGACGGCGTCATAGACCGCGCGTTTGAAGGGCACGATGTTGGCTGACAGTTCCGTGTGCGGCAACCAGCGCCACTCGGAGAATTCCGGGTGTTCAGTGGCGATATTCACATCCGCATCAACGCCGTGGAACGCCATCAATGTCCAGGTTTGTTCCTGCCCCCGAAAGCGGCCCTTCCACAGCTTGCCAATCAGATGCTCCGGCAACTCATAGCGGACAGGCGTTTCGGTGACCGCTAGAATATCCACCTTGTCAGAGGTGACACCGGTTTCTTCCCACAGTTCACGCAGGGCAGCCTGTCGGGCTGTTTCACCGGGATCAATGCCGCCTTGTGGCATCTGCCAAGCCGCCACCTCACTGTCGAGGCGCTGGCCCACGAAGACATGGCCTTTGGCATTGATCAACATCACGCCAGCACAGGGGCGATAGGGCAAATGGGAAAATGCATCACTCATGGGAGCGGGATGACATGGGGACGGGCGCAAGGCAAGGGGCGCGCGCGCCCTCTTGAGGCCGAGGCTCGGCGTAGCCGTCAAAGCAGTTGGGCATTGATAGAATGGCAAGCAGACGCAATGAGCGCAGGCTGCACCATCGCAAAGATGCACGCTGCCAAAGAAGAAGGGCGGCCTGTGGCAGGCCGCCCCTCCCTTTTTCTCGTTCGGCCGATTTACTGATCGGCAGGTGCCAAAGCGCTGAGCCCTCTGAGGATGTCGATGGCGTAGGCCAGCTGATAGTCATCCTCGCGCAGCTGCGCTGCTTCCTCAGCCTTAAGACGATCTTCCTCGATGATGCGGCGCTCATCCTCAGAGATGCTGTCATTGGACAAGGAGCCCCGCAGGTCCGCCTCAGAGCGGGATGGGCGGTTTTCAGCCTCTTCATCCACCTCTGCATCGGGGCGGCGCAAGGGCTGCACAACGACGATATCGGGTGAGACGCCCAGCGCCTGGATCGAGCGGCCCGACGGGGTGTAGTAGCGCGCAGTGGTCAGACGCATGGCGCCATTGCCCCGCAGCGGCATGACCGTCTGAACCGATCCTTTGCCAAAGCTCTTTTCCCCGACAACGATGGCGCGGCGGTGATCTTGCAAGGCACCGGCCACAATCTCAGAGGCGGAGGCCGAGCCTCCATTGATCAGCACCACGATCGGCTTGCCCATGGCAAGATCGCCCGGCGTGGCGTTGACGCGGTCCCCATCGGCCACGTTGCGCCCGCGGGTTGAAACAATCTCGCCTTTTTCGAGGAATGCATCGGACACCTTGATCGCTTGGTTCAGCAAGCCACCGGGATTGTTGCGCAGATCAAGAACGAAGCCGTTCACATTGTCGATCCCGCCCAATTCCTCAACCGCTTCCTTCAAGCCTTCCTCAAGGTTGGGGAAAGTTTGATCGTTGAAGGTGGTGATCCGCAGCACCACAGTTTCACCTTCGCTGCGCGTGCGCACGGCGGTCAGCTTGATGGTGTCACGCACGATGGTGACGTCGAAAGGCTCTTCGAGACCTTCGCGCACCACGGTGATCACGATTTCCGAACCGACCGGGCCGCGCATCATGTCGACGGCTTCGTCCAGGGTCAGGCCCAGAACGCTTTCGCCATCCACATGGGTGATGAAATCGCCCGCCTCGATGCCCGCGGCATCCGCCGGGGTATCATCAATCGGCGAGACAACCTTCACAAAGCCCTCTTCCTGGGTCACCTCGATGCCAAGACCGCCGAACTCGCCCCGCGTTTGCACGCGCATATCCGCTGCATCGTCGGGCGACAGATAAGAGGAATGGGGATCAAGGGAGGTCAACATGCCATCGATCGCGGCCTCGATCAGGTCTGATTCGTCGACCTCTTCAACATATTGGCTGCGAATCCGCTCGAAGATATCACCGAACAGATCGAGCTGTTCGTAGATCGTAGCATTCCGTTCAGCTTCCTGGGCGATCAACGGGCCTGTCACCTGTGTACTGATGATCGCGCCTGCGAGGATGCCTCCGAAGGCGGCCATTGCGAGTTTTCTCATAAGCTATTGTCCGTTCGTATCTCTTGCGTTCTATGCCCCGCACCCGAAACGGGGCAAAGCCTGTAATCTTGTCCTGCGTTGCGCGTATCCTCACCGCGTGAGAGCCGCACGTCCACCCTTAGATGCAGCCTTGCACCAAAGGTCTTAAGAGTTCGCATGCGGGGTCTAGCCGGGCACAGAGGGAAACCAATCGCCCGGATCGACCGGCTGCGCACCGATCCTCATCTCTATATAGAGCGTTTGATCCGCTGACACGCCATTCACATCTGCTTGGGGTGACGTGGGTTCCGGCATCAGGCCCAGTGGCGCACCGGCCTGCACCACCTCACCCGCCTGTACGAATGTGCTGCCAAGCCCTGCCAGAATGATCAACGCACCGGCACCGGGCTCAAGCACGACGACCGCGCCAAAATCCAGCAGAGGTCCGACATAGCGCACCGTTGCAGCCGTGGGCGCCGTGACAAGCGCGCCGGGCGCCGTGGCCACAAGCCATCCCGGGCGGGCAATGCCGCTTTGATCCAGTTCCCAGAAGCTGCGCAGCAACAGGCCGCGCGCCGGCCAGGGCAGCGGGGCCGTCAGCGCATCCGCCGGCAGCGCGGAGGCGCCCGGCACCTCAGCCAAACCGGCGGCAAAACTGTCGAGCGTATCGGCCGATTGCAGCAAACGCTGCATGGCAACAGGGTCCTGCGCCACCGGTGCAGGCAAAGGGCCACGATCCGAAACCGCCTTTGCAAGGCGTTGGCGCGCCTCCTGCATCCCAGCCAGACCGGTTTCCAGCTTGGCACTGGCCCCCCGTTGCACGGCCCGCATCACCGCAAGTTCCTGCAAGGCAGCCTGAAGACTGGCAACCTGCTGACCAAGCCCCGGCGTCAATTCCGAAAGCAACATGCCCGCGCGGGCACCGGCAAGGGGGCCGGTTGGGTGCAGCACCGTGGCCGGGCGGGGCGCGCGCTCGATTGTCATCAGCGTGGACAGCAGCTCAGACAGTTCTGCCTTGCGGGCCACGAGCACGGATTCGATGGCTTGCTGTCTCTGCGCGGCGACACGCTGCCCCGCGCGCAATGCTGCAAGGCCATCTTCATAGGCCCGAACCGCCTGCGCCAGCGCAGCAATACGGACATCCGCTTTCTGATCCTGCGCCCGGTCAAGAGCGGCGGCAGCCTCCTCAAAGGCGATCACGGCCCGGTCTGCCAGGGCCTGCGGTCCATTTGCCTGCTGCGCAAGGACGGGCGGGGGCAGCAGCCAATGCGCCAAGGCCAGTGCGGCGGATATGATTGCAGCGCGCATCGTCATGGGATCAGCAGGCTTTCGCCTGTCATCTCGTCAGGTTGCGGCAACCCCATCAGCGCAAGCACCGTGGGCGCCAGATCAGCAAGCTTGCCGCCATCGCGCAACTGGCTGCCCTTAGGCGCACCGATCACCGCAACGGGCACGGGATTCAGGGTATGAGCCGTATGCGGCCCGCCCGTCACCGGATCGACCATGCAGTCGCAATTGCCATGATCGGCGGTCAGCACCATCGCCCCGCCAGCCGCCTCAAGGGCGGACAAGGCTGCGCCCAGCCCTGCGTCGACCGCCTCGCAGGCTGCCTTCGCCGCGGCCATATCCCCCGTGTGGCCCACCATGTCGGGATTGGCATAATTGACGACGATCAGATCATAGCCCGCTGCAATGGCCTCCACGAGCTTGTCCGTCACCTCTGCCGCGGCCATTTCGGGCTGCAGATCATAGGTCGCGACTTTGGGCGAAGGCGGCATGAAGCGATCTTCGCCCGGCTCAGGGCTTTCTTTGCCGCCATTCAAAAAGAAGGTGACATGGGGGTATTTCTCAGTTTCGGCCAGGCGAAACTGGCGCAACCCATGCTGTGCCACCCAGGCGCCCAGCGTATTCACGATATCGCGCGGGGGAAACACGGCCTCGAGCCAATCAGCATGTGCCTCGGAATATTCAACCATTCCCAACGTGGCCGCAAAACGGGGCAGGCCAGGGCGTTCAAAAGCGTCAAACTCAGGGCGGCAGAGCGCCTCGAGGATCTCGCGCGCCCTGTCTGCGCGGAAGTTCAAGCAGAACAGCCCGTCCCCATCGGCCATGCCCGCGTAGCTGCCCACAACGGTTGCGGTGATAAATTCATCTGTCTCGCCGCGCGCATAGGCTGCGCGGATGGCTTCCGCCGGATCACTGGCCCGGGCGCCGCCTTCGGCCCGCACCATCGCCGCCCAAGCCGTTTGCACGCGCTCCCAGCGCGTGTCGCGGTCCATTGCCCAGTAGCGGCCGATCACCGTGCCGACCCGAGCCCCTGCCGGCAGCCTTTCGGTCAGCGCCGCGATGAACCCGTCCGCAGATTTCGGCGCCACATCGCGCCCGTCGGTGATGGCATGGAGGATCACCTTGATCCCCGCATTGCACAGGATCTCTGTTGCGGCCAACACGTGCTCGATATGCCCGTGCACCCCGCCGTCAGAAACAACCCCCATCAGGTGTGCCACCCCGCCAGAGGCCTGCATCCGCGCGATAAAGCGCTGCAAGGCAGGCTGATCACGCAAGGTGTCTTCCTCGATCGCCAGATCAATCTGGCCAAGGTCCATGGCGACAACGCGGCCCGCGCCAATATTGGTATGCCCCACCTCGGAATTGCCCATCTGCCCCCGTGGCAAACCGGCTTCCGGCCCAAAGGTGGTGAGGGTGGAATGCGGCCAGCGGTCCATGACCGCATCAAAGTTGGGCGTATGCGCCTGCGCCGGGGCGCTGACAGATGGATCCGGGCCGATGCCCCAACCATCCAGAATGCACAAAACCACCGGTTTCAAGCCCATGTCCCAACCCTCATGCTTCGCTTCCCCCTGTTCCTATCGCCCCATGAAGAGCGGTGCCAGAGCGGTCAGTCATTCTGCGACACAACCGGCAAGGAACTGTCACCCAAGGGCGACGCACGCGCGATTTCGAGGGGCAAAAATCCTGCGCAAACCGGTCAAACCCGGTGATAGGGGGTGCCTGAAAGAATTTGTGTCGCGCGGTAGATCTGCTCGCTCAGCATGGCGCGCGCCAACATATGTGGCCATACGAGACGCCCGAAGCTGAGCACCTTGTCACAACGGGCGACCAAATCAGGCGCAAGCCCATCGGCCCCCCCAATCAGAAACACAGCATCCCTGCGCCCCGCATCGCGCGCAGTGGCCAGCCATTGTGCAAATTTGGGAGAGGTGGGCGTATCCCCGCGCTCATCCAGCGCAATGAGGAAAGCCCCATCCGGGCAGGCCCGGAGCAGGGCCTCTGCCTGCGCCGTCTTGCCCTGCGCCTTACGTTCATCGATCTCAAGAAGGTCAACCGGGCCAAGGCCCAAAGCGCGTCCAGCCTTGCTGGCGCGCGCCATGTAATCGCTCACCAGTGCGGCCTCAGGCCCGCCCTTGGCACGTCCGACAGACGCGATCCGCAGCCGCACGGGCCATTACCCCTGTGGATCAGAGGCCGGTGCAGACGCGGCAGCGGGGCTGCCCGCAGGCATCCACATTTTCTCGAGCTGGTAGAACTCGCGCACCTCTGGGCGGAAGACATGTACAACCGCATCGCCCGCGTCGATCAGCACCCAATCACCGGCGCTCTTGCCTTCGACCTTGGCGAAACGGCCGTGCTCCCCCTTGAGGAACTCGACCAGCTTTTCGGCGATGGCAGCCACCTGACGGGACGAACGCCCCGAGCAGATCAACATCCAGTCGGCCATTTCGGAGCGTCCGCGCAGATCGATCGACACGATCTCCTCGGCTTTCTCCTCATCAAGTTTCTGAACAATTGCGTCGCAGAGCATATCGCTCGACGTCGGTGTGGCCCCCGATGCGGTCACCGGTTTGGCCTCTGCTCCGCCCTCGGCGGCTCCAGCAAGTTGAGACAGGACATCTCCCTCCGATCAAAGCGCCGTCAGAGCCCCGGCGTTGGGCTGAGTCTAGCTATAGCATCTGCTGGCACGAATTTAAACGGGGCTTTGCAAACTGCGTTTCAGCTGCGGTCCAGCAGGCGTGAAACGGAGGTGGCAGGCTCCTCGCGGGCATCACCGGCATCGGGCACCACGACGATCGCAACGAAGGCCATCAGGGCGATCAGTCCAATGTGCAAAGCAGTGTAGCGGTCGCGGATCATGGGGCAGGCCTTGTTGAAATGATACTGGGAATACGGAGGAAGATGGGCTCTGGATCACGGGTTTGAACGCGGCAGGGCGCCGCAGGCGGCGTTCAGGCGGCATTGGCCTTGCTCCTGAAGGCGATTCCCCTTAATTCACCCCCATGATCGCAGTGACCATGGATGATCGCGCACGGCTGCCGTGGCGCTTTTATGGCTGGGCCGGAACGGCTCGGGCCCACCTATCGTGATGCCACGCCTGCGCGCCACAGAGCGTGCCCCCCTGACGACTGACGCATCGTCTGCAACGCCACGTTTCCCATATTTTCCGACGCTGACGGAGACCAGCCAATGACCGGCAAGACACTTTATGACAAGATCTGGGACGCCCATGTCGTCCATGAAGATACCGATGGCACCTGCCTTCTCTACATTGACCGCCACCTTGTGCACGAGGTCACCAGCCCGCAGGCTTTTGAAGGGCTGCGCATGGCGGGCCGTTCAGTGCGCGCGCCCGACAAGACGATCGCCGTGCCGGACCACAACGTGCCCACCACCGCCGGGCGCGATAACCCCGATCAGATGCCCGAAGACAGCCGCATTCAGGTTGCGGCCCTCGACAAGAATGCGCGAGATTTCGGCATCCATTACTATCCCGTTTCGGATATCCGTCAGGGGATCGTGCATATCGTTGGGCCCGAGCAGGGCTGGACCCTGCCTGGCATGACCGTTGTGTGCGGCGACAGCCACACCGCAACCCATGGGGCGTTCGGCGCGCTGGCCCACGGCATCGGCACCTCTGAGGTTGAGCATGTGCTGGCCACCCAGACGCTGATCCAGAAGAAATCCAAGAACATGAAGGTGGAGATCACCGGAAAGCTGCGCCCCGGCGTGACCGCCAAGGACATCACCTTGTCTGTCATCGGCAAAACCGGCACCGCGGGCGGCACAGGCTACGTGATCGAATATTGCGGCGAGGCCATTCGTGATCTGTCCATGGAAGGCCGCATGACCGTGTGCAACATGGCCATTGAGGGCGGCGCACGGGCTGGCCTGATCGCGCCGGACCAAAAGACCTTCGACTATGTCAACGGTCGTCCCCATGCGCCCAAAGGGGCGGCTTGGGAAGCTGCGCTGAATTGGTGGAAAACGCTCTATTCCGATGACGACGCCCATTGGGATATGGTGATCACCATCGCGGGCGAAGACATCGAGCCCGTTGTAACTTGGGGCACGTCGCCCGAAGACGTTCTGCCGATCTCCGCTTTGGTGCCCGCAGCAGATGATTTCGAGGGCGGCAAAGTGGGCGCAGCCCAGCGCTCGCTCGACTATATGGGCCTGACGCCGGGCACTCCGCTGACACATATCGAGATCGACACCGTCTTCATCGGATCTTGCACCAACGGGCGGATCGAGGATCTGCGCGCCGCTGCAGAGGTGGTCAAGGGCCGCAAGATCAAGGAAGGCATGCGCGCCATGGTTGTTCCGGGATCGGGCCTTGTCCGCGTACAGGCCGAGGAAGAAGGCCTCGCCGATATCTTCAAGGCGGCCGGTTTTGAATGGCGGCTTGCGGGATGTTCCATGTGCCTGGCCATGAACCCCGATCAGCTTCAGCCGGGCGAGCGTTGCGCCGCCACGTCGAACCGGAATTTCGAAGGCCGACAAGGGCGTGGAGGCCGCACACATCTGATGAGTCCCGCCATGGCAGCTGCGGCTGCTGTCACCGGTAGACTGACCGATGTTCGGGAGCTAACGTGACCGAATAACGGGACATAATCGGAGAAACCACATGTCAGACTCACCTAAGTGGATGCTTATCGGGGCCATAACAATCCTGATTGGCGCAATCATCATCGGCAACGCCACTGTCGCCTCAATGGCCATCGCCGTGCTCACCGGCATCGCCCTACTGATTGGCGGTGGCATCACCGTCGTCGGCGGGCTTTCTGTGGAAAGCACCGGCGGCAAGATCTTCTCGATCGTGATTGGCGTCATCATGCTGCTTCTGGGCTGGTCGATGCTCGCCCACCCGCTGCAGGGGGTCATTGCATTGTCGACGGCCGTGCTGATCCTGATCATCGCGGGTGGTCTGACGCGGCTTTACATGTCGTTCAAGATGCGCGGCACGCAACTGTCTATGCCGATGCTGATTTCAGGCATTCTGTCGCTGGTACTGGCCGCTGTGATCTGGTGGAGCTTCGACGGCGAAGCCGCGAACATGACCAGCCTGCTGGGCATCCTCTTGGGCATTGAAACCATCCTGAATGGCATCGGCTTCATTGTGCTGGGGCTGTTCGTGCGCAAAGTCGACAAAGCGCTCGCTTAATCTTCTGCCGGGCCGGGCGGTTCATGCGTCCGGTCCGGCCCTCACACACAGGGTGCCTCAGGCGCAGCCAAGCACCCCCTGGAAAAGCGGCGTTCTGGCCACCGGCCAAAACACCAATTTTCCCCAAGTTCAACTTCCGGGGCATCCCCTACAGGGATGTCCCGTTCCGTTCCGCCGAAGGAGGCCCGCAATGGACAAATTTGAGAAACTGACCGGGATCGCAGCCCCCATGCCTCTGATCAATGTCGATACCGACATGATCATCCCCAAGCAGTTCCTGAAAACGATCAAGCGCTCGGGCCTCGGCGTGAATCTGTTTGATGAAATGCGCTACGACGATGAGGGCAACGAGATTGCAGATTTCGTTCTCAACAAGCCGCAATACCGCAATGCGGAACTGATCGTTGCGGGTGACAATTTTGGCTGCGGTTCCAGCCGGGAACACGCCCCTTGGGCGATCAAGGATTTCGGCATCCGCTGCGTGATCTCCACCAGCTTCGCCGACATCTTTTACAACAACTGCTTCAAGAACGGCATTCTGCCCATCGTACTGCCCCAGGAGGCCGTCGATGTATTGATGAAAGATGCCGAGAAGGGGGCCAATGCCCGCATGACCGTGGATCTCGAAGCGCAAACCGTGACCACTTCTGACGGAGAAAGCTTCAGCTTCGAACTGGACCCATTCAAGAAGCATTGTCTTCTCGAAGGCCTCGACGATATCGGCCTGACAATGGAGAAAGCCAGCGCGATTGATAGCTACGAGGCCAAGCTGGGCCAATCCATGCCCTGGCTTTGAGCCCAAAGCAGCCTGCTGAGAATGTTCAAACAGCCCGCGCTCTGGCGCGGGCTTTTTGCTCCGCGGGTTCCCAGAGGCTCTTGCGCATGAGGGCACCCAAACCGCAAGATGTTGTTATCACGTATAGATCGCCTAAAATCTGTCACAAGATTGATGCAAAGGCGCACCAGTTCATCCGCAAAACGGCCCGAGATATCGTCGTATCGTTAACGATGCGTTGAGCGCTGTTGGGAAAGGCGGCAACAATTGGGCGAGAATAAGGCGGGTCGGGCAAACCGGCGCGAACCTCCCGGAAAACCGGGGTCTGAGGCAGAAATACGCTCCTTTCGGAGTGTGCAAAAAAGGCAACGAGCTGTGATTTATCGCATGACAGGTGCGGCCAGTCGGGCCGTTTTGGTGGCTGTGCTGATCGCAATGCCCGGGCTGATTCTGCCGGGCTCGGCGGAAGGCAATACAGATTTCATCTTGCTCCTGGCCTTGTTCGCGGCTGGTTTTGTCTTTGTGGAATACGCGTCCGTCTCCCCTTCGCTTGTCGAATTCCGGGAAGCCCCCCCGTTTAACCGCACTCGCTTCTTCGCGCTGTTTCTCACGGTGCTGACCGTCTCGTTGATCCTGCGCGATATACAGGCCCCTTCCGCCACAACCGGGGTGCTCTTTGGCCTTGGGATCGGGTTGGGTGAGGTTATGGATTTCGCCTACAGCCCTGTGCGTTTGCTCGTGGTGGCCCTTGCAAGCGGGGACAGCCCGGAAAGCATTTACATCATTCGCACAGTTGCGGGCGTGGCCTTCTCTATCTCGCTTGCCTCACTGGCGCTGTTTCTGGCCGCCCTAAGACTGGGGGATTGGCCGGTTCGTTCGGGCGCCTTCAATGTCTGGATCAACCTGCCCACATTCGACCCGACAACCGGCGGTGACATCGTTGACCGCCTGCAGGGCGATGGACGCCTCAACATCGGCATGGGCATTTGTTTGCCTTTCCTTCTGCCTGTGGCACTGCACCTGTCCGAGGCCCTATTTGGACTTGTTCTGACAACCTCGGCGCAAGCGCTGGTCTGGATTGTTGCAGGCTGGAGCTTCGTGCCCCTGTCGCTGCTGATGCGCGGCATCGCCATGACGCGCCTGGCCAATATGATTGTGGGTCAACGCCGCCGCGATGCCATTGAAGGGCCAGAGGCCCGGATTTTCGCCCTGTGACGTGGCTGCGGCGCGCAGCAAGCGCCTTGGCCTATGCGGTGTGGCTGCTTGCAGGGGCAGCCACGGCGCAAACCAACTTCACAATTGCCACCTACGCCCCCGAAATGACGCGCAAGGGCCCGGGCCTGCTACTGCGCGATCTGGCGCGCGGGGAAGATCAACGGCTCTCGGCTGCGCTTGATCTGATCGCCAATCGCGCGGCCGATGTGATACTTCTTACAGGTGTTGACTGGGATGCAGGCCGCGCGGCCCTCTCAGAGATTCAGCGCAGTCTGCGCATGCGCGGCCTCGACTACCCGCACAGCTTTACAGCGCAGCCCAACCGGGGCCTTGCCACGGGGATCGATCTGGATGGGGACGGCCGATTGGGCGGCCCCGATGATGCGCAGGGCTGGGGCCCATTCACCGGCAGCGGCGGGCTGGTGCTGCTGTCTCGCTGGCCCATCGATGCGGAGGGGCTCATCGATTTCACACCGCGCCTCTGGGCAGAGATGCCGGATGCGCAATTGCCCGTCACGGCAGATGGCAGCTCGTTTTTGTCTCCAGAAGCGCTGCAAATTCAGCGGCTGTCCACAACCAACCACTGGGTGCTGCCGCTGCAAACCCCGTGGGGCGGCCGCCTGCACATCGCCGTATTCTCTGCCACAGCCCCTGTCTTTGACGGGCCAGAGGATCGCAACGGTCTGCGCAATGCAGACGAGATCGCGCTGTTTGCCAAATGGCTCGACGGTCGTCTCGACAGCCCTGTGCCCGATACGCCGGTGATCGTAATGGGCCGGGCCAACCTTGACCCCAGTCGCGGCGCCGGTCGCCATGCCGCACTGCGCGCACTGACAGCCCATGCGCGCCTGAATGATGCCATCCCGCGCACCCCCCAAGGCGCGGCGGCAACTGCGCGCTATGACTTGCCACCCGATGGCCCGGGCCCCTTGCGTCTGGATTACGTGCTGCCCGACAGCCGCTTGCAGGTGCGCGATGCAGGCATCGATTGGCCCCAAACCCCCTCTGCCAAGGCCAAGCCCGATCAGAAACCGCTCAGGGCCGGGTTGGTCTGGGTGGAACTGACCGCGCCGGATTGATGTTGCACGCGCACCAAAGCTTCAAAAAATAGGCGGCCACCGGCCCTCATCCGGCCCCGCCGCCCCTGCCCCAGCTTGACCCCAAGCAGGCCATTGGGTACGCCACCGGCGGTATTCAATTCGCAGGAGCGCAGCCCATGTCGACCCCTTCCATTCTGATCCTCCCCGGTGACGGCATTGGCCCCGAAGTGATGGCCGAGGTCCGCAAGGTCATCGACTGGTACGGCGCCAAGCGCAACGTGACCTTCGATGTGTCCGAGGATCTGGTTGGCGGTGCCGCCTATGATGCGCACGGCACCCCGCTCCACGATGACACGATGGCAAAGGCGCAAGAAGTTGACGCCGTTCTGCTGGGCGCTGTCGGCGGCCCGAAATACGACGTTCTGGATTTCTCTGTGAAACCCGAGCGCGGCCTGCTGCGCCTGCGCAAGGAAATGGATCTTTACTCCAACCTCCGCCCCGCCCAGTGCTTTGATGCCCTCGCAGATTTCTCGTCGCTCAAGCGGGACGTGGTCGCCGGCCTCGATATCGTCATCGTGCGCGAGCTGACCTCGGGCATTTATTTCGGCGAGCCGCGCGGCATCATCAATGAAGGCAATGAGCGTGTTGGGATCAACACCCAGCGCTACACCGAGTCCGAGATCGAGCGCGTGGCGCGCTCGGCCTTTGAACTGGCCCGCCGTCGCGGAAACAAAGTCTGCTCGATGGAGAAGGCAAACGTGATGGAAAGCGGCATCCTGTGGCGCGATGTTGTCACCGAGGTGCATCAGAAAGACTATCAGGATGTCGAGCTGTCCCACATGTATGCCGATGCCGGCGCCATGCAGCTGTGCCGCTGGCCCAAGCAGTTCGACGTCATCGTAACTGACAACCTGTTCGGGGATTTGCTGTCGGATGCGGCTGCGATGCTGACCGGATCGCTGGGCATGTTGCCCTCTGCCAGCCTCGGTGCGCCCATGGCGAATGGTCGGCCGAAAGCGCTCTATGAGCCCGTACATGGCTCCGCCCCCGACATTGCCGGTCAGGGCAAAGCCAACCCCATTGCCTGCATCCTGTCGTTCGCGATGGCCCTGCGCTACAGCTTTGATATGGGCGACGAAGCCACGCGCCTCGAAGAAGCCGTCGAGAAGGTGCTCGCCGATGGCCTGCGCACCGCTGATTTGCTGGGCGAGGATGGCGCGCAGCCCGTCTCCACCAGCGAAATGGGGGACGCGATCGTGGCCGCCCTTGAAGCGAGCGTCGCCTGACGCGCGATTGCCAGCCCTAAGCACAGAAGAAGGCGCGCCCTGCCCGGCGCGCCTTTTTTCATGCGCGCACCATGACATGCGTGGCGGTCACGGAATTCATTATTGCGCAAAATGAAATACTGATTGGCGCATTATGTCGGTTCACTTCACAGATCAGAAGGCCAAGTAAGGAGGAAACAGACATTCGGGCGACACCGCGCCCCTCAGGAGAACACGGATCATGATAACCCAGATCAAAGGCCTGCATCACGTCACCTCAATGGCGGCCAATGCGCAGCAGAACTCTGACTTTTTCACCAAGACGCTCGGCCTGCGCCGGGTCAAGAAAACCGTCAACTTCGACGCGCCTGACGTCTATCACCTGTATTACGGCGACGCGGCAGGCTCGCCCGGATCGGTGATGACGTATTTCCCCTTCCCCAACATGCGCAAGGGCCGCGCCGGTGTCGGCGAGGTGGGTGAAACGGAGTTTGCCGTGCCCAAGGGCACCCTTAAAGCCTGGGCAGAGCGGCTGAGTGCCTTGGGTGTATCAGGCTTGGCACAAGGCAGCAGTTTCGGAGAGAACCGCCTGCGCTTTGACGGCCCCGATGGCGATGGGTTTGCTCTGGTCGAGGTGGACGGAGACGCCCGCACGCCGTGGGAGGGCGGTGATGTGCCCGCCGAGATGGGCATCCACGGGTTTCACGGGGCGCGCATGCGCGTCCATGACAAGGCCGCATCGGTCGAGTTGATGTCCTTCATGGGCTATGAAGAAGCTGGCGTGGATGGCAATGTCACGCGCCTTATCGTGCCCGGTGGCAATGGCGCCGACCGCATCGACATCGAAGAATTGCCCAGTGCTGCGCTGGCGGATCAGGGCGCGGGCTCAGTCCACCATATCGCCTTCGCCGTGGAAGATCGTGCCGCCCAGCTGGAGGTGCGCAAGGCGCTGCTGGATACCGGCTATCAGGTGACACCAGTGATCGATCGGGATTATTTCTGGGCGATCTATTTCCGCACGCCCGGCGGGGTTCTGTTCGAAGTGGCCACCAACGAGCCCGGCTTTGACCGCGACGAAGCCCCGGACCAGTTGGGCCAGGGCCTGATGCTGCCGACCCAGCATGAGCATCTGCGTCCTGCGCTCGAAGCGCGTTTGATGCCGATCACTGACTGAGGGCAGACCGGCCATGAAAGACAGCTACCAGCATCTGGCCCGCCCGCCTCGGGACAGCGCGTCTCCGCTCGTTTTCGCGTTTCACGGAACGGGCGGGGATCAGCACCAGTTTGACATTTTGGTGCGGGATCTGCTTCCGGATGCGGGCCTGGTGGCCCCGCTTGGCGATGTCTCCGAAGCGGGGGCTGCACGCTTTTTTCGGCGCACCGGTGAGGGCGTCTATGACATGGATGATCTGGCCCGGGCGACGGACAAGATGGCCGGGTTCGTGGCCGCGCATTGCGCAGAGGCGCCGGACAACCCGGTGTATGCTCTGGGCTATTCGAACGGCGCCAACATCCTGGCGGCCGTGATGATGGCCCGGCCCGCCTTGTTTGACAGGGTGGCTCTGCTGCACCCGTTGATCCCCTGGGCGCCCGCGCCACAGCCGGGCCTGTCGGGCCGCCCGGTTCTGGTCACGGCCGGGGCGCGCGATCCGATCTGCCCCTTGCCGCTGACCGCACAGTTCACCGATTGGTTGCAGGAACAGGGCGCTGCGGTGACGTTGGAGCACCATCCCGGCGGCCATGAAATCCGCCAGCAGGAATTGGCAGCTCTCGCGCAGTTCTTGCAGTGACAGGGGCACGTCGCTGGCCGGTGTCGCCCTCGGCCACGTCACCTGCGCTGGAAGGCAACCGGACAGGCGGCGCTGTGCCGCCGTCCCTGCCCAACGTCAGGCGGGCACCGGTCGCAGGCCCAAAATCTGCCGCGCCTCGGCTGGGGTGGCCACGGGGCGCGCGTATTTCTCACACAGGTCCACCACCCGGCTGACCAAGGCCGCATTGGACGGCGCGAGGGTTGTGCGGTCGAGGCGGATATTGTCTTCCAGCCCGGTCCGCGCATGCCCGCCCTCGGCAACGCACCATTCATTGACTTGCAATTGCCCCGCACCAATCCCCGCGCCGCACCATTCCGCATCCGGTGCCAAGCGGGCGAGGGTCTTGCGGAAATAGTCAAACGACTCGCGGTCAACCGGCATGGCGTTCTTCACGCCCATGACGAATTGCACGTAAAGCGGGCCCGCGATCCGCCCATCCGCGGCCATCTTTGCAGCTTGAAAGATGTGAGACAGGTCAAACGCCTCAATCTCAGGCTTGACCGCATGCTCTCGCATCAGGCCTGCCAACCAGTCGACCAGATCCGGTGGGTTTTCATAGACCCGGGTCGGGAAGTTGTTCGACCCGACCGTCAACGATGCCATATCCGGCGCCAAAGGCAGCATGCCGCCCCGCGCCGCGCCAGAGCCTGAACGCCCGCCGGTGGACAATTGCACGATCATGCCCGGGCAATGGGTCTCGATCCCCTCCTTGAGCCGTGCAAAACGCTCGGGGTCGGAGGTTGTGGCGCCATCGGGCATGCGCACATGGCAATGGGCAATGCTGGCCCCGGCCTCGAAGGCGGCATGGGTGCTTTCGATCTGTTCTTCCTGCGTGATCGGAATGGCGGGGTTGTCGGTTTTCTGACCGACAGATCCCGTGATGGCGACACAGATAATGCAGGGTTTTGTCATGGGTGTGCAGAGCTCCTTTTGCCGGCGGGCCAAAGCGGGGCGCGCGGCGCTGTCTCAGTATAGCTGCTGGGGCGGCAAGGGGAATGGGGCACCCCGCTTGCTGCGCAAGACATCTTGCCCTGCGGCGCGGCCTGCCTACACTCGCCCCATGTTGACACATCTGGGTGACTGCAAAACATGACACATCGATGCGAGGTGCTGCTGGCTGGCGCGACGGGCACAATCGGGCGGGCAACGGCTTGGGCCCTGATGGCCGATGGCCATGGGGTGACCTGCCTTGTGCGACCGGGGGCCTCAGCAGAGGGGCTGCCTCCGGGGGCTCATATCCTGCGCGCGCAGATCGACAGCACCCAGGCGCTGCAAAAGGCGATTGAGCAGGGGCCAGCACCCGAGGTGATGATCTCATGCATCGCCTCGCGCACAGGCGTGAAAGCCGACGCATGGGCGGTTGACCACGATGCAAACCAGATCCTGCTCGACACCGCGAAAACACTTGGGGTTCAGCACTTCGTCTTGCTCTCTGCGATCTGTGTGCAACGGCCCAAGCTGGCCTTCCAGCAGGCCAAGCTGGCTTTTGAGGCCAGTCTGATGGCTTCCGGACTGACCTGGACGATCGTGCGGCCCACCGCATTCTTCAAATCGCTCTCTGGGCAGGTGGCGCGTGTCATGGCGGGCAAGCCTTTCCTTGTGTTTGGGGATGGTCGTCTGACCGCCTGCAAGCCGATCAGCGATCGCGATCTGGGGCGTTTTCTATCCCAAAGCCTCACCGATCCCGCGGCCCGCAATGCCATCCTGCCCATCGGCGGGCCCGGTCCGGCGATCACCCCGATGGATCAGGTCAACGGCCTCTCGCGCTTGATGGGCAAACCGGTGCCCGTCAAACGCGTTCCGCTGCGCATGATGGATGTGATCGGCGGGGTGCTCGGGGTGGCAGGCAAGGTGATCCCACCGCTGCGCAGCAAGGCTGAACTCGCCCGGATTGGCAAATACTACGCCAGTGAGTCCATGCTGGTGTGGGACGAAAGTCGCGCCCGCTACGACGCCGAAGCCACCCCCTCCTTCGGGGAGGATACGCTTTTTGACTACTACGCGGATTTGCTGGCCGGGCGCGCCACAGCGGAGCGCGGGGAACACGCGGTTTTCTCTGACGGTTAGCGGCTTGGCTCAGCGCGCATAAAGCACCGGGAACCAATCTTCGCGCAGCACCTGGCCCGGCACCATGTCATGGCCCGGAAACGGAGGCGAGGTGCGCCCGGGCCGCTCCGTATAGCGCGCATCATCGCCTATCAAACGCAGGGAAAACGCGCGCCTGCGGCTGTCGCTGGTATTGCCCCGGGCGCCGTGCAGGGTGGAAAAGTGAAACGCCACCGCATCGCCGGGCTCCATGGGCCATTCCAAAACCGTCATGCCTTCCGCATCGGGATCGGGCACCGGCCGGTAGGCGGCCTCATCGGGGTAAAAACTGGTTTCGGCCAACCAGCGCGTGGGCAAGACCGGCTTTTCCCAAAGATGACTGCCCGCCACACAGCGCAGGGTGGCCTCTGTCACCGGATCGAGCGGAGACCAGAAGCTGACAGTCTGGCGTCCGTCGACAAAGTAATAGGGCCCATCCTGATGCCAGGGGGTGGCCTTTGAAGTGCCAGGTTCCTTGACCAGCACGTGATCATGGAACAGTTGCACGCGCTCTGCGCCCATCAGATCAGCCGCAACCTCCGCCACGTCCGAGTTCTCAATGACGGCCGCAAATTCAGGAATCCTTTGCCAATTACAGTAATCATCAAAGAAGCGGCCCCGTTCCCCTTGCTTGAGGTTTTCGGCTGCGTAGGGGCCTGGCGCCTCCATGTTGCGCGCCACACCGGCGCGCAAGGCCTCCACATGATCCTTGAACAGCCCCTTTACCAGAACGGCGCCATCGCGCTGATAGGCGGCGATCATCTCTTGGCTGACGAGGGGATGGGGCATGACAGAACCTCCGGACAAGGGCAGATGACAGCATAAACCGATGTGCACATCTTACATGTGCCAAGGGTGCGCTGATCTGCCAGCCGATCTCAAGCCCGATTGTGGCGGCAACCGCATCAACGCACCGCCCCCGCGAGTGCTGGACCCGGCGCAGCACTGTGATATGAGTGCCCAGACATCACCCCACACCCTCCGGGAGCGCCTGCATGGCAGCCGTGCCCCCTTTTCATAAACGGGATCCAGACACCATGACACGCATTGTGCTTTCCAGTGATCACGCCGCAATTGACCTGCGCCAGGCGGTGGCCAAACACGTGCAGGCCAAGGGCTATGAGGTGCATGACATCGGCCCGACCACCCCTGAAAGCACGCATTATCCCGCCCACGGAGAAGCAGCCGCCCGCGAAGTGGCATCAGGCGCAAGCGATCTGGGTATCATCCTGTGCGGCACGGGCCAGGGCATCATGATGGCCGCGAACAAAGTGAAGGGCGTGCGCTGTGGCGTCTGCGCCGATCCGTTCTCGGCCGCCATGATCCGCCAGCACAACGATGCCAACATGCTGTCTCTGGGGGCGCGCGTGCTGGGCGAAGGGCTTGCGCTCGAGATCGTGGATGCCTTCCTTTCGGCTTCGTTCGAGGGCGGACGGCATGCCACGCGCGTGGATATGATCACCGCCATTGAGGCGTGACAGGCTCTGTTTGACTGGGAACGATAAGGCTGGGATTGATTTTGCTGGGCGGAACAGCACGAGGCCCCAAGGCAGAACGCCTCTGCCCAAACAACCTGTCCGGCCAAACAGAGTAATTGAGATGCTGCACACCTGAAGTGCCGAAGGGTGCTCACAATGCTTTCGATAATTCCCGGTACTGATCTGAAACCCTGGCAAAGCTTTGCTGCCGAGATCGGCCAAGCCTTAGCCGGCGAGGTTTGAACGGTATTGCCAAGCCGTTCATTCAGTGGAGCCCGGCCGATTGGCCGCTGCGTTTCCCCTCCCGCGGCCTAGGCAATAGCCACCCCTGAAATCAGGCGCGATCACGCCGACACAGAGCCTAATTGTAGGGCGCATTCATCTGAACAACGTCACGCAGCAGGCGCATCGTATCTTGTCTATCCCACTCAACGGCCACTTGACCGCGCTGAATTCCATAAAGCATCTCAAGCCAAACAAGCGCCATCAGGTCCTTCGCCATTTCGCCAGCATGGCCGAGGTCGTCATCCGTAAAGAGCACGTCTTTACGCGTTCTGCGTCCCACCAGGGTGGTTAAATCTTCTAGCTCGCCAGCCTCAAAATCTTCGCGCATCTCAACCATCATTGGCCCGTGCGCGATATGATAAAACGCAACGCCGGGGTTGGCTGCCCGCAGCGCTTTGATCATCTGCCACCCATATTCGGCTGCTTCATCGGTTTGAGCTCTGAATTCAGTCATGGAGGTGTTGGTACCGCCCGGGGCCCACAAACTGCCAATCATAAAGGATGTGTTCGGGTTGTATTGCAGGGCCAAATCGATCCAGCGCTGATAGTCTTGTTGCGCGCTGCCGAACGGGCCAGCATGGGTAAATCCAAGAAGGTCAATCTCTCCCGTCGCAAGAATCTCAGTGACTGCCCTGCGTTTTTTCCGGCTCTCCCATAGCGATCTTGGGGTCCCGGTTCGTCCACCGGAAAAAACTTCCTGGTGACTGTGGTTGGGGTAGGCCCCGCTGGCAGAGACAATGTCATCAAAATTTCGGCTGATCGGCACGAAGAAACTGTGACCAATAAACAGCGCATCCGTTCCTTCAGGGAAGGGTTTCGCATGCGCGATCATGGGCCCAAATGCACATGCCAGTGCAGATGCGAAGACGATCACAAGACGACCGAGAGCTGTGCGCATATTCGCCTTCCTCCAAGTTCAAGTTCTAAAGCCCGTCCGCCCCAAGGTACTTTAGCGATCTTAGCCCCTCGAGACAGGGCGCCTACTCCCGTGCAGCGAGCAAGACACGTTGGCAGCGGCCTTTGTCAGAAGCTGCACATGTCGCCCCGTCATTTCCAACGGTTATACATTGCATGTCTCTGGCTACTGCAGTGAGCCCGCAGAGGAATGCGCCACACAAGCCGGCTCTCAATAGCGAGCTTGCTATGGAAGGAACAAAACTACCAACCCTGCGCATAGCCCGACAACTTCTGATACGATACCGCTTGCCGTTCTGAGCAAAATACATGCGATTAACCTTAGGTCATAAGATCCTGACCTGCATTTGGCGCGTAATGCTTATAGCGCGTCCGCCGCAGTCTGCTAGCGTGGCGCAACAGCCACCAGCGAGGCAGCGACATGCGACTAACCGTCAACGGCACTGAATACGAAGTGGATGTCACCCCTGACATGCCGCTGCTTTGGGTGCTCCGAGATGAATTGAACATCACGGGCCCGAAATACGGCTGCGGCATTGCGCAATGCGGGGCCTGCACTGTTCATGTCGATGGGCTTGCGGTGCGGTCCTGTCAGCTTGCCATCGGCGATTTGGCCGGCGGCGAGGTGACGACCATTGAGGGGCTCGCGCAGCCCAATAGTTTGCACGCCGTTCAAGAAGCCTGGATCGAACATCAGGTCGCGCAATGCGGCTACTGCCAGTCTGGCCAGATCATGCAGGCGGCCTCGTTTCTGGATCTCAACCCCACGCCCACGGATGAGGACATCGATACGGCCATGTCCGCCAACCTGTGTCGCTGTGGCACCTATCCGCGCATCCGCGCTGCGATCCACGCCGCCGCCAAGAAGCTGCAGGAGGCCTGAGCCATGCCGAGTGTTGGAAAGATTGCCCGTCGCACATTTCTGATCGGCTCAGCTGCCATCGCAGGTGGCGTTGCCTTTGGGGCCTATCTGGTGAACCGCCCGATCCCGAACCCGTTGCTGGATGACCTTGGGGAGGGCGAAGCTGCGATCACCCCCTTCGTGAAGATCACATCTGACGGTGTCACGCTGATCACGCCACGTGCCGACAAAGGCCAGGGGTCATACTCGATCCAGGCCTATCTCATCGCAGAAGAGCTCGACATCGATCCGAACGAAACCACGCGCACGCCAGGTTTGCCGGATCAGGCCTACTACAATTCTGAGGTTGCGACCGAAGGCTCACCACTGCCGGCCTATGACGAAAGCGCGGCGGCGGAAACGATCCGCTCTGTCCTGCGTGTGGTGCCCAAACTCTTTTCGGTCCAGATCACCGGCGGCTCTTCCACCGTGCCTGATATGTACGAAAAGCTGCGCAATGCCGGGGCCGTTGCGCGCGAAACATTGAAGGAGGCCGCGGCCCAGAGGCTGGGCGTTGCGCGGGCAGATTTGTCGACACAGGACGGCCACGTGATCGCGCCGGATGGGGCGAAGATCGCGTATACAGACTTGGCTGCCGATGCCGCCGGGATTGCACCGATCACGGATGTTACCCTGCGCGACCCCAAGGAGTGGCGGTATCTGGGCAAGGCCGGCCTGCCCCGCACGGACATGGAAGCCAAATGCACCGGCGCCGAAAAGTATGGGATCGATCTGGCGCTGGACGGCATGCTTTTTGCATCGATCTGCGCCAATCCGGGCATCGGCGGGGCGCTCGAAAGCTTCGATGCGTCTGAGGCGGAGACGATGCCCGGCGTCAAACGTGTGTTGGAAGTAAAAGCTGGAAACCCTGGGGTGGCAGTGATTGCGACCAACACCTGGTATGCGATGCAAGCCGCCAATGCCGTTGTTTGCAACTGGGGGGCGCCAAACTATCCGGCCACCAGCGCCGAGATGTTTGACCTGCTCGAAGCCGCCGTCGACACCAAAGACGCCTACGACCTCCGCCAAAGAAACGACGGCGATGTGGAGGCAGCACTGTCAGAGGGCGAGGTGTTCGAGGCGCAATACCGCATCCCGTTTCTTGCACATGCCCCGATGGAGCCGATGAATGCCGTTGTCCAAGTCACGGACGACCGGGTCGACATCTGGACCGGCACCCAAATCCCGCTCTTCATCAGGGACCGTGCCGCGCTGATATCCGGCATGGATGCTGAGCAGGTATTTGTTCACGTGCAGCCGATAGGCGGCAGCTTTGGCCACAAGCTGGAGATGACCCATGTCGAACAGGCAGTCGAAATCGCGATGGCCGAGAAAGGCACGCCGATCAAGCTGACCTGGAGCCGTGAAGAAGACATGACCCACGACTACCCGCGCCCCGCATCTGTCATGCACGGGCGGGGCATCGTGAAAGATGGCCGGGTTGACACCGTCGACATCTCAGTCTCGCAGCAAGCTATGGCGCCAAGCTGGTTCGGGCGTTTGACAGGGATGCGCATTCCAGGGCCCGACCCGACGATTACCACCGGGTCATGGGATCAGCCGTTTGCAATTCCGAACTACCGTGTGACCGGGTATCGCGCGCCCGATTTGGCGCCGGTCTCTAGTTGGCGCTCTGTCGGTGCATCAGGCAACGGCTTCTATCACGATACCTTCTTGGATGAATTGATCCACAAGGCCGGCGCCGACCCGCTGGAAGAGCGTCTGCGCCTGTGTATGCATGCGCCGTCGCGTAAGGTTCTGGAAACTGTCGGGGAGATGTCTGGATGGGACGGCCCTTCTTTGGGCGACGGGCGCGGGCGCGGCGTTGCGTTCTGTCTTTCATTTGGTGTCCCGACAGCGCAGGTGATCGAGGTCACAAACACCGAGTTCGGCATCAGGCTCGACAAAGCCTACATCGTGGCGGACGTGGGGCGCGTTCTCGATCCGGGCAATGCAGAAGCACAGCTTTTCGGAGGGCTGATCTACGCGCTGAGCCACGCGATCAATTCCGAACTCACCTATGAGGACTACGCCCCACTGCAAACCAACTACCATGATTATGAGGGTCTGCGTCTCTATCAGACACCCGAGATTGAGGTGAAAATTCTAGAGAACATGCCAGGCATCAGAGGGATCGGCGAACCCGGCGTTCCACCTGCTGCGCCAGCTCTGGGCAATGCGATTTTTGCTGCCACCGGGCAGCGCCTTCGCGAAATGCCATTCAACAAGCACATCGGCTTCGTGTGAGGGGGCAGAGATGAAATTTACAGCGTCCCTATGCCTCGCGATTGCTGTCGCAACCGGTGCGCTGGCGGAAGGCGCGGATCTGGTGATTGCGCCCCCCGCAGAAGGCAGCGTCTCCAAACAGGTCGGACTTGAAGCCTGGGCGCGCATCTATGAAGTGGCCAGCCATCCGCGCTGTGCGAATTGTCATACCGGCCCATCTGATCGGCCCATGTGGTCTGGCCCCACTTATGGCAAAGCGCGCCCCCATGGCATGAACATACGTGCAGGTGAAAGCCGCATCGGCGCGGAAAGCCTGCTCTGTTCCACCTGCCACACGACAAAGGCAGAAGACTGGGAAAACGCCAACGAAATGCCCCATGCCGCGCCGCGTGTCGCCATGGGCTGGGCCTTGGCCCCGGTTGAGGCGCACTGGTTCGGGCGCACATCGGAAGAGATTTGCGCGCAATTGCGCGATCCCGATCTGAACGGCGGCCGGGACGTATTGGAAATTGCGGAGCATCTTGGTCACGATCTCATCCTCCACTGGGCCTGGGCGCCCGGCGGCGGTCGTGAACCAGCGCCCTACAGCCTGCAAGAGCATGTGGACGACATATTGATCTGGGGTGTGGCCGGTTACCCCTGCCCTGACACCTGAGGAGATATCACAATGTATGCAGGACTGGCGGGCGGCCTTCTCGTATTCACAGGCTTTTGGCATGTGACGGAGTGGCTGATGGACGGGCGGCGGCGCGATACGCTCCTGCTGGTGCCGGCAGGCCTGATTTATCTTGTTCTGGGCTACCTTCTGGTGACGATCACGGGGGGGACAGCCACTGTGATTGCCGCGCTCATATTGCCCGCGCTCGGCGGCACATTTGCATATCTGAACTTGGGCAAAATGGATGTGCGCCGATGGGTTTTGTGGGCGTTTATCCTTTTGGATGTGATCATCGTGCTGGCCCTGCTAATGGCCTTGATGTCGTCCTGACAACTGGCTTTCGGTGAAAACGCCACTTGGCTCAGCTTGTGCGCAATAAGCACAACCTTGCGGCGCGCAGCGCCAAGTCGTCTGCAGATACGCTCAGTTCGAAAACGGCGAACCGGAGCGGGGTGCAGACTTGGCAATGTCAGGAAAGTAAGAAGAGCCTCTAAGGCTTTTCATATTGGTCGGAGTGAGAGGATTCGAACCTCCGACCCCTGCCTCCCGAAGACAGTGCTCTACCAGGCTGAGCTACACTCCGACCGTGGCGTGCTGCCTACAACTGCACTGGCTGTTTGACAAGGGCCAAACCAGCGCCGCTGGCGATTAGTCATTGCTACGGCGCAGCAACCTCAGAAGGGGGCCAACGCGCATATATGTGCCCGTATCGATGCGCGAGCGGGTGCGCGACACAGGCTGGGTCGCCGAGACGTCCGCGCGGCTTTCGCGCAGCACGATATAAACGCCCGACAGGATCACGACTGAAGCCCCCACAAGGGTTAAAAGGTCAGGGTGCTCATTGAAAAAGAGCGCCCCATATACGATCGCCCACAGGATCTGCGAATACTGCATGGGCGCGACCACAACCGCCTCCCCGGATCGGTACGCGGCCAGCATGCACAGCATTGCGATAAAGCCCAGCCCGGCGACGGCGGTCATTTTCGCAAGATCCAGCAGGGGCATTGGCTCGTAATGCAGAGGCAAGAGCGCCCCCATCACGCACACATTGGCCACCATCGGGTAGAGCAGGATCACAACTGGCCGCTCGGCGCGGCCGATCTTACGCACGATGACGGACGCCAGAGCAGAGCCCAGCGCTGCAATGAGCGCAGCCGCATGCCCAAGACCCAACGCCTCCGTGCCCGGACGCAGCACGATCAGCACGCCGCTCAGGCCAACAAACACAGCCACCCAGCGCCGCAGCCGCACCACCTCACCCAAAAGCGGAATCGAGAGCACCGTGATCAGAAGAGGGGTCGCAAAGAGGATCGCATAGACCGTGGCAAGCGGCAGAACAGAAAAGGCGTAGAATGCCGATGCAGCCGTCACCACAACGATTGCCGTGCGCAGCGCCATCCAACGCGGATGTACGGGCCGCAAAGATCCTACCATCGGGTCGCGCAGCAACATCACAGACGCCATCGGGAAACTGATCAAGACGCTGAAGAAAACGATCTGAAACGGGGCATAGCTGCCGCCCAAGGATTTGATCAAAGCGTCATGGGCCGCGAACAGCGCAAAACCGAGCAGCGCAACAACAGCGCCTCTTGCATTTCCGGTCATTGGGAAAAACGTCCAAGCATAAGATTAATGAGTGCATACCATAGTTTAGCGGCCTTGTCTGTCCTGATTGCGTCATACCTTGGGACGCAATCAGGCATCCAGCACAGATAAGAGAATAAGAAAGAGGCCGTTTTACAGGGTTTGGGTGAAAAAATCATAGGGGTGCAAATTCAATATCCGTTGGGCTTGCGTCCCTTCCGCCCGAGCAATATTGACAGGGGTCCCCAACGCGATGAGCGTGCGGGCAACCAAGGGCGCAATTTCAGCCCGGACATCAAGGATAAACGATCATGGCACAGGCGGATTTCGTCATCATCGGCGCGGGATCAGCCGGCTGCGCAATGGCCTATCGGTTGGCCGAAGCCGGCCGCAACGTGACTGTGATTGAATACGGCGGCACAGATGCGGGTCCGCTGATCCAGATGCCTGCAGCCCTGTCCTTTCCGATGAATATGAAGCGTTATGACTGGGGCTATTCCAGCCAACCGGAACCGCATCTTGGCGGGCGCAGGCTGGTCTGCCCGCGCGGCAAGGTGATCGGCGGCTCATCCTCGATCAACGGGATGGTCTATGTCCGCGGCCATGCAAAGGATTTCGACCATTGGGCCGACAGTGGCGCCGACGGCTGGGCCTTTGCCGATGTCCTGCCCTATTTCAAGCGCATGGAAAGTTGGAGCGACCGGGACCAAGGTGGGGATCCGGCCTGGCGCGGCAAGGATGGCCCACTCAGCGTCACCCGCGGCCCACGCGACAATCCATTGCACGCCGCCTTCGTAGAGGCCGCAGAACAAGCCGGCTACCAACGCACCGACGATTACAACGGCCAAAAGCAAGAGGGCTTCGGCCCCATGGAGCAGACCATCAAGCGCGGGCGCCGCTGGTCTGCGGCCAATGCCTATCTCAAACCCGCCCTGCGCACCGGCAGGGTCACGCTGCTGCACGGACTGGCGGAGAAAGTGGTGATTGAGGATGGTCGCGCCGTGGGTGTATGCGTGCTTGTGCGGGGCAAACGCCAGATCGTGCGCGCCCGGCACGAAGTGATCGTGGCCGCGTCGGCAATCAATTCTCCGATGATCCTCATGCGCTCTGGCATTGGCCCGGCAGAGCATCTGAGCGCACATGGCATCGACGTGCGGGCGGATCGCCCGGGTGTGGGGGCCAACCTGCAGGACCATCTGGAGATGTACATCCAGTTCGCCAGCAAACAGCCCATTACGCTTTACAAACACTGGAACCTGTTTTCCAAGGCGCTGATCGGGGCACAATGGCTGTTCACCGGCACAGGGCTCGGGGCGTCGAACCAATTTGAAAGCGCAGGTTTTATCCGCTCGCGCGCGGGGGTGGACTATCCCGATATCCAGTATCATTTCCTGCCCATCGCCGTGCGCTATGACGGAAAAGCCGCGTCTGAGGGGCATGGGTTTCAGGCCCATGTCGGGCCGATGCGCTCCGCCTCGCGCGGGCGCGTGCGCCTCACCGGGGCCGACCCGCAGGCCGAGCCCGATATTCTGTTCAACTACATGTCAGACCCGCGCGACTGGGAAGACTTCCGCGCCTGTATCCGTCTGACCCGCGAAATCTTTGCCCAACCGGCCATGGCACCTTTCGTCAAGCACGAGATCCAGCCGGGAAGCGCCCTGCAGAGCGATGCGGACCTCGACGCAGCGATCCGGGAGCATGTGGAAAGCGCCTATCACCCCTGCGGCACCTGCAAAATGGGGCGGCGCGATGATCCGATGGCTGTAGTCGATCCCGAAACCCGTGTGATTGGCGTCGAGGGGCTACGTGTGGCCGACAGTTCGATCTTCCCACGCATCACGAATGGCAACCTCAACGGCCCCTCGATCATGGTGGGCGAGAAAGCCTCGGACCATATCCTTGGCCAACGCGCCCTGCCCCGCAGCAATGACAGGCCTTGGCTGCACCCGAACTGGGAAACCGCCCAGCGCTAGGCGCGCGCCCTAAACCGCGCTCTGGCCAACCTCCGTCTCGGGCAGGGTGAAATCCTCGAAATGCACCACAACATTCGGCCCACGCGTGGTGAGGATGCCGTAGGCACCGGGCTCGGGCACGGAATGGCCACTTCCCTCTGCCCCCAGCATCATCGGCATTTGGTGGCACGGGCTTTTGAAAACGGTCATTGGCAGGCCATCCACGGTGGCGGTGATCGTGCGATGGATATGGCCCGCGAACACATGGGTGACGGGGCCCGAGGCCAGCAGATCGCGCAGTTCGGCGGCATTGTGCAATCCGATGCGGTCCATCCCGGCAAAGCCGGTGTCAAAGGGCGGATGGTGCAGAAACACCAGACAGCCCTGCCCTTGGGCTTGCGCTAAGGCGGCCTTCAGCCAGTCGAGCCGCTTTGAACACAGCCGCCCTCCGTGGTGCGGTTCGGTGCTTGGGTCGAGTGTATCTAGTGTGATCAGCCGCACCCCCTCCAGATCGCGCACAGCCTGAACAAAACCGTTAGGATCTCTCGGCGCTTCCGGAAACACTTGGCGAAAGACCTCACGGTTATCGTGATTGCCCATCATTGGGATCACCGGCCAAGGCGCATCTGCAAGGATGCGGCGCAGGATTTCATATTCGGCCCGCACGCCAGTGTCGGCCAAATCACCCATCAGCACGGCACAGGCCGCATCGGGATGCAGGCGGGCAGCATGGGCCAGACCTTGTGCAAACCGGGCAGCGGGATCGAGGCCAATGATCCGCTGGCCCTCAGCCCGAATGTGGATATCCGTAAAAACAATGATCTTGGCCATAGCGCACCTTCCCATTCTTCCGACGCGCATTACGCACTGGTTTGAGCGGCTTGCCAACGCGAATATCTGCCCCAGACCATTGCTTTGCCGTGGCATGCCCCGGCAAGGTTGCGACAGACGGGTAAGACAGTCAGGGTGGCCGCGCACGCACAGGAGGACAGCATGCCGAAAAAGGTCGCCGTGATTGGGCTGGGCTCAATGGGCTACGGGATTGCACAGTCGATCCTGGCAGCCGGGCATCAGACCTTTGGTTTCGACGTTGTTGCCGCGCAAATGCACCGCTTTCGGGCCGAGGGCGGGGCAGAAGGCGCCCGAGAAGATATTGCAGCAACGCTCGATGCCGTTGCCGTCGTGGTTCTCAACGCGGCACAGACCGAAGACGTTCTGTTCGGGCCGCAGGGCGTCGTGCCCAGAATGGCCCCCGGGAGTGTCGTAATGGCTTGTGCGACCGTTCCTCCAGCCTTCGCCCGCGAGATGGCAGCGCGCTGCGCAGAGCATCACGTACATTACCTCGATGCGCCCATTTCAGGCGGGGCAGTGAAGGCAGCACAGGGCGCGCTGACGATCATGGCCTCCGGCACAGCGGAGGCCTTTGCCGCTGCGGCAGAGATGCTCGACGCCACATCAGAGAAAGTGTTCCGCCTTGGCGATGCGGCCGGGGCTGGGTCGGCGATGAAGGCGGTTAACCAACTGCTTGCCGGGGTGCATATCGCGACAATGGCGGAGGCCATGACATTTGGCATGACCCAAGGCGTGCCCCCGGAGACGTTCATGGAGGTAATCCCAAGCTGTGCAGGCAATTCCTGGATGCTGGAAAACCGCGGCCCCCATATCGTTGACGGTGACTACACCCCGCGCAGCGCAGTGAATATCTGGCCCAAAGACCTCGGCATTGTGCTCGACATTGCCCGTGACGCGCAGTTTTCCGCCCCCATGACCGCCACAGCGCTGGCGCAGTACGAGGCCGCCGCGGGCATGGGACTGGGCGGGGAAGATGACGCGGCCGTTGCGAAGGTTTATGCCCGTATGGCTGGCCTTGCCTTGCCCGGCGAGGCATCCTGAGTATGCCGCGCTTTTCCGCCAATCTGGGCTTCCTGTGGCCTGATCTGAGCTTGCCCGAAGCGATCCGCGCCGCCCATGCGGCTGGCTTTGACGCGGTGGAATGCCACTGGCCCTTTGAGACGGCCATAGAGGAGGTGCAGGCGGCCCTGGCGGACACGGGCCTAAAGATGCTCGGGCTCAATACGCGTCGTGGCGACATCAGCGCGGGCGACAATGGTTTGGCAGCTCAGCCCGGCCGCGAACCAGAAGCACGTGCCGCGATCGATGAGGCCATCGCCTATGCTGCTCAGATTGACTGTGCGGCCGTGCATGTCATGGCGGGGTTCGGACGCAGCGCAGAGCACCGAGCCGCCTTTCTGGACAACCTGAGCTATGCCTGCGCGCGGGCCCGCCCCCATAATATCACGATCCTGATCGAACCGCTCAATCGGCACGATGCCCCCGACTATTTCTTGCACACAACAGACCAAGCCGCAGCCATCATCCGCGAGGTCGCAGCCGACAACCTAGCCCTGATGTTTGACTGCTACCACGTGGGCCGCAGCGAAGGCGATGTGATCACCCGCGCCCGCGCCCTGCAAAACCATATCGGCCACATCCAGTTTGCTGGCGTGCCCGCCCGCGGCGTGCCCGATCAGGGTGAGCTGAACTATGCCGCAATCTTTGCAGCCCTTGATGGGATGGGCTGGCACCGCCCGCTTGGGGCCGAATACAAACCGGGCGCCGCGCGCACCCAAGACACGCTGGGATGGATGAAAACCCTTACGGGCTGATCTGCAGACCGCCTCAGGCGCAAAGCCCCTGCACTGCGCCCCTCAGCATATCCAGCACCTTGTGCGGTAGGCGCCCAACTGCGCCGGAACCGGGCTATGCTCCGTGCTGGCCTTTTGCAGCGGCTGTGCCTAGCATAGATGCGGGGCGGCCCAGGCCGACGTCCCAGGGGTTATCCCCTTTTCCACGTTCATCGCGCTGTGCCATCCGCCTTTGGAGACCGTGAAAATGCCGTCGTCCTTCGCCCAAACACCTGCCCAGACCCATTATGACGTGATCATCGTTGGCGGTGCGATCATGGGGTCCTCCACGGCTTGGTTCCTCACGGACAACCCTGATTTCAACGGCTCAATCCTCGTTGTCGAGCGCGATCCCAGCTATGAATGGTGTTCTACGGCCCACACGAATTCCTGCATTCGGCAGCAATTTTCCACAAAGCTGAATGTGCAGATTTCCCAGTTTGGCGCCGATTTCGTAAAGAATGCGCGCCGCTACATGGGCGATGATGCGCGCGTCCCGGAATTGACACTGCGCAGCTTTGGCTACCTCTATCTTGCGGACACGGAGCGCTTTGCAAACGTGTTGCGGGCCAACCAGAAGGTTCAGCGCGCAGCAGGCGCCATGACCGAGTTGCTGTCGCAAGAAGAGATTGCCGCCCGCTATCCGTTCTATGCCCTTGATGACATCAAGCTGGGCTCGATCAACACGGTCAACGAGGGCTATTTCGACGGTGCCACGCTGTTTGACTGGTGGAAGCGGCAGGCGCGCGAACGCGGGGCCGAGTATGTGGCCAATGAGGTGGTCGCGATGACGCGCAACCCGGCCGGCACGCGCATAGACAGCATAACGCTCAAAACCGGAGAGGTGATTACCTGCGGACAGGTGGTGAACGCATCCGGGCCCCGCGCGGCGCGCACGGCTGCCATGGCAGGCATCACGTTGCCGGTTGAACCGCGCAAACGCTTCAGTTGGATCTTCAAGGCTGAGCGCCCATTGGAGCAGGATCTGCCCCTCACCATCGACCCATCAGGTGTGCATATGCGTGACAATGGTGGGGGCACCTATCTGTGCGGCGGCCATGCGGAGGACGATCCGTGCGTTGAGCATGATGATTTCGCGATGGATCACAGCCTGTGGGAAGCCCATATCTGGCCGACGATCGCCACACGCATCCCCCAGTTCGAAGCGGTCAAGGTGATCTCGGAATGGGCTGGGCATTACGCAATGAACCTGCTGGATCACAACGCCATCACGGGCCCCCATCCTGAAGTGTCGAACTTCATCTTCCTCAACGGCTTTTCCGGACATGGCTTGCAGCAATCCCCGGCCATGGGGCGGGGCACGGCGGAATGGCTGACATATGGCGCCTATCGCAGCCTTGATCTTGGGGCGTTTCACTATGAACGGGTGCTGCATCAAGCGCCCATCGTCGAAACCGCCGTCATCTGACACCGAAAGCTTGGGGACAGCGGTTGGCATGGCAAAGGGATAGCCATAGGCCGCGGACGACCGAGCAGTTGAACCCGCCCGCTAATTGGCCTGCATGTCCTGCGCAAACGCAGAGGCAAAATGCGATTTTGGCAATAGCCGAAACCGGCTTCCTGTCCGCATGGCCGATTGAATGCGGTCACATCTGAAGGTACGTGGCGCATCTCTGAGGTGATCCTGGGCGACGACGTACCAGACCGGATATTTCAAAAGCAGGTATTGGGGCTCAATCTCTCGCTCGGACAGCCGCCCGTCTTCACGACGATACCGGATCAGGAGCATTTCGCGATCTACAAAGGCTTGGTGCAAGGCCTGCACCACCCGCTCCGAAGGCCCGGTGACGCCCATTTGCACATAGCTGGAAGCAGTCACCCCCACCAGAATACGCGATTTCAGACGGTCTACCTCCGCGCGTTTTCCCGGCGAGAAGGACGCAATCAGCTGCCGCCGCACTGCCCCCAGATTGGCCAGAAACATGGGGGACTTCATCTGCTCTGCAACGGCAATGCTGATCAGCAGATCCACCGCTTCCCCATAGCTGAGGTTCAAACGGCCCACGCCCCAACTGTGATCAAGCCGCACGCCACCACCCCGTCCGCGATCCGCGTCCACAGGCATCCCGCGCGCGCGCATCAGGGCCAGATCGCGCGATATGGTGCGCGTACTTACACCAAATTCAGCGGCCAGCCCTCCAACCGTCGAGGGGGTATCCTCCTTGAGGCGGGCGGCCAACCTGTCCATCCGCTCCAACCGGCCTGTCACATCTTTCTGCGCCATGGAAACAAATATGCCATTAAATGACATATTTTACCATAGAGCTGCCAGCACGGTGAAATCAGGCGGGCAACCAGAGTGGCCCCGCCGCCAACTCAACGGAAATCTCCCGATGAAGATGAACTATTTCGTGCTCGGCACAGACGATCTGGAACAGGCATCAAACTTCTATAATGCGCTGTTTGACGGGCAGGGTCTGCACAGTGTGGCCGCATCAGAACGCATGACCTATTGGCTTGGCGATGACTTTGCCTTTGCCCTCGCCCTGCCCTTTGACGGCAAGCCCGCCACAAACGGGAATGGCACGATGCTGGGTGTGTCTGTCGGCAGCCCCGAGGCGGTGGACAGGATGCATGCGCGCGCCTTGGAACTGGGCGCGCAGGATGAAGGCGCGCCCGGTCCGCGCGGCCCAAAATATTCTGCCTATATTAGGGATCGAGACGGCAACAAGCTGTGCCTGTCTGACTAGGGGCCGATGCATGCGAGGCCCATGAGCTGCGGGCCAATAAACTCGGGGCCAGCGAAGCGTTGCGCCTAACCAAGCATTCCTTGCTGCGAGACGCTGTCCCGGGCAAGGGTGCGGGCCTCGGCCCGGCTGAGGGAACGCAAGGCCTCTTCGGGAGACAACCCCTTGGCCAAGGCCTTTGTCCACACCCGCCGCACAGACGCCGGGGACCAAGGCAGCGCCGCCTGCGACACCCAACGACGCAGCGGCGCTGGCAATCCGTCATATGCGGCCATCGGATCGCGGCTGCGCCGCCTGCGGCGCAGGCTTGAATGTCCAAGGTTGCGACTCACAGCTCCGTCTCCGGGTCAGTGATTGGATCGAGCACGAGCAGCAGACGAGTTTCACCGCTCCCCTCGATCGGGGGGGAGCGATGCCGCAGACCACTGGGCGGCGTCTCGGACCATTGGGTGCCCCGCAGCAGGATCGGCGCACCGGTCTGAACCGTGAACACCCTTCCAGGATCCTGATCGCGCACCGAGGTGCCATATTGCGTGCCTGTCCCGCGGTAGGTGCACACCAGTCGCGCCGTCAAAGCGTCCACATGAAACTTGCGACAGGCATTCGTGGCCACCGCCTGCAGACGCACCCGAAGGAACGGGGCCTCCATGAGATCCGCGAATATCTCTGCCAGCGCGACGATGTCATTTTGCAACCATTCCCGCCCGGGGCTGGCTTGCAGCCCAGACATGTCACACAAATGGGAAACAGCCTTGCCAACCGCATCGGCGGGCAGAACAACGCGGCCATTGGGCAGAACATCTGGCGGCAGATCATCAAGCCAGCTTTGGATATCCGGGGGTGTCTGCCGTCGCCAGATCGCGGCCGCGCAGGACGGCTCCAAAAAATGTCTGAGCCCGGCGGCAGTGTCGCAAATGGATACTGCCGCCGATGTCTCAAACAGGGTTTGCTGCAGCAAACTCATGCAGCTGTCTCAACCCGGCGCCAGGCTGGGAACGGATCAGGGTAGTCAGGCAGATCTTCTGGGCCCATCGCTGCCACCGCTGGCACCAGACACGCATCGAGGCGCTCTTTGAGGGCGGGCCAGTCAATGCCGGCCCCGATAAAGACGATCTCCTGCCGGCGGTCGCCCCATGGTTCTTGCCAATGGGCCATCATGTATTCTTTTGCGCTATCGTGGTCGGGCCGGCGCTCTTCGGGAACGGCCGCCCACCACGTACCCAAGGGCTTTACGCTGCTCAGGGCGCCGGCAAGGGAAAACTCGGCCACCCAATCCGGGCGGGTCGAGATCCAGAAATGGCCCTTGGCACGGATCACACCGGGCAGAGCGCCATTCAGAACCTCCAGGATCCGTTCGGGAATGAAGGGAAGCCGGGCGCGATAGGTGTAGGATGTGACGCCATATTCTTCCGTTTCAGGAACATGATCGGCAAAGCCATAAAGCTCCTTCGCCCACATCGGGTGCTCATGCGCCTGCTCAAAATCAAACAGACCCGTATCGAGGATTTTGGCCGCAGCCACAGAAGAATGGTTTGTTTCGATGATCTCTGCATCTGCGTTGAGGCTGCGAATGATCTTGAGCGCGGCGTCTGTTTTCTCGGGGCCTGCATCGGCCACTTTGTTCAGAATGACGACATCGGCAAACTCGATCTGGTCGGTAAGCAGGTGCACAAGCGTCCGATCATCCTCTTCGCCAAGAGTCTCGCCCCGATCACTCAGGAAATCCTCTGACGCATAATCGTTGAGCAGGTTCACGGCATCGACAACAGTGACCATCGTATCGAGCCGCGCAACGTCAGACAGGCTCTCGCCGTATTCATCGCGGAAGTCGAAAGTTGCAGCCACGGGCAGTGGTTCGGAGATTCCAGTCGATTCAATGAGCAAGTAATCGAAGCGCCCCTCACCTGCCAGGCGACGCACCTCTGCAAGCAGGTCATCGCGCAGCGTGCAGCAAATGCACCCGTTTGACATTTCCACCAATGTTTCATCCGTGCGGCTCAACTCAGTGTCCGCCCGGACGAGATCCGCATCGATATTGACTTCGGACATGTCATTGACGATGACCGCAACCCGGCGGCCTTCGCGGTTGTTTAGCACACGGTTCAGCAGCGTGGTCTTTCCTGCGCCAAGAAAGCCCGAAAGTACCGTGACAGGCAGGCGATTATCTTGCATGGGTAACTCCATCGCGTTCAATTTGAGCCACGCAACCTACGCTGTTACAATCTATATGCAACCCATATTGTTACGTATGGCACACATTCGGGGATCTTCGCTGGCATGAAACGAAACAGTCGCCTCTCACTTGCGCTGCATACGCTCAGCCACATGGCCGGGGACCCGGAACGCATGCGCACATCGGCAGATATCGCCGAGCATGCCGGGACAAACCCCGTGGTGGTGCGCCGTGTGTTGGGGCGCTTGCGCGAGAAGGGCCTTCTGATCTCCGAAAAAGGCCATGCGGGCGGTTGGAAACTTGCAAAACCCGCCCAAGACATCACCTTGGCTGACATCTATCTCGCCCTTGATGAAAGCCTTGTCGCAGAGAGCGATGGCGCACACACATCTTCCTGCTCCGTCGAAAATGCGCTCTACAGCCGCGTTACCGATGTCATGGCCGAGATCGAGCAAAGCCTGATCGAGCGGCTATCGGAAACTTCGATCGCGGAAGTGGCGGGCCAAGCGAAGCCAGCGCACTAGCGTACGGCTCATAGGCATCGACGACCATTCAGCGCCGTCGCCGCGACCCCCACTTTAATGCCCGTTAGAATAGGATAGCAGCACCATTGCGCGCTGTGCTCATGTAGTGCTTTGGTCTAAATTTTTTAGCAATCGCGTCATGTAGGCACGCGCGAAACAAGATGACATGGGTGCCAACTGCGGCTTGTTGGGCTGAGAAGCACGCCGCCATAAACGAAAGGTGACGTTGCCTCGGTGGCTGCGCAGCACCTAGGCTAATTTGGTCCGAACGAAGTTTGGTTTTTCAGAAGCAAGGTAGATACCAAGCAGCGCCCACTTCCTAACATACCGCAAAGACAGGAACGCGCCAAAAGATCATAAGAACAGGATAATGTCGAATACATCCGCGAACATGACATGGCCTAAGCGTTGTGCAAGAGCAGTCCGAAGT